>NZ_JBIUBE010000012.1:0-123618 GCF_044593395.1 Streptomyces sp. NPDC052301 | reverse complement strand
CCGCGCGCCGCCCCCCCCCGCGCCCCCCCCCCCCCACCCCCCCCCCCCCCCCCCCCCCCCCCCCCCCCCCCCCCCCCCCCCCCCCCCCCCCCCCCCCCCCCCCCCCCCCCCCCGCCCGGCGACCGGTGGTGCGGTCAGGCGGGCTTCGCCGCCGTGACCGCGCTCGCGGTGACGGTGTTGTCGCACTCGGCGAACTCACCGTCGGACAGGGCGACCTGGTGCGCGCCGGAGCCGGGCAGGCCGACCACGAGCGTCGGGTAGACGACGGGCTTCGCACCGGAGACGCAGTAGCCGTCGGCCTCGCCCTGGACCTGTACGAAGGTCAGCTTCACCCATGCCTTGCCGCCCGGGGCGAGGCGCACGGCCGGGGCCGCGCCCGTGGGAGTCACCTTCAGGGGGCTGTTGTGCGAGGGCGAGCCGTTGCCCGCACCGGCCACCGTCGGGTGGCCCTGCAGGCTGCACGCGTGCGCGGAGGCGTTGGTGAACTCGATGATCGCCGCGCCCGTGCCGGTGCCGGCCGGGCGGTCGGCCGCCTGGTAGGCCGTCGCCTTCACGGCCGACGGCGAGCACGGCGGCACCGTGCCGGTGTCGGAGGCGGGAGAGGCCGAGGCACCCGACCCGGTCGACGTGCCGCCGGACGAGCCCGAGGTCGAGGATCCCGGCGTGGACGATCCCGGCGTCGAGGATCCCGCGGCCGACGAGGCCGAGGAACCGGGGTTCGCGGCGGCGGAGGCGGTGCCGGAAGGGGCGCGGGAGGCCGGTGCCGGGGAGGACGTCCTGGCCGACGCGTCGCCGTCCGACTGGCACGCGGTCAGCGACAGCGCGGCGGCGATCACGGCCGTCGCCGAGGCGGCGAGGCGGATGGTGGTGCGGTACTGCATGGGGTCCCCCGATTCCGGTGTGCGTGGTGCGACCGGCTCCGTGCCGGTGCTCACCGACGGAGACAGAGGGGGGAGACCCCGGGTTGCCGCTGTGATCCAGCTGTGACGGTCGTGGATCACCTGTGACGGTTCCATGACGGGAGGCTGGGTCTCCGCTCGAACGACGAGGGCGTCCGGGCCGACCTGCGCGGGTCGGCCCGGACGCCCTCGAAGCGATGCTCAGACCAGGTCGAACCGGTCCAGGTTCATGACCTTGTCCCACGCGGCGACGAAGTCCTTCACGAACTTCTCCTTCGCGTCGTCGCTCGCGTAGACCTCGGCGACGGCGCGCAGCTCGGAGTTGGAACCGAAGACCAGGTCGGCGCGGCTGCCGGCCCACTTCAGCTCGCCCGTGACGGCGTCGCGGCCCTCGAACGTGGTCTGGTCCTCGGAGGTCGACTTCCAGGTCGTGCCCATGTCGAGCAGGTTGACGAAGAAGTCGTTGGTGAGGACACCGGGCGTCTTGGTGAGGACGCCGAGCTGCGACTGCGCGTGGTTGGCACCCAGGACGCGCAGACCACCGACGAGCACCGTCATCTCGGGGGCGCTCAGGTCCAGCAGGTTCGCCTTGTCGACCAGCAGGAACTCGGCGCGCAGGCGGTTGCCCTTGCCCAGGTAGTTGCGGAAGCCGTCCGCCGTCGGCTCCAGCGCCTCGAAGGACTCGGAGTCGGTCTGCTCCTCGGTGGCGTCCACGCGGCCCGCGGTGAAGGGCACCCGGACCTCGAAGCCGGCCTCCTTGGCGGCCTTCTCGACAGCCGCGGCACCGCCGAGGACGATGAGGTCGGCCAGGGAGACCTTCTTGGCGCCCGAGGAGGCGTTGAACTGCTGCTGGACGCCCTCGAGGACGCGCAGCACCTGGGCCAGCTCGTCGGGCTGGTTGACCTCCCAGCCGCGCTGCGGCTGCAGGCGGATCCGGGCGCCGTTGGCACCGCCGCGCTTGTCACTGGCCCGGAAGGTGGAGGCGGACGCCCAGGCGGTGGTGACCAGCTGGGACACCGACAGACCGGACTCGAGGAGCTTGGTCTTCAGGGCCGCGACGTCGGCGTCGTCGATCAGCTCGCCCTCGCGCTCCGGCAGCGGGTCCTGCCAGATCAGCGTCTCCTGCGGGACCTCCGGGCCGAGGTACAGCGACTTCGGGCCCATGTCACGGTGGGTGAGCTTGTACCAGGCGCGGGCGAAGGCGTCGGCGAACTCCTGCGGGTTCTCGTGGAACCGGCGGGAGATCGGCTCGTAGATCGGGTCGAAGCGCAGCGACAGGTCGGTCGTCAGCATCGTGGGCAGACGCTTCTGCGACGGGTCCTGCGGGTCGGGGATGATGGCCTCGGCGTCCTTGGCCACCCACTGCTTGGCGCCGGCCGGGGACTCGGTCAGCTCCCACTCGTAACCGAAGAGGATGTCGAAGAAGCCGTTGCCCCACTGGGTCGGGGTGGTGGTCCAGGTCACCTCGAGGCCGGAGCCGATGGCGTCCCGGCCCTTGCCGGTGCCGTAGGTGCTCCGCCAGCCGAGGCCCTGCTCCTCCAGGCCGGCGGCCTCGGGGTCGACGCCGACCGAGTCGGCGGGGCCGGCGCCGTGCGTCTTGCCGAAGGTGTGGCCGCCGGCGATCAGCGCGACGGTCTCCTCGTCGTTCATCGCCATACGGCGGAACGTCTCCCGGATGTCGCGGGCCGCGGCCAGCGGGTCCGGGTTGCCGTTCGGGCCCTCGGGGTTGACGTAGATCAGACCCATCTGGACCGCGCCGAGCGGGTTCTCCAGTTCGCGGTCGCCGGTGTAGCGCTTGTCGTCCAGCCAGGCGGTCTCGGGACCCCAGTAGACGTCCTCCTCCGGCTCCCACACGTCCGCGCGGCCGCCGCCGAAGCCGAAGGTGTCGAAGCCCATGGACTCCAAGGCCACGTTGCCGGCGAGGATCATCAGGTCGGCCCAGGAGATCTTCTGGCCGTATTTCTTCTTCACCGGCCACAGCAGGCGGCGGGCCTTGTCCAGGTTGACGTTGTCCGGCCAGCTGTTCAGCGGGGCGAAGCGCTGCTGACCGGCGCCTGCGCCGCCGCGGCCGTCGCTGATGCGGTAGGTGCCCGCGCTGTGCCAGGCCATACGGATGATCAGAGGGCCGTAGTGGCCGAAGTCGGCAGGCCACCAGTCCTGCGAGGTGGTGAGCACCTCGGCGATGTCGCGCTTGACGGCCGGGAGGTCGAGGCTCCGGAACGCCTCCGCGTAGTCGAACTCCTCACCGAGCGGGTTCGTCGCCGGCTGGTTCTTGGCAAGGATCTTCAGATTGAGCCGCTCCGGCCACCACTGGCGGTTGCCACCGCCCTGGGTCGGGTGCAGGGCCCGGTCATGGGCGACGGGGCAGCCGCCACTCGCCCCCTGCGCCTTCGCGTCTGTGACGATCGCGTCGTGGTTCTCAGTCATGGCAATCCTTCCGAACTGTGCGGAACTCGGTGCTCAGGAACTGTGGCCGGTGGAACAGTCGGGGCACGTGCCCCAATAGACGACCTCGGCCTCCTCGACGGAGAAGCCGCGGTCGTCGGAGGCGGTCAGACAGGGCGCGTCGCCGACGGCGCAGTCCACGTCGACGACGGCACCGCACGACCGGCACACGAGGTGGTGATGGTTGTCGCCCACGCGCCCCTCGAACAGGGCCGGATGACCGGCCGGCTCGATACGGCGCACGAGTCCCGCCGCGGTGAGGGCGTGGAGAGCCTCGTAGACGGCTTGCAGGGAGATATGGCCTACGCGGTCACGGACCCCGGAGGCGATCGCCTCGACGCCGAGGTGGTCGCCGTCCCGGACGGTCTCCAGCAGCGCGACGCGGGCCGCCGTCACGCGCAGGCCGGCACCGCGGAGTTCCTCGGCGGTGGTCGGGGTCGGGGAGGCGGTCATGCGGGCGACGCTACCCTCATAAACACGAAGGATTCAAGAAAACGAACAATACAATTCTGGTCGTGCGTCGCGGCCTGCCGGTGGTGTGCGTCCGTCGCCGTGTCCCTGTCCGCGCCCGTCGCCGCGTTCGCCTCTGCAGGCCTTTGCACGGGGCGGCGGGCGGGGGCGGCCCGGTGGCCGGTCGGGGGCATGCACGCATGATGTGGGCCGCACACCGCCCACGACCGCGCGGCAAGCCGGGACATCCTCCGAACGGGTGAGCCGCGACACGACACACCGACGGCATCCGCCGGTCTCACGTGCCCGGGTCCGCCGTCCACGGCTGCCGCCCGCCAAGCGCACCCCGGCCCGCCGCAGACGGCTTCCGCCCGCCACGCGTCACCCGGCCCGCCGGACGGCTTCGGCCCGCCCGGCGCGCCATGGCCTGCCGCACGCCCGTACGGCCGGTGCCCCAGGGCGCCTGGGGCACCGGCCGACGTCCGCTCCCACGGGCGGGCCTACCGGGAGCTCATGGACGCGGCCGGCCGGGTGCCCCCGCCCTCGACGCGTTCCGCACGCGGTAGCGTCGGGCCAGGGCGTGGAAGGCCTGCTTCGGCTCCCAGTGCCGGCCGGAGGCGGGGTCGTTCGGGCGGTCCATGAGGGTCTTGGTGATGGCGTAGCTCGCCAGGTCGAGGTCGTGGCGCGGATCGCCGGGCCGGTGCGGGGCGTCGGGGGTGACGAACTCGAAGGCCATCGCCGCGTACAGGCCCAACGAGTCGAACACGTCGAGGAGTTGCAGGAGGTACTCCGCCTGGGTGCGCTCGCTGCGGACCAGGTGTCCCTTGATCTCCGCGGGGTTCTTGTCGTGGTCGACGACGTCCCATCCCATGCCTCCGGACTCGGGCGCCCCCACGTAGGCACAGGTGCCGAACTCGGTGACGGCCAGCGGCTTGCCCCACCGCAGGTACCGGCTCAACTCCCGTACGTGGCCCGCCCTGTCGGGGAAGTACGAGTAGTAGTCGATGCCCACGATGTCGAAGAGCCGCCAGTCGACGTGGTCGTCCTGGGCGGCCGCGTAGCTCAGCCTGCCGCGGAACACCGAACGGCCCACCGCAGCCGCCTTCGCCGTGAAACGGTCGAGGCGGCGCTGCATCGCGACGGGGTCCACCGTGCCCTCGAGCAGGTTCCGGATGCGTTCCTGGGCGGTGTCCCCCGGGACGATGCCGGGTACGAAGAGCCAGAACTCGCAGCCGACGCCGAGGTCCACGGCGGCCCCCTGCCGGCGCAGCCGCTCCGCGAACCGGCCGGTCTCGGCGAGGTGCTCCAGGATGTCCCGCTCGGGGACGTCGCCGAGGGTGGGCTGGAGCCACACGCGCAGGCCCCTTTCCGCGGCTTCTGCCGCGGTGGCCGTGAGGCGGTCCACTCCGTCGCCGGTGACGTCCACGGTGTCGGCGTGCAACTCGTCGCGGATCGCCCGGATGTCCGCCCGCATCCGGGACGTGCTGAACGCCGTCCCCGGAGTCTCCCCCTCCCCCACGGTGTAGACGACACCCCGGTGCCGCAGCCCGCCCCGCGCCCGGCCCACCCGTGTCCTGTCCGCCCGAGCCGCGCCCGTGCTCGCCCCGGCCGCCCGGGCCGGCCCTGCGGGCAGGAGTGCCGCGGTGAGCCCGGCGGACGCCATCGCGGCGAGGAACTGTGCGCGCTTGATCCCCTTGGTCCTCTGCATACGGCCACCCTGCCGAGTCCGGCCCGCAGGCACTGTCCGCCGACGGTCTGCGGCGCCCGGCCGAAAGGCGGCAAGTGCGCCGCCGAAAGTCGCGACCACGGCCGCCGGAGCCGCCACGGGCCGGCGACGAGCCTCATCAGGCACATGAGCCACGCACGGTGGGAAACTCGGAGTCCGTCACCGAAGCTCGCGAGGGAAACGCCGGTGGAGCTGGATACCGTCGCCGACGAGTTGTACGCGCTGCGGCCGGAGGAGTTCGTCGCCGCCCGGGGCCGCCGCGCCCTGGAGGCCCGCAAGGCCGGTGACCAGGGTCTCGCCAGGGAGATCGGCGCGCTGCGACGGCCGAGCCTGGCCGCCTGGGTCAGCAATCTGCTGGTCCGCCGTCGGCCGGAGGGGGTCCAGCCGCTGCTCGACCTGGGCGAGGAACTGCGCCGCGCGCACCGGGAGCTGGACGGCGGGCAGCTGCGCAAGCTCGCCCGGCGGCAGAACGAGGTGATCGGCGCCCTCGGCCGGCAGGCCCGGCAGCTGGCCGCGCAGTCCGGGCACCCGGTGGGCGAGGGGGTCCAGCGCGAGGTCGAGGAGACCCTGCACGCCGTCCTCGCCGACCCGGCGGCAGCGCGGGAGTGGGCGGCGGGCCGCCTGGTGAAGCCGCTCAGCTCGACGTTCGGGTTTCCCGCAGCCGACGAGGCCGTGCTCACAGGCTGCCCCGCGCCCACCGCGACCGCCACTGCCACCACGACCGAGGCGAGGAAGCCCGCCCGGGAGGGGAAGCGCGCGGAAGAGGCCGCGCGGCGCCGGCGCATCGCCGAGGCCCGCGAGAAGGCCCGTGACGCGGAGCGGGAGGTGCGGGCCCGGGAAGCGGAGGCCGAGGCGGCCGGGCGGGAGGCGGAGGAGGCCCGGGGCAGGGTGGCCGAGGCGGAGGAGCGCGTCCGCGGGCTGCGTGAGGAGCTGCGCGGCGCGCAGGAGGAACAGCGACAGGCCCGCGCCGACGAGCAGGGGGCGCGGGAACGGGCCCGCCGGGCCGACCGCGCCGTACGCGAGGCCGGGCGCCGGGCCGAGGCGGCTGTCGAGGAGGCGGCTGCCGTGGAGGCGAAGCACTCGCCCACCCGCCGTACGGCGTGACCCACGCCCGCGGTGTCAGGCGAAGTGCCGGAAGCGGGCGGCCGTTCCGGGCGCGTACACCAGCCAGTCGGCTGCCGATCCGGTCGGGGCGACGGCCCGCGACAGGGCGTACATGCCCTGGCGAACGCGCCCGTGGACCGGTGACCGCAGGACCACCGGCCCGGTCCGGGCCCGCGCGCCACTGCGGTGCGCACCCCGTGGTTCCCCGGTCCGGTTCCGCCGGCCGCCCCGCGCATCCGGTGCCGGCCCCGCCGGACCGGCGCCGTCGCCGCCACCCCGGCGCGCCACGCCGACACCGTCCGGGTGGGCGGGCAGGTCGTCCGGCTCGCGACCGGGATCGATCTCGCCGGGCCGGGCCTCCATGCCGAGGCGCTGCCGTGGACCAGCCTGTCGGTGACGACGCCCCAGGCGTCCGTGGCGCTCCGGGACGCGGTCCGGTGGCCTACCTGCTGCACCGCTCGGACACTGTCCCTGAAGGCCCGCCCGAGGGCGCCCCGGGAGGCGAGGACAGTCATGGCGAGACCCATCTGGACCGGTGTCCTGACCTTCGGGCTGGTCACGCTGCCCGTGGGGCTGTACACCGCGACCGAGGACCACACCGTGCACTTCCACCAGCTCCAGCGCGGCACCTCGGACCGGATCCGCAACAAGCGGGTGAACGAGCGCACCGGCAAGGAGGTCGATCCCGACCGGATCGTCAAGGGCTACGACATCGGTGACGGCGAGTACGTGGTCGTCGAGCCCGAGGAACTGGAGGAGATCGCGCCGGGGCGGTCCAAGGTGATCGACATGGCCGGGTTCGTCGATCTCCGTCAGATCGAGCCGGTCTACTTCGGGCGCACGTACTACGTCGGCCCGCGCGGCAAGGAGTACATGACGGTGTACGAGCTGATGCGGGCGGCGCTGGAGCGGTCCGATAAGGCGGGGATCGCCACCCTCACCATGCGCGGCAAGGAGTATCTGACCGCGTTGCGCGCCCAGCCGGGCGTGCTGGTCCTGCACACCCTGCACTGGGCGGACGAGGTGCGCGACCCCGCAGACGTGGTGCCCGGACTGCCCGAGCGGCACGTGAAGTCCGGCAGCAAGGAGCTGCGGACCGCGCAGCAGCTGATCGACGCCCTCACCATCGACTGGCGGCCGGGCGACTACCACGACACGTACGAGGAACGGGTCGGGCAGCTCGTCGCCGCGAAGCAGAAGGGCGAGCAGGTCGTCGGCGAGCCGGAGCCGCCGGAGGCGACCAACGTCATCGACCTCATGGAGGCGCTCAGCCGCAGCGTCGAGCAGAGCCGGTCCCGGCGCTCCGGCTCCCGGGGGCGCGCCGAGGGGAAACGCGCCGGCCGCGCCGAGCACGCCGAAGGCGGCACGGAGGGCGCCGAGGACCTCGCGACCCTGTCGAAGGCCGCGCTCTACGAGCGGGCGAGCGCGGCGGACGTGCCGGGCCGGTCGAAGATGACCCGGGACCAGCTCATCAAGGCACTGGCGGGCAAGGCGGCCTGACGGTCACCGGCTCGGGCGGGCGGTGGCCCGCTGGTGCCCCTGACCACGAGATCGGGTTCCAACTCCGGTTTGCAGGGCTCCGGTTGAGGGTCCTCCAGCCACCCGACGGCGAAGCGGTCAGGTGCGAGAGATGGGTGTCGTCGTGGCCGACGGCGGACAGGTCCCGGGGCACCTCGACGAGGCGGTCGGCCGGGCGTCACTCGTACGGGTGCACCCGGACCGGCCGTCCGTGGCATACGGAGGGGTCCGTCGTTCGCCAGCAGTGTGATGTTTGCCATGTGGTGTGATGGACCCGGGGTGAGCGGGCAAGGTACCCCTTCATGCCCCACGCCAATCCTCTGCGGCAGGTGATTCGATGACCACGGCGACGACCCGGGCGCTCCGGACGCCGCCCACCCGTACCGGCACGTCGACCGGCCGGTCCAGCCCCTCCGCCGCCGGTGCCTCGTTGCCGTCCCTCACCGGGCTGCGGTGGATGGCGGCGCTGCTGGTCTTCGGACTGCACGTGAACAACTTCGGCTACTTCGGGGGCACCGGCGGCCACGTCGTCTCCTGGGGATTCGGTGCCGGTGCCACCGGAGTGTCGTTCTTCTTCGTGCTGTCCGGATTCGTGCTGACCTGGTCGGCGCGGCCCCGCGACCGCGCCCTCGCCTTCTGGCGGCGGCGCATCGCCCGTGTCTACCCGGTGCACCTGGTCACCCTGGCCGTCGCCCTCCTCATGACGTACACCCTGGCCCACCAGACCAGGCCGTCCCCCAAGCAGGCACTGGCCAACGTGCTGCTGCTGCACTCCTGGTGGCGCCCCTGGTGGCAGACGCTGAACCCGGTCAGCTGGTCGCTGACCTGCGAGGCGTTCTTCTACGCCGCCTTCCCGCTGCTGATCCTGCTGCTGCGCAGGCTCGGGGCGCGCGGCTCGGTCCTGCTCGGCGCGCTGTCCGTGGCGGCGGTCCTGGTCCTGGCCCGGGCCGACGCCCACCACTGGTGGACGTACCCGCTCTACTCGTTCCCGGCCGCCCGGCTGCCCGAGTTCGTCCTCGGTGCGGTCACCGCGCGGCTGGTGCTGCTCGGCCGGTGGCGCGGGCCCGGTCTCGAGGCGTCCCTCGCCCTGGCGATCATCGGCTACTTCTTCGTCCCCCAGGTCACTCCCGGCTACTCCGCCACGGTGTGCACCCTGATCGGGTTCACGCTGCTCATCCCGGCGGCGGCCGTCGCCGACCTGCAGGGGCTGCCCTCGCTGTGGCGGCATCGGCGACTGGTGCGGCTGGGGGAACTGTCGTTCGCCTTCTACATGATCCACCTGCTGGTGCTGCGCGCCGCGACCAACCTGCTGGGGACGAAGCCTCACTTCGGGGCCCTCGCGGGGCTGGCCGTCACGGCGCTCGCGTTCAGCGTGTCGCTCGGGCTGTCCTGGGTGCTGTACGAGGCGGTGGAAAGTCCGGCGAGACGACTGCTGCTCCGCCGCCGCGGGCGCCCGGCCGCACAGCCGGAACCGGCACCGGCCCGTCAGGAGTCCCCGGCCGCCGCGTCCGACTGAGCCGGCCGGGACGGTGCTCCCGCCGGGAGGTGGCGCGGCGCCGGCGGCCTCACCGGTGGCTTCGGCCTGAGGCGTCCGCCTGCTTCCCGGGCTCGCGCTCCGGCCGGCCGCACGTCACCACATCGTGATCGTGGGCATATCCCGGGCGCAGACAGGAACCCGGTCCCCTCACGCAGTTCGACGAGACGAGAGGGGTCATGCATGTCTCAGGTCGAGGAGTCCGTGCGGGTCGACGTGCCGGTGCACACCGCCTACAACCAGTGGACCCAGTTCGAGACGTTCCCGGCGTTCATGGAGGGCGTGGAACGCATCGAACAGCGGACGGACACCCTCACCCACTGGGTGACGAACATCGGCGGCGTCCGGCGCGAGTTCGACGCGGCGATCACCGAGCAGCGGCCCGACGAGCGGGTCGCCTGGACCACGGTCGACGGTGCGGCACGCCAGGCGGGTGTGGTCACCTTCCACCGCATCGACGAGTCCACCACGAAGGTCATGCTCCAGCTCGACTTCGAGCCGGAGGGGGTGACCGAGACGGTCGGCGACAAGCTCGGCCTGGTCAAGCGGCGTGTCTCCGGTGATCTGCACCGGTTCAAGGAGTTCATCGAGGGACGCGGCGGCCAGGAGACGGGGGCGTGGCGCGGCGAGGTCGGCGGCCCGGGGGGCGGCAGCGCGTTCTGAGCGGTCGCACTCCCGGGTGATCTCGGCAACACCCGGGAGAGTCCGACGCGATCCGGGGTAGGCGGCCCACCGAAGACCGGCCCGGCGGCACAAGCCGCCGGGCCGACACCGCTCGACGCTACGAAGGAGCCGAGTCGACGTGCGCGGGACCAAGACCGGGGTGGGCCGGCCGGCGACGGCCGAGCCGTCCGACGCCCCTCCGCACCGCCGCCCCGGCGCGCACCGCCGGAACCGGGGTGCGCAAGCCACGGAGGCACCGCTCGACGTGCCTGGACTCCCGGAGCCTCCGGAGACGGAGGCACGTCACCGCGTGACCGAGCCCTGGGCGTCCAGGGGATCGGCGGCCCGCGGCAGCGTGTCCCAGTCCGGGCGCCGCCCCGAGCCACCGCCTCGCGCCTCATCGGCAGCAGGCTCCCGGCCGGGGACAGCCGCTTCTCCCACGGCCGTCGCGGCCTCCCGTGCCAGGATCGACGGGGCCGCCGCACGGAAGGCCTCCAGTCCCTCCCGCGGTGCCTCCCTCCTGGCCGGTGGCGTCGCGGCCAGGACGGGCCGTGTCTCCCGCTCCATGCGCGCCTGCAGTCGGACGCGGTGCGACCGGCCCCGGCCGCTGAGCCGCGGCCGCGCCTCGCGCCGGTCCGCGGAGCAGGGCTCGCGTTCCAGGGGGTCAGTGATCTGCCGCCGGTGGCACAGCCGGCTCCCGGGCTGGGGCGCGGTGCCGAGAGGACGGGCGAGCGCCCGCAGGTCGACGGCGTCGTGGTGGGCCAGGACGAGCGGGACCCGCACCTGTGCGGCGCAGGCCGGCCCGGTGGGGGCCCAAACCGGGAGCAGGTCCGGCAGGTCCGCGGCCGTGGCGGCCGTCCGGGCGGTCCGGTCGGACTCGCCGGGCGCTCCCCCGGTACGGAAGGCGGCCACGGTCCCCCTCCCACCGGGATCGGGATGACGTCCGCCGGTGTCCGGGCGGCCCTACACCGGAAGGGAAACGGCCGGTCCCCGGCCTGTGGCGAGCCCCGCCTGACGCCCGGTACGGCCCCTGGGCGGAGTTCCGGCCGCCCGTCGCAGGGAGACCGTTCGGCGCTCACCGGGGTCCACCGGCGGGCAGGATCAGGGTTTGGCCGGGCAGGAAGCCGAGGGCTACGGTTGTCGGACGGCAATGATCGGCTCGGCGCCGGCCCAGCGGCGGCACCTGGCTGTGTGAGAGGAGAGGATGAGAGTGCCGGAGCAGGATGCGGCCGAATCCGCGCCGCGGTTGGTCAGTTCGTTCCTGGAGCAGCGCCGCGAACAGGTCGCCCAGCGCTGGGCGGACGCCCCCTTGTTCCGCTCGGTCTTCACCGTCTCCCGCGACGAAGCGGTCGAGGCGTGCAAGGTCGTGCTGGACGCGCTGTCCGACGTGGCGGTGACGGGACGGCTGGAGGACGTCCGGGCGCCCGGCTTCACCGCGGTCCGGGACCAGCTGGGGCGCATGGCCCAGAACCGGGCCCGCGCCGGATCCACTCCGGCCCAGATCGCCGACGAGGTGGCCGGGCTGCGCGTCCCCGCGGTGGAGCTGCTGCGCGAGGAGTTCACCGACGCCACCACCGCTCAGGCCCAGGACAGTGTGCTGGCGCTGACCCTGCTGATGGGTACGTTGCGCCTGGTGATGATGGAGACGGCGCTGGACGCGAACGCGGAGCTGATCGAGCGGCAGCGGCAGCAGCTGCTCGAAGTGGCCACCCCCGTCATCAAGTTGTGGGAGGGCACGGTCGCCGTACCGCTGATCGGGACGCTGGACAGCGCGCGCAGTCAGGTCGTCATGGAGTCGCTGCTGGAGGCCATCGTCGACCAGCGGGCCCGGTACGCCATCCTGGACATCACCGGTGTGCCGACGGTCGACTCGCTCGTCGCCCAGCACCTGATGAAGACGGTGGCCGCCGCACGGCTGATGGGTGCCGAGTGCATCGTCTCCGGCATCCGCCCGGCCATCGCCCAGACGATCGTTCAGCTGGGCATCGACCTCGGCTCGGTGCTCACCCGTGCCTCGCTGGCCGACGCGCTGGCCTACGCGCTGAGCCGGCAGGGAATCGAGGTCAGCCGTGCGGACGCGGGTGCGAGCGCCCGGTGAACGAGCCCATGCCCGCGCCGCCGTCCCAGGTGCCGGTGCTCGCCCTGGGCGACGTGCTGCTCGTCTCGCTCCAGGGCGAGCTGCACGACGGCATCGCCGAGCAGCTCCAGCACGACATCAGCAGACGCGTCTCCACGGACCGGGTGTCCGGCGTGGTGATCGACATCTCCGGGGTGGACATAGTCGACTCGTTCCTCGGCCGGGTCCTCGCGGAGATCGCCTCCACGGCCCGGCTGCTGGCGGCCCGGACGGTCCTGGCCGGGATGCGGCCCGCGGTGGCGATCACCCTGGTCGAGCTGGGGCTCACCCTGCCCGGCCTGATCACCGCCCTCGACGTGGACCGGGCCATGGAACTGCTGTCCCAGAGGGGGACATGATGCAGGCGTCCGGCCAGGCGTTCGCGGCCGATCTGCCCATCGGCTCGGACGCGGATCTGGCCTGGGTCCGGCAGCAGGTACGGCAGTGCGCCGAGCAGCTCGGCTTCGGCCTGGTGCAGCAGACGAAACTGGTCACGGCGGCCAGCGAGCTGGCCCGCAACACCCTGGTGCACGGCGGCGGCGGGCGGGTGGAGATCGCCGCGCTGGACAACGGCCGCACCCGGGGCCTGTCCATGCGGTTCATCGACAGCGGCCCCGGCATCCGTGATCTGGAGCTGGCCATGACCGACGGCTACACCACCGGCGGCGGTCTCGGACTCGGGCTGAGCGGCGCGAAGCGGCTGGTGCACGAGTTCCGCGTCGACACGGAGCCCGGGCGGGGCACGACGGTCACGGCCGTCGCATGGGTGGCCCCGGTTCCCTCGGCGCGTCCGGGGGCCGGATGAGCCGGGTGTGGGAGGTCCCGGTGCACGACTCCACGCGGGTCCGGGACGCCCGGATGGCGGTCCGCGAGGCGTGCGCCCGCGCGGGCCTGGCCGCGCAGCGCACGGCGGTCGCGGAACTCGTCGCCACCGAGCTGGCCACCAATCTGCTCAAGCACGCGGGCGGGGGCCGCATGGTGGTGAACCTGGTCGTGCAGCCGTCCGGGGCGGGCGAGTCGGTGCAGGTCTTCTCGATCGACCACGGGCCGGGCATCGCCGATGTCACCGCGGCGCTCAGGGACGGCCACACCACCGCCGACGGTTCCCTCGGTGCGGGCCTGGGCAGCTGTCGGCGCAGCGCGAACGCCTTCCACCTGTACAGCGCGCCGGGGCGGGGGACGGTGGCGACGGCCCGGATCGACCCGGCGCCCGCCGGGCGCCGCGTCCCGGCGGCCCCGATGCCGGCGGGCGGGATCACCATGTCGCTGGCGGAGGCCGAGGAGTGCGGTGACGCCTGGGACTGGGTGCGCTCCGGCGGGCTGCTGACACTGCTGCTCGCCGACGGGCTCGGGCACGGTGCCAAGGCCGCGCACGCGTCGACCGCGGCGGTGGCGGAGCTGCGCCGCAGCGCGCACCTGCCGCCCGGGGACCTCCTGCGTCGGCTGCACACCGCGCTGCGGCCCACCAGGGGTGCCGCGGTCAGCGTGGCGCAGGTGGACACGGAGCGGGCGGAACTGAGCTTCGCCGGAGTCGGCAACGTCGGCGCCCGGCTGCGCGACGGGGACACCTGGACGTCACTCGTCACCCATCCGGGGATCGTCGGGGCGTACTTCCCTGCGCACATACCCGTGCGCCGGATGCCGTGGCGCCGGGACAGTCTGCTCGTCATGCACAGTGACGGCCTGCCCAGCCGCTGGGCACCGCCGGAGGATCCCCGGCTGCTCACCCACGACCCGGCGGTGGTGGCCGCGGCGATCCTGCGCGACGCGGGCAGCGCCGCCCGCCCCCTCCGCGACGACACCAGCGTGGCCGTACTGGCCCCCGACCGCCGGACCAGCACCCATGACAGCCACCTCTGACACCTGGACCCTCGCCTGTGCCGCCGACGCGGCCCGTGCCCGTGCCGTGCTGGCCCGGCTCACGGCGGACGCCGGGGTGCCCGCGCTCGACCGCGCCCGCTTCCTGTCCGCGCTCGGCGCCCGGCTGCGCCGCGGCCTGGACACAGGGCAGCTGGAACTGACGCTGACCGCCCGCACCGACGGCGGGCTCCACGTCCTGCTGCGCGGGCCGGAGCCCTGGCAGCACACGCTGCTCTGCCCCACCCCCGTGCCCACGCCCCTGCCCCGGCCCGGCGAGCCGGACGACGCCCGGCTCGCGGAGACCCTGCTGCGCGCGGACGAGGACACCGCCGCCGTGCTGAGCAGCCTGGACGAGACGGAGGAGCTGATCCGCTTCCACCGGGAGGAGCTGCACCAGACCAACCAGGGCGTACTGGCGCTGCACGCCGAGCTGGAGGCCGCCGCGCTGGCCCAGCGGGATCTCCTGGACGCCGAGCGGAACGCACGGGCGGAGGCGGAGAACGCCCGCCGGCTGCTGACGTTCCTGGCCAACGCGAGCGCCGCCCTCAACGCCTCCCTCGACCAGGACGACATCCTGCGCCGGCTGCCCGCGCTGCTGGTCCCGGAGTACGCCCGGCACCTCGACATCTGGCTCGTGCACGACGAGCGGACACCCCCGGGCGACCGGGCGGCGGCCGCGGTGACGGCGGCCCGCACCGGCCGCCCCCAGCACGCGGGCCCGCACCCCGGTGAACTCCCCGGCGTGGACGACCTGCCTGCCTCGGCGCTCTCCCCGGACCGGCCGTTGCTGTGCCTGCCGCTCGGCGCGCGCACGGTGCAGGGCGTGCTGACGCTGTCCGCGCCCGGCGACCGGTTCGACCCGGACACCACCGTGATGCTGCTGGAGCTGGCCCGGCGGGCGGGCATCGCGCTGGACAACGCCCGCCAGTACGAGCAGCACCAGCATGTCGCCGAGGAGCTGCAGCGCGCCCAGCTCACCGAACTGCCCGCCACTCCCGGCCTGGCACTGGCCGCGCGCTATCTGCCGGCCACGCACGGGATGAACATCGGCGGCGACTGGTACGACGCCTTCCCGCAGCCCGACGGAAGTGTGCTCGCGGTCATAGGGGACGTGACGGGACACGGGCTGCGCGCCGCGGTCATCATGGGCCAGTTGCGCACCGCCCTGCGGGCCTACGCCGTGGAGGGCAACGGTCCGGCCCGGATCCTCACCCTGCTCCACCGGATGCTGCGCCACCAGCAGCCGGAGCTGTACGCGACCTGCGCGATCGCCCGCTTCACGCCCGGGGACCCGGAGGTGGTCTGGGCGGCGGCCGGGCATCCGCCGGCCCTCGCGCGCGGTCCCGAGAGCGAGGTGCGGGTGCTGGACGCCAAGCCGGGGATCATGCTGGGGGTCCCGGTGCCCTACGAGTACGAGGAGCACACCGTCGCGCTGCCGGTGGGCTCGACGCTGGCCCTGTACACGGACGGCCTGGTGGAGCGGCGCTCCGCCGGGATCGACGCGGGCATCGACCGGCTCGCCCAGGCGATGGGGGCGCTCGGCGCGCCGGACCTGGAGGACCTGGACACGGCGGCCGACTCGCTGCTGAAGCCGATGCTGCACGACTCCGAACACGACGACGACATCTGCCTGTTGCTGTGCCGTACGACGAACCGCGCGACGACGTCCTGAACAGCCGTGCGCCGACGCCCTGGGAGGGACCGGCGCACGAGCCGGGGTGTCAGTAGTTGGCGCAGCTGCTGGCGCCCGCCGGGTTCAGCAGCCCGATCAGGTCGATGGTGTCACCGCACAGGTTGACGGGGACGAGGATCGGGACCTGGATGACATTGCCGGAGATGACACCCGGGCTGTTGTTGGCGGTACCGGTCGTCGGGTCCGGGTCGGCCGCGAACGCGGACGCCGAGCCTCCCATGGCAAGAACACCTGCGAGAACGGCCGTGGTGGCGAAGCTGCGAAGACGCATGATGTGCCTCACTGGTTGACGAAAGGACTCCACCATCACAACCTCGCCCCGCACCGTCCGCCTCCGGGGGTACGCCGATCGAGGATCCGTCAGGCGCCCGCCGGGAAACGTTCCCAGACCCGGTGCGCGCCCAGCAGCCGGGTGAGCTCCTGCAGCACCGTCGTGGCGCCGTCGCCGGCGATCACCCCGGGTGCGTCCAGCGGGATACCGGCCGCCTCCAGCGCGGTCTCCCCGCCCTTGGCGGCACCGATGGCCTTGCCGTGCCGGTACGCCTCCGCCAGCAGCAGCCCCACCCGGGGGTCGGGGGTGTTCTGCTGGGCGGTGGGCAGGCCGGCCTTGGCGTCCCGGGCACCGTAGGCGTCGGCGCCGACGCCGGGGACACCCGCCACCAGCACCGCGTCGAACTCCACGGACCGCGCGGTCGCATAGGTGCGCTGCACGGTCAGCGCGTCGTCGCCGGAACCGAGGGTGCCGCCGGTGGGGGCCACGACGAGCGGGACCATGCCTGCGTCCAGCACCTCCTGGCGTACGGCCCGGACGCCGTCCAGGTCGCCGTCGGGGCCGGTGACGACGCCGATGATCCGGCCGTCGCCGGGCCAGGTGTGCCCGACCTGCGAGAGGGCGGGGCTGGGGTCGACGTCGGCCAGCGGCACGGTGGGCTCCGGGGCGGGCAGGCCGAGGCCCGCGGCGACCGCCGTGCAGAGCTCCAGGTCGATGTTGGCGAGGACCTGCAACGCCCTCTCCCGGATGGCCTGTTCGTAGCACTTGCCGAGCTCGAAGGTGTACGCGCCGATGATGTGTTCGCGCTCCACCGGGCTCATGCTGAGCCAGAACCGGCGCGGCTGGCTGAAGTGGTCGTCGAAGGACGCCGGCGCCTTACGGACCTTCGTCCCCTCCGGCACCCGCAGGGGCACCTCGACGAACGCGCCCGCGTCGGCACCGGCCGTGAACGGGCAGCCGCCGTCGAGGGAGTTGGGGCGGTAGGGGGCCACTCCCCGGTGCACGGCCGTCTGGTGCATGCCGTCGCGCAGCATGTCGTTGACGGGGGCCTGGGGCCGGTTGACGGGCAGCTGCGCGAAGTTCGGGCCGCCCAGACGGGTGATCTGGGTGTCCAGATAGGAGAACAGGCGCCCGGCGAGCAGCGGGTCGTCGGTGACGTCGATGCCGGGGACGAGGTGGCCGACGTGGAAGGCGACCTGCTCCACCTCGGCGAAGAAGTTCGACGGGTTGCCGTTGAGGGTGAGCAGCCCGATCGGCTGCACGGGGGCGAGTTCCTCGGGGACGATGTTCGTCGGATCCAGCAGGTCGATGCCCTCGAAGGTCTGGTCGGGGGTGTCGGGGAAGGTCTGGATGCCGAACTCCCACTCGGGGTAGGCGCCCGCCTCGATGGCGTCGTAGAGGTCCCGGCGGTGGAAGTCCGGGTCGACGCCGTTGATGATCTGCGCCTCCTCCCACACCAGGGAGTGCACGCCGAGCTTGGGCTTCCAGTGGAACTTCACCAGCGTCGTCTCGCCTGCCGCGTTGACCAGACGGAAGGTGTGGACGCCGAAGCCCTCCATCGTGCGGAACGACCGCGGGATGCCCCGGTCGGACATGTTCCACAGGGTGTGGTGGGTGGCCTCGGTGTGCAGGGTGACGAAGTCCCAGAAGGTGTCGTGCGCGCTCTGGGCCTGCGGGATCTCCCGGTCGGGGTGCGGCTTGCCGGCGTGGATGACGTCCGGGAACTTGATCGCGTCCTGGATGAAGAACACCGGGATGTTGTTGCCGACCAGGTCGAAGACGCCCTCGCTGGTGTAGAACTTCGTCGCGAAGCCACGGGTGTCGCGGACCGTGTCGGAGGAGCCGCGGGAGCCCAGGACGGTGGAGAAGCGGACGAACACCGGTGTCTCGACGTCCTCGGCCAGGAAGGCCGCCTTGGTGACGTTGGCCGCCGTGCCGTAGCTGCGGAAGATTCCGTGCGCGCCGGCGCCGCGGGCGTGCACCACGCGCTCGGGGATGCGCTCGTGATCGAAGTGCATCACCTTCTCCCGCAGGTGGTGGTCCTGCAGGAGCACCGGGCCGCGAGGGCCCGCCTTGAGCGAGTGGTCCGTGTCGTACAGCCGCGCGCCCTGGGCGGTGGTCAGATAGCTGCCGCTCTGCGCCATCCGCGCGTGCTCGGCACCGGTCGGCTGCCCGGTCGGCGAGACGGTGTCGGGAGCGCTCTGGTCGGCCTTGGGGGGAAGCGGCTCATGGGGCTCGGTCGGCTCGGCGACCGACGGCGACTTCGGTCCGGGCTTGCCGGGGATGCCTTCCTCGGGGCCCGTGCTCTCACCCTGCAGGGCGCCCGCCACCTTGTCCGCCGCTCGCTTCAGAGGGTTGCTCTCGCTCATCGGTAACCATTCCTTCGCAGGTCTCGGGGGCGGGCCCGATCCGTGCGAGGGGAACGTCCGACGCGCGGTGGCCACGCCCGGGCATGCAGCCGACAACACGAACAAAACAGTTGAAACAGGTCGACGCGGCCCTCGTACCGAGGTCCCCGGGCCGGGGCGTCCGAAACCGGCGATCGCAGGCGATTTCCGGTCGGGGTGAAGTCGGGCCGTCTCTCATCGAGTTGCCGGGGCGGCAGGCCCGCCGGACGCGCTGGTCCGGACCCGGAGACCGTCGGGCAGGGCCAAGAGCCCCCTGCCGAGGGTGGGTTCGTCAGACAGGGCCGGCTTCTTGACCCGGGCAGGCAAGCCCCCGGCCGCCCGCATGTGTCACCTTAGGCGCTGCCCCCGGCCCGCGCAGTTCGGCAGTCCCTCACGGGCGACCCGTCACCCGCAGGGTCTCCGACGACGGGTCCGCCGCCTCCGGGATCAGGAAGCCGTGGGCCACGCCGCTGCGCGGATGGTCCAGGACCTCCTCGGTGATCACCTAGCCGGGCGCGACGCCGGGCACGCCGGGCGGGCAGGGGCTGACCGTCTCGGCCGCGACGCGTCCCACGGCCCGTTCCGCGGACCCCTGTTCGGCGGGGCCGAGGAAGGCGTAGCGGGGCAGGACGGCCGGGACGGCCTGTTCGAGTTCCGGCGCGCCGGGCTCGGGCAGCCGGAGCGCGGGCTGCGGTGCGGGGGAATCGGCGCGGTCCACGAGGGTGCGTACGGACTCCATGAGCAGCTTCGCGGTCCCGTCGTCGTCCGAGTGGGTGATCTCCCGCCCATCACCCGCACCCCCGGCAGCTCCCGCAGCAGCGCCCGGATGCGTTCCGCGTGGTGCAGGACGGTGTCGCCGGTGTCCAGGAGCCCGTGTCCCCGTTGCACCATCTGCCGCCGCCGGCCGTCCAGGGTCGCGTACACCAGGCCGGCCGGGGCGGAAGGGGAGGTGCGCGCCCCACGCCTCGTCCACGATGACCGGCAGGTCCGTGCCGATGGACGCGCGAGCGTGCGCTACGAGCGGGGGAGGCGCCGGCCCGCACGGCCGTGGACGTGCTGGGGGACGCGGCGCTGCGGGCGCGGGAGGGCCTGCGCCGCGTCGGGGGCTGACGGCGGTACGACGGCTCAGACCGCCTGACCGCACGGTACCTCGGCCTCGGCCTCCTGGACGACGGCATCGGCATCGGCGGCTCTGCTCCGTGCGTGCGCCATGGCGGCGGGCAGGGCTTCCCGGATCACCTCGGGCAGCTGCCGGGAGGCCGGCCATTGCACCAGGCAGCGCGCCACCTCCCGGAGCTTGGTGTTGGTGTGCTGCGACACGTGCTTCAGGACGTCCCAGCCCTGTTCGGGGCGCAGCCCGCCGACGGTGATGAGGACGCCGATGGCCTGGTCGACCAGGGCGTGCGAGGTCAGCGCCCGGCGGAGCTGGGCGACTTCCTCCTGCAGCGCCTGAACCTGGTCCGCCTGCTGGTCACTTCCGATCATGTCACTCACCCTCCGCATCTGCGGGTGCCAGGGACAGCCGCGAGGCGAACGACCTCGCGAGCCGCAGTACAGAAAACGAAAAGCCGCTGGTCAGCGGAGGCATATCGGTCGGCTTCCGGGGCACGTGCGGGGAATGGACAGGCTCACTTTCGACAGCCGCGACCTGGAGGCGACCGAGGAGTTCCTCAGCCACGCGTACGCCAGCATGCACATCGGCAGCAGCACCCCCGCGTCGAGCCGGGCCCGGATCGAGCGCAGCGCCATCTCCTCCTTGAGCGTCGACGAACTCGCCCTGGACTTCGAGATGAGCTACTCGGTGACACCGCTGGGCCGGATCTGTCTGTGCGTCGTCCACGAGGGCACCGTGCGGGACCACCGCTTCCAGGGCGTCGAGGACACCTTCGGCCCGGGTGACGTGGTCCTGTTCGCGCCGCCGGACCTGCCGTACACGGGACGGATCTGCAACTCCCGCTACAACATCACCATGCTGGAACCGGCGCTGCTCGCCCAGGTGGCCGGAGGCCCGGACGACACGCGGCCGGTACGGCTGACCGGCCACCGGCCGCGCTCGGCGGCGACGGCCCGCCACCTGCGCCACACCATCGTCCATCTGCGTGATCATGTGCTGTCCGACGCCGAGATCGCGGACCAGCCGCTGATCGCCGCCACGGCCGCGCAGCAGCTGGCCGCGAGCGTCCTCGCGGCGTTCCCCAGCACGGCGCAGACCGAGCCGACGGCGGCCGACCGCAACGACGCGCACCCCGAGACGCTGCGCCGCGCGCTCGCCTACATCGACGACCACGCCGACCAGCCCGTCATGATCGCCGACATCGCCGCGGCGGCTCGTGTGACGGTACGGGCCCTGCAGTACGCCTTCCGCCGGCACCTGGACACGACCCCGCTCGCCCATCTGCGCCGGGTGCGCCTCGCACACGCCCATCAGGACCTGGTGGCCACCGATCCCGGCGACGGGGGCACGGTCACCGCGATCGCCGCCCGCTGGGGCTTCCACCACCCGGGCCGATTCTCCGCCCTCTACCGGGACTGCTACCGCCGGGCGCCGCACGAGACCCTGAACGGCGGCTGAGGACGGGTGCGCCCCGGGACCGGAGAGGTGACTCGGCCCGGGGCGCGGGGCCCGGCTGCGGGTCACGGAAAGGCCGTCACCTTGGACGGGACGGTGCTGGTGCCCGAGGTGGGTACGCCGGTGCTGTTGACGACGTGGGCGTACTGGCCGTTGCCGCCGAGGGAGATCACGAGCAGGTCGTGCATCGTGATGCCGGGGGCCGTGGGCACCTGGAAGCCGTGCGCCTGGACGATCGACGGATCGGCCGTGTAGTTGCAGTAGCTGCCCAGGCCCCACGCCTCGTGGGTGGTGACGGAGTCGGCGACCTTGTAGGCCGCGTAGCCGACGACGCCGTCGTGGGTGACGGCGGCGGCGTTCGGGGCGTCGTACGCCTTCTCGTTCTGGAAGAAGACCGTCCGGCCGCGCTCGCCGTTCCAGTAGACGTCGTACTTGTTGAAGTGCTCGACGAACAGGCCGGTGGCGAGCACGTCGTCACCGTTGACCCGGAGGCCGTAGTCGGCGCGGTTGGTGTCCCAGCCGACGCCGCTGCCGTGGTCGGCACGCCAGATCCAGGTGTGGTCGATGATCACGTCGTCGCTGTCGACCACGACCGAGTTGGTGGCGAGGCCGGGTCCGGCGCCGCCGATGCGGACGAAGACGTCCTGCATGGTGGTCGGGTCGGCGGAGTGGTCGGCGCCGGACCCGGGGTCGCCGATCCGCAGCAGGGTGTCGGATTCGACCGGGCCCGCGTCGATGAGGAACCCGGCGAGCTTCACGCCGTCGACGTCGGCGACGTGCATCGCGTCGACGCCGTTGTCCGGGACGAGGGTGGCGAGGCCGAGACCGAGGACCACGGTGTCCGCGCGGGTGACGTCGATCGTCCGGTCGAGGTGGTAGATGCCCGGGGTGAAGAGGAGGTTGAGGCCCTGGGCGAGGGCCTGGTCGATGGTGGCGGCCGTGGCACCGGGCTTGACGACGTAGAACTGGTCGAGCGGGAGCGAGGTGCCCGCGTTCGCCGGCCAGGAGACGCCCCGTGCGTTGGTGCGTACGGCCGGCACGAACACCTTGTAGGCGGAGCCGTCCAGGTAGAGGAACGGCTTCTCCCGCGAGACGGGTGTGGTGTCCAGCGTGGTGTACGGGCCGCTGTCGAAGTCGGTCGCCGGGGCGCCCTGCACGCCGGAGAACGTCATGTTCCAGACGCCGTTCGTCCAGCCGCCGACCGAGCTGTCCCGGGTGTACCACTGCTGCTGGGAGTACGGGCCCACCGTGCCGTCGATCTTGGAGTCGGCGATGTAGCCGCCGGAGGCCCAGCCGTAGCCGTTCGGGGCGAGGTTGAGGCCGCCCTGGACGTGGATGCGGCGGAAGGGCGCGGCCTGGGCGACGGCCCAGCGGTCGGTGCCGTTCGACGGCTTGACGGCGAGGTTCTCCGCCGAACGCCAGAAGTTCTGCGTGGCGTTGCCGTTGAACCAGCCCGCGTCGACCGTGACGTCCCCGTTGATCCGGGTGTCGTCGGGGTTGAGCCCGAGCCCGGAGACGGAGGTGTAGAAGCCGATCTGGGCGTTGATGCCGTTGTAGGTGCCGGGCTTGAGCAGGAACTGGTAGCGGCCGGTGCCGAACTGGCTGGACTCCTGCTGCTCGAAGACGTCGTCGAACTTCTGCTGGAGGTTCGGGGTGGAGGGGTCGACGACGATGACGTTCGGGCCGAGGTCGCCGCCGCCCTGGACCGGCGGGGCGCCGGTGGAACCGGTGTGCACGGCGGCCTCCCACAGGGAGTAGCCGTAGCCGGTGCCGCGTGCGGTGCCGTGGATCCGGACGTACCGGCCGGAGCCGCTGACGTCGTACGAGGCCGTGCCCCCGGTCGCGCCGGTGACGCTCTTGAGGGTGCTCCAGTTCCGTCCGTCGGTGGAGGCCTGGATCTGGAAGTCCTTGCCGTAGGCGGTCTCCCAGGTCAGGTCGACCTTGCACAGGTCCTGGACCGAGCCGAGGTCGACCTGGACCCACTGGGGGTCGGCGGCCTGGCTGGACCAGCGGGTCGCGGTGTCGCCGTCGAAGGCGGCGGAGGCGGGGGTGCCGGCGTTCTCGGTGGAGGAGGCGGTGGCGGGCCGGCCCTGGGCGGCGTCGGCGGTGCCGCAGTCGGGCTGGGCGGTGCCGGCGGTGCCGAACACCTGGAACTCGTAGAGGGAGTAGCCCCAGGGGGTGGCGCGGTGCACGCCGAGCATCCGGACGTAGCGGCCCCGTCCGGAGACGTCGAGGGTGTCGGTGCCTCCGTCCCCGCCGGTGACGGACTTCAGGTCGGTCCAGGTGGTCCCGTCCTTCGACGTCTGGACCTTGTAGTCCTTGCCGTAGGCGGTCTCCCAGTTCAGGACGACCCGGGTGACGGAGGCGGTGGCCCCGAGGTCCACCTGGAGCCACTGGTCGTCGGTGGCGGCCGAGGACCAGCGGGTCCCGGTGTCCCCGTCGACGGCGTAGCCGGCGGTGGTGCCGTAGTTCTCCTCGGAGGACGCGGTGGCCGTCCTCCCCTGGGACAGGGGGGTTTCGGCCGCGGCGGCCCGGGCGGGTGTGAGGGGCAGGGCGATCAACGCTGCCATGGCGGTCAGCGCGACACCCACGGATCTCGGTCTCATGCGGCGGCTCCCGTTGGCTGTGGAATCGGGTCAGGGACCAAGTCGCTCGTCCCACGACTTAGTTCATGCTTTGATTTAAGTGGTGAGTCATCAAGCCCACAAGCCTTCGGAAGCCGAATCCTTCAGCGCGCGTACGGGTGGCGTGTCAACTTGCGCAGCCCGTCTGGTGCTTCACCATGGCGAGGAGGGCCGCATGCGTCTGCGGGTCAGCCGCCGCGATCAGCCCGCCAGGTCCGGTGTGCACGGGTCCGCCGTCCAGACCGGTCACCGTGCAGCCCGCCGCGCGGCACAGGGCGATCCCCGCCGCGAAGTGCACGCTGTCGCGAAGGTGCCCGTCGGTGACGTAGGCGGCCCGGCGCCCGGCCGCGACCCAGGCGACGGCGAGAGTGCTGGAGATCACCCGGGGCCGGAACCGCTCGGCGAAGCGGGGGTCGGCCAGCAGGCGGACCGCCCGGAACCGGGGGGCGCCCGGGAACGGCGGGTCGAGGTTGACGTCCACCAGCGTGGAGGCGGCCGTGGGTGTCAGCGGCTCGTCGGCGCCGTCCCGCCCGCGGACCCGGGCCCGCTCGCCGTCGGTCCAGAACACCTCGCCGCTGAACGGGTCGGCCGTCGCGGCGGCGGTGACCTCGCCGCCCGCCCGCAGGGCGACGTTCACGCCGACGAGCATGGATCCCACGGCGTAGTTGAGGGTGCCGCACAGCGGATCGACCAGCCAGCGGCGGTGGGCGCCTTCGGCACCGCTGCTCCCGCCCTCCTCACCCGTCACGGCGTCGTCGGGGCGGGCCGCGCGCAGCACGTCCATGATGGCCTGCTCGGCGGCGAGGTCCGCGGCGGTCGCGAAGTCTCCCGCGGACTTCTCGTAGCGCGCGAGCCGCCCGCCGTACAGGTCATGGACCACGGCCGCGCCCGCCTGGGCGGCCGTCCGGGCGAGGTGGGCGTCGGAGTCTTCGTTGATGATCGACATGGGCGCAGGATAGATCGAACTCGTCCGTGGATCGGGGGGGTTCGGGCACGCAGGCCCCGGGCCCGGGCGGGCGGAGGTGCCGCTCGCCCGGGCCCGGGAGCGGCCGGCTACGGCCCGGCCGGTGTGAAGGACAGGGTCTGTTCCGCCGCGGTGCGCCCGCCGCCGACGGAACTGCGGCCGGTGTCCGTCCAGGTGCGCACCGGGGTGGTCTCGGCGAGCCGGCCGGTGGTTGCGGAGAGGCCGAGGACGAGGCCGCTGTAGCGGTTGACCAGGCGGTAGGTGCCGTCACCGGCCGCGCTCGGGATCACGAACCACTGCTGTCCCACGGTCGGCCCGCCGGCGCGTGCGTCGGTGACGGTGGGCCGGGCACCCCAGGAGCGCCCGGAGTTGCCGGTCGCGCTCACGCCGAGCAGGCCGCCGCCGGCGGCGTTGGTGAGGGTGAAGGCGCCGTCACCGGTCGGGGTGAAGATCCAGGCGTCGCGGCCGGAGCCGGTGGGCCTGGCCACCGAGGTGGTGGCGGAACCGCCGGCCTGGGCGAGGATGCGGCCCCCGCCGGCGATGCGGTAGCGGCGGCCGGTGTCCATGGGCGGGGCCGCGGGCTTCCCGGTGTCGACGGTGATGTCGACGTACTCGCCGGAGGCGTCGTGCGAGCAGCCGAAGGCGCAGTACGAGCGGAAGGACTTGCCGACGATCGCGGAGCCGGTGCGGTTGGCGCGGTCCAGGAACCAGCGGTACCAGGAGGCGTTGGTGTAGTCGCCGGTGTCACCGACGAGGTGCCACTTCTGGGTCGTCAGGTCGTCGGTGGCGTAGAGGTACTGCGGGGAGTTCCCGCTCTGGTCGACGGCCTGCGGTGTGCCGATGTACAGGCCGAGGTAGGCGTCGTAGGTGATGTTCATGACGAACAGCGGCGAGGTCGGGGGCATGGTGCCGGCCGCGATCTGCTGGGCGGAGGTGCCGGTGTAGGCCGGGTCGTACTCGGCGGAGGCGGGGGTGTAGCCGGTCGGGTGGCTGGAGTCCACGGGGACGATGTCGCTCTCCCTGCCGCCGGTGCCTGGCTCGGACCAGGCGCCGTCGTACCACTTCTGCCAGGAGCCGGGGGCCATCTTGGCGGAGATCGGGGCGCGGGCCACGTGCTCGTAGAAGGCCTTCCAGCCGCCCTTCTTGTCGATGATCCGGGACCCGTAATAGACGTAGAAGTAGCCCGAGGCGGGGTCGACGAAGAGACGCTGGTCGCCGTCGCCGTAGGAGTACGTCTCGTGGGGGAAGGCGGTCGTGTCGCCGCGTCTGGTGCTGTACGGCGAGGTGATCACATGGTCCTCGACGGTCCAGGTGCGGCCACGGTCGGTGGAGACGGCGTAGTCGATGGCGTCGTAGTGCAGTCCGTCGCCGAAGGGCTGCGGGGTGAACTCGTTGTGCACGAGCCCGTACCAGTCACCGGTGTCCGGATCGACCCACACTCCGCTCAGGTCGCAGTAGTTCTTCTGGGCGTAGCCCGAGCCGCTCGGTGGGTACGTCGCCTCCCGGCCGGTGGGGCTGTTGTTGCACCGCCAGGTGGTGTCGTCGTTGCGGTCGGCGGAGTTGGCCGGGTCGACCGCCTTGCTGAGGGCGGTGTCGAAGCCGGCGGTGTCGAAGTCCTTGCCGGTGTAGAAGTCCCAGGTGCGCGGGTCCTCGGCACCGTAGAGCGCGGCGGACTGCTGGTAGTGGAAGGTGCCGTCGCGGTCGAGGTAGGGGGTGGCGGGGGTGTCCGTGGGGTGGGTGAACGGCACCGGGGTCCCTACGGTCACGCTGTAGGTGGCGTCGGCGGGTGTCGCGGCCGGGGCCGGGGACACGGTGCCGGCGCCCAGGACCAGGGCGGCGGCCGCGGCCACGGCGCCTCCTGCTCTGTTCAAGAGTCGCACGGGTGCTCCTTGTTGCCGATGGGCCGGTTGCACGGAACGATCCGGCTCCGGCGGCCGGCCCGGCAATGGACTCCAGTGCTCCGCCTCTTGCACTTTCGCGTGTGCGCGCCGGTCAGCCGTCCCCGGCCGGGGCCGCGGGCAGCGGCTCGTCCCAGGCGAGTTGGCGGACCAGCTCGTCCGGCGCCACGGGAGGGGCCATGGCGGCCGCGGGACGGGCGGGGGTGCGCGAGCCTCGGGAGATGCCGCCGCTGACGACGATGTTGTGCTCGGCCCGGGGCCGGCGGTGCCGCTCGTAGGCGGCGAACGCGCTGTGCCGGTCGGGCAGGTCGCGCAGCGCCTTGGCGAGGACGACGGCGTCCTCCAGCGCCATCGAGGCCCCCTGGCCGGTCGCGGGGGAGGCCGCGTGGGCCGCGTCGCCGATGAGCAGGATGCGTCCCGTGTGCCAGACCGTGCCGAGCGGCAGTTCGGTGGCGTCGGTGACCATGATCGCGTCGCCGGTGGCCTCGACGAGACCGGCGGCGGGCGTGTGGTCCGGGCGCAGCAGCGGCAGGAGTTGCTCGCGCCAGGAGCCGGACGGCCGGCCGACGGGCGTGCCGGCGGGCAGCGGCTCCCCGCCGACCCGGGCGAACCAGTACGACTCCCCCGCCGGTGACACGGCGTACCCGAAGGCGGCGCCGCTGCCCCGGACCATCGTGATGACGCCGGTGCCCTCGGTGGTCGGTGCGGTGCCGGTGTAGCCGTAGAACACCCGCTGACCCGCGTAGACGGGCTGCACCGAGGGGGCGATCAGCCGGCGCACGGTGGAGTTCAGCCCGTCGGCGCCGACGAGCAGGTCACCCGTGGCGGTGGTGCCGTCGAGGAAGCGGGCGGTGACGCCGTCCGGGCCGTCCGTCACGGACTCCAGCCGGGCGCCGTGGCACAGCCGGATGCCGCGTCGGGCGGCCTCGTCCCGCAGGGCCGCGTTCAGTTCGCCGCGGCGCAGGCAGCGGTAGCGCAGGGCGGGGTCGGCGGCCTCGCCGAGGGGTGCGTTCGTCAGTTCCGTGCCCGCACCGTCGAGCAGGCGCAGCGAAGTCAGCGGAAAACCGACGGCCGTGACGGCGTCCGTGGCGTCGAGCTGGGCCAGGGCGCGCATGCCGTTGCTCGCCAGGGTGAGGAACGCGCCGATGTCCTCGGCCGCGTCGGGACGGGCCTCGTACACGGCGACGTCGCATCCCGCCTTGTGCAGCCCGAGCGCGGCCGCGGTCCCCGCGATACCGCCGCCGATCACCACTACCCTCGCCGTGTCCGTCCGTCTCACGTACCGCTCCTCGCGCCGTCGGTGGTCCGCGGACATCCAAGGGCAGGCGGGGGCCCGATGGGGAGCGGGGGGCCGAGTTCCGGACAACGCCGGTGCGGTCGGGCGGCCCGGAGCAGACACCGCCGGCCTCTGCGCGTCCCGCTCCTGGCGTGCCTCGGGCTGCCGCGCGAGCGCCCCCCGACCGGCGCACTGTGCACAGGAACGCTTCCGCACGAAGGGTTTTCGCCGGTGGAGTGGGTACTTACCGGCCATGCGGGTGAGCGTGGTGGATGCGGGATCGAACACGGTCCGATTGGTGATCGCGGATGTGGAGGGCGGTGTTCCGCTGCCGGTCCACACCGTCAAGTGGAAGCTCCGCCTGTCCGAACACGTGGGGCCGGACGGCACCATCGCCGACGAGGCGGTGGAGCGGCTGGTCAAGGCGGTCGCCGCGGCGGGGGCCACGGCGCTCAGGTGGCACGCGGCGGGCCCGCTGGCCTTCGCGACCGCGGTGGTGCGCAGCGCCCCGAACCGGCAGGAGGTGCTGCGGCGGGTGGCGTCGGGCACCGGCATCCGCATGTGCACGCTGCCCGGTGAGACCGAGGCCGAGCTGACCTTCCTTGCGGCCCGCCGCTGGCTGGGCTGGAGCGCGGGACCCCTCGCGCTGCTCGACATCGGCGGCGGCTCGCTGGAGGTGGCCTTCGGCCGGGGCCGGCTGCCCGACTTCGCCGCCTCCCTGCCGCTCGGCGCCAACCGGCTGACCCAGGAACACCTGGGCGTCCAGGACCCGCCGGGACCGGACGAGCTGAAGGCGCTGCGCCGCCGGATCAGACACGAACTGCGGGACGTGGCCGCGCGGATCCGCTGGGAGGGGCCACGCACTGCCGCCGTCAGCTCCCGGACGTTCCAGCAGCTGGCCCGGCTGTGCGGGGCCACGCCCGGGCGGTACGGGCCGTTCGCGCCACGGGAGATGGACCGCCGGGACCTGCGCAAGGCGGCCCGCGCCCTCGCCGCCCTGCCCGCCGCAGAGCGCTCCCAGCTGCCCGGCATCTCCGCGCCGCGCGCCGCCCAGAGCCTGGCCGGGGCCGTCGTCGGGCACACCGCGCTGAAACTCATGGGACTGCGCCGGGCGGTGGTCTGCCCGTGGGCGATCCGCGAGGGAGTCCTGCTCCGCTACGTGGAGGACGGCGCCGACTGGTGGACGGACACCGCCGGGACTTCCGACGGCGCCGCACCGCCTCCCGCGACGCCCCTGCGGATAGCGAGCTCGACCGCGTGAACATCCGTGCCCGGAAAGGTGGTTCGAGTTTCTCCGAAGACCGCGGAAACCCGTCCCCGCATGTAGCGATCATGACAACAGCGGGGTAGTCATGCCGGTATGCCATTACGTCGATCACGATCGGGAACGAAACGCCTCGCCGCCCTCGTGGCCGCGGCGGCACTGCTCCTCGCCGGCTGCGACAGCTCCGGTGCGCCGTCCCACGACGGGCGGCAGCAGCTGACCGTGGCCGCGCTGCCGCTCACCGACTCGGCCGCCCTCTATCTCGCCCGGGACCGGGGCCTGTTCGCCAAGGAGGGCCTGGAGGTGCGCATCCGGCCGGTGCAGCAGAGCATCCAGGCACTGCCCGCACTGCTCAAGGGCCAGGTCGACGTGATCGCGAGCGCGAACTACGTCACCTACTTGCAGGCGTACGAGAAAGGCACTCTGGACCTCCGCGTCCTCGCCGAGGGCGTCCGGATCGCCCCGCACATGATGGACGTCCTCGTGTCCGAGGACTCGGCGCTCAAGTCCCCCGCCGACCTCGCGGGCAAGAAGGTCGCCGTCGCCGTCCTCAACAACATCCAGTCCCTCACCCTGAACGCGATCCTCGACGCCGAAGGCGCCGGCCGGCCGGTGTACCGGCAGATCCTCTTCCCGCAGATGGGCCCGGCCCTGGACAAGGGCCAGGTGGACGCCGTCCACGCGGTCGAGCCCTTCGACACCGCGATCCAGGGCGCGTCGGGCGCGCGGGTGCTGCTGGACGGCGCCTCGGGACCGGCGCGGGGCCTGCCGGCCAGCGGGTACGTCACGACGGGAGACTTCGTGGCGAAGCACCCCAAGGCCGCCGCGGGTTTCCGGCGGGCGATCGAGGCCGCGTCGAGGATCGCCGCGCGGGATCCGGGAGCCGTACGAGCGGAGCTGCCGAAGTACACCAAGGTGACCGCCGAGCAGGCCAGGTCGCTCCATCTGCCCGCGTATCCGGCGACCGCCGACGCGGCTCAGCTGCGCAGGCTGGTCCGGCTGATGCGTGAGCAGGGCCTGCTGAAGAAGAACGTGGATCCGGCGCCGCTGCTGGTGACATGAGCCGGCGTCAGGAGTTCCTGCTCGGCCTGCTCGGCGCCGGGCTGGCCTTCGGTGTCTGCGAGGCGGTCTCCCGGGCCGGGATCGTGCGGCGCGACTATCTGCCGCCCGCCTCCGAAGTACTCGGCCGTGCCCTGCAGTTGGCGGCCGACCCGGCTTTCCTGGAGGGGGTCGGCGTGACGCTGCGGGCGTGGGCGCTGGGCCTCGGGCTCGCCTGCGCGATCGCCGTGCCGCTGGGGCTGCTGCTCGGTGCGGTGCCGATCGCCGAGGCCGCCGTGCGCGCGATCGTGGAGTTCCTGCGGCCCCTGCCGTCCGTCGCGCTGATCCCGCTGGTGTCGCTGCTGCTCGGCTCGGGTACCGAGACCGAGGTGACACTGATCGCGTACGCCTCGCTGTGGCCGGTGCTGTACAACACCGTCCACGGCCTCGGCGAGACCGATCCCCTGGCCAAGGAGACCCTGCGCGCCTTCGGCTTCGGCCGGCTCGCGGTGCTGCTGCGGGTGGAGCTGCCGGGCACCGCTCCGTTCATCGCCGCCGGAGTGCGGATCTCCGCCGCGGTCGCCCTGATCCTGGCCGTGGCGACGGAACTCCTCTCCGGCTTCGGCGACGGCCTCGGCATCTTCATCGCCCAGGCGGAGACGGCCACCGACGGCACACGGGACGTGCTGGCCGGGGTGGTGTGGGCGGGCGCGCTGGGGCTGGTGATCAACAGCGTCCTGGTCGGCGCGGAGCGGCGGTTGTTCGCCTGGGCCCACGAACCCCGGGACGGGGGCGGCCCGGCGGGCCGGACCCGGCAGGTGAGCCGCGCATGACCGCGACCCCGGACGACCACGCCCTCCCCCAGGACGCCCCCGCGCCCCGCCCCGACCGGAGCCGGCCCGCCGCATCCCGGCCCGGCCCCGACGACACCACCTCGTCCCACGCCGCCCCTGGCCGCGCCGTGGGACCACCCGGCACCTGGGGTGCCCCGGCCCCAGCCCGCCCTGAACCACGCGACACGGCCGCACCCCGGGCCGCCCCACGACAACCGGCCCCACCCGAACCCGACTTCCCTGACAGGGACACACCCCGGTCCGCCCCGCACGAACCGGCCACACCCGAGCCGAGCCCCACTGGTACGGCCACACCCCGGCCCCGCCGCCGTCTCCGCCGTCCCGGCGTCGCCCCCGGTGCCGGTCCGCGCGGTGGCGGTGGGCGTCCCGCGCGCGGTGCCGTGCCCTTTCTGCTGCGCTGGTCGGTTCTTCTGTCCGCCCTCGTCTGCTGGGAGTTCGCCGCCCGGGCGCAGGGCAGCGTGTACTTCCCGCCGCCCCTGCGCATCGTCCGGCACGCCCGTGCTCTGTGGTTCTCGGGGCCGGCCGGGCATCTGTTCCTCACCCCTGCCGCCGTCGACACGGTCCTGCCCAGCCTGGGCCGGACGGCGGCCGGGTTCCTGCTCGCCTCCGTCACCGGGATCGCCCTCGGGCTCGCGGTGGGCCGCTCGCGGCGCGCGTACGCCCTGTGCAACCCGGTGCTGCAGTTCGCGCGGGCCGTTCCGCCGCCCGCGCTGGTGCCGGTGTTCGTCGTCGTCCTCGACTTCGGTACGCCCATGCAGGTGGCGTCGATCGCGTTCAGTGCCGTGTGGCCGGTGCTGGTCAACTCGGCGGAGGGCGCCCGCGCCACCGACCCGCTGCGCCTGGAGGTGGCCGCCGTGCTGCGGCTGACCCGGGCCGAGCGGCTGCGGTTCCTGGTGCTGCCGTCGGCCCTGCCCCGGATCTTCGCCGGGCTCCGGCTGAGCCTGTCGCTGTGCCTGATCCTGATGGTGTTCTCGGAGCTGCTGCCGGGGAGCGACAACGGCATCGGCTTCACCCTCACGGACGCCCAGACACGCTCCGACCTGCTCACCGTGTGGGCCGCGCTGCTGCTGCTCGGCGCGCTCGGGCATCTCTTCAACGCCGGTCTGCTGGCGGTCGAGAAACGGCTCGTCGGCCCAGGGAGGACAGCATGACGACGACCACGGTGCGCGGCGCGGTCGTACGGTTCCTGCGGGACACCGGCATGACCACGGTCTTCGGCAATCCGGGCTCCACCGAACTGCGGATGTTCCGTGACTGGCCGGACGACTTCCGCTACGTACTGGGCCTGCAGGAGTCCGTCGCCGTCGGCATGGCGGCCGGACACGCGCTCGGCACCCGGCGCGCCGCCTTCGTCAGCCTGCACTCCGCCGGCGGGGTGGGGCATGCGCTCGGTGCCGTGTTCAACGCGTTCCGCGACCGGGTGCCGTTGCTGATCGTGGCCGGCCAGCAGACGCGCTCCCTGCTCCAGTTGCGGCCCTTCCTCGGCGCCGACGAACCGGCAACCTTCCCCCGCCCGTACGTGAAGTCGGCCCGCCAGCCGGAACGGGCGGAGGATGTGCCGGCGGTGCTCGCGGAGGCGTACCGGACCGCGATGACGCATCCCCGGGGTCCCGTGTTCGTGTCCGTGCCCGAGGACGACTGGGACCGGCCCGCCGCACCCGTCGCACCCCGCACGATGCACTCGGGGTTCACCGCCTGCCCGGAGGCGCTCGCCGCGCTCGCCGCCCGGCTGGACGCCTGTGCCCGCCCGGCGCTGGTGGTCGGGCCCGGCGTGGACGACGAGGGCGCGCTGGAGGAGGTCCGGGCACTGGCCGAGCGGATCCGGGCCGGGGTGTGGATCAGCCCGCTGTCCGGCCGTTCCGGGTTCCCGGAGTCGCATCCGCTGTTCCAGGGGTTCCTGCCGCCGGTCGCCGGACAGCTGGCCGCGCGGCTGGCGCCGTACGACGTGGTCGTGGCCCTCGGCACGCCCGTGTTCACCTATCACGTGCCCGACGACGGCCCGCCGGTGGCGCCGGGCACCGAGCTGTTCCACCTGGACTGCGACCCTGGCCAGGCCGCCTGGCTGCCCGTCGGCACCAGCATCGTCACCACCCTGCGGCCCGCCCTGGCCCGGCTCACCGGGCTGCTGAAGGAACCGGACCGCGACCCGCCGCCGCCCCGCCCCGCACCCGCGGCCGCCCCGGAGACCGGGGACCTCACCCCGGAGCTGTTCTTCGACCGGCTGCGCGACCGGCTGCCGCGCGACCGGGTCCTCGTGGAGGAGGCCCCGAGCCACCGGGACGCGCTGCACGCGCGCGTGCCGGTCGACCGGGACGGCGGCTTCCTCACCACCGGCAGCGGGGCGCTCGGCTGGGGCCTGCCGCTCGCGGTCGGCCGGGCGCTCGCCGACGGGCGCCGGGTGGCCTGCGTGGTCGGCGACGGCTCGGCGCTCTACTCGGTGCAGGCCCTGTGGAGCGCGGCCCGGTACGCGGCACCGGTCACCTACGTGCTGCTGGACAACGGCGGGTACGGGGCCGTGCGTGCGCTGGGCCGCCGGATCGGCATCGCGCCGGTCCCCGGCACGGACATCACCGGTGTCGACTTCGCGGCCCTCGCGGAGTCCTTCGGGTGCCCGGCGGCCCGCGCCGAACACCCCGGGCAGCTGCCCGCGGCCCTGGAGCACGCGCTGGGCCTGGACGACGACGCGGGTCCCTTCCTGCTGCAGCTGCGGGTCACCGGCAGTGCCGGCACGCTGTACGAGCCCTGGGCGGGGTGAGGGATGCTGCGCCTCGACGCCGTGAGCCGGCACTTCGGCGACCGTCACGTGCTGGACCGCGTCAGCCTCACCGTGCCCGACGGACAGCTGCTGTGCGTCGTCGGGCCGTCCGGCTGCGGCAAGTCCACGCTGCTGCGCACCATCGCCGGGCTGCTGCCCGCGCAGGAGGGCACGGTCACGGTCGACGGAACGCCGGTGACCGGGGTGCCCGAGCGGCTCGCGGTCGTGTTCCAGGAGTACGGCCGCTCGCTGCTGCCCTGGCTGACCGTCCGCGACAACGTGGCCCTGCCGTTGCGCCGCCGGGGCCTCGCCCGGGCCGCCCGCCGCGCCGACGCCGAGGCCATCCTGGAGCGCGTCGGCCTGCACGGGGTCGCCCGGCGTCATCCCCGGGAGCTGTCCGGCGGCATGCAGCAACGGGTGGCCATCGCCCGGGCGTTGGTGTGCCGGCCTGCCCTGCTGCTCATGGACGAGCCGTTCGGCTCGCTGGACGCCCGTACCCGTGAGGATCTGGAGGATCTGCTCCTGGAGGTCCACCGCGGCGACGGCACGACCATCGTCCTCGTCACCCACGACATCGACGAGAGCGTGTACGTCGGGGACCGTGTCGTCGTCCTCTCCTCCTCCGGCCCCGGCTCCCGGATCGTCCATGACCTGCCGGTCGGCCTGCCCGCGGAGCGCGATCAGATCACCACGCGCGGCCTGCCGGACTTCGTGGCGCTGCGCACGGAGGTCGGGCGGGCGGTACGCGGCGGCTGAGGCATCCTGGGAGGCGTACCGGCGGACCGGGAGGTGCCGGGATCCGTGCAGTAGGCCAGGAGGTGGCGGGGATGCGGTGGTGGGCCGGTGGGTGCGCGGTCGCCGCGGTCGTCGTGGCGGCGGGGTGCGGGGCGTCGGCGGGCGGACACGGACCGGGTGCGGAGCCGTCCGGCAGTCGTGCACCGAGGCCGTCGTCGTCCGGTCGTACCCCCGCGTCCCCCCGCCCTTCGTCGCTGCCCGCCTCCCCCGCCTCCCCGCGCCCTTCCGCGCCGTCCGCCTCCCCCGGCGGTGCGGCCCCGCGCTGTGCCGCCGGGCGGGCCGACGTCGTCTTCTCCCCCGGTGGCCCCGTCCGGCGGCGGCTGTGTGTGCGTCCGGGCACCACGGTCACGCTCCTGCTGCACCCACGCCTGGACGACAAGCGCTGGGCCGGACTGCTGAGTTCGGCCCCCGCACTCGTCGTACCGTCCGGCCCGCGCGTGGACGCCGACGGCACCGCGCACGCCGTGCTGCGCTGCGCGGGCACCCGGGGCGGTGCCGCCGAGGTCACCGTCACGGCCCGGGCACCGGATGTCGCGGGGGCCGCGCGCACCGCCTTCACGCTGGACCTGAGGGTGGTGCCGTACACGCGGGAGGGGTGACCCCGGGAGCCGGGAGTCACCCCTCCTGTGCGACGGACGGTCAGCGCAGTGAGCGCACCCTGACGGTGGCGATGCCCCGGCCGTGCGTGGCGGCGTACAGCGTGCCGCCGTCGGGGCTCGTCTTCAGCTGGAGGACGGCGACGGCCGGCAGTCTGCCGACGCGCTCCCAGGTGGTGCGGCCCGGCGCGCGGTAGACCACGCCGAGGTCGGTGGCGACGGCGAGGCCGCCGCCCGCGGTCACCAGCGCGGAGTTGGTGGGCACGTCGGGCAGGTCGGCCGAGATGTCCTTCCAGGTGGTGCCGCCGTCGGTGGACTCGAAGACGTGGCCGACGCCGGCGCCGGGGCCCTCGGTCCAGTGCCGCGAGAAGCCGTTGACGGCGAGGAAGACGTGGTCGGCGTTCTTCGGGTCGACGGCGAAGCCGCTGAGGTAGCGGTTGGGCACGGTGCCGTCCACGGGCAGGCTGATGTCGTGCCAGCCGGTGCCGTCGGTGTTGCCGACGGCGATACCGCGGGCGAAGCCCTGGTTGTTGCAGGGGCCGCACCAGGCGGCGTAGACCTTGCCGCCGGACGCGGCGACGGCGGTCGCGGTGCGGCCGGCGCCCAGGTCGTGGACGTTCGTCCACTCCTTTCCGCTGCGGATGGCGTAGCCGTGGGTCTGGACCCAGATGTGGCGGCCGCCGGCCACCCAGGTGTTGCCGTCCTTCATGTCGGCCGCGAGCGGGGCGATGAAGCGGGCCTCGCTGGTGGCGTTGTCGGGCGGGGCGACGGAGTAGGAGGTGGCCTTGCTGGGGTCGGTGACCCAGCTGCCGTCGTTCACGGCGCAGTTCTGGGTGACCTGGACGGCGAGGTAGACGTACTCCTGGGCGATGTTGCAGCCGTTGGCGGGGTCGGTGAGGGTGTCGCCGCCGTCACCGCCGAAGTTGGAGCCCATCACCTTGTCGTCGCTGCGCAGGACGGACTGCCCGTTGTCCTGCAGCCCGCCGGTGACGGCCACGCCGCCGTGGTCGGGGTCCTTGCCGATGCCGACGGAGTAGTACTGCAGGGTGTCGATGGTGCCGTCGTTCAGTGACGTCCAGTCGGTGGCGTGGCCGGAGGCGTCCTGGGAGCCGTCGACCGGGCGCTTGTAGATGCCGCCGTCGTTGCCGACGTAGACGAAGCTCCTGCCGTGGGAGCGGCCGATCGCGACGCCGTGCTGGTCGGAGTGGGTGGTGGGGTTGCAGTCACCGGTCTGCTCGGAGGGATCGATGCTCCAGCAGGAGAAGCCGAAGTTCCAGTACGGGCCGACGGTGGACCAGGTACCGCCGCCGTCCTTGGTCTCGTAGACCTCCTCCAGGCCCGCGTACACGTGCTGCGCGTCGGCCGGGTCGACGGCGAGGAACTGGTTGTACCAGGCCTGCACGCCGGGCATGTAACCGGGCGAGGTCAGCGCCGAGTTGTCGGCGGCCAGGCCCTTGTAGTCGGCGATCTTCGTCCAGGGGCCGGTCGGCGAGCCGGACCTGGAGACGTAGATGCCCTCCAGGCCGCTGTCCGGGTTGGTGTTGAGCTGCTCCGGGGACTGGTCGATGGCGTAGTAGCGGGAGCCGTCGGCGGAGCGGGCGAAGGTGACGTTGCCTACGTCGTCCGGGTCGGCCGGGAGGTCACCGAGGCCGCCGCTGATCCGGGTCCAGGTGCCGCGCACCTTGGTGTAGAAGCCGTTGTAGTCGTCGCCGCTGCGCCAGCCGACGGCCAGGACCACCTTGGACGGGTCCTCGGGGTCGATGGCGATGTCGTTGGCGATGTTCTTGTACGGGGCGTCCGGGTCGTCCGCCTGCGAACCGCCCGGCAGGAAGTCCGGGTTGGGCGCGAACTCCAGCTTCCAGGGACCGCTGAGCCTCTTCGTGGAGTGGCTCCACACGCCCTCGCTGGTGGCCGCCCACACCTTGCCGCCGCCGAAGCGCAGTTCGTGGACGGTGGTGCTCTGCAGTTCGTCGCCGCCGACCCGGGCCCGCGTGGAGAAGGTGCCGTGGTGCGGGTGGGTGAGGACGTAGACGCCGCTGCCGAGGTAGGCGTCGGCGTTGGTGGTGGCCTCGCCGGTGCCCAGCCACAGCCGGCCGCCGCCGTCGAGGGCGAGGGCACCGGTGGACTGGGCGGGCAGCCGGTCGCTGATGGGCTGCCAGTGGCCGCCGCCGGTGCGCGAGCGCCAGACGCCGCCGCCGGCGCTGCCCGCGTAGACATAGCCGTGGTCGTCGGCGGCGATCGCCGCCATGCGTCCGGTGACGTTCCCGCTGCCGCCGCTGGAGTTGGAGTCGATGTCGCGGTAGCGCGGGTCGTCGGAGTCGTACGGCAGGTCGGTGACGGTGCGCCAGCTGCCGCCCGTGCTCTTGAGATGGTTGAGACCGCGCCAGGCGGCGCCGTAGGCGCCCGGGGCGACGACACCGGGTGAGGTGCGGGCCTCGGCGTACTGGTCCGCGCCCTCGGCTATCTCGTCCGCCTCGTTGCCGTCGTCGTCCGCCGACAGGTGCGGCGCCATCGCGCCCACCGACTGCTCGCGCTCCGCGGCGAGTTGGCCGAGGGCGCGGGTGCCGAAGGGGCTCGCTCCACGGCCGGACGCTGCGGCCGGGGGCAGGGCGACGAGCGCGGCGGACGCGGTGAGCGCACAGACGGCGAACCACCGTCTTCTGCGGGTTGGGGCTGACACAGGACCTCCCGGAACGGGGCATCGACACTGCCGACGCAGGAGACCCGATCACGCGGACGTGCGAACGTCCGCCACTTGGCCAACTTTTGACGAGAACCTGCCAGCAATCGCCGTCCCGGCGGGCTGATCCACGGGCGCCGTGCCCGCCTCCGACGGCGCGGGCTTCCTGCCCGAGGCGGCCCGGCCGTACCTCGGGCTGCCGCCGCTCAGCCCACGGCGGTGACGGCACCGGCGTCCGCGTCCCGGTGTTCGCCACCGCCGGTGCGGGCCGCTTCACCATCCGTCCGCAAGTCGCCGGGGCGCTCAGCCGCCGGAGGAGCGCACCCTGCTGCTCCCGGTGCCGATCGCCCCGGCCCTGCTCATCCTGATCGAGGGCGGTGCGTGCGGACCGCGGGGGCAGCGGCCCCGCCCTGGGTGCGCAGCCGGCCCGCCGTCCTCAGCAGGCGGTCGGCGGGTTCGCGCAGCCGGGGATGGGCCAGGACGGTGTTCCGCAGTCCGCGCACCGGCCTGCGCCACAGCCGTTGCGCCGCGGCCACGGGGTGCGGCCGGGCGGCGAAGCCCTCGCCGACCCGCAGTTCACGTGTCTTGAGCCAGTCCTTGTACTCCTTGTCGCCGCGCCCCAGGTCGACCAGGGTCACCCCGTGCCGGGCGGCGGCCTCGGCGGTCCTCAGGTGCATCATCAGCCCGGGCGAGTAGTAGTGCAGGTCCGGGTCGTACGCGGTGAACCACGCCGCCAGCACGGTGCTGGAACGGGGTCCGAAGTGGGCGGCGACCGGCCGGTTTCCGGCGTAGAGCACCGACAGCACGCCGGTGAAATGCTCCTCGCGGACATGGAAGAGGTGGTCGACGAGGTCCACGATCCAGGGCCGCGAGAACCGGTCCATCCGCCCCGTCCTGCGGTACTGGGCGGACTTCCACTCCATGAGCGTGTGCAGGACCCGCGGGTCCCGCTCGTCGAACTCGAACCGTACCTCGCCCATGTCCCGTCCGAGCCGGCGCTCCTTCTTCAGCGTCGTCTTGGCCAGCCCCGGGTAGGCGCCGCGCAGCCACTCGGCGTAACCGCCGTCGCCGGGCTTCACGTCGATCACCGGAGAGGCGAAGGTGCCGGTGACGTGCGGGGCGAACGGTCGCTGCTCCTGCACGAGATGGTCGAACTCGAAGATGCTGAGCCCGCAGGCGCGCAGCAGCTCCCCGGTGTCCCAGGTGACGCCGGGCCGGTGCACGAGGGCCTGGCAGTCGGACAGGCCGAGTCCGATGGCCCGGCCGGTGCCGAGGGGTCCGCGCTCGTACGGGAAGAACCCGACCGCCTCGCCGCCCTCCCGCAGGACCGCGACGCGCGCCCCGCGCCGGTGACGGCCGACCCCTGTCGTGAACTCCGGTGCCAGGAAAGGATTCGCGTACTCGGGTGACTCGTCCATCGCCCGGTGCCAGGCGCCGCGCAGTTCGGCGGTCAGGTCACCGGGTCTGTGGATGGTGATCTCCACCTCAGCTCGACCGCCCTTCGGCCGCCTCCGCCAGGGGTCTGGCGGTTGCGGCACAGGCCGGTGAGGCGTGTGGATCATGGCTGATGGATCGCATGGGCGACCGCTCCCCCCACGACGCGCCGGGCGCGTCCTGCCATTTCGTTCCGTTGTCTGCGGTTCCCCGCCGTGCGCCACTGCCCAAACGTCGCGAAACAGCACGCACACCGTCAAGGGTGCCTCAGGCGACGGATGATCCGCCATGGGTCTGCGGACATCGGTGATGAGTCAGGACGGATGACGAGATTCTCCCGCTCCCAGCCCTCTCGCCTCTATTGACATGAACCTGCACCACCCCCGAGGCTGCGTGCGTGAAGTTGCTCGATCGGCGCTCATTTCGAGCGCTTCCGAGCACATCCAGCACAAGCCGTAGCAACAGTCAGTCCGCAATGGTGTGATGGGAGCTGTTTTGGCCGTGCGAAGACTCCGACACCGTGTGCCCTGGCCGGCCTGGGTCCCGCTGGGGCTGGTGACCGTCCTGGCCGGGACCGCGCTCGCCGCCCCGGCGCCCGCCCGGGCCGCCGCCGCGGCGACCGGCGCCGTCCTCGACTCCGCGCACAGCAGCGTGAGTTGGCAGAGCCCGGTCTACGCCAAGGGCACCGGCGGCGGCACCGAGAGCTGCCCCGCCGCCGACGCCGATCCCGACGACAAGGTCTGCGACCGCTTCGACCTGACCGTCTCGGTGCCCGACGGCTACTGGAACGACAGCCCCGAGGGCGGCGTCCCGCTGTCGGTCAAGTGGGAGAAGCCCTCCGACGACTTCGACCTCTACGTGTACGACGACCACGGCCGGCAGGTGGCGTCCAGCGCCGGCACCGCCGACCCCGAGGCCACGGTGATCCCCCGGGCGTCGGGGACGTACCACGTGGTGGTCGTGCCCTACGACGTGCACGACAACTCCTTCACGGGCACCGCGTACCTGCCCGCGACGACCGACGCCGGTGATCTCACGTCCTTCTCCGGCGGCGACGGCAGCTACACCGTACGGGCGGGCGGGCTCACGGCCCGGGCCGACTTCCTGACCGGCGGGCGGCTCCGGCTCCAGGCCGACCCGTCGGGCTCGCTGAGCGACCCGGCCGGCACCGCGATCGTGCGCGAGCAGCCCGCCCTGCAGCGGCACACCTCGACCTTCGACGCGGGCGACTACTACGGCGTCCGCTCGCCGGAGGCCGTGCTGCGCGTCTACAAGCAGCCGTTGCGGTTCGGGCTGTACAGACCCGACAACCGCACCCGGATCTGGCAGGAGGACAAGCCGCTGCGCTGGTCGACCGGCGGGATGCGGCAGAGCCTGACGCGGGGCGCCGACGAGCAGTTCTTCGGCGGCGGCGAGCAGAACGGCAGTTTCTCGCACCGCGGACGGACCATGTACGTGTCCAACAGCTTCGACTGGGACGAGGGCGGCTACAACAACTCCCAGCCGTTCTACCTCTCCAGCGCGGGCTACGGCGTCTTCCGCAACACCTTCGCGCCGGGCGTCTACTCCTTCGGCTCGCCGGTCACCACGGGTCAGCAGGAACGGCGCCTGGACGCCTACTACTTCCTCGGCGACGCCAAGCAGGTCATCGGCGCGTACACGGCGTTGGTCGGCAAGCCGTTCATGCCTCCGGTGTACGGACTCGAACCCGGCGACTCCGACTGCTACCTGCACAACGCCAACCGGGGCGAGCGGCACACCCTGGACGCGCTGAAGGTCGCCGACGGCTACACCGAGCACCAGATGCCCCTCGGCTGGATGCTGGTCAACGACGGTTACGGCTGCGGGTACGAGAACCTGGAGCAGACGGCGAAGGGCCTGCAGGACCACCACGCCCAGCTCGGCCTGTGGACCCAGGACGGCATCGACAAGCTCGCCGACCAGGTCAAGGCCGGCCAGCGGGTGGCCAAGCTGGACGTGGCCTGGGTCGGCAACGGCTACAAGTTCGCGCTGGACGCCTGCGACGCGGCGAAGAAGGGGATCGAGGACAACAGCGACGCCCGGGGCTTCGTGTGGCTCCCGGTGTCCTGGGCCGGCGCCCAGCGGTGCGGGGTGCTCTGGAGCGGCGACCAGAAACTGTCCTGGGACTACATCCGCTGGCAGATCCCGACCTACGCCGGAGCGACCATGTCCGGCATCGCCTACAACACCGGTGACGTGGGCAGCATCTACCGCCACGACGCGAAGATGTACGCCCGCGACCTGCAGTGGAAGGCGTTCCTGCCGGCCATCATGACCATGGACGGCTGGGCGACCGACCTCACCACCAAGAAGCCCGCCGACCAGCAGCCCTGGCTGGACGGTGAGCCGTACACCTCGGTCAACCGCAGGTACCTGCAGCTCAAGGAGCGGCTGCTGCCGTACATGTACACCCTCTCCGCCGAGGCGGCGAAGACGGGGGTGGGCGCGGTGCGTCCGCTGTGGCTGGAGTACCCGAAGGACCCGGGCGCCCTGACCGACGAGGCGAAGTACGAGTTCCTGTCCGGCCCCGACTTCCTCGTCGCGCCGGTCTACCAGGACTCCGACACCCGCGACGGCATCCATCTGCCGAAGGGCACCTGGACCGACTACTGGACCGGGCGCACCTACCAGGGGCCGACCACGGTCAACGGCTACCACGCCCCGCTCGACACGCTCCCGCTGTTCGTGCGCGAGGGCGCGATCGTCCCCATGTGGCCGAAGGGCACGACCAGTTGGCAGACCCGCGACCGGCACGAGCTGGACTGGGACCTGTACCCGGCCGCGCACGGCACGAGCCACTACACGCTGTACGAGGACGACGGTGTGACCCGCGACTTCGCCCGGGGCTCCGCCGCGACCCAGCGGGTGTCGCTGCACGCGGACGGCAGGGTAACCACCGTGTCCGTCGGCGCGAGCCGGGGCGACTACACGGGCAAGGTGGACGCGCGGACGTACCGGTTCACCGTGCACGGCACCGGCGCACCCGTACGGGTGCTGCTGAACGGGCGTCAGCTCCCGGACTCCGCCTGGTCGTACGACTCCGGCACGCACACCACCACCGTCAGCACGCCGAGCCTGCCGCTCGATCGGGGCTTCGGTCTACGACTGGTCGAGGGAGGGTAAAGGAAGCGTATGGTCTAGTCCAAAGAGTGAGTTGGTCTAGTCCAACTCATTGACGTGACCCCAACGCCTCCCAGAGCCTGGGGCGACTCCCCACCCCACCCCCTCTGGGAGGCACGCAATGAGACCCCTTCGGGCCTGTCTGGGCGCGGCGGCGGCCGTCACGCTGACCGCCGCCGGCACGACCGCGTTCGTCGCGGGCAGCGCCTCGGGCGCGGCCACCGCGCTCGACAACCGCTGGTACGCCGCAGCCCCCTATCTGATGCCGCTGGACAACGACCCGCCGGACCCGGCCGCCATCATGGACGCGACCGGCCTGAAGGCCTTCCAGCTGGCTTTCGTCCTGGCCCCGAACGGCGGCGGCTGCACGCCCACCTGGGGCGGCACGGCCCCCGTCTCCTCGGACACGGCCGTGCAGTCGGCGATCGACACCATCCGGAGCAAGGGCGGCGACGTCTCCGTCTCCATCGGCGGCTACGGCGGCACCAAGCTCGGCCAGGTCTGCTCCGACGCCGCCTCCACGGCGGCCGCCTACCAGCAGGTCATCACCAAGTACGGGCTGCACGCCATCGACTTCGACCTGGAGGAGCCGGAGTACGAGAACACCGCGGCCATCAGGAACGAGATCGGCGCGGCCAAGATCCTCCAGCAGAACAACCCGGGGCTGTACGTCTCCGTGACGACCGCCGGCACCGCGGACGGCACCGGCTGGTTCGGCAAGCAGATGCTGCTGGAGGCCAAGTCGCAGGGGTTCACCCCGAACAACTTCTCCATCATGCCGTTCGACGGCGGCTTCAACGGGGCGGCGAGCCAGACCGGCGCGCTGACCAACTTCAACTCGATCCTGCAGTCGACCTTCGGCTGGGACCAGGCGACCGCCTACGCCCACGAGGGCTTCTCCGGCATGAACGGCCGCAGCGACACGGGTGAGTACTTCACACAGGCCGACTTCCAGACGGTGCTGGACTACGCCACCGGTCACCACATGGACCGGTTCACGTTCTGGTCCCTGAACCGCGACCGGCAGTGCAGCCCGCCCGACAACGGCGGCCGCACCTCCGGCACCTGCTCGAGCGTCACCCAGAACCCGTGGGACTTCGCCAAGTACTCCGTGAAGTTCGCGGGCGTCACCCCGCCCACCACCCCGCCCACCCCCACGCCGACGCCCACCCCCACCTCCTGCAAGACGGCGTGGAGTTCGTCGGCGGTGTACACGGCCGGGAACGAGGTCTCCTACGCCAAGCACAACTGGAAGGCCAAGTGGTGGACCCAGAACGAGGTGCCCGGCGCCTCGGAGTGGGGTCCGTGGCAGGACGAGGGCGCCTGCTGAACCTCTTGACGTGTCTGGTTCAGACCTCTAGCTTCTCGGGCACCGGCGACCAAGGATGCGTTCAGTGTTCACCATGCTGAACGCATCCCGGTCGAACGTCCGGTTCGGACGTCCGGTCCGACGAAGGGACCCCCACATGCCCCGACCCCGGCTCCTCGCGGCGACCACCACCGCGGGACTCGCCCTCGCCCTCGGCGTCCTCGGCACCGGCAGTGCGGGTGCCGCCGGCCCCCATGTCGCACCCGGCGGCAACTTCGACCTCTCGGTGTGGCAACTCCAGGAGCCCGTCGGCTCCCCCGGCAAGCCCACCACCGTCCCGTCGTCCCGGCTGCAGGGCGCGAACGGCTACCAGGACGCGTACTTCTACACCGACACCCGCGACGGGGCGATGACGTTCTGGGCGCCCGAGGAGGGCGTGACCACCCCGAACTCCCACTACGCCCGCTCGGAACTGCGCGAGATGAACCGCGACGGGAGCGCCGCCGACTGGTCGCTGTCCGGCTCGCACCGGATGAGCGCGACCCTGCGTGTGGTCTCCGTGACGAAGAACGTCTGCGTGGGACAGATCCACCTCGGCTCCGGCGGCTCCTCCACCAAGCCGCTGCTGGAGCTGTATTACCACGCGAACGGCGACATCGTCCTCGGCACCGAGGACTCGCCGTCCGGCGGACAGACCCCGCACGCCGTGGGCCACGTGCCGATCGGCAGGACCTGGAGCTACACCATCGCCGTCGCGGGCGGCGACACCATCGACCTGACCGTCAACGGCACCACCACCCACTACGGCATCCCGTCGTCGTTCCAGCGGTACAAGCAGTACTTCAAGGCCGGCTCCTACAACCAGTCCTCCTCGGACAGCACCACCCAGGGCGCCCGCGTCGCGTTCTACGGGCTGACCGTCACGCACGGGTGACACACGACGGCGCGACCTGCGCAATTGGTGCATTCGGGCGTACCGCCGTAGCGTTCGATGTGCGGTCCGACACAGCACGACGGCAGGAGCGGCCATGCGCGGATCTTTGACGGGAACGGCGATCACCCTGGCGGCGGGCGCCTTGCTCACGGCCGGTATGACCACGGCGTCGGCCGGCCCGGCGGCCACGGCCCCGAAGGCCGCACCCTCGCGGCCCGTGCTGGTCGACTGCCGGTGGCAGCGCGACATCCGCCCGGCCGACTTCATCCTCGCCTGCGGCGACGGCAACAGCCTGCTGTCCGGACTCCACTGGAAGCAGTGGGGTTCGCAGGCGGCGACAGCGGTGGGCGTGAACTGGGTCAACGACTGCAAGCCCTACTGTGCCGCCGGCACCTTCCGCCGCTACCCGGTGATCGTGCACCTGGACCTGCCGCAGACCTGGACGAAGGATCCGGCGGTGCAGCACTTCACCCGGATGAGTCTGACCTACACCGCCGCCCGGCCGGAGGGCTTCAACACGGTCATGACCTACCCGCTCTGGGACTGACGGCCACGCCGGGCCGGGGGCCCGGCAAATTGCGGTGCACGGGTTCGCGCAGCTCTGCGATCATGCCGCAATGCGCGACACCCTCGAACGTCTGGTCGTACGGCACACCCGCCGCATCCCCGCCCCCGCCGAACCCCTCGGACCCGCCGGCCGGGGCGAGGCGGCGGCCCGGCAGTTCGACACCGCGCTGATGTCGGTGGGCTTCAAGCTCTCCGCCACCGCCCTCGCGCACCTGTCGTCGCTGTCCGAGGGCGCGGTCGTCGACACCGCCGTCCGCACCCTGGCGACCGTCCGTGAGCTCGTCGGCGACCACGTCGAGCACAACGTCTACTTCGTCGACTTCCCGGCGAACGTCCCCGACACCCCCGCCTTCTGGGCGCGCTGCGTCGAGGAGGCGCTCGCCGACCCCGCCGTCCGCCCGGGCACGCTCAAGCAGCTGGTCGGCGGCGTGGTGGACCTGCTGACCCTGCCGTCGTACGGCCGCTACCGGCACACCTACGCCGAGATGCTCGCCCGGCACGGGGAGCTGATCCCGGCGGCGGGCGACCGCGTGACGGTACTGGACCTCGGCGGACCGCTGGACGACGAGGTCACCGCGCTGTACCTGGCTCTGGCGGGGAGCAGCACCCCGCTGGGCGAGGAGGGGCTGCGGGACCTGGAGGTGCTCGCCGGAAGGTGCGCGGCCGGGCCGCAGCCGGAGGCGATCCCCGTGCGGGAGAACCGGGCCGTGGTCAACCGGGCCCGGCTGAGCGCGGGCGCCGATCTGCTGCTGGACACCGTCACCGACGTGCTCCGCCTGGCCTGCGCGCTGTCCGGCGGCGACGTGACTCTTCAGGAGCCCACGCGGTTCCGGGCGCTGTCGCGGCCGGTGCGCCGCGCACTGCTCGCGGGACTGGACGCCGTCGTGGCCGCCGCCCCGGCCAGGCTGGCGGACGTCTCCGCACACCGCGAGGCGTACAAGCGGCTCGGGGAGCGGCTGCACCCGCACGAGCACCCGCGGTGGCCGCACGCCGCCGAGGTCTTCGCCGTCGCCCGCGGCGAGCGGACGGCGCGCACCCTCGACGGCCGGGTCGAGGTCCTGCTGGCCGCCGGGGACGTCACCGGTGCCGTACGACTGCTGCGGTCCGCGCCGGGCAAGCTGTTCCGCGCCCTGGACCGGCTGCTGCGCGCAGCCCCCACCCAGGAGGAGCGGGACGCGGTCGTCGCCGCCGCCGAGGAGGTCGCCGGGGCGGTGTCCGGGCGTGTGGTGCTGTCGGTGCGCGAGCATCTGCACCACCGTGCCGGGGCGCCCGGTGCGCGGCGGGTCTTCGTGGGCCGTCGGGGCCGCACCTGGGTCACCGACGACACCCGCCCGCCCCTGCCGCCGGCGGAACGCGAACGGCTGACGGCCGCCCTGGACGAGGAGATCGGCCGCCGGCTCCCGGCCGTGGAGCGGCTGCTGGTCGACCCGGACGTGCTCGACGTGGCGCTGCCGCTCAGCGGCAAGGCGACCGCGTCCGGCCTCGGCGTGCTGCCGCGCGGCTCCCTCTCCCCCGTCGACGGCGAGCGCCTGCGCTTCTTCGTGTACTGGAAGCAGGCCGGCCGCCGCACCGACTTCGACCTGTCGGCGCTGCTGCTCGACGCCGGCTACGACACGGTGAGCCAGCTGTCCTGGACGGCCCTGTCCGACGTCGAGGGCGAGCACTCCGGCGACATCACCGAGGCACCCGAGGGCGCCTCGGAATTCATCGACCTGCGTCTGGGCGCCGTGCGCGGCACCTTCGTCGTCCCGCAGGTCAACATCTACGCCGGAGAGGGCTTCGAGGAGGTGGAGGAGTCCTTCTTCGGGTTCATGCTGCGCGAGTCCGAGCAGGCCGGCCGCCCCTTCGAGCCGCGCACGGTGCGGATGAAGTCGGAGCTGCGCGGGCCCGGCCGGGTGGCGCTGCCGCTGGCGTTCGTGCGGGACGCCGACGGCCGGTGGCGGGCGAAGTGGCTGCACCTGTACCTCCGCGGCACGCCGTCGGGCAACCGGGTCGAGGGCAATCAGGCGTCGGTGGCGACGCTGCTGCGGGGCATCGTCGAGCGGGAGTACCTCACGGTCGGCTACCTCGCCGGGCTGCTGGCCGCGCGGGGCACGGCCGTGCGCGAGTGGGACGGCACCGGGGCGGTCCCGGACGGCCCGGTCACCTACATCGGCCTGGAGCGGCCGGAGGGGCTGCACCCGGACTCCCGGATCGTCACCCCGGAAAATCTGCGCGACCTGATCCCGCAGTGACTGCTAACGTGAGCGACGGCGAGGCCATGAAGGGGCTTCCTTCTCCCTCTCTTGTAACGAGATTCGACGCCAGTCCCTTCGCTCTCCTCGCCCTCGACGTCGGCCCCGTGACACCTTCCGGTGTCACGGGGCCGTGTCGTCGGTGCTGATCGGTTCGCCTGCTCAGCCGATCTCGACCAGCAGGTCGCCGCCCTCCACCTGCTGGATCCGGTTGATGGCGAGGCGCGAGACGCGGCCCCCCTTCGGCGCGGTGATCGTGGCCTCCATCTTCATCGCCTCGATGGTGGCGATCGTGGCGCCGGCCGCCACCTCGTCACCCTCGGTGACCACGAGGGTGACCACACCGGCGAACGGCGCCGCCACGTGGCCGGGGTTGGCGCGGTCGGCCTTCTCCGTCACCGGCACGTCCGAGGCCGCGGCACGGTCGCGGACCTGGATCGGGCGCAGCTGACCGTTGAGCGAGGACATCACGGTGCGCATGCCGCGCTCGTCGGCCTCGCCGACCGCCTGCAGCTCGATCAGCAGCCGGACCCCGCGGTCCAGGTCGACGGCGTACTCCTTGCCCGGGCGCAGGCCGTAGAAGAACGCCTTGCTGTCCAGCACGCTGGTGTCACCGAAGGCCTGGCGGTGCGCGTCGAACTCGCGGGTCGGGCCGGGGAACAGCAGCCGGTTCAGGGTGGCCCTGCGCTCCTTGGCCAGCCCCTCGCGGTCCTCCGCGGACAGCTCGGGTTCGGGCTTGGGCTCGCCGCGGCCCTGGAGGGCCTTGGTGCGGAACGGCTCGGGCCAGCCGCCGGGCGGGGTGCCGAGCTCGCCGCGCAGGAAGCCGATCACCGAGTCGGGGATGTCGAACTTGTCGGGGGTCGCCTCGAAGGCGTCCGGGGAGACCCCGGCGCCGACCAGGTGCAGGGCGAGGTCGCCGACCACCTTGGAGGACGGCGTGACCTTGACCAGGCGGCCGAGGATGCGGTCGGCGGCGGCGTACATCGCCTCGATGTCCTCGAAGCGGTCGCCGAGGCCGAGGGCGACGGCCTGCGTGCGCAGGTTGGACAGCTGGCCGCCGGGGATCTCGTGGTGGTAGACCCGGCCGGTCGGGGAGGCCAGGCCCGCCTCGAACGGGGCGTAGATCTTCCGGACGCCCTCCCAGTACGGCTCCAGGTCGCCGACGGCCTGCAGGTCGAGGCCGGTGGGGCGCTCGGAGTGGTCGGTGGCGGCGACCAGCGCCGACAGCGACGGCTGCGAGGTCGTACCGGCCATGGAGGCCACCGCGCCGTCCACGGCGTCGGCTCCCGCCTGGATCGCGGCCAGGTAGGTGGCCAGCTGACCGCCCGCCGTGTCGTGCGTGTGCAGGTGCACGGGCAGGTCGAACTCGCGGCGCAGGGCCGAGACCAGCTTGGCGGCGGCCGGGGCGCGCAGCAGGCCGGCCATGTCCTTGATCGCGAGGACGTGGGCGCCGGCGTCGACGATCTGCTCGGCGAGGCGCAGGTAGTAGTCGAGGGTGTAGAGCCGCTCGGCGGGGTCGTTCAGGTCGGCGGTGTAGCAGAGGGCGACCTCCGCGATCGCCGTGCCGGTCTCGCGTACTGCGTCGATGGCGGGGCGCATCTGGCCGACGTCGTTGAGGGCGTCGAAGATGCGGAAGATGTCGATGCCGGTGGCGGCGGCCTCCTCCACGAAGGCGTCGGTCACCTCGGTCGGGTAGGGGGTGTAGCCGACGGTGTTGCGGCCGCGCAGCAGCATCTGCAGACAGATGTTGGGCACGGCCTCGCGCAGGGCGGCCAGCCGCTCCCAGGGGTCCTCGGCGAGGAACCGCAGCGCCACGTCGTAGGTGGCGCCGCCCCAGCACTCCAGGGACAGCAGCTCCGGCAGGGTGCGGGCGACGACCGGGGCGACGGCGAGCAGGTCCTTCGTGCGCACCCGGGTGGCGAGCAGGGACTGGTGGGCGTCGCGGAAGGTGGTGTCGGTGACGCCGATGGTCGGCGACTCGCGCAGGTGCCGGGCGAAGCCCTCGGGGCCGAGGTCGACCAGCCGCTGACGGGAACCGGCGGGCGGCTCGCCGGCCGGCGGCGACGGCAGTTTGGTGACGGGGTCGAACAGGTCGGGGCGTTCGCCGTGCGGCTTGTTGACCGTCACGTCGGCGAGGAAGGTCAGCAGCTTGGTGCCGCGGTCGGCGGAGTGACGGGCGGTCAGCAGGTGCGGGCGCTGCTCGATGAAGGAGGTGGTGACCCGGCCCGCCTGGAAGTCGGGGTCGTCCAGGACGGCCTGGAGGAACGGGATGTTGGTGGCCACACCGCGGATGCGGAACTCGGCCACGGCACGCCGGGCCCGGCCGACGGCCGCCTTGAAGTCCCGGCCCCGGCAGGTCAGTTTGACCAGCATCGAGTCGAAGTGCGCGCTGATCTCGGTACCGGCGTGGGTGGTGCCGCCGTCCAGCCGGATGCCGGAGCCGCCCGGCGAGCGGTAGGCGCTGATCCGGCCGGTGTCCGGGCGGAAGCCGTTGGCCGGGTCCTCGGTGGTGATACGGCACTGCAGGGCGGCACCGCGCAGGGTGATCGTGTCCTGGGCGAGGCCGAGGTCGGCGAGGGTCTCGCCGGAGGCGATCCTGAGCTGGGCCTGGACCAGGTCGACGTCGGTGACCTCCTCGGTCACGGTGTGCTCGACCTGGATGCGCGGGTTCATCTCGATGAAGACGTGGTTGCCGTCGGGGTCGAGCAGGAACTCGACGGTGCCCGCGTTGCGGTAGCCGATCTCACGGGCGAAGCGCACGGCGTCGTCGCAGATCCGCGCGCGCACCTCGGGGTCGAGGTTGGGCGCGGGGGCCAGTTCGATGACCTTCTGGTGACGGCGCTGGAGCGAACAGTCGCGCTCGTAGAGGTGGATGACGTTGCCCTCGCCGTCGGCGAGGATCTGCACCTCGATGTGGCGCGGGTCGACGACGGCCTTCTCCAGGAAGACGGTCGGGTCACCGAACGCGGCGTCGGCCTCGCGGGACGCGGCCTCGATGGACTCGCGCAGCTGGCCGGGATCCTCCACGCGGCGCATGCCGCGCCCGCCGCCGCCGGCGACCGCCTTGACGAAGACGGGGAAGCCGATCTCCTCGGCGGCGCGGACCAGTTCGTCCACGTCGGTGGAGGGCTGGGAGGAGCCGAGCACGGGCACGCCGGCCGCGCGGGCGGCGGCGACCGCGCGGGCCTTGTTGCCGGTCAGCTCCAGGGTGGCCGTGCTCGGCCCGACGAAGGTGATGCCCGCCTCCTCGCAGGCGCGGGCCAGTTCCGGGTTCTCGGACAGGAAGCCGTAACCCGGGTAGACGGCGTCGGCGCCGGCCCGGCGGGCGGCGGCCACGATCTCCTCGACGGAGAGGTAGGCCCGCACCGGGTGCCCCGGCTCCCCGATCTCGTACGCCTCGTCGGCCTTGAGCCGGTGCAGCGAATTGCGGTCCTCGTGCGGGAACACGGCGACGGTGCGCGCGCCGAGTTCGTAGCCCGCCCGGAACGCGCGGATCGCGATCTCTCCTCGGTTGGCGACCAGCACCTTGCGGAACATCCTGGATTCCCTTCAGCTGCCTGCCGGCGTCGAACACCATGGTGTCAGCCACGCCCCTGCCGTACCTCGCGGCAACCATAGGGGGTGCCCGAACGTGTCGACGTGCGAAAACCATCACATCGCCGGGGTGGGCCGCGCCACAGGCGCGCGGGACGCCGCCGAGGGCACACCGGTCCCTTCCGGGCGAGGACCTCTTCGCCGCCGGCCCCGCCGTGCGAAACGCCGGGGGCGCCATGGATCTGACGAAGGTGAACGTCATCGGCGGGCGGTACGGCATGCGGTACACCGAGGGCACGATGACTCTCGACTGAAAGAGTCACGCCGGCCGGTCCCGCGGCGGACGACCGCCTAGCGGTCCAGGGTCGTCATCGCAGCGCTCTCGGGGCGCTCGACGGTCGCGGGAGCGAGACCCGTCCCCGTGTGCACGGCCTCGGGGCGCGCGGTCCCGAGGTGCACGGACGCGGGGAGCGGCGGCGGCCCGGCGGGGGCGAGGCCGATGACCCGGGCGGGCAGCAGGGACCGTACGACGGCCCGCACCCGCTCCCGGCGGCCGTGCAGCAGACCGAGGACGATCGCCGTGCCCACCGCGATCAGGTGCTCGCGGCCGGCCAGGTTGGGGACGGCGATCGACTCCCACACCATCGAACCGCCCGTCAGGGTGAACACCGCCGGCGCGCGCTCGATCACCGCGAGATAGGTGAACAGCCCGACGACGGCCGCGGACGGTCCCGTGTCGAGCAGCCGGCCACACCCGGGCGGCAGCCCGAACCCCCACCAGCCCGGGCCCAGCGCGATCATCACGCGGGCGAGGAGGGTGCCGGCCAGGGTGGTGGCGTAGGCGATCGCGAGGGTCCGGGCACGGCCCAGGACGAGTTCGGCCCAGGCGAAGGCGAGGAACAACTGGGTGATGCCCCCCCACACCGGCAGGTCGAGCGCCGGGACGTACAGCGACACCGGGGTGCGCAGCAGGGAGAGCCACAGCGGCTGGTCGGCCTTGACCCCGCCGAGCGCGCGTACCCACACCGCGCCGAGCGGGTGCTGGGCGATGTCGTGGAAGAAGACGACAGCGAAGGCGGCGACGAAGGACAGCAGCAGCCCGGACAGCCCGCGCCGGGCGAGGCACCGCACCGGGTGGACGACGATGGCGTACCACTCGCCGCGCAGCGTCCGCCCGGTGAACCGGGCCAGGCGAGCGAGCAGCGGGCGGAGCTCCTCGATACGCCCTTCAACGGTCATGAGGCACGGCAGCCCGTCGCCTTCGGCTCCCCCGTCATCTCCATCGCCCCCGTCGTCCCCTTCGCCCCGCTCGCGGCGGTCCGGCCGCGCGAGGGCGTTTTTCCGTTGTGGGCCTTCCGTGACGATGAGGCCCGGTCGGTGACAGTTCAGCGAGCCCGGAGGCGGGCGTCAAGATCCGCCACGGATGCGCCGGCCTGTGGGAAGACCCACAGGGCCACGACCCCCGGAACACGGGCCCGGCAGGCAACCTCCGCGCCCTCGGATCCGTCTTCCCAAGCCGGTGGTCACCCAGAACGACCTGTTCGAGCTGCCGGTAGCGCTGAACCCGTAGAGCCGGGCCGGAGCGCGCATCGAAAGCGACGGGGTGGGCGGGCAGTTGCCCGGCGAGCCGTGAGACCGTCCGCCCCGTCCGACAGGAACGTGAACGCCGAGAGTATTTCTGCTCCAGCAGCTTTCACCCGGTCCAGTAGCTTGCCAACGCCCCCTTGAGAAGGACCGGCTGCCGCAGAGCGAAACAACCGGAGGAACACCCATGGCCCGAGAGGCGCCGTACCTCGCCGTCGCCGACGTGCTGCGCGCACGGATCCTCTCGGGAGAGTGGGAGATCGGTGCGCGTCTGCCGTCCCGGGCGCGGCTCGCCGAGGAGTACGGGGTCGGGCGCAACGTCGTGCAGCGGGCCATGGACCGTCTGATCAGCGACGGTCTCGTCGACGGACGGGCCGGCTCGGGTACCTACGTCCGCACTCCGCGCGAGCGCCTGCGGCTGGTCCGCTCACGGCACCGCGACCGCACGTACGGCCCCTCCCCCTGCTCCGGGACGAGGGAGCGGGGCAGGGCCGACGCCTGGGACGCCCACAGCCGGGTACGCGTCCCCGCCCCCGAGGCGATCGCCGAGCGGCTCGGGATCAGCCCCGGAGACCTCTGCGTCACCACGCACTACGAGTTCCTCGCCGAAGGGCAGCCCGTTCAGCTCTCCGAATCCTGGGAGCCCATGGCCCTCACCGAGGGCACGCCGGTCATGCTGCCCGAGAAGGGCCCGCTGGCGGGCAAGGGGGTGGTCGAGCGCATGCGCTCCATCGGCGTGGTCGTCTCGACCGTGGTCGAGGTGCCGCGCCCGGCTCGTGCCACGCAGGCACAGGCCAACCTGCTGGGGATCAGCGTCGGGGACCTCGTGCTGCAGATCGAGCGGACCATCCACGACACCGACGGGCGTCCGGTGGAAACCGCCGACATGGTCGTTCCGGACGTGCGTCGGGAAGTGGTCTACGAGTTCGGAGTCGACCGTCCGTAGTCGTCGGAACGAGCGCAGCCGCTCTTCACCGCCGAAAGCAGGAGACACGCATGCCAAGAACTTCCCGGCTCGGACTCCTCGGAGACCGGGACTTCGGGCGATTGTTCGCTGCCACCGCGTTCGGTCAACTCGGCGACCGGATCCTCTTCCTGGCGTTGCCTCTGGTCGCCGTCGCGGCGTTGCACGCCGACGAGTTCCAGGTCGGATTGCTGGCCGCCATGACGACGGCAGGCTCACTCCTGGTCGGACTGCCGGCGGGCGCCTGGGTGGACCGCACGCGGAAGCTACGGGTGATGATCAGCACCGATCTCGTTCGCGCCCTGGTCCTCCTGACGGTGCCGGTCGCGTCGTGGGCCGGCCTGCTCACCCTCTGGTGGCTCTGCGCGGTCGCCCTGGTTCATGGGGTGCTGACCGTCTTCTTCGATGTCGCGTACGTCAGCTGCCTCCCCCACCTGGTGGGCCGCGGACGTCTCGTGGAAGGGAACTCGAAGCTCTCGGCGATTCGCTCGGTGACCAGTATCGGCGGGCCGGCGGTGGCGGGGCCGCTGGTCGGCCTGGTCGGGGCCCCCGCGACGCTCCTGGTGAGTGCGGCCGGGATGGCCGTGTCGGGGCTGCTCGCCTGCACGATCCACGGACGTGAACCGAAGCCGGAGCCGAGTGGGCGTCCACACCTGGTGCGCGAGATCAAGGAGGGACTGAGGTTCGTCCTCGAACGTCCCGCGCTGCGCGCCGTCCTGCTGGGGGATGCGATGTTCAACCTCTTCCTGGTCATGTACCAGACCATGTTGCTGGTCTTCCTGGAGCGGGAGGCAGGTCTCCGGCCTTTCGGTATCGGACTGGTTCTGTCGGGAATGGGGTGCGGCGCCCTGCTCGGCGCACTGCTGGCGACGAGGATCTCGCAGCGGGTCGGGCACGGTCCGGTCATCTGGCTCGCGACACTGCTCACCTGCCCGTCGACCGTCCTCATGCCGTTGGCACGACCGGGGTGGAGCGTGTACGTGGCCGCGCTCGGACTTGCGGCTCTTTCCCTGGGCGGGGTCGTGCGCGTGGTGGCTCAGTCGAGCTTGCAGCAGGCCCTGACACCGGACCGGCTTCTGGGCCGGACGAGCGCGACCGCTCGCTTCGTGTCCTGGGCCGGCATTCCTGTCGGCGGGCTTCTGGGCGGCGCCTCCGGCTCCGTGTTCGGAGCGGCGGGCACCTTGTGGATCGGTGCGGCCGGTATGACGCTGAGCTTCCTCCCCGCCGTCCTGTCGCCGCTCCGCACGATGCGCGCCCTGCCCGCGCACCGAGCCGGTGGTCACGCGGAGCGACCTGTGCGAGCCGCCGGTACGGCCGGACCGTAGGCCCGGTCGGAGCGTGCCTTGACTTCGAGCGCGCTCCAGCTCGTAGCGTCGCGGACGTACGGCGCACCGGGCCTCCCGCCACGGGATGCCGGGGGCCGCCATCCGTCGCTAGATGGAGGGGAAGGCCCCCTCGGGCCGTACGGAACGACGATCGAGTCTGCGGGAAAGGACCCCTCATGCAGAAGCGCAGTCTGCGGGATCTCCAGGTGTCGGCCATCGGCCTCGGATGCATGGGCATGTCCGCCTTCTACGGCTCCGCCGACCAGGACGAGGGCATCGCGACCATCCGGCGCGCTCTGGAGCTCGGTGTCACCTTCCTGGACACCGCGCAGGTGTACGGCCCGCTCACCAACGAGTCGCTGGTCGGCGAGGCGATACGGGGACACCGCGACGAGTATGTGATCGCGACGAAGTTCAACTACCGGATGGACGACGCCGTTCCCGGCGACATGAGCACGGTCGGCCGGCAGGACGGTTCGGCCGCGCACGTGCGCAGCTCCGTCCACGGCTCGCTCGAGCGGCTCGGCACCGACCACATCGACCTGTACTACCAGCACCGGGTCGACCCGGACGTGCCCATCGAGGAGACGGTCGGCGCGCTGGGCGAGCTGGTCGCCGAGGGCAAGGTGCGGCACATCGGGCTGAGCGAGGCGAGCGCGGAGACCATCCGGCGGGCGCACGCCGTGCACCCGGTGACCGCCGTACAGAGCGAGTACTCGCTGTGGACGCGGGACGTCGAGGCCGAGGTGCTGCCCGCCTGCCGGGAGCTGGGCATCGGCTTCGTGCCGTACTCCCCTCTCGGGCGTGGTTTCCTCGCCGGCCGCTTCACCTCGCCGGACGAGCTGGACGAGAACGACTTCCGGCGCAGCAATCCGCGGTTCACCGACGCCAACCTGGAGGCGAATCTGCGGCTGGCGGCCAAGGTGAAGGAGATCGCCGCCGAGAAGGATGTGACCCCGGCCCAGCTGGCGATCGCCTGGGTGCTGGCCCAGGGCGAGGACCTGGTGCCGATCCCGGGCACCAAGCGGCGCAGCTACCTGGAGCAGAACGCCGGCGCGGTCGGCATCGAGCTGACCGAGGAGGATCTGGCCCGCATCGACGCGGAGCTGCCTTCGGTGGCGGGCGAGCGGTACGACGAGGCGGGGATGCGGGCCGTCGATCGCTAGGGCCCTGTCGGGGCCCGGCTGTGCGGCGGCGTGCACAGGCGACCGTCAGGACAGCCGCAGCGGCTCCCCCAGGACCAGGGGGGTGTAGCAGACGTGGAAGGAGGCGGCTTCCCGGCCGCCCACCTCGCTGGGGAAGTTCGTGGTGACGCAGGACACGCCTGCTTCTCCGTGGCCGTTGTGGCTGCCGCTCTCCGCGCAGCCGGTGGCGCCGCGGGGCGAACGGCTCGGTACGCAGGGGACTTCGGGACCTGTGAGGAAGCACACTCAGCGGCCAACGCACGCGCGCGACAGGTGACTTGGAGAGGGTGCGACCCCGGCGGCACAGACCGGGGCGGCGACTCGCCCGTCCCGTCTGCCACCCTGGTCGGAGCCCAGACCAGGCGGCCCGGCCGTGCAGCGCAGCCGGACCGACGGGATCCGCCGGTCTCTCCCGAGCCCCCTGGTGTACCCCGCCTTGTCCTCTGCTTCTTCCCTGCCCACGTCCGCGCCCACCACCGCCCCCGCCTCGCGTTCGCCGTGGCGGTCCCTGCGCCACCGCGGTATGCGCTGGTGGTCGGCCGCGAACTTCGTCTCCAATGCCGGCACCTGGATGCAGCTCACGGTGCAGAACCTGCTCGTGCTGCAGATCACGGGTTCGGCGGCGGCAACCGGCCTGTCGATGTCCGTGCAGGCGGCGCCCGCGCTGTTCGTGAGCCTGCTGGGCGGCGCCGCCGTGGACCGCTGGCCCCGGAAGCTGACGGTCGCGGTGAGCCAGGCGCTGCTCGGCGCGGTCGCCTTCACCACGGCCCTGCTGGTGGCGCTGGACCGCATCGACATGACGGCCCTGCTGGTGCTGGCCGCCGTGACCGGCGTCATCGCCACCGTCGACGGGCCGGCGTGCGCACTGCTCGGCAACGATCTCGTGCCCGTGGCGGACGTGCCGTCCGCGATCGGCGTGGGCGCGCTGGTGCACAGCGCCGGGCGGCTGGCCGGCACCGCTCTCGCCGGCGTGGCCGTCGGCTTCCTCGGCACCGCCTCCGCGTACGCCGCCAACGGCCTGTCGTTCCTGTTCGTGGCGTCGGTCGTGCCGTTCCTGCGGCCGGTCCACGGGGCCGCCGAGCAGCCGGCGGCGCCCGAGCCGGCCGCCCCCGCGCGCACGGAGATGACCGTGCGGGAGGGGCTGCGCTTCTTCGTCCGCCGCCCCCGTCTGGTGGCGCTCGCGGGCATCACCGGCATCAGCTCCGTCTTCGGCCGCAACTACGGCCTCACCCTCGCCGTCCTCGTCACCGGACCGCTCGCGGGCGGCGCCGGGGCGTTCGGCACGGTCTCCACCGTCCTCGCCGTCGGCGGCATCCTGGGCGCGGTCCTCGGGGCCCGGCTGCGCAAGCCGTCCGTGCGGACCGTGGGGCTGCTCGCGGCGGGCGGTGCGCTGCTCCAGGTCGTGGCGGGGCTGTCCCCGTCGCTCGCGGTGCTGCTGGTGCTGGTGCTGCCGATGGCCGTGGTGGAGTCCGTCTCCGACACCGCCGGTACGGCCGTGCTGCAGACCGACCCGCCCGCGCACCTGCGGGGCAGGGTGCTCGGGGTGTGGAGCAGCGTCGGCACGGTGTGGAGCCTCGGCGGGCCGCCGCTGCTGGGCCTGCTCATGCAGTGGGCGGGGGCGCGCGGTGCCCTGGTCGCCGGTGGTCTGCTGATCGCCGGGTCGATCGGCGCGGGCCTTCTGGTGCGCCGGCGCGGGGTGCCGGTGCGGCTGTCCGTGACCCCGAAGGACGGCGACCTCACCGGCCGAGAGGCCCTGGGCACGGCGGCCTGAGGGGCCTGGACGTCCGGTCCACGGCAGGGCGCCGGACGCCCCGGGAGAGGTCCCCGCTCGTCCGCGGCCGGACCACGGGCGGCCCGGCGGCCCGGGCGGACGGAACGCCGGCCCGCCCGACGGCCCCCGAGCCGAGGGCTACGGCGCGTGGTCCGGCAGGTTGTACACGTGGAACGCCTGGCCGATGACCGGCTGGGCGACGTTGCGGACGCGTACGCCTCCGCTGGTCATGCCGTGCTCGGTGCCCGCGTGGGCGTGGCCGTGCACGGCGAGGTCGGCGCCGCCGGTGTCGATCGCCTCCGCGAGCAGGTAGCTGCCCAGGAACGGGTAGATCTCCGGCGGCTCCCCGGCCAGCGTGTCCGGCACCGGTGAGAAGTGGGTCAGCGCGATCCGCACGTCGCAGTTCCACTCGTCCAGTTCCTTCAGCGCGCCGTACAGACCGTCGGCGCACCGGCGGGTGTAGCGGACGAACTCCTTCATCAGCGGTTCGCCGAACTCCCCGGCACAGCGTCCGACGAAGCCTCCGCCGAACCCCTTGGTCCCGGCCACGCCGATGGTGGCGCCGTCCGAGGTGACGACGGCGGCCTGTCCCTCGAGGACGTGCGCGCCCGCGTCCCGGAGGATCGCGGTGACCTCCTCGGGCCGCTCGTCGTGATGGTCATGGTTGCCCAGGACGGCGACGACCGGGACGCCGAGGTCCTTGATCTCCCGGGCGACGACGGTGGCCTCCTCCGGTGTGCCGTGCCGGGTGAGGTCGCCGGCGAGCAGCAGGACGTCGGCGCACTCGGGCAGCGTCTCGAAGGAGGGGCGCAGCGTGCCCTGGCTCTCGGGGCCCATGTGGATGTCCCCCACGGCCGCGACGCGGATCATGTCAGGTCCTCCCCGCGGTCGGGCGAGGAGGTTCCGGCGATCATCAGGTCGCAGTGGACCGGGTGCCCGGACAGGTCCTCGCGGGCCAGGTGCAGAATCTCGTCCCGGCACTGCGCGGACGGCACCGTGCCGGTGAGCAGGACGGAGTCGCCGCGCAGCTCCAGCCGTACGCCGAGTTCCCCGAGGGGGCCGGCGGCCAGCCGGTCGGCCAGGTGGGCGACGCGGTAGTCCAGGTTCTCCGTCGCGGGCGGCGGCGGGCTTGCGTCGGTCATGACTGCCCTTCCTGGGGGTCGATCACGTTGAGCCGTTCGAGGAGGAAGAGGAAGGCGGCCGGCATGGGCTGATCGCCGCAGCAGGCCCGCACCTCGTCCCAGTCGACCTTCTCCCGGACCGCGCGGGCCACCGGGAGGACCGAGCCGAAGTCGCAGTAGTGCTCCGAGAAGGCGCTGAGCAGGCTGCGGATCAGGTCGGTCGGGGCGAGCACGGGCATGAGCACCGAGTCGACCGGCAGCACGTGGGCCCGGTCGAGCAGGTCCTTGCCGACCTGCTCGTGCGCGAGCGCGAAGATGATGTCGACGTTCTGCCCGTGGCAGGTGGTCTTCAGCAACCAGTCCTCCGGCGGGGTCCGTACGGGCAGACCGGCCTCCGTCAGCGTGGCGGCCACCGCGTCGGCGTCGTCGGGCAGGACGCAGAAGTCGGCGTCGTGCTGCAGGTAGCGGCTGCCGCCGTGGGCGTAGACGGCCACGCTTCCGGCGAGCGCGAACTGGTGGCCGGCGCGTTTGAGGAGCGCGCCGACCTGTTTGGCCGCCTCCAGGATCGCCTGGCTGCGGTCGTGCGGCAGATCCGGCTCCGGTACGGGCGCGTCCGGGCGACCCCGTCCTTCCGTGGCGAGGCGGAGCTCGGTGACGTCGGGTCGCCGGGCGGGCGCGGTGTCCTCCCCTTTGTGCGTCATGACCTCTCCATTCGCGGCACCAGGCACCCCGGACGACCGGAGCGGCCCCGGGGGAGGTACGGGTACCCGGCGCGCCCGCACCGACACGACGCGCCGCCCGGCGGACGGGCTCGCGGCGGTGGGGCCTCAGTCCTCCACGACCAGCGCCGGGGTGCCCGCGGTGAGGGTCTGCCCGTGGAAGAACGCGGGGCTGCGGCGCCGCATCAGCAGCATGGTCAGCACGCCGACGAGCAGCAGTCCGACCCCGATGACGAAGACGGAGCCCACGGACGACCGGCAAAGCCATACTCTTTCTTCCGGTGTGACGTGCGTCGCGCCCGGCCCGGGAGCACGCTGGTAGGCATGAGTCCCCTGCTCAGGGTCACGGGCGCACGGCAGCCCTGGCAGTCGGCGCACGCACTGCTGCTGCTCCCGATCATGCTCATCGTGGTGATCACGGTGGTGGACATGCAGGCGCCGTACAACGTCCACCTCGGCCCTGCCCTGGTGATCGCGCCCGCGCTCACGCCGTCCTTCGCCGGGCCCCGGACCACGGCCTTCGTCGGGGCCCTCGCCATCGCCGCGCAGATCCTCATCGGCGTCACGCACGGCGGTCTGGGCACCCTGAACCACATCGTGCAGATCATCACCCTCACGGTGCTGTCGGTTCTCGTCGTCCTCTACAGCGCGCTGCGCGAGCGCCGGCAGGCACAGCTGGCCCAGGTCCGCTCGGTCGCCGAGGCCGCCCAGCACGTGCTGATGTGGCCGCTGCCCGAACACATCGGACCGCTGCGCATCGCCTCGCTGTACCTGGCCGCCGAGGACGAGGCGCAGATCGGCGGCGACCTGTACGCGGCGACCCGGTACGAGAGCGGCGTCCGCGTGCTCATCGGCGACGTGCGCGGCAAGGGCCTGTCCGCCATCGGGGAGGCGGCCCTGCTGCTCGGGGGCTTCCGGGAGAGCGCGCACCGGCACATCCCGCTGCCGGAGCTGGCCGTCACGCTGGAGCAGAGCGTCACGCGGTACTCGGCCGAGCTGGATCCGCCGGAGGAGGCGGGCGAGCGGTTCGCCACGGCCCTGCTGATGGAGATCCCGGACCGCGAGTCGGTGACCCGGATGACCAGTTGCGGGCATCCGCCACCGCTGCTGCTCAGCCCCGGCCACGCCGTGTCGGTCCCGAGCCTGCATCCGTCACCGCCGCTGGGGGTGCACGCGGACTCCGAGCACACGCTGGACGTCGTCTCCTTCGAGCCCGGCGACACACTGCTGCTGTACACCGACGGCGTGGTGGAGGCCCGGGACGCCCGCGGCCGGTTCTATCCGCTCGCCGAGCGGGTGGCACGCTGGACCGACGAGAGCCCCGAGGCGCTGATGCACCATGTGCGGCGCGATCTGCTCGCCCATGTCGGCGGCCGGCTCGACGACGACGCCGCGTTGATCGCGGTGCACCGCACGGCCGCCGACCGCCACCGTCACCACCACGGCCGTGACGCCCTGCGGCAGGGATCCGGCCGGCACTGACCCCGCGCCCGACCCGAGTTCAACTCCCCTTGCGCCTGCGTTCAGCCCGGCGGGTGGCCGACCCGACGGGACCGTTGCGAGAATCTGCGCGGCCCCGACAGGGAGGTTCCCCAATGCCCTTGCGATCCTTACGACACCTGCTCGCCGGCCTGGCCCTGGTGCCGGCGCTCGCGTTCCCGGCCGCGGCACAGGCGGCCCCCGGCGGCCCGCCCGGCACGGCGCAGCACCACCGGGCCCGGTTCGATCTCCAGGCGCACCGCGGCGGTCTCGGCATGACCACCGAGGAGTCGTTGCAGGGCTTCGGCAAGGCCATGCGGCTCGGGGTGTCCACACTGGAGCTGGACACCCAGATCACCAAGGACCTGAAGGTCGTCGTCAACCACGACCGGCAGATCAGCGGCGTCAAGTGCCGGGACACCGGACCGGTCACCCCGGGCGACCCGATGTACCCCTACGTCGGCAAGTACATCAAGGATCTGACGCTGACTCAGATCAGGACGCTGGACTGCGGGTACCGGCAACTGCCCGGCTTCCCCGATCAGGAGGTCGTCGAGGGCTTCCGGATGGTGCAGCTGAAGGACGTCCTGAACCTGGTCGAGAGGTACCACGCCTGGGGTCTGAAGCTGAACGTCGAGACCAAGGTCGAGGCGGCCTCGCCCGAACAGACCGCGCCCCGCGAGGTGTTCGTGCGCCGGGTGTACGAGGAGATCCACCGCTCCGGGATCGAACGGCAGGTCACCGTCGAGTCCTTCGACTGGGGCGCGCTGAAGGTGATGCACCGCCTGGCGCCCACGTGGCCGCTGGTGGCGCTGACGAACTACGACTTCCTGGAGGTCGGCCGTCCCGGCGCGTCCCCGTGGCTGGGCGGGATCGACGCGGACGACTACGGCGGGGACTTCGTCAGGGCCGCCGCGACCCTGCCCGGCGTCACGACCCTCTCCCCCAACTACGGCTTCCCGCAGACCGGCAAGGTCGGCGACCCCGGCTTCCGCTTCTACTCCGACGCGGCGATGGTCGCCGAGGCGCACGCGCGCGGGCTGAAGGTGGTGCCGTGGACCTGTGACGACCCGGCGACCGTGGACGCGCTCATGGACCTCGGTGTCGACGGCATCATCACGGACTACCCCGATCACGTCCGGCAGCTCATGGCCGACCGGGGGATGCCGCTGCCCCGTCCGTACCTCCCGCGCGGCCGGGGCTGAACCGGCGCGGTGGACGTGCGGCCCCGCCCCGAGTGGGGCGCGGCGGGGCCGCGCGTCCCGTCAGCGCACCGGCTTGAGGTCGGTGATCTTCCGGGTCTTCAGGTCGGACTGGACGTCGATCCGGCTGACCTCGGGGTGCTTGCCGTCGCTCCAGGTGAGGGTGACCCTGCTGGTGGCGTGGCCCGCGCCGGAACCGGTGTAGGCCACGCTCCACTTCACCGGCACGTTCTGCGCGAAGAGGATGCCGTCGGCGTGCTCCTTCTTCTCGAAGGCGGCGACCTTCTTCTGGGTCGCGGCGGAGAGGTAGAAGGCACGGAGCGCCTTGGCGGCGTCGCCCGCGGACCGGTCGTCGGTGGCCCAGACGGCGTCGATGTAGGCGCCGTAGAAGTCGGCCACGTGCTGGGTGACGTTGCGCGGGTCGCCCTGGGCGCCGGAAACGGCGGCGGCGCGCGGGGTGTGACTCGCGGCGGTGCCGGCGAGGGCGGGCGTCACGGCGGCCAGGGTGAGGCCGCCGGTGAGGGCCAGTGCGGTGATCAGGGTCTTGCGGCTGCGGACGGACATAATTCTGATTCCCCCGGATTCTTCGCGACCGGGTTCATCCCGGCCTTCGACGGACCTTAAGACCGCATTTCCGCGAAGGCGGTTCCGCTTCCCGCCGGTGAATTCGCCGCACGCGGCAACTCCGGAACGGTTGCGTCGCATTCAGGACCCACAGCGCATTCATCCGGCCAATTCACCGGTTCTGTTTCTCCACCAGAAGGGCGAGGTGGTCGAGGGCCGTGCGGGTGCCGCGCTCGTTGTCCTCGCGGGGGACGGTGTCGGGGACGCCCTCGTGCAGGATCTCCACCTCCGTGCCGCCGTCGGCCGCCGTCAGCGTCGTCGTCATGGTCATGGGGGCGCGCAGGGTGTCGTCGTCGCTCTCGAACGCGAGCACCTCGACCACCAGGGCGTCGGGCACGAGCCGGGCGAAGTGGCCGTGGTAGGTGTCCGTGCGGCCGCCGGACTTGCCGCTGCGGGAGGGGTCGTCGTAGGTGAGGGAGATCCGGAAGGCGCCGCCCGGCCGGGCCTCGAAGGTGTGGACGTGCGCGGTCATCCCGTCGGGGACCCGCCAGGCCGCGACCGCCTCCGGATCGGTCAGGGCCCGGTAGACGGCGGCCGGGGGCGCCTGGACCCGGCGGGTGACTCGGGTGGCGTACATGGGCTCACGCTAGCGGCCCGGGTCCCGGCCCGTCCGGTCGTGCGACAGGAACACGCCGGGGCCCGGCGGACGGGCCGGACCCCGGCCTCCGGAGGCGGTCAGGGCTTGCGGGCGACCGCGCCGTACATCGCGATGTCCTCGTCGCGGATGCCCTGCTCGCCGGTGCCGTCGGGGTGCCACTTGTGCACCTGGACGATGCCCGGATCGACCACCTGCAGGCCCTCGAAGAACTCGTGGGCCTCGTCCAGGGTGCGCAGCCGCATAGGCATGTCGCGGGCCGCGTACTCGCGTGCGACGCGGCCCACCTCCTCGGGTGCGAACTCGGCGGTGCCGATGGACATGGCCAGGTGGCTGCCCGAGGGCAGCGGCTCCAGCAGCCGGCGTACGACACCGACCGCGTCGTCCTCGTCGAGCATGAACTGGACGATGGCGATCACCGTGAGCGCGACCGGTCGCTCCAGATCCAGCGTCTCGCGCAGCTCGGGGGCGTTCAGAATGGCCGCCGGGTCGCGGAAGTCGGCCTCGATGTAGGAGGTGCGGCCCTCGGGCGCGCTGGCGAGCAGGCCCTGCGAGAGGGTGAGCACGATCGGGTCGTTGTCGACGTACACCACCCGGGATTCGGGGGCCACGGCCTGGGCGATCTCGTGCAGGTTGGGCGAGGTCGGGATGCCGGTGCCGATGTCCAGGAACTGGCGCATGCCCGCCTCCTCGGCGAGCCAGCGCACGGCACGGTTCATCCAGTCGCGGTTGGCGCGCATGTGGACCGGGAGCGCGGGCCACTCCCGGGACATGGCGTCGCCCGCCTCCTTGTCGGCGGGGTAGTAGTCCTTGCCGCCGAGTATGTAGTCGTAGATGCGGGCGGAGTGGGCGTTCTCGGTGTCGATCCGGTCGGCCGGCCATCCGTTGTCGGGCAACGCCGTGTCTCCCCTTCGGGTCGAATGCGGTCGGGGCTCGGCGCGAGCGGGGCGCGACGGGTGCACCTCACAGCTCCTTGCGGATCGCGCCGAGCAGGGTCTCGGTCTTCCGGGCGGGCGCGGCCTGTGCGCCCAGCCGGTCCAGGGCTTCGCGGTACACCACGACGTCGTCGCCCTTGTCCAGGTACACGGCGCCGACCAGACCGCTGAGGTACACGATGTCAGGCAGTTCGGGGGCGCGGAACCGGAAGAGGTGGAACGCTCCCGCCCGCATCGCCGGGTGCGGGCCGTTGGCGTACGGCATGATCTGCACGGTGACGTGGGGCAGCCGGTTGAGTTCCACGAGGCGGTCGATCTGCGCGCGCATCACCTCGGGACCGCCGACCGGCCGGCGCAGCACGGTCTCGTCCATCATCACCCACAGCCGCGGCGGCCCTTCCCGGGCCAGCAGTTCCTGCCGTCGTAGGCGCAGGGCGACCCGGCGTTCGGTGGCGTCGGCGGAGGCATGGGGATCGATCGCGTCCAGCAGGGCGCGCGCGTAGTCCTCGGTCTGCAGCAGGCCGTGCACGAACTGGTTCTCGTACGCGCGGATCTGCGACGCGGCCTGTTCCAGGCTGAGGTAGGCGGCGAACCAGTCGGGCATCACATCGCGGTAGGGGTGCCACCAGCCGCGTTTGTTGGCCTCGCGCACCGACTGCACGAAGGCGTCGATCTCCTCCTGATCGGTGACGCCGTAGACCTGGAGCAGTTTCTCGGCGTCCGCGAGCCGCAGCCGGGCCACCTTGGCGGCCTCCATGCGGCGGATCGTGGAGTGGCTGACCCCGATGGCCGCGCCCGCCTCGGCGTAGCTCAGACCGGCCCGGGTGCGCAGCTCCTCCAGTTGCCGGCCGAGGATCATGCGCAGGACGGAGGGGGCGCCGCCCCAGTCGGTCTCCGCGGTCACGTCCCACCCCCCTCACCAGGTCCCGGGGACACCGTCGCACAGGTTCGCCTCGCCCGGCCCATTCGATCACGTTCCGGCGGAAGCCGCTGCATGTGGCCACTTGCAAATTTCAACTTGCTGGTTGCGAGTGGTTGTTGGCAGGTGCCACAGTGGACCCACTGCTCCGGCCGACCCAAGGAGCAGGCGGCACGGCCGGGTTGGGGAGATCGGGCCGCACCAGGGCCTCCGGGGAGGCGGCGTGTCGTCTGCTGCGCGAGCGGCCGGCCGACCCGACGGCGACACCCCCCACCCGACGCCGGACGAAAGGCGCACGGCGATGGCTCCGCCCTCCCTCCCCCGACCGCTCCCCCGCATGCCCGAGGACCGGAGACCGGATCACGCGCCGCTGGAACACGGCGCGGTGCGCCGGCCCGCGGTGCCGCGCCCGCACCGGGTCCCTGACGAGGGCGAGCCCTCCCGCAGGGCCGCACAGAACACCACGTCCGCACGCCCGGCCGCGGACGGCGGGCGCGGTACCGCCACGGCCCCGGCCGGCGCGGACCGTCCGCACCCCGTCCCGCACCCCGCGCCCGGCGCCGTCCCGGACGCCGTGGACGGGGCCGGCGCCTTCCCACCACCCGGAGGCGAGCGTCCCGGCCGGCTCCCCGGCACCGACGGCCCCGGCCGGCTCGCCCCCGGGGCGCCGCTCCCCGGCTCCGCCGCCGCCTTCGACCTGCCGGCCGCACCGGCGGCCGTGGGCACGGCCCGCCGGATCGTGGCCGACCTGCTCACCGCCTGGGGCGTGCCGGAGGACCCCCGGGACGATGCGGTCCTGGTCGCCTCCGAGCTGGTCACGAACGCACTCGTGCACACGGCCGGTGAGCGGATCGTGTGCCGGCTGCACGACGTGGCGGACCGCATACGGATCGAGGTCGAGGACCAGGACGGGGGGCGCGGGCTCCCGGCCGTCCGCCGCCCCGGGCCCGAGGACCCGCACGGGCGCGGACTGTTCCTGGTCGACGCGCTGAGCCTCGACTGGGGCGTGGCACCCGTGCCGGGCCGCCCCGCCCATGTCGTCCGGGCGGAACTGCCCTCCGGCCGCTCCTGACCGGTCGCCCCCACCGCCCCCCACCCCGGACCGTCCCCCACTCGTCCGAAGGATCCCCATGCACTCCAGCCTTCCCACGCACGGCACCGCCCCGACGCCCGCCCCGGCCGCCGACCCGTCCTGGACCCGCACCCGTCCCAAGCCGGGGCCGCAGGAACAGGCCGGCTGACACGCTGTCACCACAAGCCGCCGTCCCGCCCCGCCCCGCCCCGATCCGTGCCGGCCCGGTAAGCCGGTACGACAACCGGCTCCGCTCCCCGGTAGATTCACCGCCGGTGCGGGGCGTCCGCATCCGTCGGCGGCAGGTCGCCCGTCCCGTACGGGCTCCGGTTCCGCCACGCGGGCCGTTCCGCCGGGGGTTTCATGGTCTGGTCGCTCATCCGCCGCGGCCGTACCAGGTACGAACGCCCCACGGCCGAACGCCCCGCGTCCGGGCTCCCGGTGCCCGGGCGGTGCGAGCCGGGCCGGCATGTCCTGGCCACCGAGCGGCTGCTGCTGTTCACGCCGCGGACCCGCCTCGACGTGGCCGCGGCGCTCGCCGCGTGCGCCGACGCGGAGGCACAGCGGTGGCTCGGTACCCGGGCGGACCGGGTCCTGCCCGACCCGGGCGTCCGCCGGGCCCTGCTGGAGTGGCGGCCGGCCGGCGACGACGGCCGCCGGATCCCGCCGGAGCTGGCCGAGCCGTACGTGCCCGAGCCCGGCGGCCCGATGCTCCTGGTGTGTGTGCGCCGACGGGACCTGGGCTACGCCGGAGCCCTCGAGCTGGATCCCCGGTCGGGCGAGACGGGCGGCTGGCTGGCGCCGGGCTGCCGCGGCCAGGGTCTGGGCACGGAGCTGTTCGGCGCGGGCACGGTGCTGGGGCACACGCACGCCGGGCTGGTGACGGTCCGGGCGGGCGCCGAGCCGGGGAACACCGCGAGCCGGACGGCCCTGGCCCGCGCCGGTTTCGCCCCGGACCGGGGGCCGCGCCGGCACACCTTGCCCGACGGCCGTGTGGTCGAAGCCGTCTGGCACCGGCACGACACCGAGACGGCCTCCCGCTGCCGCGGAGCACCGGAGCCGGCTTCGGACGACGAGCACCATCGGACCACCTGACGGACACGCAGCGCCACCCCCCCCGGACGACACACCACGGAGAGCCGACGTGACAGACACCGGATTCAGCCCGGACCGCATCGACACCGGCAAGCCGCACTCCGCCCGCATGTACGACTGGTACCTGGACGGCAAGGACCACTACCCGGTCGACGCCGACGCCGCGAGCCAGGTGCTGACGTTCTTCCCCGGCGCCAAGGACACGGCGTGGGCCAATCGCGAGTTCATGCACCGGGCCGCCCGGTTCGTCGCCGACCAGGGCGTCGCACAGTTCCTGGACGTGGGCACCGGGATCCCCACCGAGCCGAACCTGCACCAGGTCGTGCAGGCCGTCACACCGAGCTCCCGGGTGGTGTACGCGGACAACGACCCGATCGTGCTGCGTCACGCGGAGGCGCTGCTGCAGGGCAGGCCCGAGGGCCGCACCGCCTATGTGCACGCCGACGTCCGGGAACCGGAGCGGATCGTGGAGTACGCGCGCGAGCATCTGGACCTCACCCGGCCCGTCGGCCTGTCACTGATCGCGCTGCTGCCGTTCGTCACCGACGAGCAGGACCCGTACGGCATCGTCCGGACCCTGCTGGACCCGCTGCCCTCCGGCAGCCATCTCGTGCTCTCCCACGTCAGTGCCGAGTTCGACCCGGAGGTGTGGGAGCGGATCGCCGCCGTCTACCGCTCGGGAGGCACCCAGGTCCGGGCGCGCTCGCACGCCGAGGTGGTCCGGTTCTTCGACGGCCTGGAGCTGTGCGCGCCGGGCGTCGTCCCGGCCACGGACTGGCGGCCCGAGCCGGGGATGCGGGTCGCGCACGAACAGCCGGTGTACGTGGGGGTGGCCCGCAAGCCCTGACTCGGGCGGCGGCCCGGCCGTGCCGGGCTCGACGGGCGCACCCGTGCCGTGGAGCCGAGGACGGCGGCTGCGGAACGGGTGCGCCGAGGCGGGCTCCCGCGGACGGAACGGCGTCAGTCTCCGGCGCGGGCGTGGGCCAGCAGTGTCTCGGCGGCGGTGCGCAGGTGGCGCGCCGCCGCGGTGCAGGCGGTGGCCTGCCGTTCGAGGGCGGGGCGACTGCCGTCGGGGGCGGCGGGGCAGCCGCCCAGGCCGGCCGCGGTGGCGAGGAGCCGCCGGGCGTAGCCGTCCATGAGGTCGGCGTCGGCGCGCAACGACTCCACGTGCGTGAGGAGTTGGTCGGCCGGGGCGAGGGTGGCGCGGAGGGACTCGGTGACCATGGCGGCTCCCAAGGGGCTGGGCTCGTGCGGGACTTCAGCGCGGCAGGGGGGCGCCCGCGCTGCGGTGGGCCATGAAGGAGGGGCAGGTCAGCACGAACAGGGGCCGGGCCGTCTGGATGCCGAGCCGGCGCAGTGCCCCGGCGAGGGGTTCGGCCGCCGCGGTGTCCAGCCGCAGCCGGACTCCGGTGCCCGGGTGCAGTCGCGGTCTGCCGTGGGCGCGGACCAGGGTGCGTACGGTGCTCTCGCCCCGGCGGCCGTAGAGGACCCAGTCCGTCTCGGGGCCGCGGACGCCCGGCCCGAGGCGGCCCTCGACGGTGAGCCCGAGGTCCGGTGAGCGCACGGCGATCCTCCGGCCCGTCAGGTCGGTCTCGGCGGTCATCCGCATCGCGGGCTGGCCCCAGATCTCCTGGGCCACCACGCGGGCCTCGTCGCTGGAGACGGCGAGCGCGACGACGTACCGGCCGGTGCGGCGCAGGTCGGCGCGGCGCAGCAGGTCGACGGCGATGTCGTGGCGGTGGGGCCGCCACAGGTCGTGCACCGCGACGGACAGGGCGACCTCGGTGTACGGGCCGATGGTGGAGCAGCGGTGCTCGTACAGCGACAGCACCGCCAGCGCCCGCCGGCCCAGCCGGCTCGGGGTCGTCCAGGGGACGTCCGGCAGCAGTCCGCGGGCCGCGACGGCGTCCACGGCGTAGCACAGATGGGCGGCGGAGGAGTCGTGGTAGCGCACCGGCACGTCGACCGGGCCGGCCGTGGTGGGCAGGGAGTTGGTGGGCAGAGTGAGGAAGGGGTGGCCCTCGGGCGGGTGGGCGCGGTTCCGGAGCCGGTAGGCCTGGGTGCGCACGATGGGGCCGCGGTAGGGGGTGAGCGCCTCGTCGACGATCTCGCGGGCCTCGGGGACGACCGTGCGCAGGTGCTCGATGTACGAGCGGAGCAGGTGGGCCTGCGGGAACTCGCGGGTGGGGCCCGGGTAGACGACCTCGTACCGGTGCGGGAGCGGGGCCGGCGGGAGTCCGGTGCCGTGGCCGTCGGGGACGGCCAGGATGTCGTGCTGGTTGCTGACGCCGGCGACCCAGGTGCGCGGGTCGGCGGGCTTCTCGTCGCCGACCGGGGAGCCGACGGCGACGACGTGCGTGACCCGGTAGGTGCGGCAGAACTCCTCGTCCCGTGCGAGGTCCAGCAGCGCGGTCCCGCCCTCGCCGTGCCCGATGAGCGCGAGCTCGGCGCCCTGCGGGATGCCGTAGTCCCGCAGGGCCGGCAGCAGGGAGCGGGTGTACGGCGAGCCGGCCGGGGTCAGCGTGCGCCAGGTGCCGGCGAAGTCCTGCGGGGAGTCGTCGTGGGGGCGGCCGGGCGTCCTGCCGGGGACCTGGACGACATAGCGGACGACGCCGTCGGGGCCGCGCACGTTCTGCACGAGGATCCGTCCGTCGGCGGAGAGCACCTCGATGTTGCGCAGGTAGCCGAGGAGGGACCCTTCCGTCGCGACGACCTGTCTCTCCTGCTCGGTGAGGTCGACGGCCTCTGCGGCGCCCTCGCCCGCGCGGGGGGAGGCGTCGGTGGCGGGCGACGGCACGACGGACGGCTCGGGACCGGCCGCCGCTGCCCGGCCGGACCCGCCCTTCTTCGGCTCGCCCAACAGGGCCCGCAGGTCGTGGAGTTCGGTCATCAGGGGGGCGAGCCCGGAGAGGGCACGCCGGGCCCCCTGGTCGCGGAAGAGGGCGCGCAGGGCGCGTACCGCGTCCGTGTCGCGGTCGGTGGCGACCGCCGCCGTCAGCCGGCGCATGCCCGGATCGCGGACCAGCTCGGGGTGGTCGACGAGGACGGCGGCGACCCTGAGGCGCAGGGCGGTGACGGAGGCCAGCGCGGCCAGGCTCTCCCGGCCCAGCGCCTGCCCGGCCGCGCCGAAGAGGTGCCCCATGCCCAGGGACACCGGGCGCGCCGAGCCGCCGAGGCCCCGCCGGTGCGTCAGGGCCCGCAGCAGCGCCCACCGGGCGGCGAGTCCGGTCCGGCGGTGTCGGCGCGCGGAGGCGGTGAGGGCCGGTGCGCACAGGACGGCGCCGGTGCGCGCGGACACCGCGCGGATGCCCTCGGCGACGTCCAGCACGTCCCACGCGGACCGGCGCAGCACGTCCCTCGCGTCCTGGCCGTCCGGCGCCGGCTGTCCGTGTGCGGTGCCGTCCGTGCGCATCCGGCGCTCCCTCGGCTCGACGACGTACGACATACGACGGGGTACGGCCGCCCCGACGGGACGCGACCCCGTCCCATCGTCGGCCAGGGCCACCGCGCCCGCACCTTCGTCCCGCCGGGGATCCAGGGGGAGGACGGACCCGGGTGCCGTGGCGCCCGGCGGACCGGGGGCCGTATGGGCATATGCCGTCCGCATGCGGCCGCTCGGCCATCGGAGTGATCCGGTCCGGCGACTCCCGCGCGCCGCTCAGCCGTCGGCCGAGAGGCCCGCCGCCACCGTGGCCCCCAGTTCCCAGCAGGCTTCCGTGTCGGCCTTGCCGGGCTCGCCGGTGACGGTCACGGCCGCGGCGACACGACGCCAGCCGAGGCCGGTGGTGACGGCCTCGACGGCGCGGACGGCGCCGGTGACGTCGTTGCCGCCGTGGACGTAGTAGCCGAAGGGGCGGCCCCGGGTCTGATCGAGACAGGGGTAGTAGATCTGGTCGAAGAAATGCTTCAGCGCGCCGGACATGTAGCCCAGGTTCGCCGGGGTGCCGAGCAGGTAGCCGTCGGCTTCCAGGACGTCGGAGGCGGTGGCGGACAGGGCCGCCCGCCGGACCACCCGGACGCCCTCGATCTCCGGGGCCGTCGCACCGGAGACCACGGCTTCGAACAGACTCTGGCAGTTGGGTGACGGGGTGTGGTGGACGATCAGCAAGGTAGGCACGCCCGCACCCTGCCCTGTGCGGGCCGCTGCCGGCAAACGGCCCGCCCCGGGGGGTCGCGGCCGGCGCGAAGGGGTAGGACGCCGCACGGAGGACGAGAGGAGCCGTCGTGGCCGAGGGTGATCACCGGGCGCCTGCCGCTGTCGCGTTCGACGCGCTGGGACTGGAGTACGAGAAGGCGTTCGCGGCGTCGGAGCCGCACCGCGCCTCGCTCGGACGCCTGCTGGAAGGACTGGCGCCGGGCAGCCGGGTGCTGGACGTGGGCAGCGGGACGGGACGGCCCACCGCGCAGACGCTCGCCGAGGCCGGGCACCGGGTGCTGGGCGTCGACGTCTCCCCGGTGATGGTCGACCTGGCCGCCCGGCAGGTGCCCGGGGCCCGCTTCCGGCTCGCCGACATCCGCGAACTGCCGCTCGACGACGACTCCTTCGACGCGGCGTGCGCGTACTTCTCGCTGCTGCAGATGACCCGCGCCGAGCAGGCCGCCGTCGTGGCGAAGCTGGCGCGGGCGGTGCGGCCCGGCGGGTTCGTCGTGCTGGCCACCGTGCCGCTGGACGTGGAGGACGTCCAAGGGGTCTTCATGGGACAGCCGGTACGGGTGACGAGCTTCGCCGCCGAGGCGTTCACCGCGTTGGCGTCCGGGGCGGGCCTGACGGTGCTGGACGAGCAGCGGGCCGTGTTCACACCGGCCCACCCCGACGCCGTACCCGAGCCGCACCTCTTCCTGCACTGCCGGCGCGACGCGGGCTGACCCCGGTCAGGGTTCCAGAGGCAGCGACGCGCAGGTGGAGCGGGCCGGACGGCCGGCGAGCCGGTCGGTCGGCCGGTGGACGGCGGCGCCCTGGTCGGTGAGCAGCGGCGCGAGGTGGTCGAGCAGCGCCCGGTCCAGCCGCGGTACGACGACCGGCGCGTACGTGACGTCGGCGCCCTCGGCGCACCAGTCGACGGCCAGCCGCCGGGCCTGTACGTGCGGTACGAGGTCGTCGTTGACCCCGGTCGCCATGCGCACCGGGCTCGCGGGCTTCCCCGTGCCGCTGCGCTGGCGGTCGAGGAAGTCCTGGAGCGCGGGTTCGGCCCTGATGACGTCGACGAGGGAGGAGCCGTCGGTCGTCCAGGCCGTGCTGTGCGCGGAGTTGGAGGCGAGCATGGCGTCGCCCACGCACATCGTGGACAGGTCGGCCGGCGCCGCCCTGCCCGCCGCGTTTAGCCCGCACCTGTTGTTCGCTCCGCCGTTGTCCGCACCCTCGGCTACAGTGTCCGGCCGGACCAGGGGAGAAGAAGATGCAGGTCGAGGCGGGGATGGGGAACGTGCGGAGCACTGCGCTGGGCATGGCGGCAGGGGCGGCACTGCTGGTGACGGCACTGAGCGGGTGTGCCGAACCGGCCGGGACGGAGGCCAAAGGCCGTCCGAGCGCGTCGAATACGGTCAGGACGGCGGCGGCCGGGGGCACCGTCGGCAGACACGGCTCGGCCTGCGAACTGCCCGTCAGCTTCGCCGTCGCCCGGCACTGGAAGGCCAAGGCCGTCGACGCCGAGGCAGAGCTGTCCCAGGCGTCGAAGGGCTCCGACGGCGACCTGAGCGGTGCGCTCGCCGACGCCTTCCTCCGCCAGGGGCCGGTCACCGCAGCCTGCGAGATCGACGCCAAGCCGGCCGGCAACATCGGCTTCCTGCGCGTGTGGACCGGCAAGCCCGGGAACGGCGACGCCGGCAGCGTGCTGCGCGCGTTCGTCGCCGCCGAGGACAACGTCAGCAAGGCGAAGTACCACTCCTTCACGACCGGTGGCGGCCTGACCGGCGTGGCGGTGGAGTACCTCTACACCAGCAAGCTCCTGGAGGAGACGAAGAGGGAGAGCGCGTTCGCGGTCGGCACGCCCGACGGCCCGGTCGTCGTGCACCTCGGCGGCATGGACACCGAGGAGCACGAGGCGATGCGGCCGGCCTACGACCTCGCCCAGCAGACGCTGAAGATCGTCTGAGCCGCTCGGTCCCGCGCGGTCGCCCGGCCCGGACAGGTGAGCGGGCCGGCTTCCGCCGCCCCGCCGAGGCGGCAGCAGGTCGATGTGCGGATGGGCGGGGTGGCCGGCGAGTTCCGGTACGAGCATGCTTGCCCGGTGGCGCAGAAGGCGGACAATCTCCTCGGTGGGCGTGCGGGGCGCCAGGACCGGCTGCGGGTAGCGATCGGCCAGCCGCGGGATCCAGGTCCGCCGGAAGTCCCGCACAAAGCGTTCGGTGTCCGCCGTGCCGACGGTGCAGCCGACGGTCCGGCCGGTGCCGGCGTCCAGGACGAAGGCCAGGTCCGGATCGAAGTGGCAGCACGGCTCGGCGAAGGGGGACGGCATCAGGCGCCGGCCGGGACACAGGGCCCGGGAGTCGCCGCCCTCGTGCGCGGTGCGGACACACCTCGGCCACCACGTCACGGTCGGCCGGGCGACAGAGGCGGATCACGGGGGTGGCGGGGCGTGGTCCGGAGGTGGGCATGCGGACGTGCCGGCATCAGGTAGCGCTCCGACAAGAGGTGTGAACCCTGCGCGGGCAAGAGACGGCGGCCGCACCCCCCGGGGGGTGGGCCGCCGTGAGGGTGAGGGTCGGTCAGTGGCGCAGGCGCCTCGCCCGGAGCAGCATGACCAGGCCTGACAGGGCGAGCAGCGTGCCGACGGCGGCGGGCCACAGGTGGGCCCCCGTCTCCGCTAGTCCGCCCTGGGGCGCCTGCGGCTGGGCCGCGGCGGCCGCGGGCGGGGTGAATCCGCCGGCGGTGGCCTTGACCGGGGCGGACGAGGTGGCGGTGGGGGTGGAGGCGGGCCTGGAGGCAGGGGCGGATGTGGACCCGGCCGAGGTGTCCTCGGTGGCTCGGGCTGTCCCGTGGTCGCTGTCGCCACCGTTCCTGCCGGTGCTGTCGCCGCCGCCCTCGCCGCCGCTCCCACTGCCGCCGGACCCGGCCGTGCGGGACTGCCGTGGTTCGGCCGGCGGGCGCGATCCGGTGGGCCGTCGCGATGCGGTGGGCTCGGTGCCGTGGTGCGTGCCGCGGCTCGGGGAGACGGTCGCGTCGGTCCTCGGCAGCGCGGCGGACTCGGAGGCGGACGGTACCGGTGCGGAGGTGGCGCTCGCCCCGGGCTGCGCCGTCGTACCGTCGCCCGGGGCTGCCGTCGCGCCGGAGCCGGAACTCTCCGTGGGCGCCGCGCTCGTACCGGTTCCCGTACCGCCGGAACCGTCTGCCCCGGAGCCGCAGGTGCGGCCGGAGTTGATGCAGTCGACCATCTCGCGCATCAGGTCCTCGTCGAAGACGTTGATGAAGTCGCTGTGGTCGGTGACCGGCTTGTGCAGTTGCTCGGGGAAGGAGTCCACCGCGAACAGCGGGACCGTGCGGCCGCCGTCCTCGATGCTCGGCGCGGCGACGTCGTAGACGACGCGCTGCACCAGCTGCGGGATGGCGACGAAGCCCGCCGGGCAGGATCCGTCGGCGGCGGCGAAGGCCACGTGGGTGCGGTGGTTGGCGCTGTCGATGTTCCGGCCGTCCCAGCAGTTCTGGAACCGGAAGGTACGTACGACGTCGCTGCCCGGCGGACACAGCGGGTACTTGTCCTTGAGCTGCCGGTCCTCGTGACCGGTGCAGCTCCAGGAGGCGTTGGCGTTGCCGGGCCCGTTGACGAAGGCCTTGGCGTCGCCGGTGATGATGCGCAGCAGGCGGGGCATCGCGGTGACCTTGCCGCGCGGGTTGCCCACGAACGTCAGCGTGACCTGCTTGGCCGTGACGATCTGGCCCGCGTTGCCCTCCGTACCACCGCCGGGCGCACCCGCGTCCCGCTCCTGCTTGCCGTTCTGCAGGCGCAGCACCGGCCAGTAGTACGAGGACTTGTCCCCCTGGTCCGCGCAGCTCGTGCCGGCCCGCGCGAGGTCGTCGTCACTGGCGAAGGCCGTGTTGCTCTGGTTGCCGACGTAGTCGTGGACGTGGTGGGCGCCGTTGGAGACACCGGGGGCGACGATGACGTTGTCCGAGTTGAACAGGCCGTTCGCGTTGACACCGCAGTCGGAGGTGAAGGTGCCGCGCGAGGCGTCGGCCTGCTGGGGCGGCTGGGGCGCGTCCGGCTGTACGGAGGTGATGTCCGTGTAGTCGGAGACGACGGGGCCGTTGCCGCCCTGGCCCGCACCGTTCTGCGGGGCTGCACCGGTCGGGGCGGCGCCGGCGGCCTGGCCGCCGGCGCCCGTGGTGTCGCCGGGCCGCAGGGTGCACGCGGCCAGGTCCTCCAGGCCCTGGGGACGCTCTCCCTCGCGGTCGACGGCGTCGGCGATCCGCCCGATGGCCGCGGCCCGTTGCTGCTTCAGCGGGTCCATGACGGCGCCGTCGACGGTGCCGGTGTCCTGGCCGGCGGCCCAACCCGACTGCTGGAGTTGCCGGTAGGCCGCCGCTGTCTGCTGGTCGAGCAGGGCGAGTTCACGGTCGACGTCCGCGCGGGCGCCGTCCGGCACGGCCGTCAGTCGGCTGCCCACGTCGGGGCAGTCGATCGTCGCCATGCCGGCGGACAGGACGTGTCCGCCGTTGTGTGGGGCGGCACCGTCGCCCCAGCTCTCCGTCGCCGAGGCGTAGACGTTCGCCGCGACGAGCCCGCCTCCGCCGAGCATGAGAGCGACTGCTGCGAGGGTCGCGCGTCGTGCGCCGGTCGGGCGTCTGCGCCTGTTGCGTGCCAAGGTCGTCCCCTGTGTGGTGTGTGCGCCGGTCGGGCATGGAGCTCCCCGGCTTCATACGGAGGACGGCGCCGGTGTGTTCAACGGAATCGCGAATTCACCGGGACCTCACAGGAGCACGCGGGCCCCACCCCTTCCCCTTCGAACGTCACCGCGAACATCACAAATACGTATCGGACATTCCACGCCTCAACCTTCACACGAGGTACACACGTTGGCTAGGTTGACGCGAGGCCGCCCGGCACGCGACGGAGTCCGGACGAACGGCCCAACTGCCCTTCGGGGCGAGGAAGGAGCACGTCTTCCATGGCGCCGGAGAGCCGCGACGAGGTTCGGCAGCGGATCGACTCCCTGTACGACCAGGCCGAGAACGCGACCGGGAACTACAACGTCACCCGGGCCATGGCGGCGGGGTCGCGCTCGCGGGGCGTCCCGCTGGCCAAACGGTCCGGCGGGCGGCCGGATCCCTCGCTCGAGGAGGTGACCCGGCAGTGGTTCGACGCGGCCCGCGCCAAGCTCGGCCCGACGGTTCCCGCCGCCCTCCCGGCCGACCGGCTGCCCGGCCTTCCGCCGGCCGGGCGGTCACGCGACCGTGTGGGGGGCGGTCTTCCGGCCGGTGAGCTGGAGGCGCTGCGCACGGCGCTGGCGGGCCGGGCGCCCCAGGCGCTGGAGCGGGCCCCGGAGCGCGCGCTGCCCGAGCTGCCGGCCGGACCGACGCAGCGGGCGCCGGCGGCGCTGGACAGCGGGCGGTCCGTGCCCCCCGAACTGCCTTCCGGCGCACCGATGTCGCTCGGCCGGGGGACGACGGAACCGGTCGCCCCGGGCACTCCGGAACCGGCCTTGCCGGTCCTCGGTCCCGCCGAGACGGCCGTCCTCCCGGCCCTCGCCCCGTCCACCGCGCAGGGAACCGCGGCCCGACAGCCCAGGGCACTGCCCGGCGCAGCCGCACCCGGTCGCCCCTCCCCGGCCGGCTCCAAGACGAGCAACCGCCGCAAGTTGGCGGCGGCCAGGGACCTGCTCGCCCGGCACACCGCCGCTGCCGTCGAGAACACCGCGGTACCGACGACGGACACCGGGTCACTCCTGGCCTACCCGACCACACCTGCCACCGACACCGGGTCACTCTCGGCCTACCCGACCACGCCTGCCACGGACACCGGGTCACTCTCGGCCTACCCGACCACGCCTGCCACGGACACCGGGTCACCGTTCGCCTACCCCACCACACCTGCCACCGACACCGGGCCACTGCTTACCTACCCCACCACCACGGTCTCGCCCGCGACGGACACCGGGCCCCTCTCCCCATACCCCGCCGCCACCGCCACACCCGCAACAGACCTCGGCGCACTGTCCGCCTATCCGACCACCACAGCCACACCCGCGACGGACACCGGGCCCCTCTCGCCATACCCCGCCGCCACCGCCACACCCGCAACAGACCTCGGCGCACTATCCGCCTATCCGACCACCACGGTCTCGCCCGCGACGGACACCGGGCCCCTCTCGCCGTACCCGGCCGCCACCGCCACACCCGCGACCGACTACACGGCGCCCTACACGTATCCGGCCGCCGCCGTCGCGGCCGGCTCCGACACGGGCCCGCTTCCCCATGTGGGCACCACCCCCGACACCGGCTCCCTCCCCCACCTAGGCACCACCGCCGACACCGGCCCCCTCCCCCACCTAGGCACCACCGCCGACACCGGACCCCTCCCCCACCTCGGTACCGCCCCCGCCATCGACGCGGCCCTCCTCCCGTCTCCCGCGCCCGCCCCCGTCTCCCTCCGCAGCCAGCGGGCCGCCAAGGCCATCGCGTTCGCCCGGGCGCAGGTCGGGAAGCCGTGCGTGTGGGGTGCCACCGGGCCGGACTCCTACGACTGCTCCAGCCTCACGCAGGCCGCCTGGAGGTCCGCGGGGGTCACGCTGCCGCGCAGCGCGCACCAGCAGGCGCTCGCCGGCAGTCCGGTCACGCTCGCCGGTCTGGAACCCGGTGATCTGGTCCTCTTCTTCGACGACGACCGGCACGTCGGACTCCATGTCGGCGACGGCATGATGGTGCACGCGCCGGGCCCGGGGGCGTCGATCCGCGAGGAGTCGATCTACGGTGCGGGAGAGGCGGCGATCCACCGGATCGTGCGTCCCGCGTGACGCCGGGCTTCAGTGCGCAAGAGCGTCGGCCCCGTCACCCCACCCCCATAAGACCACCCTGGAGAAGTCATAAGATGTGCTTATGAGGTCATAGGCCGGACCCGCATACCAACTTAGGTCTGCCTTAGTTTAGGCTTCCCGAACGAGTCGCCCATTCACACTCGAAGGGAACCTGATCATGCCGCGCCCCCTGCGGGTAGCCATCGTCGGAGCCGGCCCCGCCGGGATCTACGCCGCCGACGCCCTGCTCAAGTCCGAGGTGGCCGCCGACCCCGGCGTCTCCATCGACCTCTTCGAGCGGATGCCCGCCCCGTTCGGCCTGATCCGGTACGGCGTCGCGCCGGACCATCCGCGCATCAAGGGCATCATCACCGCCCTGCACCAGGTGCTCGACAAGCCGCAGATCCGCCTGTTCGGCAACGTCGACTACCCGACGGACATCAGCCTGGACGACCTGCGCGCCTTCTACGACGCGGTGATCTTCTCCACGGGCGCGACGGCCGACCGCGAACTCCCCATACCCGGCATCGACCTGGACGGCTCCTACGGCGCCGCCGACTTCGTCTCCTGGTACGACGGCCACCCGGACGTGCCGCGCACCTGGCCCCTCGAGGCCGAGAAGGTCGCCGTGCTCGGCGTCGGCAACGTCGCCCTCGACGTGGCCCGCATCCTCGCCAAGACGGCGGACGAGCTGCTGCCCACGGAGATCCCGCCGAACGTCCACGACGGTCTGAAGGCCAACAAGGCCGTGGAGATCCACGTGTTCGGCCGCCGCGGCCCGGCGCAGGCGAAGTTCAGTCCGATGGAGCTGCGGGAGCTGGACCACTCGCCGAACATCGAGGTCATCGTCGACCCCGAGGACATCGACTACGACGCGGGTTCGATCGAGACGCGGCGCGGCAACAAGCAGGCCGACATGGTCGCCAAGACCCTGGAGAACTGGGCGATCCGTGACGTCGGCGACCGCCCGCACAAGCTGTTCCTGCACTTCTTCGAGTCCCCCGCCGAGGTCCTCGGCGAGGACGGCAAGGTCGTCGGCCTGCGCACCGAGCGCACCGCGCTGGACGGCACCGGCAACGTCAAGGGCACCGGCGAGTTCAAGGACTGGGACGTCACCGCCGTCTACCGCGCGGTCGGTTACCTCTCCGAGAAACTGCCCAAGCTGCCCTGGGACATCGAGACCGGCACCGTCCCGGACGAGGGCGGCCGGGTGATCGAGGAGGGCGGCGGCCACCTGCAGTCCACCTACGTCACCGGCTGGATCCGGCGCGGCCCCATCGGCCTGATCGGCCACACGAAGGGTGACGCCAACGAGACCGTCTCCCACCTGCTGGACGACTACACCAACGGCCGGTTGCACACGCCCGCCTCGCCCGCTCCGGAAGCGGTGGACGCGTTCCTCGCCGAGCGGAACGTCCGCTTCACCACCTGGGAGGGCTGGTACAAGCTGGACGCGGCCGAACGGGCGCTGGGCGAGCCGCAGGGCCGCGAGCGCGTGAAGCTCGTCGAGCGCGAGGACATGCTGCGGGAGAGCGGCGCGTAAGTCCCCTTCTGCTCCGAGGCCGTACGGGGCCGGCGTCGCGGCGCCGGCCCCTTCTCGTGTGGTGCGCCGCCGTGGTGAAGGCCGTCGTGATCCTCGTCGGTTCGCGGCCGTCGTACGGTTCAGCGCGCCGCGAGTTCCCTGCACCCGGCGACCGCCAGGACCACGGTCAGCAGGGCGAGCGCCGCCGTCTGACCGAGGCCGCCGCCGACGTATCCGCCGGCCCCCGGCAGCCGGAGCCACGGGTACAGGGCGGCGACGCGTACGGCCAGGAGCAGCAGGCCGAGCCCGGCGAGGGCGAGGGCACCGCCCGGTACGCCCCGGTCCGTGCGACGGGCGTTCCACAGCAGCCAGCCGAGCGCGCCGACCACGAAGCAGTTCGCGGGCGCCCACACCAGGTCAGAGGCGGACGGCAGCAGCACCGGCGACGCGCCCATCAGCACACAGGTGGCCAGGAACACCAGCCCCGGTGAGCCGGCGGGCAGTCGGGCCTCAGGTGCGTCGCGGTGGTGGGCGGCGCACAGTGCGAGGGCCGGCAGCCAGGCGAGGAGCGCGAAGGTGACGGCGAACGCCGGCATGGAGGGCAGGAGCGCGCCCGTCAGCGGGCCCAGCAGCGGCCACAGGCTGGGCACCGCGGCCACCAGCGCACAGGTCCGGGCCAGGCGGCGCCGGTCGTGCAGGACGGCGAAGTAGGCGGCCGTCCAGCCGAGCGGCAGGATCAACTGGGCCGCTGTGACCACGCCGGTGAGGAGCCCGTGGTCGGTGAACTGTGCCAGGAACAGCCGCCGTTCCACACCGCCCCGGGTGAAGGACCAGGTCAGCTGGAGGACGGGCTCGACGACCGCGGAGGCCGCCTGCAGCAGGACGGCGGCCAGGGCGAAGAGCCGGACGCCCGAGCCGAGCAGGACGTACGGGCGGGGTGCCCCGGCGGCACCGAGACGGCTGCGCACCGCCAGCGCCGCGATGCTCGCCACCTCGCCGAGCGTGGGCCGGCTCTGGTCCTGGGTGTCGCGGTCCAGGTCCTCCAGGTACGTCTCGACCATCTCCTCCTCCCGCTCGCGCCGGTAATAGGCCGGGAGCAGGCGCAGGACGGCGCGGTAGCGGGCCTCCAGCAGTGTGGTCATGCGTAGCCTCCCGCGAGTCCGGGTGCGGTGGGGGGTTCGAGACCGGCCGGCGCATCGGAAGCTCCGGCCCGGCGGCCCTCGGCGATGCGCCGCTTGGCGGCACCGGCTCCGGCGGCCATCCGCTCGGCCTCCGCGTCGAGGGCCGCCACGCCGTCGTCCGTCAGCCGGTAGTAGCGCCGCAGCCGGCCCTGCTGGACCTCTTCGCGGTCCAGGACGATCAGACCGTCCGCGGTGAGCCGGTCCAGCACGCCGTACAGCGTGCCGACCCGCAACTGCACCTCGCCGTCGGAGAGTTCCTCGACCTCGCGCAGTATGCCGTAGCCGTGCCGTGGCTGGTCGGCGAGCGCGGTGAGGACGAAGAACGCCGGCCGGGTCATGCTCTTCGCTGTCATGCCACGATGATATATCGGGTGCCGATATATATCGCGGGACAGGGGTGCCCTCGGCGGGTCGCGGGGGATGCGCGGAGGGGCGCGGAGAGAACGGGGTCCGCCCCTGAGCGGATGGACGGGCGGACCCCGTTCGCCGGACCATTGTGGGCGCCGCGCCGGGGCCGGACCACGGGTGAGAGACGGTCGCCGGACGCGTTTCCGTCACACCGCGGGCGCTCGGAACACACCCCGCGCGCCGGGCGCACACCTACAGGCGACGCGCGGCGGCGCGCCCCGGCCGACACATCGTGCGGGCGAACGGTGATACTGGGAGGCGCACCCGCCCCCATCAGCAGATTGGCTCATGTCGAACTCCGCCACCGACCGCGCCACCATCCCGCAGACCCTCTGGGCGGCCCGCGGCCGTCACACCGGTCCCGCCCCCGAGGAGGTCGTCCGCCGGACCCTGATCCGGCACAAGGAGAACGGGGACATCGACGACTTCGCCGAACCGCCCGCACCGCAGGACGAGCGGGACGGGCAGCACGAGGAAGCCCGACGGATCTTCGAGGCGCGCTGGCGGGCCGGCGGCACGGTGACCGTGCGGGCCCGGCTCACGCTCGTACCGCGGCCGAGCCGGCCGCAGGAGCACGAGTGGCGGCTCGTCGCGGAGGCGGAGCGGCCGTGGGACGAGGCGTGGCCCTCGCCCGCGACCCTGTTCTGGCCCGAGGGCGCGTCGGGCGAGGGTGACGACGGCGTCTGGGACCACCACGCCACCGTCGCCGGCCTGCGGTTCCGGCAGGTCAACGCGCTGCCCGCCGACGACAAGGAGATGCGGCGCCGGCTGCGGGACGCGGCCCGCGAGGCCTGGTGCGTCCACGTCGTCGTGCACGAGGCGATGACCCCGGACGAGCAGGGCCGGCTGCCGCTGGCCCGGCTGCTGCCGCCCGGCCTGCGGCACCGCGTGGTGGAGCACCGGGCCGCCCCGCACCAGTTCCGTGCGGTCAACTGGGCGCTGAAGGACCTCGGGGTGGAGGTGCCGCGCGGTGGCGCCGTACTGCTGCCTCCGGACCCGGCGCCCGAGGACTACGACGGCCGGGAGCACAGCGTGCGCAGTGTCTTCCTGGACGGCTCCGCTCCGACCGAACTGGTCGCGGCCCTGCGGCACTTCGTCGCCCTCCCCCGGCCGCTGCCGCGCGCCGCCGAGGAGGCGCTGGCGGACCTGCGCGGGAACTGGACCCTGCTGACCCTGCAGGAGGAGCTGGAGCGCGAACGGCGGCTCGTCGCCATGTACGCCGAGGCCCTGGAGGCGATGACGAAGTCCCGGGACCTGTACAAGCAGGCCGCCGAGGAGGCCTTGGACGCCCTGGCCGCCTACCGCGACGTGCCCGCGCCCGCCCTGCCCCAGCAGCGGCCCGCCTCCCGTGCGCCCGCCGCGCTGCAGCAACTGACGGGAATGTTCGAACGGCTGAAGCTGACCGCCCGGGGGCAGCGCCAGGCGGCGTCCTCCTCCGAGGGGGTGCCGCGCCTGTCCCCGGCCACGGAAACGGACGCTAGCGGGGCGGCGGACACGCCGGGGAGTATGGCGGCGGACACACCGGGGAACACGGCCTCACACACGCCGACGGACCGCGGCAGCGGCACGGAAGGGGCCGAGGGCGCGGACCGGGCGTCGTAGTCCTCGCCCCGCCGCCTGAGGAGGAGGCCGGATGGATTCCACCACGACCCTGCTGGTGATCGGCGCCGTCGTCGCGGCGGCGCTGCTCGCCGTGGCCGTCGGCCTGCTGGTGCGGCTGGTGCGCGCCCGGCGCACGCTGCAGCGGGCCGGGCTGCCGACCGGTCCGCGCTGGGTGTTCTGGGGCGCCGTCGCGTATCTGCTGCTGCCCACCGACCTGCTGCCCGACCCGGTCTACCTGGACGACATCGCCGTCCTGCTCCTCGCGCTGCGCAGCCTGCGCGCCGCCCGTCCACTGCCGCCCGGGCCGACCGGGTCCTGAACGGCCGTGCCGTGCCGCATCATGGAGCGGTGCGGACCGAGTTCACCGGTATACCCGGTTCCCCGGCGGCCCCCGAAGTGGCCGTGGTCGTCGATGTGATGCGTGCGTTCACCGTGGCCGCGTGGGCCTTCCGGCGCGGCGCCGAGCGGATCGTGTTGGCCGCTACGCAGGAGGAGGCGCTGGAGCTGAAGGCCCGTCACCCGGGTTGGCTCGCCTTCCAGGACGGGCCGCCCGTGCCGGGGTTCGACCTGGCCAACTCGCCCGCCCGGCTGCGTGCGCTGGACGTGCGGGGCCGTACGGTCGTGCAGAAGACCACCGCCGGGACGGTCGGGGCGCTGGCCGTGGCGGACGCCGGGCTGCTGCTGTGCGCGAGTTTCGTGGTGGCCCGGGCGACCGCCCAGGTGCTGCGGCGGGTCCGGCCCGAGACGGTGACGTTCGTCGTCACCGGGGACTGCGGACGGGCCGAGGAGGATCTGGCCTGCGCCCGCTACATCGCGGATCGCGTCCGTGGCGACGTCGTCGACCCGGGCCCCTACCTCGACCGGGCCCGGCACTCCGAGGCCGCCGCGCGGCTCACCGACGGCGTGCGGCGCGGCTGGGCCGGTGTCCACGCCGAGGACGTGGGGATGTGCCTGGAGGCGGACGCCTTTCCGTTCGCGATGGCGGCCGGCCGGGCTGACGGTCACCTGGTCCTGCGCCCCGTGGACCCCACCGCGCCCGAACCGGTCAACGCGCCGCCCGCACGCCCACCCGCCTGACGCACCGCCCGCCGACACGGCGAGCCCCTCGGCTCCTGCCCCGCCGCCCACCGAAACGGCGGAACCCGCCCCAGCCACAACGGCCGACACCAGGCCGAGCACCACCGCAGCAACCGGCCCCGCCTACCAGGGCGGGGCCGGCGTCGTACCGGTCACCCGGCGCCGCGCCCCGTAGACCCCACCGCGCCCGAACCGGTCAACGCGCCGCCCGCACGCCCACACCGCCCGCCGACACGGCGAGCCCCTCCACCTGCCCCGCCGCCCGCCGACGTGGCGAGGCCTCGGCTCCTGCCCCGCCGCCCACGCCGAGCACCACCGCAGCAACCGGCCCCGCCTACCAGGGCGGGGCCGGCGTCGTACCGGTCACCCGGCGCCGCGCCCCGTGGACCCCACCGCGCCCGAACCGGTCAACGCGCCGCCCGCACGCCCACCCGCCTGACGCACCGCCCGCCGACGTGGCGAGGCCTTGGCTCCTGTCACGACGGACGACATCACTCCCAGCGCCGCCACGGCAGCCAGCCCGGCCAGCACCCCCGCGAGCCGGAGCGGGGCCAGCGTCGCGTCCAGGAGCAGGCGGGACGCGTCCGGGAGCCCGAACCGGCCGCCGAGCACCTGACCCGCGCCCAGTGCCCCGGTGACGCCGAAGGCCACCGTCGCGACGACGATCCGGGCCCACGCCGCCCGGGCGGGCAGGGCGAGGGCCAGCAGCAGGCAGAGCGCCGAGACGACGACCGTGGCGCCGAGGACGCCGCGGGACAGTCCGGCCCAGTAGCGCGGGGCGTGGGCCACCCCGCACAGGGCCACCAGCAGCGCCGCGCCCCGGGCGCCCCACAGCGGGATGGGCGCGGAACTCCGGCCGTCCGGGGCGGGGTGCTCCGCCGACGGCGCCTTGGCCGCACGGTTCCTGTCCCGCCGGGTCTTGTCGGGCCGGGTGTTGTCGGGCCGGGTCCTGGGCGGCCGAGCCTTCGCGGGCCGGTCCTGTCCGAGGCCGTCCTGTGCGGGCCGGTCCTTCGCGTGGCCGCCCTGGGCGCCGATGGCCTCGGCCGCGGGGCTGCCGGGGTCGGCTGTCGGTCCGGCGGGCAGGGGGCCCGCCACATCGGGCAGCGGGCTCGCGCACCGGGCCCGGTCGGCGGCCATCCGGTCGATCAGCTCGGCGAGTTCCTCCAGGGGCCGGTTGACGGCGGCCGCCCGCACGGCCTCCTCCGCGCAGTGGGGTTCCACGGGAGTGCGGTGCAGGAGCTGCATCAGCCGGGACACGTCCTCGACGGACCGGCACTCGGCGGCGGCGCGGATCGCCTCGTCGGCACAGTGGGTCTCGCGGGGCGGCTCGGTGAGCAGGGTGACCAGCCGGGTGACGTCCTCCACGGAGCGGTCGACCGCGGCGGCACGGAGTGCGTCGGCCGTGGTCCGGGCGTGTTCCGGCGAGCGCTCCAGCAGCGTGATGAGCCGGACGACGTCCTCCAGCGGGCGGCCGGCGACGGCCGCGTGGACCAGGCCGTGCAGCGGGTCGGCGTACGGGCGGCCGGAGTCCTGCCGTAGCGCCTCGGCGGACCGCGCCTCGGCGGACTGCGCTTCGGCGGTCCGGGCCCCGACGCACTGCGCCTCGCTCACCACCGCCGCGGCGGACTGCACCTCACCGACCTGCACCTCACCCGCCTGCGCCCCCGCGATCCGGTTCAGCAGCGGTGCGGGCCGGGTCAGCACATGGAGGGACGGGATGCGGCCACCGACGGTGGCCGGTGCCGCAGGTATGAGCGCGTCGTCGGAACGGGAAGACGAAGAGGTGGTCATCTCGGCTCCAGGAGAAGGGTGCGGCCGCAGCTGCGCCCCCCGCGTGCAGCGCACGGCCTTACACCCTCCATTACTAGGAGCGGGCCCGTGGCCCTGCCACTCGGGCGAGGCACTGGTGTCACGGTGAACGCAGCGTGTGCGAGGGCAGTTCGCCGAAGCGGGAGCGGTACCTCTCGGCGAAGCGGCCCAGGTGCCCGAAGCCCCAGCGGTAGGCGACCTCGCTCACCGTCGTCGCCTCGGGATCGGCGTGGAGCAGCTCCTCCCGGACGCGTTCCATGCGGACGTCCCGCAGATAGGCCATGGGAGTGGTGCCGACCTGACGGCGGAACACCTCCTGCAGCCAGCGCGCGCTCACGCCACCGACCTCGGCGAGTTCGCTGGTGGTGTACGGGTGTTCGGGCCGGGCGCGGATGACGTCGACCACGCGTTTGACGGGCCGGACGAAGCCCTGCGGGACCGGTCGGTCCAGGGCCTCCCGCCAAGGGTGGCCCGTGGCCAGCAGCAGCCCGGTGAGCAGCGCGTCCCGCACGCCGGCCGCGAGCAGGGGCTGGTGCAGCAGGCCCCGGTCGTCGCCGATCTCGTCCGTGACGAGCCGGACCAGCCGGGCCCAGCTGCGGCCGGGCCCACAGGTGAGGTCCATGGTGGGGGCGAGTCGCAGCGGGGTGCGCAGCGAGTCGCCGATGAGGCCCTCCAGGTGCCGGACGAGCACCCGCGGGTCCACCTTGACGGCGAGCAGCCGGCAGGCGCGGTCCCACCGCTCCAGGGTGGTGCGGCCCTCGGGCTGGAAGACACCGGCCCGGGCGGCCGTGGCCAGCCGGGTGTCCCGGGGGCTCTGCCGCCACGCCAGCCGGCCGCTCAGGGGCAGGTCCACGTGGTAGGCGCCGAGGTCGCCGAAGCGCATCCGGACGTCGGCGCCGCAGCACAGTTCACCCACGGTGAAGGGGCCGAGGCGGGCCATCGTGAAGTCCGCGTCGAGGCGGTGGCCGGCGCCGAGGAGGTCGATCCGGGTGTCGTAGTACATGGTGCCGATGGCGGCGCGCGCCTCGTCGAGGTCGGTGGTGCGGAGCACGAGTCGGGCGGGGGCCGGGGCGGCTGCGCGCTCGGGGAACTCACCGTTCCTGCCGTTCCCGCCGTTCCCGCCGTTCCCGCCGTTCCCGCCGTTCTCACCGTTCTCGGCCACGGCACGCGGCTCCTTCCCTCGGCGCGCGGTTCCAGCGGTACGGGCACGCACGGCAGCTACCCGCAGCCGGGGCCCTGCCGACCGCGTGGACGAGCGCCCTCCCACACCTACCCACCGAACGCCGGGACAGGCCGCCCCCGGGACACCGAGACTTCCGGGGCCACCCGCCCCACCCGCAGGCCGTCCCATCCAGCACATCCGCACGCCCGCACATCCGCACGCCCGCACACCCTCACCCCCGCACGCCCGCACGCCCGCACGCCCGCACACCCTCACCCCCGCACCCCCGCTCGTCCGCTAGCCCGCACCCCCGCTCGTCCGCTCGTCCGCTCGTCCGCCCAAATCTCGTCCCTCCCGCGCAGGTGCGTTCCGCACGTCTTCGGGCGCATTCTTGCTGTGTGATCCTCCCGGAGGCGCACGGGACGAGGTAGAGCCGATGGCTGGGAGTGGGGAGCAGGCGGTCCGTGCGCGGACCCGGCTGGCCGCGCTCCTGGCCGAGGTCTCGACCGGAGCGCTCGGCGCGGCCGGCGGCCGCGTGGCGGGCGTGTACCTGCGGTCGTACACGCCGGGCCTGCTGCACCTCGCGGCGCTCGCCGGTCTGCCCGGTCCGCTGTTCCGGCCCTGGTGGCGGCTGCACGTGGGCCGGCCCTTCCCCGTCTCGGACGCCTACCGGCTCGGGGTGCCGGTGGTGCTGGCGAACGCGGCCGAGACGGTGCGCCGGTATCCGCAGTTCGCGGCGGCCCTGCCCTTCCCGTTCGGGTCGGTGCACGTGCCGGTGCCGGGCGGGGCCGAGCCGCTGGGCGTGCTGACGGTGCTGCGGCCCGCGGCGCCGGACACGGGGGACGAGCTGCTGGACCGGGAGCTGCTCGCGCGGCTGGCGGAGGGCCTCGGCGCCGAGCTGGTCGCGCTGGCCGACGGCGACGCGAACGCAATCCTGTGGGACGGGGAGCCGCTGTGCGTACGGCCGCCCGCGGTCCGGCCCGCGGCGGCCGCCGTAGGACGGTTCATCTGGGATCCGGTGACCTGCTCGGTGCACGCGGACGACCGGCTGCACGCACTCCTCGGTCTGCGCCCCGGCGAGTTCGCGGGGACGGAAGCGGCGCTCGCGGACGCCGTGGCCCCGGCCGACGCGCATCTGATCCGCGCGGCGCTGCGCGACACCGCCGCGGGGAAGCCGCCGGGCGCACCGCTGAGCGTGCGGGCGCGGGACGGCACGGCGCGGCTGCTGGAGCTGTGGCCGGGGGACGACTGGACCCGGCGGACCGTCGGCGGGCTGGTGTTCGATCCCGGCCCGGCCGCCTCCGCGGACGGCGCGGCCGACCTGCTGCCGCAGGGCGTGTTCTGCGTGGACCGGCTGGGTGTGATCGTGTACGCCAATCCGGCGGCGGCACGGCTCACGGGTCATGCGCGCGAGTCGCTGCTCGGGCGGGAGCTGTGGGCGGCGATGCCGTGGCTGTCCGGGCCGCCGTACGACGACCATCTGCGCGGCGCGCTGCTGTCCCCGGAGCCGGTGCACTTCCATGCGCTCCGGCCGTCCTCCGGCCGCGGGGAGGGCGGTCCGGCCGGCGAAGGCGACTGGCTCGCCGTGTCGGTGCATCCTGGCGCGGACCTGCTGACCTGCACGCTTCTCCCGGCCAGCCACATGGACACCCCGTTCGATCCGCTCCCCGAGACGCATCTGCCCGAGGAGCCGCACACGGGCGACGCCTCGCTGGGGCAGGTGTACCGGCCGATCGCGCTGGCCATCGCGCTGACGGACGCGGTGACCGCGCGGCAGGTGTCGGCGGTGGTCATGCGGGAGCTGCTGCCCGCGTTCGGCGGCCGGCACCTGGCGATCTACCTGCTCCAGGAGCGGCATCTGTACCTGGCCTGGGAGAGCGGTTTCCCGCACGGGTTCCTCGCCTCGTTCGAGGGGATCGGCCTGGACGCCCGGGTGCCGGGGGTGGAGACCCTGACCACGGGCAGGCCGCTGTTCTTCGAGTCGATGCAGCAGATCGCGGCCTCCTACCCGGGCATACCGCTGGACGCCGACGAGGGTGCGCGCGCGTTCCTGCCGCTGATCGCCTCGGGCCGGCCGGTCGGCTCCTGCATCCTCGGCTTCGACCGGTCGCGCAGCTTCAGCCCGGAGGAACGCGCGGTCCTCACCGCCCTCGCCGGGCCGATCGCGCACGCGATGGAGCGGGCCCAGCGCTACGACAGCGAGGCGGCCCTCGCCCGCGGTCTGCAGCAGGCCCTGCTGCCGCGCCGGCTGTCGACGCACCCCCGGGTGGAGACCGCGGGCCGCTATCTGCCGGGCACACAGGGCATGGACGTGGGCGGCGACTGGTACGACGTGGTGGGGGCCGGGGACGGGCTCGCGCTGGTCATCGGCGACGTGCAGGGGCACGGGGTGCAGGCGGCGGCCACCATGGGCCAGCTGCGCAGCGCGGTCCGCGCGTTCGCGCTGGGCGACCGGCCGCCGGACGAGGTGCTGAGCGGGACGAACCATCTGCTGATCGACCTCGACCCGGGCCAGTTCGCCAGCTGCTGCTATCTGCGTCTCGACCCGGCCACGGGACGGGCCCGGATCGCCCGGGCGGGGCACCCGCCGCCGCTGCTGCGCGCCCCCGACGGCCGGACCCGGCTGCTGGACATCCCGGGCGGGGTCGTCCTCGGGGTGGATGCACAGGCCCGCTACCCGGTGACCGAGCTGCTGCTCGAACCGGACGCGATCCTCGCGCTGTACACGGACGGGCTGGTGGAGCGGCCGGGCGCCGACATCGACGACGGGATCGACGCGCTGCGGCTGGCGCTGGCCCGGGCGGGCGGCGCGGCCGGGCGGCGCGGCGGGCGGTCCCTGGCCGGGGTCGCCGACCGGCTCACCGCCGGCGCGCGGCACGCCACCGACCGCCCGGACGACGTGGCGCTGCTGCTCGCCGCCCGGCGTCGGGCGCCCGGCCCGCGTTCGGCGGCGGTCGTCGCGGGTGACGGTCTCGCCTGACGGCGCCGGGCAGTGTAGACATGGGCACATGGTGCGACTGCCCGGCCGGCCCGCGACCCGGCCGTCCCGTTCGTCCGGGTCCCCGCGCGCACCGCTGGGCCCGCGGCCGTCCGGTGACGACGCGAACGGCTCCCGGCCGGGGAAGCTGTGGTCGGCGGTGACCGGACGCAGCGTCGCCGGGCAGGTCTTCCTGCTCCAGGTGGTGATCGTACTGCTGCTGGTCGTCTCGGCCGTCGTGGCGCAGGTGCTTCAGGTGCGGCACGACAGCGACCTGGAGGCGCAGAACCGTTCCCTCGCCGTCGCCGAGACCTTCGCCCACGCTCCCGGGACGGCGGCCGCGCTGCGCTCCCCGGACCCCACGGCCCTGCTGCAGCCGCGCGCGGAGGCCACCCGCAAGGCGACCGGCGTGGACTTCGTCGTCGTGATGGACACCGACGGCATCCGCTACACGCACCCCGACCCCGACCGCATCGGCAAGAAGTTCGTCGGCACGATCGCCCCGGCCGTCGCCGGGGGCACGGTCACCGAACACGTCAACGGCACCATAGGGCCGCTGGTGCAGGTCGTGGTGCCGGTGAAGGACGCCGCCGGCAAGGTGGTGGGCCTGGTGTCGGCCGGGATCACCACCGCGCACGTGGGCGGGACCGCCGAGCAGCAGCTGCCCCTGCTGCTCGCGGCGGCGGCGGCGGCCCTGGCGCTGGCCACCGCGGGCACGGCCCTGGTGAGCAGACGGCTGCTGCGCCAGACACGTGGGCTCGGCCCGTACGAGATGACCCGGATGTACGAGCACCACGACGCGGTGCTGCACGCGGTGCGGGAGGGCGTGCTGATCGTCGGCGGCGACGGCCGGCTGCTGCTCGCCAACGACGAGGCGCAGCGCCTGCTGGATCTGCCGGAGGACGCCGAGCGGCGGCATGTGCTGGAGCTGGGCCTGGACGACGAGACGGCGGGGCTGCTGGCCTCGGGGCGGGTCGCCACCGACGAGGTGCACCTCGTGAAGGACCGTCTGCTGGCGATCAACCAGCGGCCCACCGACCTGCGGGGCGGCCCGGCCGGCAGCGTCACCACGCTGCGCGACTCGACCGAGCTGCGTGCCCTGTCCGGCCGCGCGGAGGTGGCCCGCGAGCGGCTGAACATGCTGTACGACGCCGGGGTGGGCATCGGCACCAGCCTGGACGTGTCCCGCACCGCGGAGGAGCTCGCCGAGCTGGCGGTGCCCCGGTTCGCGGACTTCGCCACGGTGGACCTGTTCGACGCGGTGCTGCACGGTGAGGAGCCCCGGCCCGGGACCGCGCTGCGCCGTGCGGCCTGCGCCGGGGTCCGCAAGGACGCCCCGCTGTACCCGGTGGGCGAGCGGATCCGGTTCGTGGCGACGTCGCCCCAGGCCCGCAGCCTGACCACCGGGCAGTCGGTGGTGGTGTCCCGGCTGGGGGACGCGCCGGGCTGGCGGGCGCAGGACCTTGAGCGCACCGACCAGGTGCTGGAGTACGGCATCCACTCGCTGATCACGGTGCCCCTGAGGGCGGGCAGCCTGGTGCTGGGGGTGGCGAACTTCTGGCGGTCCCAGAAGCCGCAGCCGTTCGACTCCGAGGAGTTGGCGCTCGCCGAGGAGCTGGTCGCGCGGGCCGCGGTGTCCATCGACAACGCCCGCCGGTACACGCGTGAGCACAGCATGGCGGTCACGCTGCAGCGCAGCCTGCTGCCGCGCTCGCTGCCGGAGCAGGGCGCGTTGGAGATCGCCTACCGCTATCTGCCGGCGCAGTCAGGGGTGGGCGGGGACTGGTTCGACGTGCTGCCGCTGTCCGGGGCGCGGGTGGCGATGGTGGTGGGGGACGTGGTGGGACACGGGCTGCACGCGGCGGCGACCATGGGCCGGCTGCGCACCGCCGTGCACAACTTCTCGGCGCTCGACCTGCCGCCGGACGAACTCCTCGGTCTGCTCGACGAGTTGGTCGGCCGGATCGACCAGGACGAGACCCCGGAGGACGGCGCCGCGGTGACCGGGGCGACCTGCCTGTACGCGGTCTACGATCCGGTGTCCCGGCGCTGCACCATGGCCCGGGCCGGGCATCCGCCGCCCGCGGTGGTGGCCGCCGACGGCAGCGTGGAGTTCGCGGACATCCCGGCGGGTCCGCCGCTGGGGCTGGGCGGGCTGCCGTTCGAGACGACGGAGCTGGAGCTGGCCGAGGGCAGCCGGCTGGTGCTGTACACCGACGGGCTGGTGGAGGACCGGGAGCGGGACATCGACGTCGGGCTGGACCTGCTGGGCGACGCCCTGCGCCGGACGCCGGGCGCCTCGCCGGAGGAGACCTGCCGTACGGTGCTGGACGTGCTGCCGGCCCGGCCGAGCGACGACGTGGCGCTGATCGTGGCCCGCACCCGGGTGCTGGGCCCGGACCGGGTCGCCGAGTGGCAGGTGCCGTCCGACCCTGCGGCCGTGTCCCAGGTGCGCGGCTCGGTGACCCGGCAGCTGGCCGACTGGGGCCTGGAGGAGGCGGCGTTCTCGACGGAGCTGATCCTGAGCGAGCTCGTCACCAACGCCATCCGCTACGGGCGCGGACCGATCGGCGTACGGCTGCTCCGGGAGCGCACGCTGATCTGCGAGGTGTCCGACCGCAGTACGACCTCGCCGCATCTGCGGTACGCGGCGAGCACCGACGAGGGCGGCCGGGGCCTGTTCCTGGTGGCGCAGCTCGCCGAGCGCTGGGGCACTCGTTACACCTCGGACGGCAAGATCATCTGGGCGGAGCAGCCACTGGCCTGAACGACCGCGAATTGTGTTGTGGGCATGACGGTCGGCGGGTGATGATCTCCGTCATGTTCTCGCGCAGGAATCGCCGCCCGAAGTCCCCCGATCTCCTCAAGGCCTGGGAGTCCCTCGACGCCGGGGACGTCCCCGGAGCGCTCCGGCAGGTGCGGGCGGCTGGTGAGGACCAGCCGCTCGCCGAGGTGGCGCTGGTGGTGAGGCGGGCCGCCGGGGCGGCCGGTTTCGACGACCTCGCCGAGGCCGCCGCCGCGCTGGCCGCCGACCCGGAGAACCCCCGGGCGCTCTACCGCTTCGGGTGGGCCTGCATCGAGCGCGGCGCGTCCTACCTGGCGGTCCCCGCGCTGCGCGAGGCGCTGCACCGCAGCGACGGCTCTCCGACGGTCCTGCACGAACTGGTCTCCGCCTACGAGGACGAGGGCCGGCACCGCGAGGCGGTGGCCGAACTCACCCGCTTCGAGGGCGGGTTCGCGCACTGGCCGAGCCGCTATCTGCTGGTCTACAACGCCGTCATGGCGGGCGACCTGGAGGTGGCCCGGCGCCAGCACGCGCTGCTCCCGGACCCGGAGGACGCCCAGTGGCAGGGGGCGCGGGACCGGCAGAACCGGATGCTGGAGCGCGCGGCCGACGCCGAGCGGGCGGGCGCACTCGGCCCGGCCGATCTGCGCGGCTGGCAGTACGTGATCGGCGGCGCCGTCCTCGGCACCCTGTCGCCGTACGGCTTCGACGCGGGCATGAACGGACGTTACGCCTGGCTGCAGGACACCCCCGCGCAGTGTCTGCGCGGTCTGCTGCGGCTGCGCACGCTGCTGGCGGCCGCCGAGGTGCCGGCCCGGTCGGTGTCGCTGCTGCCCGACCGTGACTCGCGGATCCTCGGCCTCGCCGCGGCCCAGGTCCTGGGCCTTCCGGCGGAGCCCTTCGCCGCCGGCCGGGCGGACACCGTCGTCGTCGCCTACGACCTCGATCGGCTGTCGGCGCACGAGGACGGGCCCGCGGTCATCCGGGAGTTGCTCGAGCGCGCTCCCGGTCAGGTGCTGCACGAGCACGCGAGCTGCTGGACGGACCCGCCCGCGATCACCGCGGACAGCGTCGGCCTGCTCCACCAGTCGGTCGTGGCACCCTGGGGCGAGCAGCTGCGCCAGGGCGCGGACGGCGGTGTCGAGCGCGGACCGGCGGACGGGCGTCCGGAGCAGGAGATCGCCGCGGAGATCGCCGCGGCGGACCCGGCCGGGGACCCGGGGGACGGCGAGGGCCCGGCGGACACCGACGCGGGGTTCGCCGCGTTCGCCACGGCCGTCAGGGGCACATGGCTGCGCGGCGACCGGGCGCGTCTGCGGTCCGCCGGGCCCGTCCCGAGTTCCCGGTTCGCCTGAACCCGGAGGAAGCGGTCAGGCGCTCAGCCGCGAGCGCAGCAACTGCTTCCCCATCTCCGCGCCCTTGCGGCTGTCCGCCTGAGCCTTGTGGAACAGGTCCACCAGTTCGGCGTCGTGCTCGCGTTCGGCGTCCTGGATGTACGTCTCCAGGCGCAGGGCGTTGTCCAGGCACGCCTCGACGTACCAGATCAGGTCGTAGTTCTTGTCGCGGGTGCCGGTGACGCCACCGGTCTCGCTGGTGCTGGTCATACGGGGTCTCCTCCTTCTGTCGACCCTGAATGGCGTTTCCGCTTCCGGAGATCCCCGAGTACCCGTGCGTTTTGCGGACACACCGCCCGAATCCTCATCCGAGGGCGCGGTCCAGGTTGAAGGCGGCACTGATCAGCGCCAGGTGCGTGAACGCCTGCGGGAAGTTGCCCTGTTGCTCGCCGGTCCGGCCGATCTCCTCGGCGTACAGGCCGAGGTGGTTGGCGTAGGTCAGCATCTTCTCGAACGCCAGCCTGGCCTCGTCGAGCCGGCCGGCCCGCACCAGGGCCTCGACGTACCAGAAGGAGCAGATCGAGAAGGTGCCCTCGTCGCCGCGCAGCCCGTCGGGGCTGGACTGCGGGTCGTAGCGGTAGACGAGGGAGTCGGAGACCAGGTCCTCGGTGAGGGCGTCCAGGGTGGACAGCCACTTGGGGTCGGTGGGGGCGATGAACTTGGCCAGCGGCATCATCAGCAGGGACGCGTCGAGGACGTCGCCGCCCTCGGCCTGCACGAAGGCGCCCCGGCGCTCGGACCAGCCGCGATCCATGATCCGCCGGTAGATCGTGTCGCGTGCCTGCCGCCAGCGCCGGTGATCGGCCGGCAGCCCGCGATGGGTGGCCAGGCGGATGGCGCGTTCGACGGCCACCCAGCACATCAGCCGCGAGTACAGGAAGTTCTTGCGTCCGCCACGGGTCTCCCAGACCCCCTCGTCGGGCTGGTCCCAGTGGTCGCAGACCCAGTCGACCAGCCGGCACACATCGTCCCACTGGCCGCTGGAGATGGGCTGGGCCCACTTGTCGTAGAGGTAGATCGAGTCGATCAGGGCGCCGTAGATGTCCAGCTGGAGCTGGTCGGCGGCGGCGTTGCCGACCCGGACCGGGGCGGAGCCCTGGTGTCCCTCCAGGTGCGGAAGTTCCCGTTCGGGCAGCTCGGTGCGGCCGTCGATGCCGTACATGATCTGCAGCGGGCCGGCGGCGTCGCCGCAGCCGGGACTGATGTGCGTGGTCAGGAACCGCATGAACGCCTCGGCCTCGCCGCTGAAGCCGAGCCGCAGCAGCGCGTAGACGGCGAACGCGGCGTCGCGCACCCACACGTACCGGTAGTCCCAGTTGCGCTCGCCGCCGATCTGCTCGGGCAGGCTGGTGGTGGGCGCGGCGACGATGGCGCCGGTCGGGGCGTAGGTGAGCAGCTTCAGGGTGAGGGCGGAGCGGTGCACCATCTCGCGCCAGCGGCCCCGGTAGCGGGACTGGTGCAGCCAGCGCCGCCAGTAGGTGACCGTGGCGTTGAACTGGTGCTCGGCCTCGGCGTGGGCGCAGCCGCGCGGGGCCACGGCGCCGTCGACCTGGTCGAGGGCGAACACCGCGGACTCGCCCTCGGCGAGCTTGAAGTCGGCGTGCGCGTCGCGGCCGTCGCACTCCAGGTCCACGGTCGCGGTCAGCGCCAGCGACCGCCGGGGCGACTCGAACAGGATCACGCCGTCCACGACGCGCAGGGTGTGCGGATCGGCGCCGTAGTCGAACCGCGGCGCGACCAGCACCCGGAAGGGCACGGTGCCGCGGACGCAGACCACGCGCCGGATCAGCCGGTGCCGGCCCGCCTCACCGGGCCCGTCACCGCCGACCGGCATGAAGTCCTGCACCTCACCGACACCGTCCTCGGTGAAGAAACGGGTGATCAGCACGTTGGTGTCGGGGAAGTAGAACTGCTTGGTGCGCGCCGGTACGGTGGCGGCCAGCTCGAAGGAGCCGCCGCGCTCGGCGTCCAGTACGGCCGCGAAGACGCTGGGGTCGTCGAAGGACGGGCAGCAGTACCAGTCGATCGTGCCGTTGCTGCCGACCAGGGCCACGCTGCGCAGGTCGCCGATGAGCCCGTGCTCGGCGATCGGCAGGTAGCGGGGGCTGCGGGCGGTGTCCTCGCGGAGAAGGGTGTCGGCCATCGGCGGCCTCCCGGTGAGCGGTGCTCGATGTTTTCCAGCTTAGGAGCGAGTGCCTCGCCGTGGCGCGGGCAGGCGCTCGACACGCGCTCCTCGGACGCTCCGGATGCAGGGTGCGCCGAGGCGCGGAATGGTGAGAGTGTGCCCCGTTCGGCGGCACCGGCACGGATGCGGTCATCCGGACCGAGGAGGAGGCATCATGTCGACATCCACACCCGAAGAGTCCCGGAGGTCGTCCGACGACCACTGCACCCCGGACGCCCTGCTCCACTCCGCTCCGGCGAAGGACGTCTCCCCGGAGGACCTGGTGATGGCGGCGGGCAGGGACGTCACCCCGCAGAACCTCGACTGGGCGCGGCGCAAGCTGGAGACGGAGGGCGCGGCGGCCGTCGAGAAACTGCTGCCCTAGCAGCCGTCCGGGGGTCGAAGCAGAGGAACGGGAGAATCCGGCCGGGCGCGGGCTCGCCCGGCCGGCCCGGGACGCCGGTGCGTGCGGGAACGGCGCGGCCCCGCCGGTGACTCCCGCGCGCCATCGGGGATTTCGGGGGCCGCCATCCCTTCCGCGGGACACCCGGGGGCTGTCAGACTCCCGAGAGTGCCCGACTTCGACATGCTCGTCATCGGATCCGGACCCGGTGGTCAGAAGGCCGCCATCGCCGCGGCCAAGCTGGGCCGCCGGGTCGCCGTCGTCGACCGCCCCGACATGCTCGGCGGGGTCTCCCTGCACACCGGCACCATCCCCTCCAAGACGCTGCGCGAGGCCGTGCTCTACCTGACCGGCCTGACCCAGCGCGATCTGTACGGGCAGAGCTACCGGCTGAAGGAGGACATCACCGTCGCCGACCTGACCGCGCGCACCCGGCACGTGGTCGGCCGCGAGGTGGACGTCGTGCGCAGCCAGCTCGCCCGCAACCGGGTCACCGTGTACTCCGGCACCGCCCGTTTCGCCGGCCCGCACACCGTCGCCGTGGCCGAGGCCTCCGGCCGGGAACGGCGGATCGACGCCGAGCACATCGTCATCGCCACCGGCACCCGGCCGGCCCGCCCGGACAGTGTGGAGTTCGACGGGCGGACCATCATGGACTCCGACAACGTGCTCTCGCTGGAGCGGGTGCCGCGCTCGATGGTGATCGTCGGCGCGGGCGTGATCGGCATGGAGTACGCGTCGATGTTCGCCGCGCTCGGCAGCAGGGTGACCGTGGTCGAGAAGCGTCCCGGGATGCTGGACCTGTGCGACGTCGAGATCGTGGAGTCGCTCAAGTACCACCTGCGGGACCTGGCGGTCACCTTCCGGTTCGGGGAGACCGTCGCCGCCGTCGAACGGCATGCCCACGGCACGCTCACCGTGCTGGAGAGCGGCAAGAAGATCCCCGCGGACACGGTGATGTACTCGGCGGGCCGGCAGGGCCTCACCGACGGGCTCGAGCTGGACAAGGCGGGCCTCACGGCGGATCCGCGCGGCCGGATCCGGGTGGACGAGAACTACCGCACCGAGGTGCCGCACATCTACGCCGTCGGCGACGTCATCGGCTTCCCCGCGCTCGCGGCGACCTCCATGGAGCAGGGCCGTGCCGCCGCCTATCACGCCTGCGGGGAACCGGCGGGCCGCATGCACGACCTGCAGCCCATCGGTATCTACACCATCCCGGAGATCAGCTTCGTGGGCCGGACCGAGGACCAGCTCACCGAGGACCGGGTGCCCTTCGAGGTGGGCGTGGCCCGGTACCGGGAGCTGGCCCGCGGGCAGATCGTCGGGGACTCCCACGGCATGCTGAAACTGCTGGTCTCACCGGCGGACCGGACGCTGCTCGGGGTGCACTGCTTCGGCTCGGGCGCGACCGAGCTGATCCACATCGGGCAGTCCGTGATGGGGTGCGGCGGCACGGTGGACTACCTGGTCAACGCGGTGTTCAACTATCCGACGCTGGCGGAGTCGTACAAGGTCGCCGCGCTGGACGCCACGAACAAGCTGCGGCAGATCGATCACCTGGGGGACTGACGCCGGTGCGGAGCGCGGATCACTCCGGCGGTTCCGTCTCGTCGGGCACCACGTGCACCGCGGCCTCCTCCGCCCCCGCCGCTCCCCCGTCGATCCCCACGTCCTGCGCGACCTCCTCCTTCACGGTGTCGGTGCGGGCGCCCTCGTCCGGGGCGACCAGGCGGCCCGCGCGGGACCCACCGGCCTCGGGGTCGACCGGTTCGCCCGCGCCGCCGGGGAGGTCGCCGATGTCGTCGCCGGCCACCGGCTGCGCGTCCGGCACCTCCTGGCCGAGCCGCTCGTCGAGGGTCTCCCCCTCGTGCTGCTCGGCGGCGGTGGTGCCGTGCTTGGTGACGCCGAGGGGGCGTTCGGGCGGGGAGTAGCCCTCGTCGAGGACGTCGTCGTAGGTGCGCTCGCCGACCGCGTCCTGGAGATCCAGGGGTCCGGCGTCCTCCTGCTCCTCGTTGGTACCGGTGGGCTGGTAGGCGTCGTCCGCCATCGGGGTCTGCTCGGACGGCCGGTCCGTCATGGTCGCCTCCTTCGCGGCTCGCGGGCGGTCCTGATCCGCGTTTCCCGCAGCCGGGCGCCTAACCCCCTCGGCGTGCGATCGGCTCGGTCCGCGGGCTGTCCGGCCGGGCCCGCCGTCCGCGCCGCTCATGCGCAGTGAGGGCGTCCGCAGGTCTCTCCCGTGGACGGGGAAATGGCCTGCCGTGGGGAAGGGGGGTCAGGCGGAGAGCATGCCCCGGCCCAGCCAGTCCGCGGTGTCCCGCACGCCGGGCAGCGCGAAGAAGTACCCGCCGCCGGTCGGGGAGATGTAGTCGACCAGGGGCTCGTCGATCAGCCGGGTCTGCACGGCCTCGAACTGGCGCTTGACGTCCTGCTGGTAGCAGCAGAACACCAGGCCCATGTCGAGGTTGCCGACGTCGTCCACGCCCCGGTCGTAGTTGTAGCCGCGGCGCAGGATGCGGGAGCTCTCCGTCCGGGCCTGGCGCGGGTTGGCGAGGCGGATGTGGGCGTCGAGCGGGATCGCGGTGCCGTGCGGATCCTTGGCGTACTGGGGGATGTCGGTCTCCTCGGCGCCGTCGAGCGGGGCGCCGGTGTCCTTGCGGCGGCCGAACATCTTCTCCTGCTCGGTGAGCGAGACCCGGTCCCAGAACTCGACCAGCATCCGGATGATCCGGACGACCTGGTAGCTGCCGCCCTTGGTCCAGGCGGGCTCACCCTGGCCGTCGCCGACCCAGATCAGCTTGTTCGTCTCGCGGGCGGAGGTGACGTCCGGGTTGGCGATGCCGTCCTTGAAGCCGAGCAGGTTACGCTGCGCTCCGGTGGGCCGGGGGGCGTTCTGGAAGCCGTCGATGCGCCACTTGATCTGCATGGCGCCCCGGGTGTGCCGGGCGATGTCGCGCAGCGCGTGCAGCACGGTGTCCTGGCTCCGGGCGCAGATCTGCAGGGAGAGGTCGCCGTGGCACTCGGCCGCGTTCAGGTTGTCGTTGGGGAAGGTCCGCATGGGGGTGAGCCGGGCGGGCCTGGCCTTGGCGAGGCCGTAGCGGTCGTCGAAGAGGGAGGCGCCGACGCCGACGGTGACCGTGAGGCCGTCCGAGGGGACCTGGGGACCGAGGATGCCGTTGTCGGCGGGCGGCGCGCCGACCCCGAGGTCGGCGGGGGCGCCGCCCGCGGTGAGGAAGCGGGCCCGCTCGGTGATGATCCGCAGCAGGTCGGTCAGGCCCTTGCGGTCGTCGGCTATGACGTCGAGGGAGACGAAGGTGGCGGCGGCCGGCGCCGGGGTGACGATTCCGGCCTGGTGGACGCCGTGGAAAGGGACCTTCACCGTGTCGTCCGCCCCCGTGGTCCGCGCCTCGGCCGTGCCGCCGCTCTCGCCGAGGGCGAAGCCGCCGCCCGCCAGGACCGCTCCGGCGGCTCCGGCGCCCAGGGCGGTCCGCACGAAGGAGCGGCGGGCGGGGCCGGCGGGGCAGGTCGGCGTGTCGGCGGTCGACATCGGCGGGTTCCCTTCGGGGTGCTCGGGGTGCTCGGGGCGCGGGTGCGCGGTGGTCATCAGGCGGACTTCCGGATCTCGAGGAGGTCCGGGACCGGGGCGAGGTCCTCCAGCAGTTGCCCGGTGGCGCCGTCGAGGCGCTGCTTGTCGGCGGCGGCGAGCCGGCCGACGGGGGTCCAGTGGGCCCCGTCGTGGGCGGCGTCCAGGAGTTTCTGCACGCGCGCGACGTCCGCGTCGACCGTGGGCAGCAGCCTCGGCGCGCGGGTGGCGAGCAGCGGCTTCAGGACGGTGAGCAGCTCGCGGGTGCCGGACAGGTTGGCGTCGGCGGTGGCGAGGTTCGTGCCGCTGCCCTCGTCGGTGTCCCCGGTCAGCTCGAACTGGAGGGTGTTCTCGAGGATCTCGTGGGCGCGCAGCGGCAGGTCGCCCGGGTCGAAGTCCTGGCTCGGGAAGGCCTTGCGGAGCCCCGCGGCGTCCGTGGCGAGCTGCTGGGCGGGGCCGGTCAGCTCCTTGGCCGGCCGGCCGTGCCACAGGCCGTACTCGAGGCGGAGGAAGCCGGTGAAGTCCTTGTCGTGCTCGCCGTCCGGCAGTCCGTCGGCGCGGCCGTCGATCTTCTGGTCGAAGTCCTCGAAGGTGCCGTAGGCGGCGCCGAGGGAGGCGTAGGTGCGGTGGGCGGTCAGCCAGTCGGTGCGGGCCTTGTCCAGGTGGTCGGCCTCGATGTCGGCGGCGAGGGTCTCGGTCTGCCCGACGAGGCTGTCCAGTCCCTGTTCGACGTACGCCTTGTACGCCTTCAGGGGTCCGGCGAGGTCCTGCTCGGAGACGGGCACGACCGGCTTGGCCGCGCCGCCGCCGCTGACGCTGACCGGCTCGGAGGTGACGGCCCTGCCGCCGGTGGGGACGCAGCGCCAGGCATAGGTGCCGCCCGCGACGGTGGCGACGAGGTCACGGGTGGTGCCGGGGGCCAGGCCCTCGATCTCGCCGTAGACCGCGCCGGTCGACGGGTCGACCAGGTACACCTCGGAGGTCTTGTCGCCGGTGTTGCGCATCCGGAAGGTCCGCCGGCCGGGCTCGGGGGCGGCGAAGCCCTTGCCGCACTCGGTCTCGGAGACGGCGACGGTCTGGTCGCCGGCGGGCTTGGGCCGGGAGAAGGCGACGACGAGTCCGGCGAGGACGGCGGGGACGGCGACCACGGCGGCCGGGACCACCCAGACCGGCCGGCGCCGCCCGGACCGGGCCGGCTTCGGCTGCTTCGCGGGGCGCTCGGCGGCGGGCTGCTTCGGCTGCTTCGCGGGGCGCTCGGCGGCGGGCCCGGGGGCCGTCGCCCGTACGCCGCGGACGAACAGGGTCATCACGACGGCCAGGTAGGCGGCGTAGGCCACCACCTGGAGCCAGGTCATGGTGGGAGTCAGGTTGAACACGCCCTGGACGAGGGTGCTGTACCAGGAGCCGGCGTCGACGCTGCCGGCGAGGTCGACCGCGTAGGCGGCCTTGCCGGGCAGCACGCCGCCCTCCTGGAGGTCGCGCAGGCCGTAGCCGAGGACGCCCGCGGCGATGACGATCAGGACGGCCCCGGTGGCGGTGAAGAACTTCGTGAGATTGATCTTCAGGACGCGCCGGTACAGGCCCCAGCACAGGCCGGCCGCGATGACCAGGCCGATGCCGGCGCCGGTCAGCGGGCCCGCGGACTCGCCGGCCGCCCGCGCGGTGGTCCACAGGAAGAGGGCGGTCTCCAGGCCCTCGCGGCCCACGGCGAGGAAGGAGGTGAGGATCAGCACACCGGAGCCCATGGCGAGCGCGCCGGTGACCTTCTCCTTCAGCTCCCCGGAGAGGCTGCGGGCCGAGCGGCGCATCCAGAACACCATGGCGGTGACGAACGCGACGGCGATCACGCTGAGGGTGCCGCCGAACGCCTCCTGGGCGGTCTGCGGCATGGAGGCGGCGGTGAAGGTGAGGACGGCGCCGAAACTCAGGGCCACGGCGACGGCGGCCAGGACGCCGGTCCACACCTGCGCCAGACGCGAGCGGGCCCCGGCCCGGACCAGGGTGGCGACCAGGATGGAGACGATGAGCCCGGCTTCGAGTCCCTCCCTCAGCCCGATCAGGAAACTCGGAAACGCGTCGTCCCACATGCCCTGCTGCCCTCCCTGGTTAGTGAAGGCATGCCTTACCTTCGCGGACCATCATGACTACGGACGTGTAGTCGGCCGGTCATAAAGCGGCAATGCCCGGGCAAAGTCCGGGAACGTTCGCGGCGCTCCGTTCGTCTACAGTCCGGTAGACGGTCTACAAATGTGTAGTCGGATCTTGTCGGAAGCCGGCGTCGAGGCCGATGCCGGGCTCGATGTCGAGGTCCAGGGAAGTCGAAGGAAAGGGTGCACGGCGATGGCCACTCCCCCACCCCTGTCGTCGCAGCTCGCGGTCAACGTGCTCGACGCACACTCCCTGCTGGGCGCCTTCGGCGTGCTCGGCGTCGGCGTGGTGCTGTTCGCCGAGACCGGCCTGCTGATCGGGTTCTTCCTGCCGGGGGACTCGCTGCTGTTCACGGCGGGGCTGCTGTGCACGGGGTCGGCGGACCGCGGGGTGCACCTCTCGCTCGGCCCGCTGCTCGTCACGGCGGCCGTCGGCGCGCTGGCCGGCTCGCAGTGCGGGTTCCTGCTCGGCCGGAAGGCGGGCGGCGCGCTGCTGGCCCGCAGCCGGTCACCGAAGCTGCACGAGGGCGCGCGGCGTGCCGAGGAGCTGCTGGAGCGGTACGGCCATGCGAAGGCGATCGTGCTGGCCCGTTTCGTCCCCGTGGTGCGCACGGTGCTGAACCCGATGGCGGGGGCGCTCGGCGTGCCGGCCCGGACCTTCACGCTCTGGCAGGTGGCGGGCGGGCTCCTCTGGAGTCTCGGTCTCACGCTCGGCGGGTATGCGCTGGGCTCCTCGATCCCGAATGTCGACAAGTACCTGCTGCCGGTGATCGCGCTCATCGTCGCCGTGTCGCTGCTGCCGCTCGCCGCCGAGGTGCTGCGCTCCCGCAGGGCCGCGAAGGAGGCCAGGTGACGGCGCTCGCCCTGTCCGGGGCGTCGGTCGACGGCCCGCTCTACACGGACGTGGTGGACCTCGCCCACCGCTCCCCCGCCCGGCTGGACGACGCGATAGCCATCTGGTCGGCGTACGGTCTGGCGGTGTTCGCGCTGCTGATGGCCGTGGGCTGGTGGCGGGCCCGCCGGAACGGGGCGACCGCGGCCATGACGGCCCTGACCGTGCCGGTGGCGGTGGTGGTGGCGTTCGGGGTGAACAGCGCCGTGAAGCCGCTGGTGGCCGAGGACCGGCCGTGCCGTCACCTGGCGTTCCGCACGCTGGAGGCGTGTCCCGTGCGGGGTGACTGGTCGTTCCCGAGCAATCACACCGCGGTCGCCTTCGCCGCGGCGGTCGCCCTGTTCTTCGTCTCCCGGCGCCTGGGCGTGGTCGCATCGGTGTGCGCGCTCGCCATGGCGGCCTCCCGGGTGTGGGTCGGGGTGCACTACCCGCACGACGTCGTCGCGGGGGCGGCGCTCGGCGGGGCGGCCGGCTTCCTCGCGATGCTCGTCCTGCGGCGGTGGCCGACGGGACTCGCGGGCCGGCTGTCGGGGAGCCGGCTGCGCCCGCTGCTGACGTCAGGGACGGCATGAGGCCCAGGATCGTCGCGGAGTCGGCGGGCACCGTGGCCCTGGGCGCCTGGACGGCGTTCGCGGCGCTGACCGCTGTCGTGGTGAGCGACCGGGGCGGCCCGTTCTCCCTGGACCGGGGCCTGCTGTCCTGGGCCGTGGAGCACCGCCCGCCGGTGGCGGTGGCGGCGGCCCGCGGGCTGACCGCCACGGGCACCGGCGTGGTGCCGTACGTCCTGGTGGTCCTGGCCGGGCTGATCGCCGGACGCACCGCGCGCGGGAGGCTCGTGACCGTGCCGCTCGGCGTCCTCTGCCTCGGCGCGGGGCAAGTGGTGCGCTACGGGGTGATGGAGGGGGTCGGCAGGGCCCGGCCGCCGGGACACGACTGGCAGACCCGTGCCTCCGGCTGGTCGTTCCCTTCCGGTCACACCACCACGGCCGCGCTGACGGCCGGCCTGCTGGTCATCGCCCTGTTCCTGCGCGCCCCGCGGGGCCGGACCGCGCTGTGTCTGCTGGTGGCGTGCTGGGGAGCGGGGGTCGGCCTGACCCGCGTCCTCCTGGGCGTGCACTGGTTCACCGACGTGGCCGGCGGCTGGCTGTTCGCGGCCGGCTGGCTCGGTGCGTGCGTCTGCGCGGTGGCCCGGTGGCTGCCCGAGCGACACGTCCCCCGTGCTCCCGACGGGGGCACGTCCCACCCGAGTGACGCGGCCGACGGGCCGGTGGAGAGAGATGCGCCCCAGGATCCTCATCGTCGAGGACGATCACGCCCTGCGTGACGTGCTGCGCCGTGGACTGCACGACGAGGAGTTCGAGACGGTCTGCGCCGACGACGGCGCCACCGCGCTGCGGCTGGCGACACCGGAGGTGTCCGCCGTCGTGCTGGACGTCGGCCTGCCCGACGCCGACGGCCGCGACGTCTGCCAGGCGATGCGCGCGAACGGCTTCCTCGCCCCGGTCGTCTTCCTGACCGCGCGGCAGGGACTCACCGACCGGCTGTCGGGCTTCTCGGCCGGCGGTGACGACTATCTGGCCAAGCCGTTCCATTTCGCCGAGCTGGCCGCCCGGTTGCGCGCCGCCCTGCGCCGCACCGCGCCCTCGGCCGCGGGCGCCGCCGCGGGCGAGCTGGTGCTGGACGCCGTCCGGCACAGCGTCACCGTGCGGGGCGGGCGCGTCGATCTCACCCCGACGGAGTTCCGGCTGCTCGCGGCGCTCACCGCGGCCGGCGGGGAGCTGGTGCGGCGCCGGGATCTGCTGCGCGCCGGCTGGCCTGAGGGGGCCCAGGTCAGCGACAACACACTGGACCAGTACCTGACCCGGCTGCGGCGCAAGCTGCGCACGGCGGGCTGCGAGCGGACCGTGGCCACCGCACGCGGGATCGGCCACCGCCTGACATGACCCTCGCCGACCGCCGCACCCGATCGCCACGCGCCCGCGGACGCCCGCGGCCCGGTCGCGCCGGCACGTCCGGCACGTCCGGCACCCGCACGCCGTGGCTCGTAGCACGTCTCGCACCGCGCACCCTGCGCGGCCGGCTCTCCCTGGTCGCCCTGACCACGGCCGCCCTGCTGATGGTGGTCCTCACCGTGGCGTTCAACACCGTGGCCCGGCACCGCCTGGCGCGAGAGGCCGACGACGAGGTGCGCACGCGCGCGGCGGCCGTCGCCACGACCGTCGACATCCGGCACGGCGGGGTACGGGTGCTGGAGACCTCCGGCGACCGGGTGCTGGACACCAACGCGTGGATCTACGCCGGCGGCCGGCTGCTGGAACGGCCTCCGTCCGGGGCCGGCGTGCTCACCCACGCCGCCGATGCGCTGGCCGCGCGCGGGCGGCGCGGCTGCGCCACCGTGCACGGCCCCGACACGGTACGGCTGTGCGCCCAGCCGGTTCCCGGTACGGCGGCGCGGGCCACCGTGGTCACGGCGCTGGACCTCGCCCCGTACCGGAGCTCGGCCCGGACACTGCTGCTGGGCTCGTTCGCACTGGACGCGGTGATGCTGGCCTGCACCTACGCGGTGACCCGGCTGGCGGTGGGCCGGGCGCTGCGCCCGGTGCGCACGATGACGGACCAGGCGACGCAGTGGAGCGCCGTGGGTTCCGAGGAACGCTTCGCCGACCGGGGCCGGCCCGCCGAGCTGGCCGCGCTCGGCACCTCGCTGGACGCCCTGCTGGACCGGATCCGGGCGGTGCTGCGGCACGAGCGGCAGCTCACCGGCGAACTGTCCCACGAACTGCGCACCCCCCTCAGCCGGATCGTCGCCGAACTGGACTGGTGGCGCTCCCGTCCGCGCTCCGCCGCCGAGACGCGGGCGTCCCACGAGATCATGACCGAGGCCGCGCAGTCGATGCGGACCATCTGCGACACCCTGCTGGACGAGGTCCGCGAGGGTGTCCCGACGGCGCCCGGCACCGCCGACGTACCGGCGGTGCTGCACCGTCTGGCCACCGCCCCGGACGCCCCGGACGCGGTGCGGGTCGTCGTCGCGGTCGGCCCCGCGCCGCTCACGGCCGGAGTCCGGCAAGCGCTGCTCGAACGGATCGTCAGCCCGCTGCTGGCCAACGCCGTCCGGTACGCCCGCACCACGGTCACGCTCACCGCGCGCCGGACGGCGGACGGCATACGGGTCGACGTCACCGACGACGGTCCGGGCGTGCCCGGAGCCTTCACGGACCAGCTCTTCCAGCCCGGCAGGCGGGCCGATCCCGGCGACGGGCACGGCGGAGCGGGTCTCGGGCTGCCGCTCGCACGGCGCCTCGCCCGCTCCGCGGGCGGCGAGGTGGCCCACGATCCGGGGTACGGGCCCGGAGCACGGTTCGTGGTCACGCTGCCGGCCGGCTGAGAGCCGTCAGACGGTGTGCCCGGCCGGCCGTTGCCCGGTGACGTCCTTGCGGGTCACGCCGAGGAAGACGACCATGCCGAGGACGACGGCGAGGAACAGGGCGCTGGTCACCACGGTGCCCAGGCCCAGTCCGCCGTCGCCGGCGGGCTGGGAGAGGTAGTCGCCGACGGAGGCGCCGAGCGGCCGGGTGAGGACGTAGGCGATCCAGAAGCTCCACACGGCGTCGAGACCGAGCGCGAACCGGGCGACGGCGACCGCGGCGATGGCGGCGGCGAACAGCACGGCGGACACCCGGTACCCGAGGTCCATCCGCTCGGCCACGAGGTCGCCGGCCGAGGTGCCGAGCGCGAAGGTGAACAGGACGGCGAGCCAGTAGAAGGCCTCGCGGCGCGTGGTGTCGACGTGGTGGATCGACAGGGTGCGCTCGGTGCGGTACCAGGCGGCGAAGACGATCACCAGGGCGATCGCGAAGACGGTCGTGGTGGTCTCGAGCGCCACGCCCATGTCGTCGGTGAGGTTGTCGCTGACCAGGGTGCCGACGACGCTGATCAGCGCGACGGCGAGCCAGTACACGCCGGCGCGGTAGGCCCGGGTGCGGAACTGCACCACGAGCACGACCGCGAGCAGCGCGCTCATCAGCAGCGACACCCCGGTCAGGCCCAGGCCGGCCTTCTCGTTCAGCAGGTCGGCGGCGGTCTCGCCGACCGTCGTGCACAGCACCTTGATCACCCAGAAGTAGACGGTGACCTCGGGCACCTTGTTCCAGCGGGCGCGGCGGTGCGGCGCGGCGGTGTCCGCGGCCGCCACCGTGGTCGGAGAAGTCTCTGGTGTCATGGCGCCGACGGTGCCAGGAAGAACCTGAACGCATCCTGAGCGCGGCGCGGGACGGGATCGGGCCGTGGCGTGCTCACACGGCCTTGCGGCGCACCAGCACCCCGAGCACGAGCAGGCCCGGGAGCAGGGGCAGCCAGACGGTCAGCATGCGGTAGCCGAGCACCGCGGAGGCCGCGGCCGCCGCGGGGGTGCCGGTGGCGGTGAGGGCGTAGGCGAGCGCGGCGTCCAGGGTGCCGAGGCCGCCCGGGCTGGGCAGCAGGGCGGCGGCGCTGCTGGCGGCGAGGTAGAGCAGGGCCACCTGGAGCGGGGGCAGCGGCACCGCGACGGCCCGGGTGACGGCGACGAGGACCAGCGAGTGCAGGGCGGCGAAGGCGAGGGAGCCGCCCCACAGGGCCACCGCGCGGGCCGGTCCGGCGTGCAGCGCGCGGATGTCGGCCAGTACACCGGCGAGGGCCCGGCGGCACCGCGGCCACCAGGGGGTCAGCGGCAGGGTCGCCAGGGGGAGGAGGGCACCCGGTACGACGGCGAGAGCGGCCGGGGTGAGGTGCGGCAGGCGCAGCAGTCCGGGGCAGGCGGGGGCGAGCAGCGCGATCAGAGCCAGGCGGGCGACGGCGCCGGCGGTGGCCTTGACGGCGAGCGCGCTGGCCGAGCGTGCCGTCGGCAGCCCGCAGCGCATCAGGAACCGCAGGTTCACCGCGCCCGCGCCGAGCCCCGCGGGCAGCAGGTGGTTGGCGGCGGAGGCGGCGAACTGGGCGGCGACCAGCCGGGGCCCGGGCAACCGCCGTACGACGGCGCCCTGCTGGGCGAGTGCCGAGGCGGCCCAGGTGCCCACGGCCGCGGTCGCGCCGAGCAGCAGCCAGCCCGGATCGGCCCCGGCCAGCCGTCCGGCGCCGCTCTCCAGCGTGGCCCAGTGCCGGCGGGCCAGGTACAGCACGCCGAGCAGGACGGCGAGGCAGACACCGGCGTGCCAGCGGACGCGGCGCCGACGGGCGGAGCCGGTGCGCTCCGCGGGAGCCCCGTCCGCGCGGACCACGAAAGCCGCTGGAGCCCCGCAGGCTCCGACCCGGGGCGGGCCCGACGGCACCGCGGACGTGGCCGTCGTCGATCCCTCCGCGGGAGATGTCATGCGCCGCCCTCCGGCACGACGTAGTACAGCCGCTGGTCGCCGAGCGGCAGGGACGCCCAGCCGCGGGCGTACGGGGGCGGCCGGGAGCCCTTCGGCACCAGTGCGGCCACCGGGACACGCCGGGCGGTCAGGGCGATGCGGTGCTCGGTGCTGTTGGCGTTGTGCCCGGTCGTGGCGGCCGAGGAACAGCCGGCGTAGAACGCCACCGGGATGGCCTCGTTCCCGGTGAGCAGGCAGGGCGGCCGGACGCCCAGGCGGTGCAGCTCGGCCGCGGTGCGCGACCAGGCCCGGTGGGCGGCGGTGGTGCTCCGCACGGTGTGCTCGAGGACGGCCAGTTGCACCGCGAGGTGGGCGGCGAGCCCCAGGCCGACCAGGCTGACGGCGACGGAGCGCCGGGGTGGGCGGGGAGCGGTCACCAGGTGGGCGAGCGCGCCGGCGACGGGGAGGGCGAGCAGGGCGTAGGCGGGCAGCAGGAAGCGGGGCGCGGCATAGCCGATGAGGAACAGGTAGGGGAAGGCGGCCGTGGCCGCGCAGGCGAGCGGCAACGCCGTGACGGCCGTTCGCCGGGCGCGGACCGCGACGGTCAGCCCGAGCACGGCGAGCAGCGGCACGACGTACCACCAGGCGGTGATCACCGGGCTCGGCAGGTCGCCGGTGCACGGCCGGCACAGCGCCCGCCCGCCCAGGCTGCGCAGCTGGTCGGCGACGGCGAGGTGCCAGCCGAGGCCGCCCTGGATCGCCGAGCCGACGGACAGCCGGTGCGCCAGGCCGCCGTAGCTGGTGTACGCCTCGACCACCCATTCGACGGCCCCCGTGGCGAGCCCGCCGAGCAGGACGCCCAGGGCCCGCCAGGCGCGGCCGAGGAGACCGAGCGCGAGCAGCGGCAGGACCGCCCAGACGGCGTCCACGGGCCGCATCCACGCCATCAGCGCCGCGCTCGCCGCGAGGCCCCACCCGGCGGCCCGGTCCTGCGGGCGCGCGCGGGCGCGCAGGAAGCAGGCGACGGCGGCCAGGGCGCCGGCGGCGACCCAGTAGTTGGGCATGGCCTGCGGGCCGTAGAAGAGGGTCACCCACAGGGAGGCGAAGAGGGCGCCGGCGAGGGCGAGCACGCGGGCCGGGAACAGGCCGCGCCACGCCCGCAGGGCCAGGAAGAGGGCGAGGCCGGAGAGGAGGGCGAGGTAGATCCGCAGCAGCGGGGTCGAGGAGGACCAGGAGGCGACGGGCGCGACGAGCAGGGAGACGCCTCGGGCGCGCGGGGCGCTGAAGAAGGCGGCCGGTGCGTGGGCGGCGACCTGGCTGACGTAGACCGTCTCGTCCCAGCCGAGGCCCATGCCGGGCCGGACGAGGAGCAGTTGGGCGAGGGCGAAGGCGGCGGCGACGACCGCGAGGGGGACGGTGACACCGGCGTGCGGGAGGTCGTCGGGCGCGCGGCGGGAGCGCTCGCGCCGGAGTACGGCGAGTGTGGCGTGCGCGCTGCCGGCCATGATCACCCCTCTGGGCCTGCCGCCCGGCGGACCCGCTGACACCCTACAGCCTGTAGGGTCACGGTCGGGAGGCGGGGAAAACACGGCCAAACTATCCCCAAAGGGCCGCCTCGTCCGGGCAGATGCGGCCATCCGGCGGTGCCCCTACGCGCTGTAAGGTTGGAGCATGGCTGGCACAGGGTCCCGGGGCAGACCGGAGCGGCGCGGCGCCGGGGCGCTGGAGAGCGAGGTACTGGCCGCCCTCTGGGCGACGGAGCGGCCGCTGACCCCGGCGGAGATCCAGGCCGAGATCGACGGCGACCTCGCCTACAACACCGTGCACACCATTCTCAAACGCCTGTACGACAAGGGGCTGGTGCTCCGGGACGCCGACGGGCGGCGGGGCGCGTACCGGCCGGCGAAGAACGCGGCGGAGCTGACCGCCCAGGCGATGCACGAGGCCCTGGACCGGGGTCCGGACCCGATCGCCACGCTCCAGCAGTTCGTGACCGGGCTGAGCCCCGAGGAGGAGCGGGCGCTGCGCGACCTGCTCGCCGTAGGCGGCGCATGAGGTACGACGTGTACACCCCGCTGGTGCTGTCGCTGGTGCTGTCCCTGGTCGGCCCGGCGATCGCCCGCAGGGTCGCTCCGGCGCTCGCCGCGCGCGTGCTGACCTCGGCCGCCGTGCTGACCGCGGCGGCCACCACCTGGTCGCTGGTGCTGCTGGCCGCCGCGCTGCTGGGGGACGCGCCGCCGGTGGTCCGCGAGGCCCGGCAGGACGGGCATCCGGTGGTGGATCCGGTGCCGGAGGCGATCGGACTGGCCGCGTGTGCGGCGCTGCTGGTCGTCGGCCTCCGGGTGCACCGGGCGGTGCGGGCCGGGCGGCGCACCCGGCGGGCGCTGCGCCGACTGTGCGCCGGGCAGCCCGCGGACACCGAGCTGATCGTCGCCGCCTCAGCGGTGCCGCAGGCCTTCGCGATCCCCGGCCGGCCGGGCCGGATCCTGGTCACCTCGGCGATGCTGAGCGCGCTCCGGCCCGCCGAACGGCGGGTGCTCCTCGCCCACGAGCGGGCCCATCTCGCGCACCGGCACGGCCCGCTGGTGACGGCGGCGACGCTCGCCGCGGCCGCCAACCCGCTGCTGACGCCGGTGTGTTCGGCCGTCACCTTCCTCGTGGAGCGCTGGGCGGACGAGCAGGCGGCGAGCGCCGTCGGGGACCGGCGGGCCACCGCCCGGGCGCTGGCCCGGGCCGCGCTCTGCGCCGGACGGGCCCGCACGTCCTGCGCCCTGCACTTCACGGACCGGGCCGTCACCCGCCGCATCGCGGCCCTGCAGACCGGCCCGCCGCCGCCGCTGTGGCCCGCCGCGCTGGCCGTCCTCGCTCTCGGCGCCCTCCCGGCACTCCTCGCCGCCGACGCCACCGGCGACCTGCTGGCCGTCCTGTCCGGCGCGCTGAACTGAACCACCGCAACCCACCGGTCCGGCGCACCGAACCGACCACGCCGAAGGCGCCGGGACGGAGCCGGACTTCCGGTCGAGCCCCTCCACCGACGCACACCACCCCGGCCTCCTGCCTCGTCCGGGACCAGGCGCACGGCACGCCCACCGCCGCACACCATCCCCGCCACCGGCCTCACCCGCGACCAGTCCGCCGCACACCCGCCCGCCGCCGGCTCGGCCGGCAGGGGCCCGGGCCGCTGCCGGGCCACGAGACCGACGACGTGTGCCTCCCGGCGCCCGGCTGGGCCTCAGCCGCCGTTCGGCGCGCGGTGCGGCGGCTGTTCGGGGGCGGGGCGGCGCACCACCGGCGGCACGGTCCGCACGGCCGGCTCGTCGGTGCTGACCGTCACCGGCTCGCCGTGGTGGTGCAGGGTCAGCGGCGGACCGTCCAGCAGCAGGTACGTGGCCTTGTCGGCGCCGATGTCCACGCGCAGCCGGCGCCCGCGGAACTGGACGTTGAAGGCGAGCCGGCGCAGCCGTTCGGGCAGCCGGGGCGCGAACCGCAGCCGGTCGCCGGCCCGGCGCATCCCGCCGAAGCCCGCCACCAGCGCCATCCAGGTACCGGCCAGCGAGGCGATGTGCAGCCCGTCCCGCGTGTTGTGCTCCAGGTCCTGCAGATCCATGAGCGCGGCCTCGGCCGTGTAGGCGTAGGCGAGGTCCAGATGGCCCGTCCGGGCGGCCACGACGGCCTGGCAGCAGGCGGACAGGGAGGAGTCCCGCACGGTCAGCGGCTCGTAGTAGGCGAAGTTCCGGGCGACCTGCTCCTCGTCGGACTCCGCGTCGAACCAGTCGTCGCAGGTGTACAGGGCCAGCACCAGGTCGGCCTGCTTGACCACCTGCTTGCGGTACAGGTCGAAATAGGGGAAGTGCAGCAGCAGCGGGTACTGGTCGGGGCGGGTGCCGGCGAAGTCCCAGCGCTGGTAGCGGGTGAACCCGGCGTGCTGTTCGTGGACGCCGAGTTCGTCGTTGTACGGCACGTGCATCGCCTCGGCCGCGTCCCGCCAGCCGGCGCTCTCCTCCTCGTCCACGCCGAGCCGGCGCGCCTCGCGGGGGTGGCGTTCGACGGCGTCGGCGGCGGCGAGCAGGTTCTGCCGGGCCATCAGGTTGGTGTAGGTGTTGTCGTCGGCGACCGCGCTGTACTCGTCGGGGCCGGTGACGCCGTCGAGGTGGAAGACGCCGTGCGCGTCGTGGTGCCCGAGCGAGCGCCACAGCCGGGCCGTCTCCACCAGCAGCTCCACCCCCGCCTCGCGTTCGAAGGCGGTGTCGCCGGTGGCCTCGACGTAGCGGACGACCGCGTCGGCTATGTCGGCGTTGACGTGGAAGGCGGCGGTGCCGGCCGGCCAGTACGCCGAGCCCTCCGAGCCGACGATGGTCCGCCACGGGAACGCGGCCCCGCCGAGCCCCAGCTGGGCTGCGCGCTCGCGGGCCTCGTCCAGGGTGTTGTACCGCCAGCGCAGCGCCTCGGCGACGGCCGCCGGCGCGGTATGGGTGAGCACGGGCAGCACGAACATCTCGGTGTCCCAGAAGGCGTGCCCGTCGTAGCCGGAGCCGGTCAGTCCCTTCGCCGGGATCGCGCGCTGCTCGGCGCGGGCTCCCGCCTGCAGGACGTGGAACAGCGCGAACCGGACGGCCTGCTGGATCTCCTCGTCGCCCTCCACCTCGACGTCGGCGCGGGCCCAGAAGTCGTCCAGGGCCGCCCGCTGGTCGGCCAGCAGGCCCTGCCAGCCGTCGTGCGCGGCGGCGGCGAGCGCGGCGTCGACCTGGTCGGCCATCGCGGGCAGCGAGCGGGTGCCGGACCAGCCGTGCGCGACCAGCTTCTCCACCCGCAGCGTCTGTCCCGGCTCCAGCACGGAGGTGACGGTGAGCCGGGCCACGTCGATGTCGCTCTCGCTGCGGGTGGTGGTGCGCTCCGGGCCGCTGACGACGTGGTCGGCGGCCACGGCCACCCTCAGGCCGCTGCGCCGGGTGCGGTGCACCAGCCGCAGCCGGCCACCGGAGGCGAAGTGGTCCTCCTGCTCCAGCGGCGACTGCAGCGCCATCGCCGCGCGCGGGTCGCCGTCGGACCTGGGCAGGCTCTCGTTGGCGACCAGCTCCGACTGGATCACCACCCGGGTGCGGCAGTCGACCGGCTCCACCTCGTAGGCGACGGCGGCGACCGCGCGCTGGGTGAGCGACACCAGCCGGGTCGAGCGCACCCGGACCGTGGAGCCGGCCGGGGAGGTCCACTCGCAGGTCCGCTCCAGCACCCCGCGACGCAGGTCCAGCACCCGCTCGTGGGCGACGAGCCGGCCGTAGCGCAGGTCGAACGGCTCGTCGTCCACGAGCAGCCGCAGGACCTTGCCGTTGGTGACGTTGATGACCGTCTGGCCCGACTCGGGATAGCCGTACCCGGCCTCCGCGTACGGCAGCGGGTGCACCTCGTGCACGCCGTTGAGGTAGCTGCCGGGCAGGCCGTGCGGTTCGCCCTCGTCGAGGTTGCCGCGCCAGCCGACGTGGCCGTTGGACAGCGCGAACACCGACTCGCTCTGGGCGAGGACACCGAGGTCGAGGGCGGTCTCGCGGACGGTCCACGGCTCGACGGCGTACGACCGGTCGGTGATCACTGCTTGCCTCCCAGCTCGGCCAGGTCCTGCACGACGACGCTCGCCCCGTGCGCGTACAGCGCGTCGGTCTGCCCCACCCGGTCCACGCCGACGACGTAGCCGAAGCCTCCCGCGCGGCCCGCGTCCATTCCGGCCAGCGCGTCCTCGAACACGGCCGCGTGCGCCGCCTCGACCCCGAGGTCCCGGGCGGCGGCCAGGAAGGTGTCCGGGTGCGGCTTGCCCGGCAGCTTCCGCTCGGCGGCGACCACGCCGTCGATGCGGACGTCGAAGAAGTGCTCGGCGCCGACGGAGCGCAGCACGTCCCGGCAGTTGGCGCTGGAGGAGACGATCGCCGTGCGCAGCCCCTCCGCGCGGACCGCCTCCAGATAGCGCAGGGTGCCCTCGTAGGCCTCCACGCCCCCGGTGCGGATCTTCTCCAGCAGCAGGTCGTTCTTGCGGTTGCCGAGCCCGTGCACGGTGCGCGCGTCCGGCGGGTCACCGGGGCCGCCCTCGGGCAGCCGGATGCCGCGCGAGTCGAGGAAGGCGCGGACGCCGTCGGCGCGGGGGCGGCCGTCGACGTACTCGTCGTATTCGGCGACCGCGTCGAACGGCCGCGCCTGCGCGCCCTCGTAGTCCCGCAGGAACGCGTCGAACGTCTCCTTCCAGGCGGCCGCGTGCACGACGGCCGTCTTGGTGACCACCCCGTCGAGGTCGAAGAGGCAGGCCTGGATCGTGTCGGGCAGACCGAGCTGAGTCATACCCAGGACTGTTCCCCGTCGAGCGCCGTCCAGTGGGTGGCGCACGCCACACGTCTCCGCGCGTTCCCGGTGACACACTCTGCCGTGTGCCGCTGACCTTCGACGACCTCCTCGCCCGTGCCCGCGCCCTGACCGGAGCCGGCCGGCGCGCGATCCTCGGCATCGCCGGCAGCCCCGGAGCGGGCAAGACGACCCTTGCCGAGCGCCTGGTGAGCGCCCTCGACGGCGACGGCACGTGCTGGGCGGCACACGTCCCCATGGACGGTTTCCACCTGGCCGACGCCGAACTGGACCGGCTGGGCCGCCGGGACCGCAAGGGCGCCCCGGACACCTTCGACGCGGCCGGGTACGCGGCGCTGCTGCGGCGGCTGCGCGAGGACACCGGCGAGGTGGTGTACGCGCCCGGCTTCGAGCGGGTGCTGGAGCAGCCGGTCGCGGGCGCGATCCCGGTGCCGCCGGCCGCCCGGCTGGTGGTGACCGAGGGCAACTACCTGCTGCTGGAGGAGAGTTCGTGGGCGCGGGTACGGCCGTGCCTGGACGAGGTGTGGTTCTGCGAGATCCCCGAGGACGAGCGGATCCGCCGTCTGGTCGCCCGGCACGAGGAGTTCGGCAAGGACCGCGCGGCGGCCGTGGCCTGGGTGCGGGGGCCGGACCAGCGCAACGCGGACCTGGTCGCGGCGACCCGGGGCCGGGCGGACCTGGTGGTACCGGCGGGCGCCCTGCCCGCCGCCGCTCGCCCCGAGGGCTGACGCTCAGCCGCGCAGCGTGAGCACCGGGTCCCCGCGGCCGTCGCCCGCCGGGTCCCCGACCACGGCCGTGAACGCTTCGGTGCGCACGGTCAGGCCCTGCTCGCCGTGGTCGAAGGCGGGCGCGAAGGGCCCGGTGCCGCGGGCGTAGCGTACGGCGAACACATGCAGGCCCTCCGGGGCGCCGGGGGCCGGGTCGGCCTCCAGGCGCTGGAGCCGACCAGGTGGCGCCAGCCGTCGTCGGGGTCGCCGTAGCCGCGCGGGTCGGCGGCGAGCGCGAACGCGGCCTGCTCCTGGGTGAGTTCGCGGCGGGCGTCGAAGTGGTCCGGGCCCGGATGCGTCAGGCGCAGGCCGCCCGCCACCACCCGGGCCTCGGCCGTACGGCGCACCCGGTCGCCGTCGTCGGCGGCGTACGGCAGCCCGGCCGGCAGGTAGGGCGCCCCGCCGAGCCGCTCCACGGCGACCGTCACCCACAGGCTCGTCCGGTCGTTGACGTACAGCGAGCGCACATGGCGCAGCACCTGGCCCCGGTCCACGACCGGCTGGGTCGCCAGTTCCGCCGCGAGCCCGTCGGCGCGCACGTCCCGGAGCCGGACCCGGCCCGTCGGGCTGGGCCGAGGGAGGTGTCGCCGATGTCGTGGTGGGCGTCGGGGTGTTCGAGGCTGCCCTCGGGGGCGAGGCGGCCGAGGGCCTGTTCGATGACATCGGCGAGCACCGCGTCGTACGCGTCCGGTGTGTCCGGCAGGTCGTGCAGCGGGCCGCGCTGATAAGGCAGGTGCACGCGGGATCAGCCCTTCGTTCCGGTGGTGTCCAGGCCTTCCACCAGCCTCCGCCGGAAGACGGGGAGGCAGATGAGCGCAGGGACGAGGGCGGGTGTCGGCCCGGCGAACTTCGTGTCGCGGGGAAGAAGGCGCAGTCGCGGTGAACTCCGGCCGGCTCCGGGCCGTACCCCCGGGTGCACGGCAGAGGGTCTGCCGGTACGACTCGTGCAGCGGTGACGCCCCCGTGCCACCGCGGGGCGGATGATGGCGCACACACAGCAAACGGTTCCGGTACCCGAGGCTCCCGTCGTGAGGCCCGTACGGCCGTACGCCCGCATGCGCCGGCACCGGCGGTGGCTGGTGCCGGTGCTGGCGGCACTGCTGCTGGCCCAGATGGCCGCGGCCATGGTGACCACGGCCCGGCAGCAGACGCCCACCATCGACGAGCCGGTGTACGTCGCCACGGCCACCGACTACCTCCACGAGCACCGGGTGCGCTACAACCCCGAGCATCCGCCGCTGGGGAAGCTGCTGATCGCGGCCGGTGTGGCGGTGGCCGGCCCGCGCTACGACCCGTCGTACACCGGCACCCAGGGGGACGTGGGCCGGCATCTGCTGTACGCGTCGGGCAACGATCCCTGGCGGCTGATGCTGTGGGCGCGGCTGCCGGTGATCGTGCTGACGCTGCTGTTCGGGCTGGTCGCCTTCGCGTTCGCCCGTGAGGTGACGGGCACGGCGGGCGGGCTGCTGGCGCTCGCGCTGTACACCTTCTCCCCCGACCTGATCGCGCACGGTTCCCTGGCGACGCTGGACGTGCCGGCGGCCGGGTTCGTGCTGACGTCGGCCTGGCTGGTGTGGCGGGCGCGCCGCCGGCCGGTGCGCCACCTGCCGCTCGCGGGGGCGGCGCTGGGGGCGGCCGTGGCCACGAAGATGAGCGCGCTGCCGGCGGTGCCGGTGCTGCTGGCCCTCGCGGCGGTCTCCGCCCTGACCGCGGCCCGGTCCGGTGCCGAACGGCCCGCCGGTGCGCGCCGTGGAGCGCTTTCTGCGCTCGGGGGTGCCGCCGTCGTCGCGGTCGTGGCCGTCGGTGTGGTGTGGGCGGTGTATCTCGCGGTCGATCCGCGGCTGCGGTTCGCGCCCGCCGAGCCGGTCCCGGCCCTGCACGGGCTGCGGGGCAGCGTGGTGGACCTGTTGCCGGTGCCGGAGGCGTACCGGGCCGGGATGCGGGTGCAGTTCGGGCTGGAGGCCTACCCGTGGCAGGGCTTCCTGTTCGGGCATGTGTACACCGGGTCCCTCTGGTACTACCTGCCGGCCGCCCTGCTGGTGAAGACGCCGCTCGGGCTGCTGGCAGCGGGTGCGGCCGGTGCCGTGGCGGTCGTGGCGGTACGGCGGTTGCGGCCGGCGGCGCCGTATCTGCTGCTGCCGCCTCTGGTGCTGCTGGCGGTGGCGATGACGGGCTCGCGGGACTTCGGGACCCGGTACGCGCTGTTCGTGCCGATGTTCCTGGCGGTCGCGGCGGCCTGTGTGCCGGCGCTGCGGCGGCCCCGGGCCGGGCTGCTGACCGGAGCGCTGGTGCTGTGGGTGGCGGTGAGCTCGCTGCTGACCTTCCCGTACTACCTGCCGTACTCCAACGAGGCGTTCGGCGGCCCGGCGCACACCCATCGGCTGCTGCACGACTCCAACGTGGACTGGGGCCAGGACCTGGGCCGGCTCGCGGACCGGCTACGCCGGCGGTATCCGGGCGAGCGGGTCTGGCTGGTGTACAAGGGCAGCGGCGTGCCCGCGTACTACGGCATCCACGCCGCCGATCCGCGCACGGTGCCGGCGGAGCGGGTGCGCGGGCTGCTGGTGGTGTCGGACTCCTCGGTCGCCAAGGCGCGCGGGCGGCTGGCCGAGCTGATCGCGACCAGTCACCCGGTCGGCGAAGTGGGCCATTCGATCAGCCTCTTCCGGCGGTGAGCCGGATCGCTCGAGCCGCTGGTCACGACCCTCCGTGAGCTATGTTTTGTGGTCGTGGGAGACAAAGGAGGCGGACCGGTGCCCTCGCCGCAGCAGGCACGCGCACAGGCAGCAGCGATCACCTCGGGCAAGGCCGTGCCCGAGGCCGAGGCCGCCCCGACGTCCCGCCTCCGCGAACTGTTCGACGGCCCCCGACTGTCGCCCGGGCAGCGGCGCATCGCCCAGTACCTGATCGAGCACATCACCGAGGCCGCGTTCCTGTCGATCACCGAGCTGGCCGACCGGGTCGGGGTCAGCCAGCCCTCCGTCACCCGCTTCGCCGCCGCCGTCGGCTTCAGCGGCTATCCGGCGCTGCGGGAGCGGCTCCAGGCGATCGCGCTGAGCAGTCTCGCCGGCGGCCCCGCCGAGGAGAACATCGCCAACGAACTGCAGGCGGCCGTCGACGCCGAGATCCAGAACCTGGAGAACCTGCGGCGCGACTTCGCCGACCCGGACCGGATCATCCATGTCGGCCGCGAACTGTCCCGCTCCACCCCGCTGACCGTCCTCGGCCTGCGCATCTCCGTCTCACTGGCCGAGTACTTCGCTTACGCCGCCCGCCGTATCCACCCCGACGTGCGGCTGGTGACCCGGGGCGGCAGCGTGGCCTACGACGCGCTGCTGCAGTCCGGCGAGGCCGGCGGCACCTGGGTGCTGGCCTTCGCCATGCCCCGGCACTCCCAGGAGACCCTCCAGGCGGTCCGGGTCGCGCGCGGGGCCGGTCTGAAGGTCGCCCTGGTGACCGACCTGGCACTGGGACCGGTGGCCGACGAGGCGGACGTCGTCTTCGCCACCGGCACCGGCTCCCGGATGGTCTTCGACTCCTACGCCGCGCCGGGCGTGCTGGCCGCCGCCCTGCTGCAGGCGATGACCGACGCCGATCCGGAGCGCACCCAGGCCCGGCTGGAGAAGTACGAACAGCTCTCCGAGCAGCACCAGTTCTTCCTCAAGGACTGACTTTTCCTCAAGGTCCGGCCGTTCCCCGGAGATCCCGTGGTCCCCGCACCCCCTTGACGGGGATCATTCACCACATACCGCGCATGAATGTTTTCATGCGTCTTGCAAACCGCTCGGCATATATAAATACTCTGCTCACGGAACGCGCCGGAACCACTCCGGGCACGTACCGCACCCTTGCGGACTCACCGCTCGCACCACCGCCCCGAGAAAGCCGACGGAACCGCCCATGCGCCTGCAAGCCCCGCCGCAGCGCCGGTTCCCGACGCCCGGGCCCCCGCACGGACACCCTCTGCCGCCGTCCCCTACCCACGTCGGCGCCCGGGGTGTACCGGGGCGTGTCGTCTGCGCGACGCGCCCGTGGCGGCCCCGGCCATCCCCTAGGCCGGGGCCGCCCCGAACCCGTCGACCACCCTCACGACGCCGCACACCGGAAGCGATGATCATGCCCCTGACCAGTACGCGCATCAGTCCCGACTGGCCCTGTCAGGTGAAGACGCCGGGCAGCTACGACTGGGAGCGCTCGGCGGCCAAGTGGCTGCGCGAGCTGATCCCCGCGCGCTACGCCAGCTATCCGGCGCTCATCCGCCACCCCGTACTGCTCGCCCGGCATGCCCAGCTCCAGGTCCAGCAGGAGATCCGGGTGGCGCGCACCGCGCTGCAGACCTCGCGGGCGGAACTGCCGATGCTGGGGCTGCCCGAGGCGGTCATCGAACACACGATCAAGCTGTACGCGGCCGAGGTCCTGCAGCTGCAGCACATCGCCCGCAGCGTCCGCGCCGTCAGCGAGGCCCTGGCCGGGCGCGGCAGCGGCCGCTGACCGGCCGCTCCGCCCGCCCCACCGGTCCCGGCACGCCGCCGTGCGCCCGGTGCGGGCCGCCCGCCCGCCGTGCACGTGGAGCTCGTACGAACCCGGACCCGGCAGACCGGTGATCGGGCGGCCCCCGGTGTGCGATGCTCATCGCGTGACGAGCGAGCCCGTGCCCTCGATGGACTCCGGCACCGGCGCCGAGCAGGCGGCGCTGGCCAAGGTCGTGGCCCGGCAGCGCGCCGAACTGGAGCGGCTGCGGGAGCTGGCCGCGACCACCGCGGTGCTGGAGCGGGCCAAAGGCGTGCTGATGGCGACGACCGGCTGCACCCCGAACGCGGCGCACGAGGAGCTGTTGCAGCGCGCCAAGGACGGCAACCGCACCCTCCTCGAAGAGTGCTGGATCACCCTCGGCGAGCTGCAGCCGCACCAGCAGGAGTCCCCCCTCGCGCACCTGGCGCCGCCCGCCCGCGTCGGCTCCTGGCCGACGGCGGCCACCGGGACCATGGATCTGGCGGAGACGCTGGGCACGATCGGCCGGGCCCTGGTCCGGGCCGGCTCGCCGCACCAGGTGGCCGGGTGCCTGCTGGACCACCTGGCACCCGAGGTCGGCGCCGACGCCCTGCTGCTGTACGAGCTGCTGCCCGACGACGGGCTCGAGCTGCGCGGCTACGCGGGAATCGATCCGGCGCTCGCCGCCCGGTGGCGGCATGTGTCCCGGCCGAGCGGATTGGTCGCGTTCGACGCCCTGGCGTCCGGCGAGCCGCGCTGGCTGGAGGACCTCGCCGTGGACCGCACCCGGTACCTGCTCATCGGAGACCCTCCCGAGCGGTGGCTCAGCCGGGCCTGGCTGCCCGTGCCGGCCGGCCACACCGCCCGGGCCGCCCTCGGCGTGCTGCGGCGCCGCGACGGAGCGTTCACGCCGCGCGAGCGGGAGCTGCTGCGGGCGGTGGCCCGGCTGTGCGCGGGCCGGCTGCGCGCCATCGACATGCCCCGGGAGGACCCGGACAGTGAGGTCGCCCAGACCGTGCAGGCGGTGTTCGACGCCCTCCCGGACACGGCGATCCTGCTGACCCCGCTGCGGGCCGCCTCCGGCGAGGTGGAGGACTACCGCATCGACGCCGCCACCCCGGAGGCGGTCGACGTGTTCGGCCGGACCGGCCGGAGCCTGCTCGGCGAGCGCATCCTGGAGAGCTACCCGTCCGTCGCGGGCGAACCGCTGTGGCAGGGCTATCTGGAGGCGCTGCGGACCGGGGTGCCGTTCCAGAGCGAGCCGTTCGCCTACCAGGACGTGATCGACGACGTGCCCGTGACCGCCACCTACTCGGTGCGGGCGGCATCGCTGGGCGAGCGCCTCCTGGTGAGCTGGCTGCGGCACGACCCCCTGGCCCTGCAGAAGCAGCGACTGGACGACGTGCAGCGGCTCGGCAACCTCGCCTGGGCGAACTGGAACCTGGTCACCCAGGAGATCTCCTGGTCCGGGCAGGCGTACGACGTGCTCGGCCGGAGCCCTGCCCGGGGACCGCTCCGGCTGGCAGAGGTGCCCGAGCTGGCCGTGCCGGAGGACGCGGGCCTGCTGGCCCACGCGATCGCCGAACTCGTCGGCCGCGGCCGCCCGTTCGACGTGCCGTTCCGCATCGACACCCCGGACGGCGTCCGGCATCTGCGGATGGTCACGGAGGCCGTCACCGCACCGGACGGCACCCCGGTCGAGGTGCACGGCTTCGTGCAGGACCTCACCGCCCAGCGCAGCGCGGAACTCGCGCTGGTGGAGAGCGAGCGCGCGATGCTGCTGCAGCGCGGGATCCTGCAGGCCGAGCGGGCCCTGGCCACCCGGCTGCAGCACGCGCTGCTGCCGCTGCCCAGCAAGCCGGTGCGGCGGGCCGGGCTGCGCATCGAGGTCGCCTACCTGCCCTCCCAGGCCGGCATCCACGTCGGCGGCGACTGGTTCAGCGCCATCGAACTCCCCGACGACTCCGCGCTGTTCGTCGTCGGTGACGTGGCCGGCCACGGCATCGACGCGGTGGCCATCATGGCCCAGCTGCGGTTCACCGCGAAGGGCATGGTCAGCACCGGCTCCTCGCTGACCGGGGCGCTGGCACGGCTCAACCAGCTGCTGCTGCACTCCCGTGACAGCCAGACCACCGCCACCATGGTCCTCGCCCGCTACGACCCCGCCCGGCACCTCCTGAACTGGGCCCAGGCCGGGCACCCGCCGCCGCTGCTCGTGCGCCACGGCGAGGTGCGCTACCTGAACCGGCCCGGCGGCATGCTGCTCGGCGCGAGCGCGGCCCCCGTCTACGACTCGGCGGAACTGCTGCTGGAACCGGGAGACCGGCTGCTGCTGTACACCGACGGCCTGGTCGAACGCCCCGGCGAGGGCCTCGACGCGGGCTTCGACCGCCTGGCCGAGGCGGTACGCACCCACGGCTGCGGCGAGGACGGCTCCCTGGACGCACTGCTCGCCTCGATGCTGCCGGACGACCGCCGGGACGACGTGTGCGTGCTGGACATCAGGATGCCGCCGGAGGGCATGGCGGACCCGGCCGAGTGACGGGCGGGGCTGCACCGGGGTGGCCGGGTGACGGCGGGTGCGCCGGGTGCCGAGTGACGGCGGGTGCGCCGGGTGGCCGGGTGAGGACGGGTGCGCCGGGTGCCGCTTGAGGACGGGTGCGCCGGGTGCCGAGTGACGACGGATGCGCCGGGTGCCGAGTGACGACGGGTGCACCGGGTGCCGAGTGACGACGGATGCGCCGGGTGCCGAGTGACGACGGATGCGCCGGGTGCCGAGTGACGACGGATGCGCCGGGTGCCGAGTGACGACGGATGCACCGGGTGCCGAGTGACGACGGATGCACCGGGTGCCGAGTGACGACGGATGCACCGGGTGCCGAGTGACGACGGATGCACCGGGTGCCGAGTGACG
>NZ_JBIUBE010000011.1:0-273880 GCF_044593395.1 Streptomyces sp. NPDC052301 | reverse complement strand
CGAGCAACGAGCCGACCTCCACCAGGGACTACTCGAACTCGCCTGCAGCGTCATCTGCCTTCGACGGCTCCGCAAGTCATTCTGAAATGATCACTAAGGCATTGCAGAGCAATGCCTGACGCGCGCGTATGACTTGACGGCCATCTGCACGGGTGCAGTCTGTCGTCACCGTTCCGTCACAAGTAGTCGCCGCACGGAACCCTGCCGCTCTCCCGCCCTGTCTGCACTCACGTACCACGACCACGCGTACCGCGGGGCAACAACCGACGACCGAAACCCGCGGACGAGACGACTCAGGGGGACGACAGCATGCGTCACAGCAACGGCATTCGCAGGGCGGCTCTGGCGACGACGGCGGTCACGGCCGTCGCGGCGGCGGTGACCGGTATCCTGCCCGGCACCGCCATGGCGGCGAGCACCACCACCTCCACCCCGGCGCCCACCTGCCCGGCCTCCGCCCTCCAGGTCAGCGCCTGGCAGGCCGTCCACCGGCCCGTCGGGACCGGGACCGGGGCGGCGGTCGTGCAGTTCACCAACGCCTCCCGGAGGACGTGCGTCCTGAAGGGCCATCCGACGGTCGCGGGCGCCGGCAACGGCTCCCCCGCCCACAACACCCCGCTCAAGGTCACCCCCACCGGCAGGGCGGCCACCGTGACGGTCCGGCCGCACGGCAAGGCGTGGGTGAAGCTGACCTTCGTCCAGGTCCAGGGGGAGGCCGACGGCTACTGCGTGTCGGGCAAGGACCCGGTGACGTATCCGACGATGGTCATCGGGCTGCCGCACTCCGGGAAGCACCAGGTCGCCCTGAACGACGGGGTGTGGGCCGAGTGCGACAACAAGGTGACCGTCACCCCGGTCTCGGCGGTCAAGCCTTCCTGACCCCCCGTCCCCACAAATCGAGCAGCCTGCCTGACGATCGCAAGGCTCTGACCTACCCGTTTACGAGGAACTGCACATAAGTGCAGGTCAGCGACTCAGCGCACCTTCGGCGCGCTGAGTCGCTGACCTGTGGTGATCCGTAGGCGCGTGCACCTCGGCTGGGCGGGAGCCCGACCAGCCGTGAAGCACCCTCAACTGTGTTGTTGTGCGCCTGTGTACGCAGTGGTTGATGTCAGGCGTTGATGTCGGGGCGCAGCCCCATCGCCGCTGCTCAAGACGCCGCCGGTCCTCGCTTCAGCAGGCGATCCGAGAGGTGGCTGATCGCCCGGGACGTCGCGCGGATCGTGGAGACCCCCACCGTGACCCGCACGGAGGTGCGTCCGCTGGACGCCGCGGAAGCTCGCCTCATGCTCAAGACCGCCCGCTCCCACCGCCTCTACGCCCTGTGGCTGCTGCTCGTGTCGACGGGCCTGCGGCGGGGCGAAGCGCTCGCCCTTACCTGGGCGGATGTTGATCTCACGAACGGTCAGCTCCGCGTCCGCCGGAACGTCCAGCGCATCCGGCGTGAGCTGATCTTCGGCAGCCCCAAGACCATGCGCTCGATCCGAACGGTGTCCCTCCCGCAGCACTGCGTACGGGCACTCGCACAGCACCGAGCCCAGCAGGATCGGGAGCGCAAGGTCGGGGGGAAGAAGTGGCAGCCGACACCGGGACAGCCGGACGGGCTGATCTTCACCACGGCGACCGGTCGCGTCACGGACCCGCGCAGCCTGAACCGGATGCTCACCATCCTGTGTCGCGACGCCGGCGTACGACGGGTGCGGGTGCACGACCTCCGGCACACGTGCGCGTCGCTGCTGCTTTCACAGGGTGTGGACGCTCGCACGATCATGGAGACGCTCGGGCACGGCACGATCACGATGACGCTGGACACGTACGCGCACGTGATGAGCACGACGCTCAAGGCCGCCGCCGACCGGATGGACGATGCCCTCGGACTGGATGAGTCAGAAGAGGAGATGGGCGGCGAGCAGGAGCCGCACACCGAGGAGTGATCGGCGCTCCGGGCTGCGTTGATGTCAGCCGTTGATGTCAAAGGCCCCTCAGGATGAACCTGAAGGGCCTTTGATCTGCGTGCACTCGGCAGGATTCGAACCTGCAACCTTCTGATCCGTAGTCAGATGCTCTATCCGTTAAGCTACGAGTGCTTGTCTTTAGTTTTTGCCTTCGTTCCCGGCCCTTTCGGCCCGTCCCGGCGACAGGAAGAACATTACATGACTGCCGCCGTCATGTGAAATCCGATTCGCACACCCCTTGTGACCTGCGGAAACGCGGATCTGCGGGAGGAGTGGAGCCAAGGGCGGGGAACGCCGAAGCCCCGGTCCTGGGGACCGGGGCTTCGGGATCGGTGCGGAGGCGGAGGGATTTGAACCCTCGATGGGCTTTAAGGCCCAAACCGCATTAGCAGTGCGGCGCCATAGACCGGACTAGGCGACGCCTCCAGCACAACCGCTCACACGAGCGCGCGAGTGGTGCGTGCAGATGATGACACAGTCGAGCACCGCGTCACCAATCGCCCCCCACGGTACTAGGCAGTCGGGCCGCAGGGCAAAGGGCTTCCTTCGGCGAGGCGCGAGGTGGGAGGCGCGGCGGGACCAGGACGGGGTGCGGCGGGGCGGGGGCGGTGCGCAACGTCCGGGGGGTCCGGGCGTTGGGCAGGGCATGGATTCCCTCCTTCAGCGCCGCCCCGGGCTTCGCCGCGGTGCCGCGCGGGCCGTGATCACGCCCGCCCTCGTCGCCGTCTCGGCGCTCTCGTCCCTGGCCGGTCTCACCGCCGTACCCGCCGCCGCCGCGCCCGCCGTGCCGCCGCCCGTGCGACCCGAGGACCGGGCCGGTGATCACCTGACCGTGGTCGTGCGGCACGCCGGCCACGGGCGGGACGGGACGTTCGAGCTGTTCTGTCACCCGGACGGCGGCAGCCACCCGGACCCCGCCGAAGCCTGCCGGGCCCTGGACGAGCACACCGTCTGGGGCCGGGACACCTTCGCTCCGGTGCCGCCCGGCACCACCTGCACCATGGTCCACGGCGGCCCGGCCACCGCCCACGTCACCGGCGTCTGGGCCGGCCGTCCGGTCGACGCCACCTACGACCGCAGGGACGGGTGCGAGATCGGCCGGTGGGACCGGATGGTGCCGCTGCTGCCGGGAATGGGGACACCGGCCGCGTAGGCGGACGGCCGGGCGGCCGGTCGGTCACGTGGGAGCCGGTCGCATCCGTGGCCGGGCGGTGGTGGGCCGTGGCGTGAAGGGCCCCCTCGGCGAGAACGACGTTCCCGTAAAGGTCCCGCGAAAGTCTGGCGGAGTCGGGGCACCCGATCACGCGTTCGCCGTCACTTACTCGTGGGACCTCCCTCTCATCCGGCGTCGCGAGCGCAACCGGTGCCCTTAGACTCCCTCGCGTGACACGTCGCGGGCCGGTTGGCAAGATGGCCCGAGCGGTCGGCAAGGTGCGGTAACAGGGAGGAAGGCGTCTCGTGAGCAGCAGGCCATCCCGAGGCGCTGCTCGCCTCGCAGCCATACTCGACGCGCTGCCGGACGCGTTGGTCCTGGTCAACGCCAACGGAACCGTCGTCAACGCCAACACCATCGCGCTGGAGGCCTTCGAGGCTCCGGGCACGGCACTCGTCGGGCGCGGGCTGCTCGATCTGCTGCCGCAGTTCGACTCCAAGCTCATCCCCGGGTCCATGCGGCTCCCCGATCACATGGACCCGCGCGGGCGGACCAAGCCGACGCGGATGGTCGCGCGGCGGACCGACGGGACGGAGTTCCCGGTCGAGGTCACGAGCGCGAACCTGGAGAACGGGCAGCAGGCGTACGACGGTTACGGGTACACCGGCGACGAGCTGCTGATGCTCGTCGTACGGGACCTGTCCGGAACGGTCGACACCGAGGCGGAGCTGGCGCGGTCGCAACGGCAGACCGAGATGATCCTGCGGGCGGCAGCGGAAGGTGTCGTGGGCACCGACACCGACGGGCGGATCGTGCTCGTCAATCCGGCCGCCGCCCAGATACTGGGTTACCGGGCCGGTGAGCTGGGCGGCAAGGAGCTGCACACCCTGGTGCTGCACTCGCGCGCCGACGGTTCGCCCTTCCCGTACGAGGAGTCGCCGCTCGCCGACACCCTGCGCTCCGGGCGCAAGCACAGGGTGCGCGGGCAGGTGCTGTGGTCCAAGGGCGACGAACAGGTGTCCGTCGACCTCACCACCGCGCCGGTGCGGGACGGGGACCAGCTCGTCGGTGCCGTGATGACCTTCACCGACCGGCGCCCGTACGAATCCCTGGCGGAGGAGAAGGCCGCGCTGGAGAAGGCGCACGCGGAGGAGCTGGAGAAGCTCTCCGAGGAGCACGCCTCCGACCTGACCGCGCTGCGCCAGGAGCACGTCACCGAGATCGAGGAGCTGCGCGAGAAGCACGCGGAGGAGCTGGCGGCCGGCGAGGAGCGGTACGCCGCGCTCGCCGAACGCGAGAACGACCGCCACGAGGCCCTCGCCGGGCGGCACGAGCAGCTGCTGACCCTGCTCGGGCAGTCGTTGCGCGGGCCGCTGGACGAGCTGCGGCGCGAGCTGGCCGCCCTGGCCGCCGACGACGCGGGCCAGCTGTGGCCCGAGGCCAACCAGGTGCTGCACCATCTCTCGGCGGGCTACTCCCGGATCACCACGCTCATCGACAACGTCCTCGGCTACCAGCGGCTGGACGCCGGCAGCGAGGAGGTCACCCGGACGAAGGTGATGCTCGACGCCGTCGTCGCCGCCGGTGTGGACGGGGCGGTGGAGCTGGTCGGTCCCGGGCGGCTGCAGTTCGCCGTGCACGCGCCGCCCATCGAGGCGGAGGTCGATCCGCAGCGCCTCGCCACCGCTCTCGCACACCTGGTGGCGGACGTCGCCGGTGTCGACGCCACCGGCAACGCGCCCGTCTCGGCGGGCGGTTACATGGACAACACCGTCGTGGTCGCCGCCGCGCAGCGCGGCGAGGTCGCGCGGATCGAGGTGCGCGGTCCGTACGCCGGGGGAGACCCGGTGCACGAGCCGATCGTGCGCGGGATCGTGCGCGCCCACGGCGGGGTGCTGCAGACGCACGAGGTGCCGGGCATGAGCGGCAGCGCATACGTGCTCGAGGTGCCGCTCGGGGGCGGGGCCGGGGCGGTCGCCGCACAGCTTCCGGACGGCAGCCACGTCCCGGACGGCGCAGCGGCCCCCGAAGCCGGGGATGCGGGCGGTGCGCCGGCCGCCGACGACACCTCCGGACGGCGGCGGGCCCGGCGCGGGTCCACGGACGCCTTCCTGGAGGGCGACGTGCCCGGCGTGGGCGAGGCCGGTGACGCGGACACCGCGCCGACCGGACGCCGCCGTAGGCGTGCCGCCGCGGCCGCCGAGGAGAGCGGAGCCGTGGTGGCCGAGGGCGCGGAGGCCGCGTCCAACGGGACCGGGCGGCGCCGTGGACGCCCCGCGGAACCGGGTTCCGGTGACGGCGACGGTGTGGCCGAGGGTGCCGTCGTGACAGCGGCCGAGCATGCCGCGGGCGCTGCCGCCTCCAACACGGGACTCGGCGGCACCGTGCCGCCACAGGGCGTGCCCGCGCCCACGGGCCGACGCGCCCGCCGTGACTCGGGCGCCCCGCAGGCCGCCCTGCCGCCCGCGCTGCCCGCGGCCGGCGCCGGGCAGCCGGTGCCGCAGGCCGCTGCTTCCGCCGCTTCCGTCGCCGAGGGCGCTGCGGCAGAGGATGCTCAGCCAACCGGGCGGCGCCGCCGTGCGCTGGCCGCCGCCGCGGAACGTGCCGCCGCGCAGGAGGCCGGCGGCGCCCGTACGGTCTTCGCCCTGCCGCCGGCCGAGGCCGACCGCTCTCCGGAGTCCGCGGATGCGGCGGCAGGGGCCGAGCCGGGTGCCGGTGCCGTGCCGGGGGCCGGTGCGGGCGTACCCGTCGGTCCCGGTGCCGTGCCGGGGGCCGGTGCGGGCGTACCCGTCGGTCCCGGTGCCGTGACCGGGCCGGTCCCGGTTCCCGCGTCCCCGCCCGGGCAGGTGCAGGCGCCCGCCCCGTTGCCGGTGGCCCACGAGGGCGCACCCGGTGACGACGGCCGGCACGACGCCGTACCGCTCGACCAGAGCGCGGACCACACCCCGCCGCAGCCGCATCCCACCGCCGCCCCGACCGGCCGGCGCCGTCGGGCCGTGGCCCAGCCGGCGCAGGCCCCGCAGGCGGTGGCGCCGGGAACCGCATCCGCGGTCGCCCCGGGTGCCGCTCAGCCCGTACCGGCGTCGCCGACCCCGGCCCAGCAGCCTCCCGGACAGGCCGGACCCGGTCAGCCGGTTCTCCCTCAGGGAGTCGGCCCGCAGGGGACCTCTCCTCAGGGGACTCCCCTTCAGCCGGCCTCCCCCCAGGCGGCCCCGGCGGCAGCCGCTCCCGGCCGGGCACCTCAGGCCCCGGCGGCCCCGGCCACGCCGACTCCCGCCCACGGCACCACCGCCCAAGGCACTCCCGCCCACGGCGTTCCGGCGCAGGGTACGGCCGGACAGGGCATCCCCGTGCAGGGCGGCCCGGCGCCGGCTCAGGGGCAGGTGCCCGCTCAGGCCCAGGGGGGTCCCGGTGCCGCGCCCGGCCGGCAGGCGGCCGTGCCCGCGCAGGGCACCGCCGGACAGCCCGTACCCCCGGCCCCCGGCCAGGCGCAGTCCGCGACTCCGCCCGCCGGTACTCCGGTGGCGCCCGCCGCCCAGCCGCTGCCCGCCGAGGCCGGAGCCGCCGTTCCGCAGCAGTGGCCCGGCACGGATGGCACGTCCGGGGCCGGCACGCGTGTGCCGCAGGCGCCCGGCGCGCCGCAGCGGGCCGCGCAGCCCCTTCCCGCCGAGGCCGCCGGAGCGGCGGCCGACCCGAACTCCACGCAGGGCCGGGCGATCAGCGTGCGGACGCTGGGACAGGGTGTGCCGTTCGCCCGGCAGGCCGCGCAGGTGCAGCAGGTGACGGCGACGCCGCCCCCGCACGCGCCGGGCGGTTCCGGCCGCCGGCGCAAGCTCGGCACGCCCCCGGACCCCGCCGCACGCCCCGAACCACAGGCCCCGTCGCAGACGCAGGCCCCGTCGCAGAAGCAGCCGCAGGCCGAGCAGGCGGCCCGGCCGCATCCGCCGGCCGAGGCGGCGCCCGCGCAGCCGGTTCCGCAGCCGTCGCTCCCCGGGCAGTCCCGGCTCGCCCCGGGCACCGAGGGCGCCGGACGGTCGTACGCCATAGGCGCCCCGGACGCGAACGCGGCCGAGGGGCCCGAGCCGCTGGACGGCCCCGGTGGGGCGGTGGAGATCGCGGACACTCCGCGATTGCAGCCGCTCGACGACGAGCTGCCCCCGGAGCCGCTGGACAACCCTCGTCGGCTGCTGGTGTGGCCCGCTCCGGACGTGACGACCCAGCAGGCGCTGAGCGACCGGGGCTACCGGCCGGTCATCGTGCACTCCCGTGAGGAGGTCGACGCGCAGATCGCGGCGTTCCCCGCCGCGCTGTTCGTGGACCCGCTGACCGGGCCGATCACGCGGACGGCCCTGCAGTCGCTGCGCCAGGCCGCCGTCGCCGCCGAGGTGCCGGTGCTGGTCACGGCGGGGCTGGGGCAGGCGACGCGCGAGGCGGCGTACGGCGCCGACCCCGCCGTACTGCTGAAGGCACTAGCTCCCCGGGACAGCGAGCAGCATCCGCCGCGGGTGCTGCTCATCGAGGAGCACGCGGAGATCGCGCTGGCGCTGACCTCGACGCTGGAGCGGCGCGGGATGCAGGTGGCACGGGCCGCGAGCGAGAACGACGCGGTGACGCTGGCAGGGCAGTTCCGGCCGAACCTGGTGGTGATGGACCTGATGCAGGTGCACCGCCGACAGGCCGGGATCGTGGACTGGCTGCGCGCGAACGGGCAGCTCAACCGCACCCCGATCGTCGTCTACACCGCCGCCGTCGACCCGGCCGACCTGCCCCGGCTGGCCTCGGGCGAGACGGTGCTGTTCCTCGCGGAGCGGTCCACAAGCAACGAGGTGCAGGCACGGATCGTGGACCTGCTGGCGCGGGTCGGCACCAACTGACCGCCCGGCCGGCGGATCGGCACCGTCCGGCGCTCAGCGTGCGGTGAGCCTGCGGGCCGCCTCCTTGATGGAGGCCCGCAGGCGCTCGCGGTCGGTGTCGTCGGTACCCGTGAGGATGCGTCGCATCTGCGGCACGACCACCATCCAGTTGGTCAGCGCGGTCAGCAGGATGAGCAGGTCACCGGGCGGGAAGGCGTCCGTGATGACGCCACGGGCCTGCCCGTCCGCGAGCGCGGTGACCTTGCGGGCGTAGTGCTCCTGGCGCTGCGGCTCGTCGGGCAGCTCGGCGCTGCCGTACTCGATGCCCTCCCAGAAGAGCAGGCGCAGCAGCTCGGGGTGGGTGGCGTGGTAGTCGAGGAGGCGGTCGACGTAGCCGTCGATGTCGTCGGGGTCGACGGGCACGGCGGCGGCCAGGTCGACCATGCACCTGCCGAGGACCTGCGTGAACAGCTCCGCCTTGTTGCCGAAGTAGGCGTAGATCAGCTGCTTGTTGGCCTTGGCCTCGGCGGCGATGCGGTCGATGCGTGCGCCCGCGATGCCGTGCCGGGCGAACTCGGCGACCGCCGCGTCGAAGATGCGGGCCTTGGTGGCCTCGGGGTCCCTCACTGCTGCCATGGGAACAGGGTAGGACTGCGGCAGACAGGTAACCAACTATTTGGTTGACGGGGAAGCGGGCCGGGTGCACGCTGTTGGCAGCTACCAACCAACCAGTTAGTTGTGAGAGTCCGCTCGAAGGAGTGCTCCCGCTCATGCCGTCAGCGACCAGTACCCGCCCCCTCCGCACCAGCACCCGCCCCGGCCGTCGGGGCCGAACCCCCGCCCCGGACCGGGCCCCCGCATCCGGCCGGCTGTTCCTGCTGCTGATCGCCGTCTGCACCGCCGTCACGGCCGCCAACATCTACCTCGCGGCCCCGCTGCTCCCCCTGATCGCCCACGACTTCGGCACCGTCCCGTCGGCCGTGACCTGGATCGCCTCGGTCGCACAGTTCGGCTACGCGGCCGGGCTGCTCTTCTTCGCCCCGCTCGGCGACCGAGTCGACAGGCGCCCGCTCGTCGCCGGCCTCTCCGTGGCCACCACGCTCGCCCTGGCACTCGCGGCCATGGCACCGGGCACCGCCGCCCTGGCGGTCGCCGTGTTCGCCGCCTCCGCCGCGACCGTCGTACCGCAGCTGCTGGTACCGCTGGTCGCCGAGCGCGCCCCCGCCGGCCGCCGGGCCCGGCATGTCGCGGCCGTCATCGCCGGGCTGTTCACCGGCATCGTCGCGGCCCGGGTCGCCGGCGGCCTGGCCGGACAGGCCTTCGGCTGGCGCTGGGTGTTCGGCGGGTCCGCCGTCCTGACCCTCGCCCTGGGTCTCGCCACCGCCCTGGCCCTGCCCTCGGAACGGCGCGCGCGGCAGGGGTCGCTGTTCGCGGGCATCGCCGAGCTGCCGGGGCTGCTGCGCCGCTCGCCCGAGCTGCGGCGGGCGTGCCTGCGGCAGGCCGGGATGTTCGGCGCCTGGAGCGCGCTGTGGACCTCCCTCGCGCTCCTGCTGACCGGCCCGTCCTACGGCCTGTCGACCGCGACCGCCGGTCTCTTCGGCCTCTTCGGCCTGACCGCCACCGCGGTGGCACCGGTGGCGGGTGGCCTGGTGGACCGGTTCGGCGCCGCGCGGGTCGTGGGCGCCGCGTATCTGCTGGCGGCCATATCTGTGCCGCTGTTCTGGCTCGGCGGACACGTCCTGGTGGCGCTGTTCGCCGCGGCGATCGCCGTCCACGCGGCCCTGGTCGCCTCCCACGTCGCCAACCAGACCCTGGCCCTGACCACCACCTCCACCCCGGCCACCGCCAACACCGCCTACGTCGTCTCCGGCTTCGCCGGCGGCGCCCTCGCCTCGGCCGCCGCGGGCCCCGCCTTCGGCCACTGGGGCTGGTCCGGGGTGTGCGCGGTGGCGGGTGTGTGGCTGGTGCTGGGGTGGGTGTCGGCGGCCGTCCCGGCGGGGCGGCGGTGAGGCCCCGGACCCGACCGGTCGGATCCGGGAGGTTCACGGGAGTGCGCCGGGCAGGAGGATCCGCCCGGCGCACCCGGCGGCTCACAACTCGGTGACGTCCAGCCGGCCGTCCGCGTACTGCCTGCGCAGCACCTTCTTGTCGAACTTGCCCACGCTCGTCTTCGGCACCGCCTCGACGATCGTCCACCGCTCGGGCAGCTGCCACCTGGCGATACGGCCCTCCTCGGCGAGGAAGGCGCGCAGGGTCGCGAAGTCGGCGGTGGCGCCGGCCTTCAGGACGACCGTGGCCAGCGGGCGCTCGCCCCACTTCTCGTCGGGCACGGCCACCACGGCGGCCTCGGCGACGTCCGGGTGGGACATCAGGGCGTTCTCCAGCTCGACCGAGGAGATCCACTCGCCGCCGGACTTGATGACGTCCTTGGCCCGGTCGGTGAGGGTGAGGAAGCCGTCGGGGGAGATGGTGCCGACGTCCCCCGTCTTCAGCCAGCCGTCCTCGCTGAACTTGTCGGCGGGACGCAGCGGTTCGGCGTCGGGGCCGTTGTAGTAGGAGCCCGCGATCCACGAACCGCGCACCTCCAGCTCGCCGGCCGACTCGCCGTCCCAGGGCAGGCGTTCGCCGCCGGGGCCGGTGAGGCGGGCCTCGACACCGGCCGGGAAACGGCCCTGGGTGAGGCGGTAGGCGAACTCCTCCTCGGTGCCCACCGCGTGGGCCGGCGGGCGGGCCACCGTGCCGAGCGGGGAGGTCTCGGTCATGCCCCAGGCGTGACAGACCCGCATCCCCAGCTTGTCGAAGGCCTCCATGAGGGACGGCGGACAGGCGGAGCCGCCGATGGTGACCTGGGTGAGAGACGTCACGTCACGAGGACGGGCCGTCAGCTCGGCGAGCAGGCCCTGCCAGATGGTCGGGACGGCCGCCGCATGGGTCGGCCGCTCGCCCTCGATCATCTCCGCGAGCGGCGCGGGTTGCAGAAAGCGGTCCGGCATCAGCATGTTGACGCCGGTCATGAAGGTGGCGTGCGGCAGGCCCCAGGCGTTGACATGGAACTGGGGGACGACGACCAGCGAGGTGTCCTGGTCGGTCAGACCCATCGACTCGGTCATGTTGACCTGCATGGAGTGCAGGTAGATCGAACGGTGGCTGTACACCACGCCCTTGGGGTCGCCCGTGGTCCCGGAGGTGTAGCACATGGCGGCGGCCTGGCGTTCGTCCAGCTCCGGCCAGTCGAACGTCGTCGGCCGGCCGGCGATCAGCTGCTCGTACTCGTGCACCCGCGCGGTCGCGCCCGCCAGCGGGGCCCGGTCACCGGGGCCCGAGACGACGATGTGCTCCACCGTCGGCAGCTGGGACAGCAGCGGCGCGAACAGCGGGATCAGAGAACCGTTGACGATGACGACCCTGTCGGCCGCGTGGTTGACGATCCACACCAACTGCTCGGCGGGCAGCCGCAGATTGAGCGTGTGCAGCACCGCGCCCATGGACGGGATGGCGAAGTACGCCTCCACGTGGTCCGCGTTGTTCCACATGAGGGTCGCGACCCGCGCGTCCCCGGTCACCCCCAGCTCGTCCCGCAGGGCGTGCGCCAACTGGGCGGCGCGGGCGCCCACCTCGGCGAAGCTGCGTCGCTGCGGCTCGGCCTCGCCGGTCCAGGTGGTCACCTGCGACGAGCCGTGGACCGCCGATCCATGAGTCAGGATTCTCGAGATCAACAGCGGTACGTCCTGCATGGTGCTCAGCACGACAGTCCTCCCGGGCGACATTGCCTACGCGGTGGTAGAGGTTCCGCTGATTCTGCGCACATACCGCGCGGTATGTCACTAGGGGGAGGCCAATTCGTCCCGCCCGGAATCCGGCCGCTAGCGCACCAGGACCAGCTCCGGGTCCTCGCGCAGCTTGCCGAGCGCACGCGACACCGCCGACTTCACGGTGCCCACCGAGACTCCCAGCACCTCGGCGGTCTGGGCCTCGCTGAGGTCCTCGTAATACCGCAGGACGACCATCGCCCGCTGCCGCGCCGGCAGCTTCATGATCGCCCGCCACATGGCGTCGTGCAGCGCCTGCCGCTCCGCCGGGTCGTCGCCTTCGGGCACGGGCTCCGGCTCGGGCAGCTCGTCGCAGCTGAACTCGTCCACTCTGCGCTTGCGCCACTGCGAGGTACGGGTGTTCACCAGGGCCCGGCGCACATAGCCGTCGAGCGCCCGCTGGTCCTCGATCCGCTCCCAGGCCACATAGGTCTTGGCGAGCGCCGTCTGCAGCAGGTCCTCGGCATCGCTGGGGTTCGCGGTCAGCGAGCGCGCGGTACGCAGCAGCACCGGCTGGCGGGCCCTGACGTACGACGCGAACGACGGGTACTTGGTCTGCCGCGCTGGTGCGGCGGCGGCCGAGGCGCTGGTGCAGACGGGTGTGGTCATGGCTCCCACGCTAGGAGCGGGCACCCGGCCCGCGGATCGCCCGCAGGTCCCGAAGACGAGTCCCCCTCAGGTTGTAGGGGTGGGGCCGGCTCCACCTCCTGAAGGTGGACTGCGGAACGACTCCGTCTGCGGGTCGACCCTGAGACACGGGGGAGCCCCTGCGGGGTGGGGCTGCGTGCCGAGCATCTCCCGATCCCGGTGACGAGGGGTGCGGGCTTCGGCACGCGTCTCCGGGGGGGCCGCCCGAGGCCTGCGTCCGTCCCCGAGACCGACCCAACACCGGACACCCGCCCCCGAGACCAGCCCGACACCGGACACCCGCCCCCGAGGCCGACCCCGGACCGGACACCCGCCCCACCGGGATCGACCCCAGGCCGGACATCCGCCCCTCAGGTCGGTCCGAGAGCACCCGCCCCTGGGACTTGGGCCGGCCGAGTCCCCGGTTCCGGTTGCCCTGTTCTCAGCCGTCCGCCGTCAGGATCAGGCCCGAGGTCGGGACCCCGGTGCCGGCCGTCACCAGGGTTCGGGACGCGCCCGGTATCTGGTTCGCCGCCGTGCCCCGCAGTTGGCGCACCGCCTCCGCCGTGCCGTTCATTCCGTGGAGGTACGCCTCCCCCAGCTGCCCCCCATGGGTGTTGAGCGGCAGCCTCTCCTCGGCCACGAAGTCCGCCGCCTCCCCCTTCCCGCAGAACCCGAATTCCTCCAACTGCATCAGCACGAACGGGGTGAAGTGGTCGTAGAGGATCCCCACGTCCATGTCGGCCGGGCCGAGCCCGGAGGTGCGCCACAACTGGCGTGCCACCACGCCCATTTCCGGCAGGCCGGACAGGTCGCCCCGGTAGAAGCTGGTCATCTGCTCCTGGCCCCGGCCGGCCCCCTGGGCGGCCGCCGCGATCACCGCCGGCGGGTGCGGCAGGTCCCGGGCCCGCTCGAGCGAGGTGACGACGATCGCCTGCCCGCCGTCCGTCTCCTGGCAGCAGTCCAGCAGTCTGAGCGGCTCCACGATCCAGCGGGACGCGGCGTGGTCGGCGAGGGTGATCGGACGGCCGTGGAAGTAGGCCGCCGGGTTGGTCGCCGCATACCTGCGGTCCACCACGGCCACCTGCCCGAACGCCTCCGGGGTCAGCCCGTACGCGTGCAGGTACCGCTGGGCCGCCATCGCCACCCAGGAGGCCGGGGTGAGCAGTCCGAACGGCAGCACCCAGCCGAGCGCCACGCCCTCCGCCGACGGCTCCCGGTGCTGCACGCCCGCCCCGAATCTGCGGCCCGACCGCTCGTTGAAGGCGCGATAACAGACCACCACCTCCGCCATGCCCGTGGCCACCGCGAGCGCCGCCTGCAGGACGGTCGCGCAGGCCGCTCCGCCGCCGTAGTGGACCCGGGAGAAGAAGGACAGCTCACCCATCCCGCAGGCCTGGGCCACCGTGATCTCCGGGTTGGTGTCCATCGTGAACGTCACCATCCCGTCCACGTCCGCCGGTCTCAGTCCCGCGTCGTCCAGCGCGGCCCGCACCGCCTCCACCGCCAGCCGCAGCTCACTGCGGCCGGAGTCCTTGGAGAACTCGGTGGCACCGATCCCGGCGATCGCCGCCCGTCCGCCGAGGCCGTCGGCCGAGCGCAGGCTCATGACACGGCCTCCTCGGCGGGGGCCGCTACCGGGTCCGCGGGCTCGGCCCGTGCCGGGAGGGTGACCGTCACCGTGCCGGTCACGTGGTGGCCCAGGCTGTTGGCGCCGGTCACCCGGACCGTCGCCGTGTCGCCGTCGACCTGCTCGACCCTGCCGGTCAGCACCATCGTGTCCCCCGGGTGGTTGGGCACCCCCAGTCTGATGGCGACCTTCCGCAGCACCGCCCCCGGACCCAAGCGGTCCGTGATGTACCTGCCGACCAGGCCGTTCGTCGTCAGGATGTTCATGAAGACGTCCGGCGAGCCCTTCTGCCGGGCCAGCTCCGCGTCATGGTGCACGTCCTGGTAGTCCCGGGAGGCGATGGCCCCGGCCACGATCAGTGTGCGGGTGATGGGGATCTCCAGCGGGGGCAGTTCCACGCCCGCCGCCGGCGCCCCCCTCGATGTCGTCGTCATGCCTCACTCCTCACGCGCGACCAACTCCCCCAACTCCTGCAGCGCTTCGGCCCCGCAGCCCAGATAGGCGTCCAGCTGCCGGCCCCACAGGAAGTGCCGGTGCACCGGATGGTCCAGGTCGGCTCCCGCGCCTCCGTGCAGATGCTGGCCGGTGTGCACCACCCGCTGCCCCGCCTCGGACGCCCACCAGGCCGCCGTCAGCGCATGCGTGGCGTACGGCAGCCCCGCGTCCCGCCGCCAGGCCGCCTCGTACGCCGTCACCCGTATCGCCTCGATGTCCATATGAGCCTCTGCGGCCCGGAGTTGGACGGCCTGCCGGGTGTCGAGCGGACGCCCGAACTGCTCCCGGGCGCCGACATGCGCCACGGCCCGCGCCAGCGACCCCGCGCACACCCCGGCCTGCAGCCCGGCGAAGGCGGTGCGGGCGGTGGCGAGGACGTCGGCGTAGGCCTCCGGGCCGCCCAGGGGCTCCGCCGGTGCCCGGTCCAGGGTGAGCCGGGCCGCGGACCAGGGAGCCGTCAGCTCCACCGGGACGACCCCGGTGCCCTCGCCGAGCGGGACCAGCCACAGCCGACGGCCGGAGTCGGCGACCAGCACATGCGTGGCGTCCCGCAGCCAGGGGACGACGGGAACGGTGCCGGTCAACACGGCCGGCCCGGGGGCCCGCGCACCGCCCGGCGCCGGAAACGCCCCGGCGACCACTGAGCCGCCCTCCACAGCCGGCGCCGAGGCCCGTACACCGCCCTGCGCCGGGAACGCCCCGGCGACCACCGCCGAGCCGTCCTCGATGGCCGGGAGCAGCCGGGCCCGCTGCTCGGCGCTGCCGTGGGCGGTGATCGCCAGCAGGCCGTAGGCACAGCTCGCCGCACAGGGCACCTGGGCCGTCGTACGCCCCTGTTCCTCCAGGAGCAGCACCAGGCCGAGCAGGCCCAGGTCGGCCACCGCGCCGATCAGGCCCGCCGCGCACAGCGCCTTCCACAGCTCGGGGTCGCTGCCGGTGCCGGCCGCCTTCAGCCGCTCGTGGGTGGAGAGGTCGCCGAAGATCCGCGCGGCCAGGTCCCGGGCCTCGGCCTGCGCCTCTGTGGGCGTGAAGTCCATGTCAGCCCTCTCCCTCGACGACCCGGAAGACCGGCAGGACCAGCGCGCCCTCCTCGTCCTCACAGGTCCGGAACTCCACCCGGACCGGCAGGCCGATGCGGACCTTGTCGTACGGCACCCCCACCACGGTGCCCACCATCCGTACCCCCTCGGCCAGCTCGACCAGGCCCACCGCGTAGGGAGGGTCGAAGGCCGGGAACGGCGGGTGGTGCATCACCACGTACGAATGGACGCTGCCCTCGCCGCTCGCCTCGACGGTGTCCCAGTCCAGGCCGCCGCAGGCGTTGCAGCCCGGCAGCCACGGGTGGCGCAGGGTGCCGCAGTCCGTGCAGCGCTGGATGAGGAGGGCGTGCTCGGCCACGCCCTGCCAGAAGCCGGCGTTGTCCCTGTTGACCACCGGACGGGGGCGCCGGGGGCGCCGGGCCGGGGGACTCGAGCGGGCCGGGGCGTACTTGAGGATGCGGAAGCGGTGGGTGCCCGCCATCTCGCCGTCCACCCGTACGTCCATGCGGGTCGTGACGAAGTACCCCGTGCCGAGCCTCGTGGTCTTGCGGTCGGAGACAGACTCGATCACCGCGTCGAAGGTGATCCCGTCGCCCGGCCGCAGGGGCCGTAGGTACTCCTGCTCGCAGTCGGTGGCGACCACCGCCGTGCAGCCCGACTCGTCCAGGAGGCCGAGCAGTTCGTCGTAGGCACCCGTGCGGCCCTCGTGGCCGGAGAGGCCGCCCATCGTCCAGACCTGGAGCATCGTGGGCGGGGCGACGGCGTCCGGGCCCGCGTAGGCCGGGTCGGTGTCGCCCATCGCCTCGCACCAGTGCCGGATCATCGGCGCGTTCACCGGGTCCTTGCCCACCCCGCCGACGGCGGCCGGCCGGCCCTCGTACTCCTTGAGCCGTGCCGTCAGCGCGTCCCGCTCCCCCGATACCTCGCTCACCGCCGCCCCCTCGTCATCCCGAGCCGCGTCTGCGCGACGATCTCCCGCTGCACCTCGCTCACCCCGCCCCCGAACGTGTTGATCTGTGCCGCCCTGTTCAGCCGCTCCAGCTCGCCGTCCCCGAACACGCCCGGCGACCCGGAACGGACCAGCCCCGCCAGCCCGTCCGTCCCGAGCACGTGCTGACATATCCGGTACACCGCGACCGCCGATTCGGTTCCCGCGAACTTCACACCGCTCGCGTCGCCGGGGCCGAGCCCGCCCGACCCCACATCCGCGACCAGACGCCAGTTGAGCAGGCGGGTCGCCGCCAGCCGGGCATGCGCCTCGGCCAGCCGCTCCCGCACCCACGGCTCGTCGATCCTGCGCCGGCCGGTCACCCGATCAGGGGTACGGGCGGCGGTGAGCACGGCTGCGAGGAACTCCTCGGCCTGCATGCCGATGGCCGCGAGTGCGACCCGCTCGTGGTTGAGCTGGCCGGTGATGAGCCGCCAGCCCCCGTTCTCCGCGCCGACCAGGTTCCCGGCGGGTACGCGGACGCCGTCGTAGTAGGTGGCCGTCGTCGTCTGGCCGCCCACGGTCTCGATCGGGGTCCAGGAGAACCCCGGCGCGTCGGTCGGGACGAGGAGGACGGAGATGCCCCGGTGCCGGGGGGCGTCAGGGTCGGTGCGGCAGGCGAGCCAGATCCAGTCGGCGTGCTGGGCGCCGGAGGTGAAGACCTTCTGCCCGTCGATCCGCCAGCCGTCGCCGTCCCGTACGGCGCGGGTGCGCAGCGAGGCGAGGTCGGTGCCGGCGGAGGGCTCGGTGTAGCCGATCGCGAAGACCAGGTCACCGCTGAGGATGCGGGGCAGGAAGTGGGCCTTCTGCCGTTCGCTGCCGTACCTCATGAGGGTGGGGCCGACCGTGTTGAGCGTGACCATGGAGATCGGGGCGCCGGCCCGGTACGCCTCGTCGAAGAACACGAACTGCTCGTCGGCGCCCCGCCCCCGGCCGCCGTACTCGACCGGCCAGCCGAGTCCCAGCCAGCCGTCCGCGCCGATGCGGCGGAGCAGGGCGCGCGGGTCGGCGGTGTCCCGGTGCTCGGCGGTCACCGCCTGGAAGTAGGCGCGGAGCCGGGTGCGCAGGTGCTGTTGCCGCTCGGTCGGGGCGAGGTGCACGGCGGGCCTCCCGGCTTCGGACGCCCTGGACGGGCGGGTGCCCGACAGGAACGTGGACGCTCTGGAGCTGACACGATTTCTGACTGTCCGTCAGATACTCGAGGGTGTCAAGGTGTCCCCGCACACGTCTGCGCGGCGGCACCGAAGTACCGCCGCGCGGACGCGTTACGACCCCGAAGCACACCCCGCGAGACCCCTCACCACGAGGGACCTCGCGCCGGGCTCACCAGAGGCGGGTGAAGTGGACGGCGACGTTCTCGTTGCCCTGCTGGATGGCCGTGAACGCGGACCCGTTGACCTGCGCCGTGTTGCTCTGGTTCGAGGCGCCGGAGCCGACCGCGTTCTGGTTCGTGGTGGACGAGTTGCCGCTGTTCTCGAGGCCCACCCCACTGCCTACGACGGACGCCACGCCCGCGTTCGATCCGTCACCCGCGATGGCGCCGTTGTCCGCCGAGGCGATGCCGGTGAAGAGGGCGGCTGCGAGCGGGAGAGCGGAGACGGCGGCGAGAACGCGGGCGGTACGGATGCTTGCCATGTGTTCCTCCAGAACCATGCACTCTGCGGCCCGAAGGCCGGTAGTACGTGAACTACGGCGGGCGCCAAGGCAGTTGGCCGACCACCTCGACTGTCGTGAACGACGTCGCGCAACCAGAGTTGCCCACCGAATCCCCGGCGAACCATCCCGGAAGCCGCGATTCGCACGCAAGCGTGAGGACAAGTCGATAAACCCGTTTCGCCATTTTTAGTGCCATCACGGGACCGATGCGGATGATCGCTCACCAAGCGGCACAAGCGGGGAATCGTTCCGGCGCACGCCCGGGCCAGGACCCCCTGCCTCGGCGCGTCGCACGGACCCCTCTTCCCTTTTTCGAACGTACGTACGAACATAGAGTCATGGCCACCCCCGACCGGCAGGCCACGACACTGGCCCTCGCGCACGCCCTCTCAGCCGCCGAGCGCGGCCTGGCCGTCATCCCCCTGTCCCGGACGAAACTCCCGGCCCTGCGCTCCCCCCACCACGACGACCCCGAGCCGACCGGACCGCGCTGCCACGGCGCGTGCGGCCGCCTCGGCCACGGCGTCCACGACGCCTCGACCGACCCCGCCCGCATCCGCGAACTGTTCGCCGCGGCACCCTGGGCCACCGGCTACGGCATCGCCTGCGGCCTGCCCCCGTACCGCCTGATCGGCGTCGACCTGGACACCAAGACCGGCACCGACTCCTCGGCCGCCCTGCGCGAACTGGCCCTGCGCCACCTGTTCACGATCCCCGAGACGGTCGTCGTCCTCACCCCGAGCGGAGGCCGGCACCTGTGGCTGACCGGACCGCCGGACGTCGTCGTACCGAACTCGGCCGGCCGCCTCGCCCCCGGCATCGACATCCGGGGCGCCGGCGGCTACCTGGTCGGCCCCGGCTCCCGCACCGAGCACGGCGTCTACACCGCCGCCCCCGGCACCGCACACCTGGCCCCCGCCGCCTGCCCGCCGTCCCTCCTCCGCCTGCTGCTCCCACCGCCCCGCACCCCGCACCCGGCCCCGCCGACCCCCGGTGACCACGGCCGCGGCCTGATCCAGTTCGTCCTCTCGGCCCACGAGGGCCAGCGCAACACCCGCCTGTTCTGGGCGGCCTGCCGCGCCTACGAGAACGGCCTCGGCCCCACCCTGGCCACCCCCCTGACCGAGGCCGCCCTCCACACCGGCCTGTCGGAACAGGAGGCCCGCGCGACGATCGCCTCGGCAGCACGGATGACAGGGCACCGGCCCTGAAATCCGGAGGCCCCTGCGCTCGCCCGCTCCTTAAGGTGGGCGCATGTCCCTGACAAGCGTCCTCCTCGGCTCCGGCCGCTCCCTCGACCTCACCGAGCTGCGCCTGTCCTCGACCTACGGCGGCCTGCTGGAGGGCTACCCGTTCAAGCTGCTCAACGACAGGAAGATCCAGGGATTCGTGAACCTTGCCGCAGAGGAGTTCACGCGCACCCCCGTCCACCTGGTGCCGCCGCCCCGCACCCACCCGGACGGCCCGGCAGGCCCCTTCGGCCCCATGGAGCTCCTTCCGGCGGTGGCCTGCACGGGCACCTTCCGGTCCACCCCGGTCGACCCCGGCCACGACCCGGTGCTGTACCGGTCCGCCCTCACGGTCGTCTGGTTCCAGCCCACCCCGCAGGTGCCGTCCGGCCGGGAGGCGGACGCCGCACTGCGTGCGCTCGCCTGGGAGGAACTGGCCCGGGACAGCGAGGTGTGACGCCCGGGAAGAGCACCGGTCCGATCGACGCCGTAAACGAGCGGGGGGCACGCGGGCGTCTCGATCTGGCTTGAATCCGACGCTTCCCAGCGGAAGTCGCGCGCCGGGCAGGTCACAGCACCTGAAACCGGCCGGCCGGGAACCTCCGCATCCACCTCTCCATCCTCCTAGCGGGTTCTCGAATTCCACCCCGTGACATAGCCGACAAGACCGACTAAACCGCCGAGTTCAGGCCAAAGACTGAAATTCCCTTGCCACGCATCGGCTACCGGTGGGTAACCTCAGCGGGTCCCGCAGCCGCACCGATCTTGACCCGGTCGGGCGGCCGGGACCCATTCACAGGGGGAAGGAACTCGACTCTTGCGTAACAAGCTCGGCCGTACGATCACCGGCGCAGCAGTGCTCGCCCTCACCGTCACCGGCACCGTCACAGGAACAGCGAACGCCTCCACGGTCGCTCCCGACACCACCGGGGCCATCACGGAAACAGCGAACGCCGCCTCCACGGACGCTTCCGACAACGCTTCCGCGGACGTCTCCGACACCGCCTCCACGGACGTTTCCGACACCGCCTCCACAGAGGTTTCCGACACCGCCTCCGCGGACGTTCCCGACGCGGTGTGGACCTCCCGTGGCTGGCCCGCGCCTTCAGCCGACCCGCACCTTCCCGACGCGAGCGGCAACATCCCCGCCGACCAGGAGGAGGAGCCGCAGCCGCTCATCGACGAACACCTCTACGGCCCTGACTCCGGCCCGACCCCCGCGTCGGCGGATCCGGTCGCCGCAGCCTCGACGATCGACGGCCATGGGACGTCCAACTGGGCCTACAACAACCTGGACACCAGGTGGGAGTACCGAACCGACTGCGCCAACTTCGTCTCCAAGGCCCTGTACCACGGGGGCGGCATGCAGATGCGCCCCGGCGGCCGGAAGGCGGACAACGCGTGGTGGCAGGGCAGGTACGGGTTCGGTAAGAGCTGGGCCTGGACGAGCGCCGACTACCTCCGGCGGCACGTGACCAAGTGGCGGCACTCCTCGATCGTCCCGCACGAGTACAACGCTCATCTGGGCGATCTCGTCTTCTTCAAGTGGAAGAAGGAGAGGGTCTACAACCACGTGGCGATCGTGTCGGCCATGGTGCAGGGGCACGCGAGGATCGTGCAGCACGGCCTGAAGAACGAGACCACTCTTGCCGAGGTGATCCAGCGGTACAGCCGTACCTCGAACCCGATCGAGAAGGTCACGATCGTCAGGCCCAAGGACCGCAACTAGCGAGGACATGGGATGCCCAGGTTGAAGCGGAGCCAGGCAGCGGCCGGATGGGTTGCAGCAGCAGCAGTACTCGCCTCCGGGTGCGCTGTGTTCGACAACGGCTCAGCTGACGCCGGCAGACCGGACACGTCCTACGAGCAGGCTTACGCCGACCATGAGCCGTTGCGCGTGGTCGGCTACCCCTCCACCGGCTCCTTGCTGGCGGTACAGAAGCTGGCGTGGGACATCGCCGATGGCAGGACGGAAGACCTTCGCGCTCTGGCGACCACGGACAGCAGCGAGGCGGAGGCCCGGAAGACCGCCGAGAACTGGGTCAAGGGCTTCGGCACCGGCGCCCGCGGAAAAGTGACAGGCGATTTCTATGACGGCGGTTCGGAACGGCAGGTCGTCGTCCTGTACTTCCACGACACCCATCAGGTCAAAGACTTCACCGTTCGACTCGATGGCGGCGCGGGCAAGGAGGACTGGCGGATCCTCATGAAGTCGACCGACTTCAAAGACGCCACCCACGCTCCCGCCTGGGTGCCGAAGGAGCCGGGAGGAACCGGATCCCAGATGAAGAACAACAGCTGACGGCATGAGCATCCGAGCAGAAGGGGCGCCCCTCGTCCGAGGGGTGCCCCTTCCGATCTGCATGCTTACGGTCTCTGCGGAGGCGGTGGGAGTTGAACCCCATCGTGTCCGCCGAGCCGGGCGCCGTACCGGTCCACGACCCACGTACCGTGCGAGGCACGCAGGTGGTGCGACGTCACGTCGGTCAGTCACGTCGCCGGCGACGGCCCCGGACCGGCACTTCACAGAACACGGGGCGGTCACGTCATCGCATCGACTGGCTACGCGCCTCTCACACGATGATCAGTGTCCTCACCTGCGCATATACGATCCCCGACCATGAAGCGTTCGGTGATCGCGCTGGTCAGCGCAGGAGCATTCACGCTCGCCGCAGGCGGGTACGCCGTCGGAGCGGCGCGGCACGACAGCGCATCCGAGCAGTCCGCTACGTGCCGGCAGGCCGGCGACGACTTCGGGAAGCGGGCCATTCAGCTGCGGAAGCAGAAGAAACGCGAAGCCCATGACGAGGACTACCTCAACTCCATGAACACGCACGCGGAATCGGCCCACGTGCAGATCCTCGGCTTGATCGTCGAGCAGAATCCGACCTGTTTCGGCGGCGCGACTCGTGCGGCGGCGGCGTATCTGCAGGAGCCTCGATCCACGGACGCGGAGGGCGCCGCGCAGGAGGATGCCGCCGCCTGTGAACTCCTCAGCATCCCGTTCAAGGACTGCTCGGTCACAGCAGACGACTGAAGTTGCTCACGGCGCGGCGCAGGTCGTGCGGCCTGTCGTGGTTGCCTGACACCGACAGCGGCGAACACGACCGGACGAGAGCGACCCCCGGCGGCGCTCGTGTGACTTCGTTACGGGCTGGGACAACCGCGGAGGCCAACCCGAGCACGAAGCCACCGACCGATCCAGAGAGGGCTACGGAGCAGAAGTTGGCCGTGCCCCGGTCGTGCCCGACAGAGCGGGGAGCCAAGAGGAACACCGGGCAGTCCCGGCGACCAGGCGTGAAAACGCCCCCGACCTACTGCCCAGGTCGGGGGCCGTTCTCGCTGCTGTCAGAGCGGAGGCGGTGGGATTTGAACCCACGGTGACATCGCTGCCACGACGGTTTTCAAGACCGTTCCCTTAGGCCGCTCGGGCACGCCTCCCCACCCCACCCACCTGGGGCGGAGCGGGTACAGCGTACCGGGATCGCGGCCTCGACGGGTGGTGTGGGCCGTACGGAGACGGCCGGGTGGGCATGACAAGGTGGTGGCATGGGTTTTCTCGATCGGCTCCGTGGCACCAAGTACCCCGAGAACGGGGTCACTCCGGTGCCCACCCAGGAACTGCGGGCCGCACTGCTCGCTCTCAACGGGACGGGGGTGCCGTTCCGGGTGCGTGAAGGCTCCGGGACGGAGCTGGTGGCGGAGTGGCAGGTCGTGGTGCCCTACTGGGGCGATGCCTTCTCCGCCCGAGAGGTGGAGCGGACCATGAGGACGCGCCTGCGTCCGGTCCCGCTCGAACGCGAGGTGCGCGCCCTCGACGAGGTGCGGGAGGTGGCGCTGGTGGGGAATCCTCCGCGGCGGGGTCTGTCGCGGCAGTGGAGTCGTGGGCCGTCCGTGCAACGGCAGTGGACGTACGAGAAGGGTCCGGACGGCCGTCGGCGCAAGGTGGTGCTGTTCGACTCGCGGGTCATGCGCGACTCCCTGCGGGAGACGGTCCTCGGTGCCGGCTGGATCTGGCGGGGGGTCTTCCGGCTCTGACCCGGCCGCGCTGCGCGGGCACGGCCGGTGTGGGGGGAGCAGAAGGAAGGGGTGCCTCCCCCGAGAGGCACCCCTACGCGCGTGTACCGGTCGTCCGGGTCAGCTGTCGCCGACCCGGGAGCCCAGGGTCAGCTCGGTGGTGTGCTCCTGGCCGCCCCGCTTGTAGGTGAGCGTCACCTTGTCGCCGGGCTTGTGGGTCCAGATGTCGCCGATGAGGGTCGGGCCGCTGTCGATCACCATGTCGTCGAGCTTGGTGATCGTGTCCCCGGGCTTGAGGCCCGCCTTGTCGGCCGGGCCGCCCGACTCGACCGCGGCGGAGCCGCCGGTGCCCTGGTCGGTGATCTTCGCGCCGTCGGTCGACTCCTCGAGGGAGACGGACGCGCCGATCTTGGCGTACACCGGCTTGCCGGTCTTGATCAGCTGCTGGGCGACGTACTTGGCCTGGTTGATCGGGATGGCGAAGCCCAGGCCGATGGAGCCGGACTGGCCGGAGCCGCCGAAGCCGCCGCTGCTGGACGACTGGATCGCCGAGTTGATGCCGATGACCGCGCCGGCGGCGTCCAGCAGCGGGCCGCCGGAGTTGCCGGGGTTGATGGACGCGTCGGTCTGCAGGGCGCTCATGTAGGACGCCTTGCTGGTGGAGCTGCCGTCGCTGGAGGCCACGGGGCGGTTCTTGGCGCTGATGATGCCCGTGGTCACCGTGTTGGACAGGCCGAAGGGGGCGCCGATGGCGATGGTCTCGTCACCGACGGCCACCTTGTCGGAGTCGCCGAGGGCGAGCGGCTTGAGGTCCGACGGGGCGTTCTTGAGCTTGACGACGGCGACGTCGTAGCCCTGTGCGTGGCCGACGACCTCGGCGTCGTACTTCTTGCCGTCGGGGAAGGTGGCGGTGAGCTTGCCGCCGTCCACCGCGTCGGCCACCACGTGATTGTTGGTGACGATGTGGCCCTGCTTGTCGAAGACGAAGCCGGTGCCGGTGCCGCCCTGGCCGTTGGTGCTCTCGGCCTCGATGGTGACCGTGCTGGGCAGTGCCTTGGCGGCCACGTTGGCGATCGTGCCGGGGGCGCGCTTGATCTGGGCGGCGCTGCTGTCGGAGGCGGAGACGGTGGTGGAGCCCTGGTCGTCGTGGTCCCTGGCCAGCGTGTAGCCGAGGCCGCCGCCGAGGCCGCCCGCGACGAGCGCGGCCACGAGGACCGCTGCCACGAGCCCGCCGCGCCCGTTGCGCGGCTTGGGGGCGGGCTGCTGGTACGACGCTCCCCAGCCGCCCGCGCCACCCGCGCCTCCGGTGCCGGCGAGGTTGTCGCCGTAGGAGGCGCCTTCGCCGTAGGACGGGGTGGAGGGCGGGGGAGGCGGCCAGGAGCCGGCGGGGGCCGGTCCCGCGGGCTGGGCAGCGCCGGGTGCGGTCGGTGCGGCGGGTGCGTCATGGGGCACCGGTGGCAGCGGTGCCGTCGGCTCGCTGCCCTCGGGTGCGGAGCCCTGCGGGGAACCAGCAGGAGAGGCCACCGGCACGGGAGGTGCGGACGGGGCCGGGGGTACCGCGTTGCCCTCGTTCTCGGTGCTCACAGCTCTACTCCTCGATCCACGGCTGTTGTCCTCGGTCGCTTCGGTCACACTCGGTCACGCTCGGCGGGGGCGGTCACGCTCGTCGTGGGCCCGTCGCGATGCTGCTGCGCATGGTCCTGTTGTTCCCGGTGTATGCAGTCAGCTTTTCCCATGGGCCGTCAGAGCACCATAAGCGGTGGCTGTGGGTCCAGGACCACCCTTTACTTAGGTCATTACGAGCAAAAGTTACATAAATGGTCAGGGTGTGCGTGTCCGTTCGCCCTTCGGACGCGTACGCGCCGCCACGTGTACCCCGCGACGGTGGCACCATGACGCGGTGACCCAAGCACCACAGCGCTCCGTCCAGGTCGTCGCCCATCGGGGCGCCTCCGAAGACGCGCCCGAACACACCCTGGCCGCCTACCGGAAGGCGATCGAGGACGGCGCCGACGCCCTCGAGTGCGACGTGCGGCTGACCGCGGACGGCCATCTGGTCTGCGTCCACGACCGGCGGGTGAACCGCACCTCCAACGGCCGCGGGGCCGTCTCGGCGCTCGAGCTGGCCGATCTCGCCGCCCTCGACTTCGGCTCCTGGAAGGGCCGGGAGGCCTGGCGCGGGCGGGACGAGGAGCCCGACTGGGAGCACCGGCCGGAGGACCGCGAGGAGACGTCGGTGCTCACCCTGGAGCGGCTCCTGGAGCTGGTGGCCGACTCCGGGCGGCGGGTGGAGCTGGCCGTCGAGACCAAGCACCCCACGCGCTGGGCCGGTCAGGTCGAGGAGCGGCTGCTGGAGCTGTTGAAGCGGTTCGGCCTGCACGCCCCGGCCTCGGCCGCCGAGTCACCGGTGCGGATCATGAGTTTCTCGGCGCGGTCGCTGCACCGCGTGCGTGCCGCCGCGCCGACGCTGCCGACGGTCTATCTGCTGCAGTTCGTCTCACCCCGGCTGCGCGACGGGCGCCTGCCCGCGGGGGTGCGGATCGCGGGCCCCTCGATGCGCATCGTGCGCAACCACCCCGCGTATGTGGAGCGGCTGAAAAAGGCGGGCCACCAGGTGCATGTGTGGACCGTGAACGAGCCGGAGGACGTCGACCTCTGCGTCGAGCTGGGCATCGACGCCATCATCACCAACCGCCCGCGCGCGGTGCTGCGCCAACTGGGACGGGTGTGACCTCAAGAGACCGGTAAAGAGCTGTGCACCTGTCTTGACCCGGTTGTGGGCGCCCTGTTTTCCTCACTTCTCGGCCACAACCACTGAGATCCAGCCAGGCGACGACCAGAGAAAAGGGCTTTTCGTCACAGGGTGTGCACCGGCGCGTTCGCTCCGTACAGGGCCGTGTCGAATGCGTCACCGGAAGGGGATTGGCCGGTTTCCGGTACAGGCCAAGGGGGCATCCACACCGTGGCGTGGGGCGAAGGAGGTCTCGGGGGTGGCGTTGGTGGTGGCACAGGAGGTGCCCACGTCGTCGAGCATGGCCGTACCCCATGGCCCTGCGGGCGTGGGGAAGGCGCGGCACCGGATGAGGGCGCAGCTGCGCAGCGGTGGTGTGGCCGATTCGGTCATCGACGACGCCGTACTGATCCTTTCGGAGCTCTTGAGCAACGCCTGCAAACACGGGCGGCCCCTGGGCGACGCACCGGCCGGGGACGGTGACGTGCGCGCCGCGTGGCAGGTCGACCCGCGCGGCCGGCTCATCGTCGAGGTCACGGACGGCGGCGGCCCGACCCGCCCGGCGCCGGCCACCCCGTCGGTGACCGCGCACGGCGGCCGCGGGCTGAACATCATCACCGCGCTCGCCGACGACTGGGGCGTCCGGGACGACGTCCGGGGCGAGGTGACGGTCTGGGTGGTGGTCCACGGGGACGTGCACGATCCCGATGCCGGGTGCCGCCGCGACGGTTTCGCTACGCGCGTCACGGCGTCGGCACTGCCGGCCCTGGCCGAACTGGACTTCGCGGACGCGTTCGAGGACCTGGACTGAGGACACCCGGGACCGCCGGGGATCGCGGAGCGAACGCCGCGGATCACGAGGGGTGACGGAGTTCTCCACAGGTTCACACCTCCGGCGCCGTGCAGGTGTGCGTTGTCCTGAGGTTCCGGCCGGTCATGGCCTGAACGGCTAGGCTCCCGCCGTACGAGACCAGCCGTAACCGGGAGACAGCCACGATGGCCAAGAAGCGACCCCAGACGAAGGCCAAGCCGCCGCAGCTCACGGACGGTGAGATCCCGGTGGTCGGCGCCCGCGAGCCCTGCCCCTGCGGCAGCGGCCGACGCTACAAGGCGTGCCACGGCAGGGCCGCGGCGCACGCGGTGACCGAGCTGGTGCAGCGCCCGTTCGAGGGACTGCCCGGCGAGTGCGACTGGGTGGCGCTGCGTGAGCTGGTTCCGGCCGCGACGGTGGAGCTGACCCTGAAGGAGGGCCTGCCCGAGGGCGTCCCGTCGGTCACGCTCGCCACGGTGCTGCCGATGGCCTGGCCCGCGCTGCGCCGCGACGACGGTTCGGTCCTGCTCGGCCTGCAGAACGACACGGCGTCCGGCGACATCAGCCGCGATCTCGCCGACACCCTCGAGCGCGCGCTGCGGGCGGAGCCCGGCACCCCGGTGCAGGGCCGCCGTGCCCCCGCCGACGGTCCGCGGCTGCAGGACCTGCTCGATGCCGAGGCGGCGTTCGAGCCGGTCGTGCAGAGCGGCTTCGAGTTCTGGGTGCCGGACGCGGAGAACTCCACCCCGGAGGTGACCGCCTCCCTGGAGCGGGCCAACGCCGCGGCCATCCCGACGGTGCGGCTGTCCGGCGTCGACGCCGCGTACTGGTGCGAGACCCCGGAGAAGAACCACCTGCGCTGGGTGATGCCGCACGCGGAGGAGCAGCTTCTGGACGCTCTGGCGCGGCTGCACGCGGCGGGCCGTTCGAGCCTCGGCGAGGGCACCCGGCTCGTGGGCTCCTTCCGTGCTCACGGCCTCACCGTGCCGGTGTGGGACCTGCCGAGCGGGGTCACGGCGGAGGACGTGGAGAAGCCGGCCGCCGAGTTCGCCGAGCGCCTCGCCGTGGCCCTCGCGGCCACCGAGCCGCTCACGGCGGACGAGCGCCGGGCGCGCGGCGGGCTGACCAACCGGCAGGTCACCCTGAGCTGACGCCATGCGCGCGAGTGTCTCGACTGACCGGCCGGTCAGTCGAGACACGGCTCGCACCGGCAGGTGACTCCTGTCACAACTCGCCGTCGTGACAGGGAAATCGGTGGCCGAATGACCCGGATCGAATTTGCGAACCGCCGATCTCTTGTTACCGTTCCAGTAGCCCGGTTGCTGGTGCATCCCCCGTCGCCAGCAACCGGGTCTTTCCATGTGCGTATCCGGTGTACGCCGCGCCGCGGCCCGTCAACCGCTCTGTCCGGTGGCGGGAGTTGTGGTGCCGCTTCTAGGAGCTGCTGCCCGAGCGCAGCAGCAGAGCGCCGTCGGCCCCGCGCCCGGAGAACTCGGTGACGGCCGAGTAGGCGTCCGGTCCGCCCCTGCTGTGCTCGCGGGGCGTCTCACAGGTGGCCGGCTCGTCGTCGGCGCCCGTGGCACAGCGCATCTGCACGGTCCGGCCGCCGGGGCCCATCAGGCTGAGCACGGAGTCCAGCGCCTCGCCGGTGGCGTTGCGGTAGTAGGTGCGCGCCCAGGTGTCCGCGCCCTGCGTCAGTACACAGGTCTGTGCCTCGATGCCGTCGGGCGAGGTCAGTGCCGGGCCGCACCGGGCGGCGGTGGCCAGGCCGATGCCTAGCAGCCCGGCGGACCGGCTGGGGGCGGCGGAGGGATCCTTGGCGTCCTGGTGCCGGGGGCGGGCGGGGTCCTGCGGTGTCCCGGCCACCGCATGGCGGGCCGCGTCGCCCACCTGTCCGGCGGACGCCACGGCGAACGGCAGCACGACGGCCGCCGTCACACCGCCCACGAGGGCGAGCAGACGCAGCGTTCGGGAGTCCGGCCGGCCGTGCAGCGACGCTCGCCTGCCGTGCCGCCCAGAGATTCGCACCATGTGCGGAAGATAACGAGCGGCGGGGCTCCGGCCACCTCGGCCGCGCCCGACACCCCTACAACTCGGGTGCGCTCACACCCGTACGAGTGAGGGCGTCGACCACGGCGTCCACCACGGCCTCCACGTCCGGCACCCAGGGCGAGGCCGAGCCGGGCAGCGGGGCCCGCTCCCAGCGGACGGCGCCCTGGCCGGTCTCGGACGGGGGCAGGGCGACATAGCCGCCCTCGCCGTGAAAGCGCAGCGAGCCGGGGACGAAGTCCTTGGCGTACAGCAGCTCGCCCAACTGCTCCATGGAGTACGGCTTCACCAGCAGCGCCCAGCGGGCCGACGAGGCGATCACCGGGCCGAGGCGCATGCCCCGCCGGTCGAGCAGGGCGAGGGCGCGGGAGGCGGCGAGCGCCGGCAGGCTGACCGCGCAGGGCGCCGTCCGGCCGGTGGCGAGGACGATCGGCGCGGCCGGCCGGTTGGTCCACCACCAGCGGACCATGCGGGCGTCGGTGGTGGCCGCGAGCAGGCCGGGGTCGAAGGGGTGTGCACCGGGCACCGTGCACTCCGGGTCGGGGCAGGCGCAGCGGGCCCGGCCCTGCGGGTCCGGGGCCACCCCGGGGAGTACGGGCCATTGCCATTCGGTCGCGAAGGTCAGGGCCGCGTCGATCAGCTCAGGCCTCCCGTCGGTCCGCCGGGACAGGAGCCTGCGTCGCCTTCCGGGGATCTCGCGCATGAGCGCTCGTTCCTTTCCGTTGCACCGCTGGCAACACCGTGGTCCACATCACACCATGCGTCGATCACTTCACTGTGCGTACCTGTTGGCGCATCACGCCCCTGCACACGACAGGGGGAACCCCACGGGGTCGAGCAGGGGCCGCGTCCGCGTCCGTGGTGCGTCCATCAAAAGCACGGCTGCGGCGTGGGGTGGCGAAGTCTGGCGTTTTGCGTCGCGCGTGGTTCTCTCCGCCTCCACCACGGGAGGATGGGGCTCGGCCGTCGGTGGCTATGACGCCCGGGTCCGTCGCCAGGTTCCGGGTGGTCCCCAACCACCCCTGGCCTTCACCGAGTACGTACCCATCACGACCGCTGTGACGCTCTGTCGAGCAAGGCCAGTCGACCGCAATGAGCCGATACCTGAGGCAGTTTTCAGCCAACTTGGCAGTAAGGCAAGGGGTTCGGGAGAAACCCTCTCCCGCCCCACGGACACCAGGAATCCCCGCAGGACAATGCTGGACATCCCCTTACGAGTGCGTGTACATGTGGAGACACTGCTAGCGGCGCAGAATCACATGGGGGTTTGCGATGCTTTTCAGCGCTACGCACCGGCCTCAGGGCCGGACGCCATGAACGCCCCACACCCTCCGAAAGTGGCCGGAATCGATCCCGCGGTTCCCACGCCCGCACACACTGTCGCACCCGCACCCGCACCCGCACCCCCCGCCCCCGGCGCCGCTCCCGTCCCCGCTCCGAACGGCCCCGCGCCCGGCACCCTCCTCCAGGACCGGCTGGCCGGCTGGGTCTCCGACCTCACGACCCTCCACGAACTCACCGAGCGCCTCTCCCGGACGCATGCGCTCGACCCCGCCCTGCACGAGCTGCTGCGCGCCGGAGCCGCCCTCGTCGGCGCCCGCCGCGGCCTGGTCGTCCTGGAACCGGCCGACGGCCTGGGCCCCCGCACCACCGTCGGCCTCGGCCTCGCCCGCGCCGACCTCGGCCACATCGAGACGGTCCCGCGCGGCGCCCTGCCCTACGACACCGCGGCCGGCAGCGAGATCGTCCACCCCGACCTGCTCGCCGAGGACGGCCTCGACCCCCGGCACCGCGAAGTCGCCGCCCGCCTCGGCTACGCCGCCAGCTACGCCCTCCCCCTCGCCACCGACTCCGCGGGCCGCCTCGGCGCCGCCGTCTGGCTCTACGACGAACCCGCCGAGCCCCACGAGCGGCAGCGGCACCTCGCCGGCCTCTACGTCCGCCACGCCACCGAGCACCTCGCCGGGCTGCTGGAGGTGGAACGCACACGGGCGCGCGTGGCGACCCTCACGGAGGAGCTGCTGCCCACCCGGCTGCCCCGCGTCGCAGGCGTCCAGCTCGCCGCCCGGCACCGCACCGGCCCGCGCGGCGGCGGCGACTGGTACGACGCGCTGCCGCTGCCGGACGCCGCGCTCGGCCTGTCCGTCGGCTCGGTCACCGGATCCGGCCCGAGCGCCGTCGCCGCCGTGGGCCGGCTGCGCGCCTCCCTGCGCGCGTACGCGGTGATGGAGGGCGAGGACCCGGTCGCCGTCCTGTCCGACCTGGAGCTGCTGCTGCGGCTGACCGAGCCCGCCCGCTCGGCCACCGCCCTGTTCGCCTACTGCGAGCCCGCCCTGCGCAAGGTCACCCTGGCCGGCGCCGGCCACAGCCCGCCGCTGCTGATCGGCGAGCGGCGCACCGAGTTCGCCGAGACCTCGGTCTCCGCGCCGCTCGGCATGCTGGCCTGCTGGGAGGCGCCCAGCGTGGAGGTCCAGGCCGAGGCCGGGGAGACGGTGCTGCTCTACACCGACGGGCTGCTGCACCGTACCGGCGACCCGATGGACCGGGCCTTCGCCCGGCTGCACGCCGCCGCCGCGAGCATCCCGCGCGTGCTGCGCCACGACCCCGGTGCCGTCGCCGACCACGTGCTGCGCACGGTCCTGCCGGGCGGCCTGGACGCGGCGGACAGCGAGGAGGACGTGGTGCTGCTGGCGGCCCGCTTCGACTGAGCCCACCTGTGATGACCGGGCATAACAGGGCATCCGGCCCCCGCCCGCTCCTGGTACGACCGTACGATGATGGAGGTCCCCGCTCGGCCACAAGCAGGAGCGCCGCGGGCCCCGGGGGAGATCACATGGCGTATCGAGGAGGATCACGTGTCCGACGAGCTCAACCCGGCTGTGCCCGACTCTGCTACCGCAGAGGGCCCGGATACCGAGGCCGAGGAGCCCATCAAGCAGCGGAAGAACGGCCTGTACCCGGGCGTCTCCGACGAGCTGGCCGAGAACATGAAGTCCGGCTGGGCCGACACCGAGCTGCGTGACCTGAAGCCGATCCCGCAGGCCGCCGAGACCGCGCGCCGCCGAGCCGCCCTCTCCGCCCGCTTCCCGGGCGAGCGCCTGGTGATCCCGGCGGGCAACCTGAAGACCCGCTCGAACGACACCGAGTACCCCTTCCGCTCCTCCGTCGAGTACACGTACCTCACGGGCGACCAGACCGAGGACGGTGTCCTGGTCCTGGAGCCCACCGCGGACGGCCACGAGGAGACGATCTACCTCCTGCCCCGCTCCGACCGCGAGAACGGCGAGTTCTGGCTCTCCGGGCAGGGTGAGCTGTGGGTCGGCCGCCGCCACTCCCTCACCGAGTCCACGGCGCTGTACGGCATCCCGGCCGCCGACGTGCGGGAGCTGGCCGACCGGCTGCGCGAGGCCACCGGCCCGGTGCGCGTGGTGCGCGGCCACGACGCCGGCATCGAGGCCGCGCTGACCGACAAGGTCACCGCCGAGCGCGACGAGGAGCTGCGCGTCTTCCTCTCCGAGGCCCGCCTGATCAAGGACGACTTCGAGATCGGTGAACTGCAGAAGGCCGTCGACTCCACCGTCCGCGGCTTCGAGGACGTCGTGAAGGTCCTGGACAAGGCGGAAGCCACGTCCGAGCGCTACATCGAGGGCACGTTCTTCCTCCGCGCGCGCGTGGAGGGCAACGACGTCGGCTACGGCTCCATCTGCGCGGCCGGAGCGCACGCCTGCACCCTGCACTGGGTCCGCAACGACGGCCCGGTCCGCTCCGGCGACCTGCTCCTGCTCGACGCGGGCGTGGAGACCCACACCCTCTACACCGCGGACGTCACGCGCACGCTGCCGGTCGACGGCACGTACAGCGAGATCCAGAAGAAGGTCTACGACGCCGTGTACGAGGCCCAGGAGGCCGGTATCGCGGCCGTGAAGCCGGGCGCCAAGTACCGCGACTTCCACGACGCCGCCCAGCGCGTGCTCGCCGAGAGGCTCGTCGAGTGGGGCCTGGTCGAGGGCCCGGTCGAGCGCGTCCTGGAGCTGGGCCTGCAGCGCCGCTGGACCCTGCACGGCACCGGCCACATGCTCGGCATGGACGTCCACGACTGCGCCGCCGCGCGGACCGAGACGTACGTCGACGGCACGCTGGAGCCGGGCATGGTGCTCACCGTCGAGCCGGGCCTGTACTTCCAGGCCGACGACCTGACGGTCCCGGAGGAATACCGGGGCATCGGCGTCCGCATCGAGGACGACATCCTCGTCACGCAGGACGGCAACAGGAACCTTTCCGCCGGTCTGCCGCGCCGTTCCGACGAGGTCGAGGCGTGGATGGCGTCGCTGAAGGGCTGATACGAGACTGACGGCCGGGCACCCGGGTGGCGCCCGGCCGTTCGTGTGCCTAGGGGGAGGGTTCTCGTGGACGACTTCTGGTCCGGTGTCGGCGTCGACCTGCATCTGGAGCCGGACTCGGCGGACGGCCGCCGGGTCGGCCTGGAGCGGGCGCTCCGGGATGCCGTACGGGACGGGCGGCTCGCGCCCGGCACCCGGCTGCCGGCCACCCGGCGCCTCGCTACCGACCTCGGCGTGTCACGGGGTACGGCGAAGGCGGCCTACGACCAGCTGGTGGCCGAGGGGTACCTGACCGCGCGCCAGGGCTCCGGCACCCGGGTCGCGGCCCTGCCACCGTCCCAGGACTCCGCGTCGCCCCGGGGCGACGCACACGCGCGTGCCCCCCGTCTCGACCTGCGCCCCGGCAGCCCGGACGTCGGCGCGTTCCCGGCCGCGGCCTGGCTGCGGGCGCTGCGCCGCGCCATCGCGACGGCGCCCTCGCTGGCGTACGACTACGGCGACCCACGCGGCCGGATCGAACTGCGCACCGCGCTGTCCGGATACCTCGGGCGGGCCCGCGGGGTGCTCGCGCCCCCGGAGCGGATCGTCGTCACCTCCGGCTACGTGCAGGGCCTCGCGCTCCTCACGCGCGTACTGGGCGGCGCCCCGGTCGCCATGGAGGACCCGGGACTGCCGTTCCACCGGGACGTCGTACGGCACAACGGCGGAACGCTACTGCCGGCGCCGGTCGACGGGCGCGGGGTGCGGACCGACGCGCTGGGCGAGGCCGCCGCGGTGGTGGTCACCCCGGCCCACCAGTACCCGACCGGCGTGACCCTGCACCCGGAACGGCGGCGGGCGCTCACCGACTGGGCACGCATGCGGGGCGGCCTCGTCGTCGAGGACGACTACGACGGCGAGTTCCGCTACGACCGGCAGCCGGTCGGCGCCCTGCAGGGCATGGCACCCGGCCAGGTGGTCTACCTGGGCACCGCCTCCAAGACGCTCGGCCCCGCGCTGCGCCTCGGCTGGATGGTGCTGCCGCCGCATCTGGTCGACGCGGTCGCCGACGCCAAGCTGCACAGCGACCACCACACCGAGACCATCGGGCAGCTCGCCCTCGCCGAGCTGATCGACAGCCACGCCTACGACCGGCACGTACGCGCGTGCCGGCTGCGGTACCGGCGGCGCCGGGACCAGCTCCTGGACCGGCTGGGGGCGCACCGGGGCGTCCGGGGGATCGCGGCCGGGCTGCACGCCCTGATCGACGTGCCCGACGAGGCCGGGGTGCTGGCCCGCGCGGAGGCGGAGGGCCTCGCCGTCGGCACCCTCGGCACCCACTGGCACGCCCCCGGCCCCGGCCGTCCCCAGGGCCTGGTCGTCGGCTACGGCACACCCCGGGAACGGATCTACCCGGAGGCCCTGGACGCACTGGCCAAGGTGCTCGGCACGGGCCGGTGACCCGGCACGGGCGGGTGACCGGCGGCGGGCGAGGCGCGCGGGTCAGCCGGCGGCCGGAGAAGCCTTGTCGTCGGCCTTGAAGTCGAAGTGGATCCGGCCGCCCTCGACGGAGGTCACCCTCACCGTGACACCCAGGGTGCTGCCGTCGTCCGCGGTGAGCGTGCACCGGGTGGTGGTGCCGACCTTGCCCGCGAGGTCCTCGGGACAGGTGATGTGCGGCTCGGGCCGGCCCGTCGCGGCGGCGAGCTTCGCGGAGACGGTGGAGGCCAGCTTCTCCCGGGACAGTTTCGGCGCGGACGTGCCCACCTTCACCGAGGCCGAGCAGCCGGCGAGCAGCGCACCGGCGGCCACGGCCGAGAGGATCGACACTGCTGCGGGCGTACGGGTTCTGGGCATGCGGACTCCGGGCGAAGACGATCACAACGGGAGGACCGGGGAAGCGTACGTGCCCCGGCACGGACGCGGACCGCGCTCGTCCCGAATCCGGCGGTGCTCCATGAGGTCTTCGCCCCACCCGCCCATGAACTCCACCCGCGCGGGTGCCGTCAGGCCGTGAGCAGTGAGGGATCCTTCTTCCACTTGAGGACCTTGTCGAAGCTGACCACCGTCCCGCCGCGGCCGGGCTTGGCCCCGATCTGGACGTGATCGGCCAACTCCCGGATCAGGCACAGCCCGCGGCCGTGCTCCGCGTCCGCGCGCGGTGGCCGCAGGTCCGGGACCCGGGTGAGGCCCGGCCCCGAATCGGCCACCTCGATACGGCACTTCTCGCCATCGAGGTACGCGGTGACCCGGTACGCCTCCGAGGAGCCCTCGTGCGCGGCGTCCCCACCGTGCTCGACGGCGTTCGCGCAGGCCTCGCTCAGGGCGACGGACAGGTCGTAGGAGATCTCCGGGTCGACACCCGCCGTCTCCATCGTGCCGATCAACAGCCGCCGGGCGAGCGGCACGCTCGCGGCCTCGCGGCGCAGATGGAGTGACCACCAGATGCTCATGCTCCAGCCTCCTGGCCGCGGCTCGACATACCGTTACGTATTGCCGCCCGTAAGGGGCCGTAAGCGTTCCGTGGGCGTGACCCCGCCCATCCGGCCGATGCGCCGAGGGAGGAACCGGTGTATGAGGGGGCGCGCGTCCGGCGCCCTGCCGCAGGACCCCGGTGAGAGCAGTGGGATGATGGGCCCGCCATGACTGCCCCCCACGCGCGCACGACGCGTCCCGGAGCCGGGCTCCGGATCCTGCGGGCCGCGGTGTTCGCCGCGGTCTGCGTCGTGCTGGCCGCGGCCGGGCACACTCTGGCCTCCTGCGCGCGCGTGCCGCTGTGGACGCTGGGCGCGGGCTTCCTCGGCTCCCTGCTGCTCGTGGCACCGCTTACCGGGCGGGCCCGCTCGCTGCCGGGCATCGCCGCGGTCCTCGCACTCGGCCAGACCGTGCTGCACACCCTGTTCGGGCTGGGCCAGCACGGGACCGCGATGGCAGGCGGCGGCATGGCCATGGGGTCGATGGGCTCGTCGATGGGCTCCATGGGCGCGAACGCGGCCGTGAGCCCGGTGCACGCGGCGTCGCTGAGCGACGGCACGCTCGTCGAGCGGGCCGCGCGGCTGGTGTGCGGGTCCAGCCCGTCCGTGCTCACGCCCGGGCACGCCTACCACCTGCTCCTGAACGCACACCTCATCGACCCGTCCGGCCGGGCCGTGGGCGGCTCGCCGGCCCTGTCCCGCGCGCAGGACGCGACCGGCTCCCCCGCCGGACTGCTGCCGTCGCTGCCGATGCTGCTCGGGCACCTCCTCGCGGCCCTCGCCGCGGGCTGGCTGCTGCGCCGCGGCGACCTGGCCCTGCTCCGGCTGATCGAACTGTCGGCGTACGGAGTCACAGAGGGGGCGCTCGTACGATCCCTGCGCGCGGCGCTCGCGCTGGCGCACGCCCTGTGCGCCGGGTTGCTCCCGGCGACCGGCGTCGGCCCGTCCGTCCGCCGCACCGACCGGGACGAGCCCCCCGCCCCGCACACCACCGCACTCCAGCACACGGTGATCCGGCGCGGCCCGCCCGCCGCCCTCGCTCTCGCCGCCTGACGCGACGCGACCGCCTGCCACTCCGTGGGAGAGGGGCCGCCGTCGCGCGGCACGCGCGCGTGCGCACAGCCGCCTCCGAGTGGCACCACCACGCGCACGCGTACCTCTTCAGCACCGGATTTCACTCGGAGTGGAGTACTCCCTGCCATGAAGGCTTCTCGTATCGCCGCCGTCGCCGCCGTCGCGGGCACGGCCGTCCTCACCGTCGCCGCCCCCGCCTTCGCGCACGTCACCGTGCAGCCCGAGGGCGCCGCGGCCAAGGGCGGCTACGCGGTCGTCGACTTCAAGGTCCCCAACGAGCGCGACAACGCCTCGACCACCAAGCTCGAGGTGAACCTCCCGGCGGACCACCCGCTGGCCTCCGTCATGCCCGAGCCGGTCCCCGGCTGGACCGCGAAGGTCACCAAGTCCAAGCTGGACAAGCCGCTGACCATGCACGGCGAGAAGATCGACGAGGCCGTCACCAAGGTCACCTGGACCGCCGACGGCAAGGGCATCGAACCCGGCTACTTCCAGAAGTTCCCGCTCTCCCTCGGCGCCCTGCCCGAGAACACCGACCAGCTCGTCTTCAAGGCGGTCCAGACGTACTCCGACAAGGAGACCGTCCGCTGGATCGAGGTGCCGCAGACCGGCCAGGACGAGCCGGAGAACCCGGCCCCGGTGCTCCAGCTGTCCGCCGCGACCGACGACCACCACGGCACGGCGAGCGCCAAGGGCGCCTCCGACACCACCGAGAAAACCGCCGCCACGGACTCCGGTTCCCACGGCACCGACACCACCGCGCGCGTGCTCGGCATCGTCGGCATCGTCGTCGGTGTCGCGGGCGTGGCCTACGGCGTCCTCGCGGGCCGCCGCCGTACCGCCTGAGCCCCACCGTTCCGGGCCGCGCACGGGGGTCGTGCGACGCTGTCGTACGACCCCGGTGCGCGCCGGAGTACTCACATCTGGGACATTTTTCTATGCGCAAGAAGACGTTCGCCGCGGCCGTGCTGCTCGCCGCCGCCACCCTGACCCTCTCCGCCTGCGGCAGCGGGGACGACGGCAAGTCGCCGGTCACCGTCGTCTCGGCGGGGTCCGACGCGGGCAAGGCCGGCACCGTCCTCGACCAGCCGTTCGACAAGCCGGACCTGGTCCTCACCGACACCCACGGCAAGAAGTACGACCTCCGCAAGGAGACCCAGGGCCACCCGACCCTGCTCTACTTCGGCTACACGCACTGCCCCGACATCTGCCCGACGACGATGAGCAACATCGCCGTCGCCAAGAAGGCGCTGCCCAAGGCCGAACAGAACGACCTCCGGGTCGTCTTCGTCACCACCGATCCCGGCCGTGACACCCCGGCCGAGCTGGGCAAGTGGCTCAAGGGCATCGACCCGCAGTTCATCGGCCTGACCGGCGACTTCGCCACCGTCCAGGCGGGCGCCCGCTCCGTGGGCATCTCCGTGGAGCCGACGACGAAGGACAAGAACGGCAAGCTCGTCTCGGTCCACGGCACCCAGGTCATCGCCTTCTCCCCGAAGACGAACGGCGGTTACGTCCTCTACGGCGAGGACGCCACGGTCGACGACTACACCAAGGACCTGCCCAAGCTGGTCGAGGGGGCCAAGCCGTGAGGCGCCGTGCCGTCCTGACCGCGGCGACGCTCACGGGGTCCCTCGTCCTCGCGGGCTGCTCCGGATCCGGCTCCGGGTCGTCGGCGGCCGAACTGTCGGTGAGCCGACCGTACATGCCCCAGCCGGTCTCCGCCGACATGGCCGCGGGCTTCCTGACGATCACCAACAAGGGCGCGGCGAAGGACGAGCTGACCTCGGTGACCAGTAACGCCGCCGGGCAGGTGACCATGCACAGCACCATGGGCGGGGCCATGGAGGAGAAGTCCGCCTTCCTCATACCCGCGCACGGTCAACTCGTGTTCAAAAGCGGTGGCAACCATCTGATGTTCGACAAGCTGAAGCGCAAGCCGAGGCAGGGCCAGACGGTCACCGTGAAACTCACCTTTGCCAAGTCCGGGCCCCTCACCGTCGAGATGCCGGTGAAGTCCGCGACGTACAACCCGTCGACCGGCCACTGACGGAGGGACCACCTTGACGCGGACCATCACCCCCCGCCTGCGTACCGTGCTGCTGCTGTTCCTCGCCGTCGCCGGCGCGCTGCTGGCGGGCGCTCCACCGGCTTCCGCGCACGCGGCGCTGACCGGCAGCGACCCCGCACAGGGGGTGGTGGTCAAGAAGGCGCCCACCCAGGTGTCGCTGACCTTCTCCGAGAACGTCGCGATGAACGGCGACTCCCTGCGCGTCCTCGATCCCAAGGGCAAGCCGGTGCAGACCGGCGCACCCGCCAACGTGAGCGGGACCACGTACGCCGTGCAGCTCCGGAACGGCCTCGGCAAGGGCACCTACACGGTCACCTACCAGGTCGTCTCGGCGGACAGCCACCCCGTCTCCGGCGCCTACACCTTCTCCATCGGGGCGCCCTCGCAGACCGTCGTCTCCGGTGACGCCCCCGCGGCCGGCGGCGGGGTGGTCGGCTGGCTCTACGGCTTCGGGCGGTACGTGTCGTACGCCGGTTTCATCGTGCTCGCGGGCGGCGCGGCCTTCGTGCTCGCCTGCTGGCGGCGCGGCGCGGGCGTACGGGCCCTGCAGCGGCTGGTCGTCGGCGGCTGGCTGGCGCTCACCGCGGCCACGCTGTGGCTGCTGCTCCTGCGCGGCTCGTACACCACCTCAGGGAAGGTCGGCGACATCTTCGACCTCGACCTGCTCGGCCAGGTGCTGCAGACCAAGACCGGTGCGGCGCTGGTCTCCCGGCTGCTGCTGCTCGCCGCCGCCGCGCTGTTCATCGCCGTCCTCTTCGGTGCTTACACCCGGCGCGAGGAGGGCGAGGAGAAGCGGGACCTGACCTTCGGGCTCGCGATCGGCGGCGCGGTCGTCGCGGCCGGACTCGCCAGCAGCTGGGCGATGGCCGAGCACGCCTCGGTCGGACTCCAGTCGGGCATCGCCATGCCCGTCGACGTCGTCCACCTGCTCGCCGTCGCCGCCTGGCTGGGCGGCCTCACCGCCCTCCTGGTCGCCCTCTACCGGGCACCCGCCGAGACCCCGGTCGAGACCGTCGCCGTCCGCCGCTTCTCCCGCGTGGCCTTCGGCTCCGTCCTCGCACTGGTCGCCACCGGCACCTACCAGTCCTGGCGCCAGCTGGGCTCCTGGTCGGCGTTCACCGACACCGGGTACGGGCAGCTGCTGCTGGTCAAGATCGGACTGGTGGCGCTGTTGATCGGGATCGCGTCGGTCTCGCGGCGGTGGACGGGGCGGCTGGGGGACGTGGTCGCCACCACGGGGAAGACGAAGAAGGCCGAGAGGGGCGGCCAGGCCGAGACGGCCGAGAAGGCGCAGGTGTCCGCGTCCAGGGCATCCGGTGCGAGCAAGGGAACCGGTGCGAGCAAGGGAGCCGGTGCGAGCAAGGGAGCCGGTGCGAGCAAGGGGATCGGTACTGGCAAGGCATCCGGCGACGGCGACTCCCGGCGCGCCGACCAGCTCGCCCGGCAGCGGGCCGCGATGGACGCCGCCCGGCAGAAACGGCTGCGGGACGCCGATCCGAACCGCTTCGGACTGCGCCGCTCGGTGTTCGCCGAGGCCGGTGTCGCGATCGTCCTGCTCGCCGTCACCACCGCGCTGACCCAGACCGAGCCGGGCCGCACCGAGCAGGAGGCCAAGGCCGCGAGCTCGTCGTCCAGCTCCGCCACCACCCCCTCGGGCAGTGCCCTCACCCTGGACATGCCCTTCGACACCGGCGGCACCGACGGCAAGGGCGTGGTCAGCATCGACCTCGACCCCGCGCGCGTGGGCGGCAACGAGATGCACGTCTACGTCCAGCGACCCAACGGCCAGGCCTTCGACATCCCGGAGGTGAAGGTCTCCTTCACCCTCGAGGCGAAGAAGATCGGCCCGCTTCCGGTGAGTCCCGACCACATCACGACCGGCCACTGGTCGGCGAGCGGAGTACAGATCCCCATGGCCGGCGACTGGCAGATCGCCGTCACCGTGCGGACCTCCGACATCGACCAGGTGACCGTCTCCAAGAACGCGCAGATCGGCTGAACGACACCATGCCCGACCAGTCCGTCCCCCAGGCCCGCAAGCCCGAGTCCGTCCTGCCGGAGCCCGTCTCCGACAGCGGCGGCATCTCCCGGCGCGCCCTGCTCGGCACCGCGGGTGCCACCGGGCTCGTCCTCGGCGCGGCCGGCGGGGCCGTGGGCTATGCCTCCGCGCCCGCCCAGGCCACCCCGCTGACCTCGGTGGGATCCGATCGGGCGATGTTTCACGGGAAACATCAGCCCGGCATCACCGAGGGGCTCCAGGCACGCGGCCATCTCGTCGCCTTCGACCTGGTGGCGGGCGCGGGCCGCAAGGAGGCGGCGGCCCTGCTGCGCCGCTGGTCGACGACGGCCGAGCGGCTGATGGCGGGCGAGGCCGCCCCGCACGACGACACCGACGTGGCCCGGGACGCGGGTCCCTCCTCGCTCACCGTCACCTTCGGCTTCGGGCACAGCTTCTTCGCACGGACCGGCCTGGAGAAGCAGCGGCCGAGCGCACTGGACCCGCTGCCGGACTTCTCCTCCGACCGTCTCGACAAGGCACGCAGCGACGGCGACCTGTGGGTGCAGATCGGCGCCGACGACGCCCTGGTCGCCTTCCACGCCCTGCGCGCGATCCAGAAGGACGCGGGCGGCGCGGCCCGGATCCGCTGGCAGATGAACGGCTTCAACCGCACGCCGGGCGCCACCGCCCACCCCATGACGGCCCGCAACCTCATGGGCCAGCTCGACGGCACCCGCAACCCGAAGCCGGCCGACCCCGACTTCGACCAGCGGCTCTTCGTCCCGGCCACGGGCAACCCCGCCTGGATGGCGAACGGCTCCTACGCCGTCGTACGCCGCATCCGGATGCTCCTGGACGACTGGGAGAAGCTGTCGGTCACCGCCCAGGAGCAGGTCATCGGGCGCCGCAAGGCCGACGGCGCACCGCTGTCCGGGGGCGGCGAGACGACGGCGATGGACCTGGAGAAGACCGACGCCAAGGGCGGGTACGCCGTCCCGATCAACGCGCACGCCCGGATCACCCGGCCCGACCAGAACGGCGGCGCGGCCATGCTGCGGCGCCCGTTCTCCTACCACGACGGCTTCGACGCGGACGGCACACCGGACGCCGGCCTGCTCTTCGTCTGCTGGCAGGCGGACCCGTTGCGCGGCTTCGTCCCGGTGCAGCGCAAGCTCGACCGGGGTGACGCGCTGTCGAGGTTCATCCGGCACGAGGCGAGCGGACTGTTCGCGGTGCCGGGCGGGGCGGCGAAGGGCGAGTACGTGGGACAGCGTCTGCTGGAGGGGTAGCCCGGAGCGGAGGGGGCCCGGAGCGGAGGAGCCGGGGGGAGTTCCGAGTGCGCGCCGGTCCGGAGCCCGACGAGTTACGGGGTTGACCCGACCGACTGGGTTTTCGGGGCTCAAACCACACGGTCGAGTGGCTCTGGTGAGACGCCTGAGCCCGGGCGCCCCGCGGCCATTAGGGTGAGGCTATGCCAGCGAGCTATGCGTATCTCGGCCCCGAGGGCACCTTCACCGAAGTCGCCCTGCGCACGCTTCCGGAAGCGGCCACCCGCGAGCTGATCCCGTACGTGTCGGTGCAGTCCGCACTGGACGCGGTGCGGGCCGGCGAGGCCGAGGCGGCTTTCGTTCCGATCGAGAACTCGGTCGAGGGCGGCATCACCACCACCCTGGACGAACTGGTCGCGGGCGAACCGCTGATGATCTACCGCGAGGTGCTGCTCTCCATCACCTTCGCGCTGCTCGTCCGGCCCGGCACCGAGCTCACGGACATCAAGACGGTCTCCGCCCACCCGGCGGCCCAGCCGCAGGTCCGCAACTGGCTGCGCACGAACCTCCCGGACGCCGTCTGGGAGTCGGCCGCCTCCAACGCGGACGCCGCCCGCCTGGTCCAGGAGGGACGCTACGACGCCGCCTTCGCCGGCGAGTTCGCCGCCGCCCGGTACGGTCTCGAGGCCCTGGAGACCGAGATCCACGACGCGGAGAACGCGCAGACCCGGTTCGTGCTGGTCGGCCGCCCGGCCCGGCCCGCAGCGCCGACCGGCGCCGACAAGACCTCGGTGGTGCTGTGGCAGCGGGACGACCACCCCGGTGGCCTGCGCGACCTGCTCGGCGAGTTCGCCTCCCGCGGTATCAACCTCATGCTGCTGCAGTCCCGGCCGACCGGTGCCGGCATCGGCAACTACTGCTTCTGCATCGACGCCGAGGGCCACATCTCCGACCGCCGGATGGCGGAGGCGCTGATGGGCCTGAAGCGGATCTGCCTCCAGGCGCGTTTTCTCGGCTCCTATCCGCGCGCCGACATCACCCCCGGCGAGGCGAGGCCGACGCTGCCGGGCACGTCGGACGGCGAGTTCATGGCGGCGGCGGACTGGGTGGCGCGCTGCCAGGACGGCCGGTTCTAGGGAGACCGGTTCCAGGACGGCCAGCCCTGGGGCGGCCGGGTTGCAGAACGGTTTCGGCGGAGTCGTAGGCTGCTGCCGGTCGGTACTACCTGCATATCTTCGTTATCCACAGAAGTTATCCACAGGTCCGCTTCTCGACCTGGGGACAAGTCGACAAGGGTGTGCGAGTCGGTCGACAAATCGCCCTACAAGTCCCCGATGGGGCCACCGTCCGGCAGGTCACCCTTCGTCCACTCGTTTCCTTTGGTTCATCTTTTAGGGCGACCTTTTTCCACCCGAAGGCGGGTGTCGACCACCTTTGACCCGGGAATTCCTCAGTCCGGCGAAGACTTCCGGAGTGATCAATTCCGAAATCCACAGTCCTTCCACACAGCCTGTGGATAACTCTCGTGAGGGTGTGGATTCCTGTGGACAGCGAGACCAGTAAGTCCCGCTCCCCACAAGGGAATCCGGTCAACCGGGCGCCCCACGGGTGCTCCGTCCCAGGGAGTGAGACACTTTTCCTTGACACGTTGCGCAATTCACGCATAACGGAACGTAAGCGACGCATCACGGCTCCTCGGAATAGTGATTCGTGAGCGACAACCCCGCACCGGTAGCCTTGGCCACGTGATTGACCTTCGCCTGCTTCGTGAGGACCCCGACCGTGTGCGCGCGTCCCAGCGCGCCCGTGGAGAGGACGTCGCGCTCGTCGACTCCCTCCTGTCTGCCGACGAGCGGCGCAGGTCCTCCGGCGTCCGCTTCGACGAGCTGCGCGCCGAGCAGAAGCAGCTCGGCAAGCTGATCCCCAAGGCCACCGCCGACGAGAAGGCAGAGCTGCTCAAGCGTGCCGAGCAGCTGAAGGCCGACGTCAAGGCCGCCGACGCCGAGCGCGACGCGGCCGACGCCGAGACCCAGCAGCTGCTCCTCCGGCTCGGCAACCTCGTCCACCCCGACGTGCCCGTCGGCGGCGAGGAGGACTTCGCCACCCTCGAGACGCACGGCACGATCCGTGACTTCGGTGCCGAGGGCTTCGAGCCCAAGGACCACCTGGAGCTCGGCCAGCTGCTCGGCGCGATCGACGTCGAGCGCGGCGCGAAGGTCTCCGGCTCCCGCTTCTACTTCCTCACCGGCGTCGGCGCCCTGCTGGAGCTGGCCCTGGTGAACGCGGCGATCGCCCAGGCCACCGCGGCCGGCTTCACCCCGATGCTCACCCCGGCGCTGGTCCGCCCGCAGTCCATGGCGGGCACCGGCTTCCTCGGTCAGGCGGCCCAGGACGTCTACCACCTCGACAAGGACGACCTGTACCTGGTCGGCACCTCCGAGGTCCCGCTCGCGGCCTACCACATGGACGAGATCATCGACGCCGACAAGCTGCCGCTGCGGTACGCGGGCTTCTCCCCGTGCTTCCGCCGCGAGGCCGGCTCGCACGGCAAGGACACGCGGGGCATCTTCCGTGTGCACCAGTTCGACAAGGTCGAGATGTTCTCGTACGTCGCCCCCGAGGACTCCCAGGCGGAGCACCAGCGCCTGCTGGAGTGGGAGAAGCAGTGGCTGACCTCGCTGGAGCTGCCGTTCCGCGTCATCGACGTCGCCACCGGTGACCTCGGCTCCTCGGCCGCCCGCAAGTTCGACTGCGAGGCGTGGATCCCGACGCAGGGCAAGTACCGCGAGCTGACCTCGACCTCGGACTGCACCGAGTTCCAGTCCCGCCGGCTGTCCATCCGGGTCCGCGACGGCAAGCAGGTCAAGCCGCTCGCCACCCTCAACGGCACGCTGTGCGCCGTACCGCGCACGATCGTGGCGATCCTGGAGAACCACCAGCAGGCCGACGGCTCCGTCCGGGTCCCCGAGGTGCTGCGCCCCTACCTGGGCGGCCGCGAGGTCCTGGAGCCGGTCGCCAAGTGACCGGGTTCCCGTACCGGCTGATCGCCACCGATCTCGACGGCACGCTCCTGCGTTCCGACGAGTCGGTCTCGCAGCGCACCCGTGACGCGCTCGCCGCGGCCACCGCGGCGGGCGCGGCCCACATCGTCGTCACCGGCCGCGCGGTCCCCTGGACCCGGCACATCCTGGACGACCTCGGCTACGAAGGCCTCGCCGTCTGCGGTCAGGGCGCGCAGGTCTACGACGCCGGAGCGCACCGCCTGCTGACGTCCGTGACCCTGGACCGGCAGTTGGCGGGCGTGGCCCTGGCGAAGATCGAGGCCGAGGTGGGCCCGCTGTACCTGGCGGCGAGCCGCGACGGTCTGGACGGCGAGGTGCTGGTGGGCCCGGGTTACGCGGTCACCGGAACGCTGCCGGCGACGCCGTTCGAGGACGCCTCCGACCTCTGGAAGGCCCCCCTCAACAAGATCTACGTGCAGCATCCGACGCTGAGCGACGACGAGCTGGCGGAGGCGGCCCGGCAGGCCGCCGGTGGCTTCGTGACGGTGGCCATGGCGGGCGAGGGCATCGTGGAGCTGCTCCCGCTGGGCCTCTCGAAGGCCACGGGGCTGTCCCTGGCCGCCCGCCGCCTGGGCCTGAAGGCCGCGGACACGATCGCCTTCGGCGACATGCCGAACGACATCCCGATGTTCGCCTGGGCCGCTCGGGGAGTGGCCATGGCCAACGCCCACGAGGAGCTCCGCTCGGTGGCCGACGAGGTGACGTCCTCTCATGAGGAGGACGGCATCGCGGTGGTGCTGGAAAGGTTGCTGGCGTAGGGGTCGCGCCGTAGGGGCCGCCCGTCGTCGGGTGCGGGTGCGCCGGAACTCCGCCGACTCCACGCCCTGCCGACACATCGCGGCCAAGTCACAGTGACAACGTCTGGCGGAGGATGCACGGATCGAACGTGCGCGGGCTTTCCAGGCCCGACCTTGGCTGCTTTTGATCAAACACAGTGCAAGCCAGTGCCTTACCACTCGGCCAATCCTCCGGGTGGGCGGCCCACGCGAGAGCGACATCGCGTGCTCGAAGCGGCCGCCCCGGGCAGTTCCCGTGGCTCCACGGAGAGGTGGCGACTACTCCGGAGCCGGCCTCGGACTGCCCTGACGGGAGCTGGGCGTACTGCCGTGCATGGACATCGCCCATCTCCTCTCCCAGCAGGCGGCGCCGGGACTTTCCCGGCGGAAGGGGCACAACCACTGTCCCCCACGGCCGAGTTGGACGCCACCGAATTACCGGCGGCGCCACCTGCGGCGCCGCGCCTTGCTGAAGAACCAGCCGGCCGGCGGCTCGTCGGAGCGCCACGGCTGCGGGTCGGGCGCCTCGGCCCGCCAGCGGGCGGCGAGCATCCGGGCCCGGGCGGACGGCTCGGAGGTGCCGGCGGCCCGTACGAAGTCCTCGTCCAGCACGACGTCGTCCCAGACCTCGGCGGCGTCCGCGTCACGCCGCCCGGGCCCGCCGTTCTGCCGTATCTCCTCTGCCATCACCGGCCTCCTAGCCGTACATCCGGTTTGCCCATCCTGCCCGGACCGAGGTGAAGTCCCCGTCAAGGCCGCCGGGGCCGGACGGGGACCCGCAGGGCGCCTACTCCTCGCCCGCCAGCGTCAACGACCGCAGCTTCTGGCCCGCGTACCAGGTGGCCAGCACGGTGACCGCGACCAGCAGCACCGTGGCCGTCGGCAGGCTCACGTCGGAGGTGATCAGGTCCCCGCCGGCCAGCTTGTGGGCGACGGCCAGCGACCACTGCTGGACGCTGAGCGTGCGCGCGCCGGGCACCAGGGAGCCGAACAGCGCCTCCCAGACCAGCGCGTAGACGAGCCCGAAGACCACCGCGTGCCGGGAGACCGTGCCGAGCAGCAGGAAGAGCGCCGAGTAGGCGATGGAGGAGATCAGCGCGGCGACCGTGTAGGCGACGGCGACCTGCTGGCCGTTGCCGTTCAGGATCAGTCCGGCGATCAGGGTGGGCACCGCCGAGAAGACCATGGTCACGGCGATGGCGACGATCAGCTTGGTGAAGATGATCGCGGGCCGCTTCAGAGGCTTGGACAGCAGGTAGACGACGGAGCCGTCGTCGATCTCCGGGCCGATCGCGCCCGTGCCCGCGATGACGCCGATGATCGGCACCATCGTGGCGAGGGCGAAGCCGCCGAGGACGTCGGAAGCGGTCTGGTCGTCGGCTCCGGTCAAGGCGCGCACGGCGACGGAGATCACGATCAGCAGCAGCGGCAGCGCGCCGAGGATGAGAGCGCGGCGGCGGCCGAGCAGGGCCCGGTAGGTGAGCCGGGCGACGGTGGGGTCGTACATCTTCGGCCTCCTACGCCGCGACCAGGTACGAGAAGACGGACTCCAGGGACTCGTCGGACGGCGAGACCGTGAGGAGCCGGATGCCGTGGTCCCTGGCGACCTTCGGCAGCAGGGCGGTGAACCGGCCGAAGTCGACGGCCTGGATGCGCAGCGCGCCCTCGGTGTGGTCGACCTCGATGCCGGACGTGGACGGGTCGGCGATCAGCGCCGCCGCGAGGGCGCGGTCGTCGCTGGAGCGGACCAGGTAGCGGTGCGGGCGGTCGGTCATCAGCCGGCGGATCTTGCGGAAGTCGCCACTGGCCGCGTGCCGGCCGGCGACGACCACCTCGATGTGCCGGGCGAGCTGCTCGACCTCTTCGAGGATGTGCGAGGAGAACAGCACCGTGCGGCCCTCGTCGCCCATCTTCCGCAGCAGCTCCATGAGGTGCATGCGCTGGCGCGGGTCCATGCCGTTGAACGGCTCGTCGAGCAGGAGCAGCGACGGGTCGTGGACGAGGGCGCTCGCCATCTTCACGCGCTGGCGCATGCCCTTGGAGTAGGTGGAGATCTTCCGGTCCTGCGCGTACTCCATCTCGACGGTGGCGAGGGCGCGCTGGGCCGCCTTGTCGCCGAGTCCGTGCAGTTCGGCGTTGGCGACGACGAACTCGCGGCCGGTGAGGAAGTCGTACATCGCCTCCCGCTCGGGGACGATGCCGATGTGCCGGTAGATCTGCTCGTTGCGCCACACCGGCTGTCCGTCGAGGGTGACCGTGCCGGTGGAGGGGGCGAGGAAGCCGCCCATCATGTTGATGAGGGTGGACTTCCCGGCGCCGTTGGGCCCGAGCAGACCGGTGACGCCGGGGCCGATGGTCATGGTGATGTCGTTGACGGCGACCACGTTGCCGAACCAGCGGGAGACGTGGTCGAGGCTCAGTGTGGTCACAGTCCCACCTTCTTGTAGCGGCGCGTCAGCAGGCCGTAGCAGCCGGCGAGGAGTCCGAGCACGACCAGGACGTACACGACGCCCTGTCCGGCCGACGGGTCGACGGCTCCGGGGTTGCGGGCGGTGGCGCCGAGGAAGGCCGACTGGACCCCGTCGATGAGCGTGATCGGCGAGAACAGCCCGATCCACGGGATGGCGGCGGTGTGGTTCTGCACGTTCGCGATGGCCTGGAGCGTGCTGACCGCCCCGTAGGAGATGATCATCACTGCGATCACGGCGGCGATGCCGAAGCCCCGGCGCGGGGTGACGGCGGCGATGACGAGGCCGATACCGGCGAAGAGCAGGGAGAGCAGGGCCACGGAGACCAGTCCCTCGGCGAATTCCTTCGTCTGGTGGGCGAAGCCCATCTTGGACAGCAGCGCGCCCACGTACATCACGAGCAGGGGAGCGGCGGTCAGGATGAAGATCGCCGAGGCGAGCGCGGTGAACTTGGCGCGCACGTAGTCCGCGGTCTCGATGGGCCGTGAGAAGTACAGCGGCACGGTCTTGAAGCGCAGGTCGCGGGAGACGGCCTGGGGTGCCTGCGCGGCGACGTACAGGCTGATCACGGCCTGCATCATGATCCCGTAGCGGGTGTAGGACCAGGGCAGTTCGTGCGCCTTGGTGGCGACCGCGACGGCCACCATGAGGGCGGCGGGCACGCACATCACCGCGAACAGCAGCATGGGCAGCACCTTGGTCTTCACCGAGCGGCCGAGGCCGTAGGCGCCGCGCAGGGACTGCGAGTACAGGGAGCGGCGGGCGTAGGCGCGGCCGAGGCGTGGGCCGTCGTAGCCGCGGTAGCCGATGTCGTGGATGCGGGACCGGTCGCCGGTGGCCGTGGCCGGGGGATGCTCAACCGCCATGTCCGACGGCCTCCTTCCGCTGCTCGTCGCTGCTGGTGAACACCTCGGAGATGTGGTGCCGGCGCTGTTCCATGCGCACCAGGCCGAGGCCCAGGTCGGCGACCACGTCGCGCACGAGGTCGTACGTCTCGTCGCCCGTGGCGGTCAGCAGCAGGATGTGTCCGGCGCCGGGCAGGCCCGCGCCCTCCGCGTGGGTGTCGACCCCGCGCGCGTGGAGCGCCTCGCGGAGCGCGCGGGTGCCGTCGGGGTGTGTGTCGCTGTCGGTGACCTCGATCGCGAGGGTGGTCGTGGTCTGGGTGAAGTCGGTGGTGGAGCTGGAGCGCAGGAGCTTGCCGCCGTCGATGACGACGACGTGGTCGCAGGTGCGCTCCAGTTCACCGAGGAGGTGGGAGGTGACCAGGACCGAGATGCCGAACTCGGTGTGGATGCGTCGGATCAGGCCGAGCATCTCGTCGCGGCCGACCGGGTCCAGGCCGTTGGTCGGCTCGTCCAGGAACACCAGCTGCGGGTCGTGCACCAGCGCCTGGGCGAGCTTGACCCGCTGCTTCATGCCGGTGGAGTAACCGCCGATGGGGCGGTAGCGCTCCTCGTAGAGGCCGACGTGGCGCAGGGTGTCCGCGGTGCGCTCGCGGGCGGCGGTGGGCGGCAGGCCGGAGATGCGCGCCATGTGGACGACGAACTCGGTGGCCGAGACGTCCGGCGGCAGGCAGTCGTGCTCCGGCATGTACCCCACGCGCTCGCGGATGGCGGCGCCGTCGGTGGCGACGTCGAGGCCGAGCACCTTCGCGCGGCCCTCCGAGGCGGGGGACAGACCCAGCAGGATCTTGATCAGGGTGGACTTGCCGGCGCCGTTGGCTCCGACGAGTCCGGTCACACCGGGCCCGATGTCCACGGACAGCCGGTCGAGCGCGGTCACCCGGGGGAACCGCTTGCTCAGGCTTTCGGTCGCGATCACAGTCACGTCGTCGACGGTAGTGATCCGGGCCACGACGGTCGTCAGACCTCAGAGCCGTCTTCGCGTCAGACCCAGGTATTACGGGGCCCTAAGGGATGCCCCACCCAGGGGGCACCGCGAGTCGTCCACAGGCCGCGAACCTCCCTATTGACGCCGCCTCTAACAACTGTCACATTCACCAGTGTCAAGTTACGGACGCGTACCGCGGTCGACGGGGCGAGCGGCCGCGTCGACGGCACGACGGGACGGGGCGGCATGACGACGGCAGTGAGCAGTGAACTCTCCGTGGAGCTGCGGGGGTTCAGGCGGGTGCAGCGCCTCGCCTACGACTGCGCGGAGGCGGTCGCGGCGCGGCTGCAGCCGGGCGTGACCGAGCGCGAGGCGGCGCGGATGCAGCGCGAGTGGCTGCGCGAGCGCGGGGTGCGGGACTGGTTCCACCTGCCCTTCGCCTGGTTCGGGGACCGCACGGCGTTCGTGAACTTCCGCATCCCGCTGCAGTTCTTCCCGACGGACCGCGCGCTGGAGCCCGGGATGCCGTTCATCCTGGACATGGCACCGGTGTACGAAGGATGCACGGCGGACATCGGTTACTCGGGCTCGCTCGGTGTGAATCCGGTGCAGGACCGGCTGATGGCCGACCTGCAGGCACACCGGGAGCTGATCCTGCGCGAGGTGCGCGAGCGACGCCCGCTGCGGGAGATCTACGAGGACGTGGACCGGCTCATGGTCCGCCAGGGCTACGCCAACCGGCATCGGGCGTACCCGTTCGGTGTCATCGCCCACAAGGTGGACCGTGTGCGGCAGCGCCGTTTCTCCCCTCACCTGTTCGGGTTCGGCACGCAGTCCCTCAAGGGGCTGGCCGCCGACGCGTTGCACGGCCACCGCGAGGGCTGGTCGCCGCTCTGGTCGCCGTACCGCTTCTCGGACCACCCGCCGCAGCCGGGCCTGTGGGCGGTCGAACCCCACCTCGGCTTCCGGGGGACGGGCGCGAAGTTCGAGGAGATCCTCGTGGTCACCGACTCGAAGGACCCCGAGGAGAGTGCGTTCTGGCTGGACGACGATCTGCCGCACGTGCGGCGCTGGGCGGAGGAGAAGTGACGGCGGACGGGGCGGGAGAGATGACGGCGGACGTGACACTGAAGGGGGCGCGGGAGCGCCGGGTGGCGACCGGCGGGGTCGAGCTGTGCGTGGCCGAGCTGGGCGACCCGGAGCAGCCCACGGTGGTGCTGGTGCACGGCTACCCGGACAGCAAGGAGGTCTGGTCGGAGGTCGCGGTCCGTCTCGCCGGCCGCTTCCACGTGGTCTTGTACGACGTGCGGGGCCACGGTCGGTCCACGGCGCCCAAGCCGCTGCGCGGCGGCTTCACCCTCGCCAAGCTCACCGACGACTTCCTCGCCGTCGTGGACGCGGTCAGCCCGGACCGGCCGGTGCACCTCGTCGGGCACGACTGGGGCTCGGTGCAGTCCTGGGAGTTCGTGACCGTCGGCCGCACGGAGGGCCGTATCGCCTCCTTCACGTCGATGTCCGGGCCGTCCCTGGACCACTTCGGGCACTGGATCGACGCGCGCGTGAAACGTCCGACGCCCCGCAGGGTGGGCCAGCTCCTCGGCCAGGGCGCCAAGTCCTGGTACGTCTACCTGCTGCACACGCCCGTCCTGCCCGAGCTGGCCTGGCGCGGCCCGCTCGGCCAGCGCTGGCCGAAGATCCTCCAGCGGATGGAGAAGGTCCCGGGCGGCGACTACCCGACGTCCTCACTCCCCTCCGACGCGGCCCACGGCGCCTGGCTGTACCGGGACAACGTCCGCGCCCGGCTGCGCAGGCCCCGCCCGGACGCGTACGCACACGCGCCCGTGCAGCTGATCACGCCCCAGGGCGACGCGTTCCTCTCGGAGCGCCTGTACGACGACCTGGAGCAGTGGGCGCCGCAGCTGACCCGGCGCACCCTGCCGGCCAAGCACTGGATCCCCCGCTCGCGGCCCGACCAACTGACCGCCTGGATCGAGGAATTCGTCATGTCCGTGGAAGGCGGCCGTCCCGAAGCGAAGGCCACCGGCCGTCACGCCGACCGTTTCGGCGGGCAGTTGGTGCTGGTCACCGGTGCCGGCAGCGGCATCGGCCGAGCCACCGCGTTCGCGTTCGCGGAAGCAGGCGCGCGCGTGGTGGCCGTCGACCGCGACACCGAGGCCGCCGCCCGCACCGCCGAGCTGTCCCGTCTGATCGGCGCACCCGAGGCCTGGGCCGAGACGGCGGACGTCTCCGACGAGCAGGCCATGGAGAAGCTCGCCGAACGCGTGCACCGCGAGTACGGCGTGCTGGACGTGCTGGTCAACAACGCCGGCATCGGCCTGTCCGGCTCCTTCTTCGCCACCACGACCGACGACTGGCGCAAGGTCCTGGACGTGAACCTCTGGGGCGTCATCCACGGCTGCCGCCTCTTCGGTGCCCGCATGGCCGAGCGCGGCCAGGGCGGCCACATCGTCAACATCGCCTCGGCGGCCGCCTTCCAGCCGTCCCGTGCTCTGCCCGCCTACAGCACCTCCAAGGCGGCCGTGCTGATGCTCTCCGAATGCCTGCGCGCCGAACTCGCGGGCCAGGACATCGGGGTGAGCGCGATCTGCCCCGGCATCGTCAACACCAACATCACCTCCACGGCCCGCTTCGCCGGCGTCGACGAGGCGGAGGAACGCCGCCGCCGGAAGAGCACGGCCCGGCTGTACGGGATGCGCAACTACCCGCCGGAGAAGGTGGCCGAGGCCATCCTGGACGCGGTGACCCGCAACAAGGCGGTGGTACCGGTGACACCGGAGGCGCGGGGTGCCCACCTGATGTCCCGGTTCGTACCGGGGGCGTTGCGACGGATCGCGCGGGTGGAGCCGAAGCTGTGAGCGGCGAGACCGGCCGGGCAGCCGGGCCATGACCGATCTTCCGGCCCACAAGGCGTACCGCATCGAGGACTTGGCCCACCGGACCGGCACCACCGTGAGGACCATCCGCGCCTACCAGGACCGCGGCCTGCTCCCCCGCCCCAGCCGCCAGGGCCGTGCCAACCTCTACTCCGAGGTGCACGTCACCCGTCTCCACCAGATCGCCCACCTCCTCGACCGCGGCTACACCCTGGCGTCCATCAAGGAACTGCTGGACGCCTGGGACACCGGCCGCGGCCTGGGCGGAGTCCTCGGCCTGGTCACGGAGGTGGAGGGCCCCTGGACGGACGAGCAGCCCGACCGCATCACCCGCGCCGAGCTCGACGCCCGCTTCGGCGGCGCCCCGGACGACGACGCCGTGGCCGAGGCCGTCGAACTCGGCGTACTGGAACCGATCGACGGCGACCCCGGCACATTCCTGGTCCCGAGCCCCCAAGAGCTGTCCGTGGCAGTGGAGTTGCACTCGGCCGGGGTGCCCCTGCCCGCAATCTCCGCCCACCTCAGGGAGTTGAGGGGTCAGGTGGAGCACATCGCCGCCCGGTTCCTGGAGTTCACCACCGAGCACGTCTTCGCCCGCTATCTCGAGGACCCCGACCGCCGCACGGACGCACACGCCGCCGAAGCGGCCTCCCTCGTACGCCGGCTGCGACCCCTCGCACAGCGGACGGTGGACGCGGAACTCGCCCGGGCCATGCGGGTGTTGGCCACTCATCACCTGCGCAGTCACCTGGGCGCGCAGAAGCCGCCCGAGCATCACCCCGACACCCGATCCGTTCCGCTTCCCGCGGAGACGATCAGCGCCGTGGAAGGGCTGGTTGGCCGGGAGCACGTGTCCGAGTTCGTTCGGCTGGCCGCCGAACGGGAGTGCCGGTCACGCGCGTTGGATGCACTTGTCTCATCCGACCCTGAAACCACAGAGGTTCGCGAATCACCTTGAAAGGGAAAGCAGTTGTCCACACCCTCGCCAATTCGCCTGTGGATACCCCGACTTGCCTGTGGATCAAACCTACGGACAAAAACAAGCTGCGTGATCCACGCCCCTCCCGCACGCTGGACGCATGGACGAGAGACGCACCGCGAGAGTGTCGAAGTACCTCTCCAAACACCTGCGCCACCAGCCCGAGCGCATCGGGCTCGCGCCGGACCCGGGCGGCTGGGTGGAGATCGACGCACTGATCACCGCGGCCGCCGCGCACGGATTCCGTTTCACGCGTGAGGAACTCGACCACGTCGTGGCCGCCAACGACAAACAGCGCTTCATGATCGAAGGCACCAGGATCCGCGCCAACCAGGGCCACAGCATCGACGTCGACCTGGGACTGCCCCCGACGCCCCCGCCGCCGTACCTCTACCACGGGACCGTCGCGCGCACCCTGGGCGCGATCCGGGCGGAGGGCCTCAAGCCCATGAGCCGGCACGCCGTGCACCTCTCCGCCGACCGCGAGACCGCCACCCGGGTCGGCGCCCGCCGGGGCCGGCCCGTGGTGCTCACCGTCGACGCCGGCGCCATGCACCGTGACGGCCACGTCTTCCACGTCAGCGCCAACGGAGTCTGGCTGACACAGGCCGTACCACCGCGCTACCTGCGCTTCCCCGGGGCCCACTGAGAGGCGCTCTCCCGCCCCCCGTGACACGGGCCCCACCCGGGGTTCATGATCAGTGGTATGGACCACTTGCCCGACCATCTGCCCACCACCGAGGCCGCCGTCACCGCCCTGCGCAGCCTGGCCGCCCACTACGCGCGCGAGATCGAGGTGACCGACGACATCGGCGCCGACCGGACCTCACGCCGCAGCGCCTCGGGCATCGGCATGGTCACGGACCCGGACGGCTCCCTGCCGCACGAGGCGTACGCCGAGTTCGGCGGCCTGCCCCGGGTGAGCGTGCGGCTCTACCCGGAGGACGACGCGCTGATCACCGTCGAGGGCATCGAGTGCCCCGACATCCCGCGCGACGACGTGCCCGCCTTCCTCCGCTCCGTCTTCGAAGGGCTGGCCCACGTCAAGGCACGCCGCTTCCCGCCCGGCTACCGTCTGGTCGTCCCGCTCCCCGGCGACCGCACGCACAAGGAGTACGTCCCCCTGGCCCTGCTCACTCCGTGGCTGAGCAGCCGCGTACGGTGACCCCTTCACCCGCTGTCGGTGCGGCCGCTTACCCTCGAACGCATGAGTCTGCGTCTGAGCACCGTGATCCTGCCCTACCGCCGCTGGAGCGAGGGCGGCCGTTCGGCCTGGACTCGGGCCGAAGAGCTCGGCTTCCACACCGGGTACACCTACGACCACCTGTCCTGGCGCAGTTTCCGTGACGGTCCCTGGTTCGGCGCGATCCCGACCCTGACCGCCGCCGCGGGCGTCACCGACCGGCTGCGCCTGGGCACGCTGGTCACCTCGCCGAACTTCCGGCACCCGGTGACCCTCGCCAAAGAGCTGATCTCCCTCGACGACATCTCCGACGGCCGGGTCACCCTGGGCATCGGCGCCGGCGGCACCGGCTTCGACGCGACCGCGCTCGGCCAGGAGCCGTGGAGCCCGCGCGAGCGCGCGGACCGGTTCGCCGAGTTCGTGCCCCTGCTCGACCGGCTGCTCACCGAAGACGCCGTGACGCACGAGGGCGAGTTCTACTCGGCGCACGAGGCGCGGAACATACCGGGGTGCGTGCAGCGGCCCCGGCTGCCGTTCGCGGTGGCGGCCACCGGCCCGCGCGGCCTGAAGCTCGCCGCGCGGCACGGCCAGGCGTGGGTCACCACCGGCGACCCGAAGCTGTACGAGACCGGCACCCCCGAGCAGTCCGTCGAGGCGCTGCGCGGACAGGTCGGCAAGCTGACCGAGGCGTGCGCGGCCGCCGGGCGCGACGTGGCGGAGCTGGACAAGGTCCTGCTCACGGGCTTCACCCCGGACCGGGGCCGGCCGCTCGAGTCCCTCGACGCCTTCGTGGACTTCGCCGGCCGCCACCGGGAACTGGGCTTCACCGAGATCGTGATCCACTGGCCCATCCCGGACTCCGACTTCGCAGCGGACGAGAAGGTCTTCGAGCAGATCGCCCTGGAGGCCCTCGCCCAGCTGGATTGACGGACGCCGCCCCGGGGGCCGGGCGTCATCTGTGTCTCATCTGTGCGCAGTTCCGCCCGACCGTGCGGGCATATGCGCGAGAATGGCCCGGTGACCTCAGCGACCAGACAGCCCGGGACCCCGTCCGCCGCCGTACGGCCGCGGTTGATCGCCACCGACCTCGACGGCACCCTGCTGCGCGACGACAAGTCGGTCTCCCCGCGCACGGTCGCCGCCCTGGCCGCCGCGGAGGAGGCCGGCATCGAGGTCTTCTTCGTCACCGGCCGCCCGGCCCGCTGGATGGACGTCGTCAGCGACCATGTCCACGGTCACGGTCTGGCGATCTGCGGCAACGGCGCGGCGGTGGTCGACCTGCACGGCGGCCCCGGCGCCCACCGGTTCGTCAAGGTGCGCGAGCTGGCCCGGGAGAACGCCCTGGACGCCGTACGGCTGTTGCGCGAGGCGGCACCCGGCACGGTGTTCGCGGTCGAGCAGACGTACGGCTTCCACCAGGAGCCGCACTATCCCAAGCTGCACATGGAGATACCCGACCATCTCCTGCCCGCCGAGAAGCTGCTCGCACCCGACGGCCCGGACGCCGACCAGCCCGTGCTGAAGATCCTCGCCTACCACCCGGACCTCGACCCCGACGCCTTCCTCACGCTCGCCCGCATCGCCGTCCGGGACCGTGCCAACGTCACCCGGTCCAGCCCCAGCGCCCTGCTGGAACTCAGCGGTCCCGAGGTCTCCAAGGCCAGCACGCTCGCCCTGTGCTGTGCCGAGCGCGGCATCTCGCACGAGGAGGTCGTCGCGTTCGGGGACATGCCCAACGACGTCGAGATGCTGACCTGGGCCGGCCAGTCGTACGCGATGGGCAACGCCCACCCGGACGTCATCGCCGCCGCGTCGGGCCGTACGGTCGCCAACAACGAGGACGGGGTGGCGGTCGTCATCGAGCAACTCCTCGCGGAACGCGACTAGACCCCCGCTGCCGCGCCCGGCGCCCTGGCTGCTGTCCGGAAAACTCGACCGGACACTTCACTGACTGCTCACTCACCCCCGGGGTGAGTGAGCAGTGGCTCCCTCACCGCGCTCCCACCAGCGTCTCCGCCTCCGCCTCCCGCTGGGCCATCGCCCGCAGCGGCCCGTCCACCGCGGCGAGCTCCGCGTACGTCCCCCGCTGCACCACCCGGCCCGCGTCGAGGACGATCACTTCGTCCACCGCGTCCAGGCCGGCGAGCCGGTGCGTGATCAGCAGGGTCGTACGGCCCTTGGTGGCGTCCAGCAGATCGACGGTGAGCGCGTCGGCCGTCGGCAGGTCCAGGTGCTCGGCGGGCTCGTCGAGCACCAGGACGGGGAAATCGGCCAGCAGCGCCCGGGCCAGCGCCAGCCGCTGCCGCTGGCCGCCGGACAGCCGGGCCCCGTGCTCGCCGACGAGGGTGTCCAGGCCGTCGGGCAGCCCGTCCACCCAGTCCAGCAGCCGGGTCCGGGCCAGCGCCCGGCGCAGGTCCGCCTCGGTGGCGTCCTTCCTGGCCAGCAGCAGGTTCTCACGCACCGAGCTGTCGAAGAGGTGCGCGTCCTGCGCACACAGCCCGACGAGCCGCCGCACGTCGTCACCGGCCAGCTCGTACGCGTCCACTCCGGCGAGCGTGTACGCGCCCGCCCGGGGGTCGAGGAAACGCAGCAGCACCTGGGCGAGAGTCGTCTTGCCGGAACCGGACGCCCCGACCACGGCGATCCTGCGGCCCTGTTCCAGCGTGAGGTCGAAGGCGGCCAGCGCCTCCCGCCGCTGCCCCGCGTGCCGCGCGGCCAGCCCCTTGATCACCACCGGGAACGGCGATGCGGGCGCCTGCCGGGGCCGCTCGGGCTCGCGTACGGGCTCGGGCGCGTCCAGCACCTCGTACACACGCTCCGCGCTGCGCCGCACCCGCTGCCGGTACCGCACGGCGAGCGGCAGCCCCAGCACGGCCTCGAACACGGCCAGCGGGGTGAGGACGACCACGGCCATGGCCACCCCGCTGAGCCGGCCCGCGGCCACCGCCCGGGCGCCGAGCAGCGCGCCGGCCGTGACGGTGAGGCCGCAGATCAGCGCGGTGAGCCCGTCGCCGAGCGCGGTGACGGCGGCGGCACGTGAGGCGATCCGGGTGAGGGTGCCGTCGGCCCGCCGGGCCGCGTCCGTACGGGCGGGCAGCGCACCGGCGACGGTCAACTCGGCGGTGCCGGTGAGCAGGTCGGTGACGCGGGTCGCGAGCACTCCGCGGGCAGGCGCCAGCCGTCGCTCGGTCCGCCGGGCCACGGCCGCGGTGACGAGGGGGACGCCGACGCCGGCCGCGAGCAGGCCCGCCGCGAGCGCGGCTCCGGCCTCGGGGAGCAGCCAGGTCGTGAAGCCGACGGAGACGGCGGAGACGGCGACGGCGACACCGGCGGGCAGCAGCCAGCGCAGCCAGTAGTCCTGGAACGCGTCCACGTCGGCGACCAGCCGGGTGAGCAGATCACCTCGGCGGGCGGTGCGCAGCCCGGCGGGGGCGAGGCGCTCCAGCCGCCGGTAGACGGCGACCCGGGTGTCGGCCAGTATCCGCAGCACGGCGTCGTGCGACACCAGACGCTCGGCGTACCGGAACACGGCCCGGCCGATCCCGAAGGCCCGCGTGGCCGTCACCGCCACCATCAGATACAGGACCGGCGGCTGCTGCGAGGCCCGCGAGATGAGCCACCCGGACGTCGCCATGAGCCCGACGGCGCTACCGAGCGCCAGACTGCCGAGAAGCAGCGCAAGGACGAGCCGACCACGCTGGGCCCCGGCAAGCCCCCGAACCCGAGCGAGCACACGCCGAGGACCGCTCGAAGCCGCATGCGCCGGATCATTCTCCAGCCCACGTGGCCGGAGAACCGACGGGTCTTCTTCCGGCCCGCCGAGTGGGGTGTCGGACGGGCCGTCCGCCGGCCCACCGAGTCCGGTGGCGAACGGGCGAGGCCGGGCGTCCGACCTGGAAGGCTCGGTGTCCCGGCGCTGTGCCACCGGCTCGTCCAGCCGCACCACCCGATCGGCCACCGACAGCAACGCCGGCCGGTGCACCACGAGCAGCACCGTGCGCCCTACGGCCAGCCTCCGCACCGCCGCGACGATCTCCCCCTCCGTCACCCCGTCCAGGGCAGCCGTCGGCTCATCCAGCAACAGCACGGGCCGGTCGGCGAGAAACGCCCGCGCAAGAGCCAACCGCTGCCGTTGCCCCGCCGACAGCCCGGCCCCGTCCTCCCCGAGCACGGTCCCGGCTCCCTCGGGCAGCGCGTCCACGAACTCCAGCGCTCCCGCGTCCTGCAGCGCCCGGCGTACGGCGGTGTCGTCCGCGTCGGGCCGGGCGAGCCGCACGTTCTCCGCGATGCTCCCGGCGAACAGATGAGGTCGCTGCGGCACCCATGCGATCCGCGACCGCCACTTGGCCAGATCCAGGCCGGCCAGCGCGGCTCCTCCGATCCGGACCCGGCCCTCGGTGGGCTGGACGAACCCGAGCAGCACGTTCAAGAGCGTCGACTTGCCCACGCCGCTGGGTCCGACCAGCGCGACGGTCTCACCGGGGGCGACGGTGAAGGACACCTCGCTCACGGCGTCCGCGGCGCGGCCGGGATAGCGGACGGTGACCCCTTCGAAGGCCACCGCACCCTCGGGCACCGCGCCGCTGCCGGACGGCGGGACCGGCGTCTCCAGCACGGTGAAGATCTCCTCGGCGGCGGCAAGCCCCTCGGCCGCCGCGTGATACTGCGCACCCACCTGACGCAAGGGCAGATAGGCCTCCGGCGCCAGCACCAGGATCATCAGGCCGACGTACAGGTCCATGTCCCCCTGCACCAGTCGCATGCCGATCGTCACGGCGACCAGCGCGACCGACAGCGTGGCCAGCAGCTCCAGCGCGAAGGAGGAGAGGAAAGCGATCCGCAGAGTGCGCAAGGTGGCCTGGCGGTACTGACCGGTGATCCTGCGGATGGACTCGGCCTGTGCCTTGGCCCGGCCGAACACCTTCAGCGTGGGGAGCCCGGCGACCACGTCCAGGAAGTGCCCGGACAGCCGCGACAGCAGCCGCCACTGCCGGTCCATCCGGGACTGGGTCGCCCAACCGATCAACATCATGAAGAGCGGAATGAGCGGCAGGGTGCCGACGATGATCGCCGCCGACACCCAGTCCTCGGTGACGATCCGCGCCAGCACCGCCACCGGCACGACCACCGCGAGCCCCAACTGCGGGAGGTAGCGCGCGAAGTAGTCGTCGAGGGCATCGACCCCGCGAGTGGCCAGAGTGACCAGCGAGCCGGTCCGCTGTCCGCTCAGCCATCCGGGACCGAGCGCCGCAGCCCGGTCCAGAAGCCGCTCCCTCAGCTCGGACTTGACCGCCGCGCCGGCCCGGTGGGCGGCGAGTTCGGTGAGCCACGCGACAACCGACCGGCCCACGGCCACCGTCGCCAACAGCAGCAGGGGAGTACGCAGTTCAGCGACCGACTGCCCGTGCTGGAAGGCGCCGACGACGGTCTCGGCGATGAGCATCGCCTGGGCGATGACCAGGCCGGCACCGACGACCCCGAGGCCGATGACCGCGGCAAGGAAGAAGCGGATGGCCCGGGCATAGCGCAGAAGGCGAGGATCGATGGGTTTCACGTGAAACATGCCCTTCGGTCCAGAGGGTGTGTTTCACGTGAAACACACCCTCGGCGGACTCAGTGTGCGGGTTCGGCGATGTGCTGCGTGCCGATCCGCTTGCGGAACACCCAGTAGGTCCAGCCCTGGTACAGCAGGACGATCGGTGTGGCGATCGCCGCCAGCCAGGTCATGATCTTCAGGGTGTACGGGCTCGACGAGGCGTTGCTGACGGTCAGGCTCCAGCTTCCGTCGAGCGTGGACGGCATGACGTTCGGGAAGAGCGACAGGAAGAGCATCGCTACGGAGGCCACGATGGTGACGCCGGACAGCGCGAACGACCATCCCTCACGCCCCGCCTGATTGGCCACCAGCGCGGCCACCAGAGCGATCACCGCCACGGCCAGTGCCACCAGGCTCTTGCCGTCACCACTGTGAGCCTGCGTCCACAGCAGGAACGCCAGGGCCAGCACCGCGGCGACGAGTCCGACCCGCAGGGCGAGCTTCCGTGCCCGTACCCGGATGTCCCCCACGGTCTTGAGCGCGGTGAACACCGCCCCGTGGAAGGTGAACAGGGTCAGGGTCACCAGGCCACCGAGCAGGGCGTACGGGTTGAGCAGGTCCCAGACGGTGCCGACGTACTCGAAGTGCTGGTCGATCTTCACGCCCCACGCGATGTTCCCGAAGGCCACGCCCCACAGGAACGCCGGGATCAGCGAGGTCCAGAAGATCGCGGTCTCCCAGTTGCGCTGCCAGCTCTCTTCCGGGCGCTTGGCTCGGTACTCGAAGGCGACGCCACGGACGATCAGGCAGACCAGGATGACCAGCAGGGGCAGGTAGAAGCCGGAGAAGAGGGTGGCGTACCACTCCGGGAAGGCGGCGAACGTCGCGCCGCCGGCCGTGAGCAGCCACACCTCGTTGCCGTCCCAGACGGGGCCGATGGTGTTGATCAGCACCCGACGTTCGGGCCGGTCGTGGGCCAGCAGCTTGGTGAGGATGCCGACCCCGAAGTCGAAACCCTCCAGGAAGAAGTAGCCGGTCCACAGGACGGCGATCAGGACGAACCAGACGTCGTGAAGTTCCATGACTGTTCCCTCGGCCTAGTACGAGAAGGCCATCGGCTTGTCGGCGTCACGGGTGTCGCCGCCGATCTTCGTGGGCGGGTTGAGGTCGGCCTCGGTCAGCTCGGGCGGGCCGGCCTTGACGTACTTCGCGAGCAGCTTGACCTCGACCACGGCGAGGATCGCGTACAGCGCGGTGAAGACGGTCATCGAGGTGAGGACCTCGCCCTGGGAGACGCCGGGGGAGACCGCGTCGCGGGTCTGCAGCACGCCGTAGACGACCCACGGCTGGCGGCCCATCTCGGTGAAGATCCAGCCCCAGGAGTTGGCGATCAGCGGGAAGGCCATGGTCCAGGTGGCGATGCGCCAGTACCAGGGCGTCAGCTTCGGGCCGAGCGCCTTGTTCTTGAACAGCACCAGGTGCGGCACCTCGTCCTCGCCGACCCTCAGGTGCTGCGGCAGCATGAACTTCTTGCGGGTCAGCCAGAGCCCGGCCAGTCCGATGGCGAAGGAGGCCATGCCGAAGCCGATCATCCAGCGGAATCCCCAGAAGGCGACGGGGATGTTGGGCCGGTAGTCCCCGGGGCCGAACTTCTGCTGTTCGGCCTTGTTGACGTCGTTGATGCCCGGGACGTAGGAGGTGAAGTTGTCGTCGGCGAGGAAGGACAGCAGGCCCGGTATCTCGATGGCCACGGTGTTGTGGCCCTTCTCGACGTCGCCGTAGGCGAAGATCGAGAAGGGAGCCGGCTTCTGGCCGTCCCACAGCGCCTCTGCCGCGGCCATCTTCATCGGCTGCTGCTTGAACATCACCTTGCCGAGGGTGTCGCCGCTGACCGCGGTGAGCAGGCCGGCGATGACCACGGTGATCAGTCCCAGCCGCAGCGAGGTCTTCATCTCGCGGATGTGCTTCTTGCGGGCCAGGTGGTAGGCGGCGATGCCCACCATGAAGGCACCGCCGGTCAGGAAGGCCGCGGACAGGGTGTGGAACGCCTGGCTGAGCGCGGTGTTCTGGGTCAGCACGGCCCAGAAGTCGGTCAGCTCGGCGCGCCCCTTGGCCTTGTCGATCTTGTAGCCGACGGGGTGCTGCATCCAGGAGTTGGCCGCGAGGATGAAGTACGCCGACAGGATCGTGCCAATCGAGACCATCCAAATGCAGGCCAGGTGGATCTTCTTGGGCAGCTTGTCCCAGCCGAAGATCCACAGACCGATGAAGGTCGATTCGAAGAAGAAAGCGATCAGCGCCTCGAAGGCGAGCGGGGCACCGAAGATGTCGCCGACGAAGCGCGAGTAGTCCGACCAGTTCATGCCGAACTGGAACTCCTGCACGATGCCGGTGACCACGCCCATGGCGATGTTGATCAGGAAGAGCTTGCCCCAGAACTTCGTCGCCCTGAGGTACTTCTCGTTCTCCGTGCGTACCCAGGCCGTCTGCAGCCCGGCCGTGAGAGCGGCCAGGGAGATCGTCAGCGGGACGAACAGGAAGTGGTAGACGGTGGTGATGCCGAACTGCCAGCGCGCCAGTGTCTCCGGCGCCAGGGCCAAGTCCACGTCGTCACTCTCCTTACTACGCCGTGGTACAGCGGCGGTTTGCCCCGTTTCATGGCACACATACGGAGCAATCGGGACGCGCTTGTGAACGCGTTCACATTCACAAGCCATTATGACGCACTGATTTTCGGCAATAGAAGGGGGGTCCCCCCTTCGCCTTCGCGTCAAGGGCTTGGCAGTGACTTCAACATCTTGTTGAATTGCGCGCCATGCAGATACGTATTTCCTGGCCCGCGGGCAACATCACCGCGACCCTCGACGACGGCACACCGACCGCCCAGGCCCTCGCCAAGGCGCTTCCGCTCGCCTCCACCGCCCACACGTGGGGCGAAGAGGTGTATTTCGACACAGGCGTCTCTGTTTCACGTGAAACGGACGCCCGGCAGGTGGTGGAGCCGGGCACGGTGGCCTTCTGGACGGACGGCGACGCACTCGCCCTCCCCTACGGCCCCACGCCGATCTCGCGAGGCGCCGAGTGCCGCCTCGCGAGTCCGTGCAACATCCTGGGACGTCTCGACGGGGACGCCCGCTCCCTGGCGACCGTGCGGGACGGCGACCCCGTCCGCGTGGAGTGCGTGAACGCCCAGGACTGACCCCCCGGCGGGCGTCACACCTCCTTGTGGAACGCCTCCGCCACCTTCAGGAAGATGTCGTTCGCCTCGGTCTCCCCGACTGTCACCCGGACACCCTCGCCGGGGAACGGACGGATCACGACCCCGTGCTCCTCACAGGCCTGCGCGAACGCGACCGCACGCTCCCCCAGTCGCAGCCACACGAAGTTGGCATGGGTCTCGGGCACCGTCCAGCCCTGGGACCGCAGCGCGTCCACCACGCGCGTGCGCTCGCACACCAGCGAGCCGACCCGGCCCAGCAGCTCGTCCTCCGCGCGCAGCGAGGCGACAGCGGCCTCCTGCGCGAGCTGGCTCACCCCGAACGGCACCGCCGTCTTGCGCAGCGCCGCCGCGACCGGCTCATGCGCGATCGCGAACCCGACGCGCAGCCCGGCTAGGCCGTATGCCTTGGAGAACGTACGCAGAACGCAGACGTTCGGCCGGTTCCGGTACAGCTCGACACCGTCGGGCACCTCGGAGTCGCGGATGAACTCCCGGTAGGCCTCGTCCAGCACCACCAGCACATGGCCGGGCACCCGGTCGAGGAACCGCTCCAGCTCGGCCCGCCGCACCACCGTTCCGGTCGGGTTGTTGGGGTTGCAGACGAAGATCAGACGCGTCCGGTCGGTGATCGCGTCCGCCATCGCGTCCAGGTCGTGCACATCGCCCGGCGTGAGCGGCACCTGCACCGACCGGGCGCCGCTGATCTGGGTGATGATCGGGTACGCCTCGAAGGACCGCCAGGCGTACATGACCTCGTCGCCGGGTCCGCTGGTGGCCTGGATCAGCTGCTGGGCCACACCGACCGAGCCGGTGCCGGTGGCCAGGTGGGAGATCGGGACGCCGAAGCGTTCCGCCAGCTCGTTCATCAGCCCGGTGCACGCCATGTCGGGGTACCGGTTGAAGTTGCAGGCGGCCGCGGTCACGCTCTCCATGACACCGGGCAGCGGCGGATACGGGTTCTCGTTGGAGGACAGCTTGTAGGCCACGGGCCCGCCGGCCGCGGCGGGCTTGCCCGGCTTGTAGGTGGGGATACCCTCCAGCTCGGCGCGCAGCTTGGGGCTTGTCTCGCTCACCGCAGTCCTCCTCGCGACCACCGGCGGACCGTCGACGCCGCCGGCTTCCAATACTCCTCACCTTATGAGGATTCGGCCCCGCTGCGTACAGGTGCGCGACAGCAAGACCGGAACCGGACCGGAGCCCCACCGCAGCCACCGGCAACAAGGGCACCGCAGTACGAAGGCGTACGTTTCGGGGGGCGCGCTGTACATATATCTACGCGCCGGTGGCTTGCGCCGTGGCGCGCATCCCCCGTGCAGGTGAGTTGAGACCTCTTCGAGACATCCGGCAGTTGGCAGGCCCATGCGCGTCGACAAGACACGTCGTACCGCGGAATCGAGCAACTGGCTTCGTTTCTAAGGCAGTTGACGCCTTCCGACCATGCAGAAACGTGCCTGTCAAGGCGTGCATATGCGTCCGCACTACCCCACCGCATGAGCCCTACTATCGGCTCGCCATGACAGCAGCAGGGAAGCACCAGGTGAGCCGCGCGGAAACCTCACGGCGAGGCAGCCGGCCGGGCCGGGCGGGCATCAGAGACGTGGCCGCCGCCGCCGGAGTATCCATCACGACCGTCTCCGACGCCCTCAACGGCAAGGGCCGGCTCCCGGATGCCACCCGGCGCCATGTACGAGAGGTCGCCGACCGGCTGGGGTACCGCCCCTCGGCCGCCGCCCGCACCCTCCGTACCGGCAAGTCGGGACTGATCGGCCTGACCGTGACCACGTACGGGGATGAACCTTTCACCTTCACGGAGTTCGCGTACTTCGCCGAGATGGCACGGGCCGCCACCTCCGCCGCGCTCGCCCGCGGCTACGCCCTGGTCATCCTGCCCGCGACCTCCCGCCACGACGTGTGGTCCAACGTCGCCCTGGACGGCACGGTCGTCATCGACCCCTCCGACCAGGACCCGGTCGTCAGCGAACTCGTCCGGCAAGGGCTCCCGGTCGTCTCCGACGGCCGCCCGGCCGGCTCGCTCCCGGTCACCGCCTGGGTCGACAACGACCACGAGGCCGCCGTCCTCGGCATCCTCGACCATCTCGCCGACGCCGGCGCCCGCCGCATCGGCCTGCTCACGGGCACGTCCACGGACACCTACACCCACCTGTCGACCACGGCCTACCTGCGCTGGTGCGAGCGCGTCGGCCAGGACCCGGTCTACGAGGCCTACCCCGCGCACGACCCGTGCGCGGGCGCCGTCGCCGCCGACCGGCTGCTCGCCCGCCCCGACCGGCCCGACGCCGTCTACGGCCTGTTCGACCCCAATGGCACCGACCTGCTCGCCGCCGCCCGCCGCTACGGGCTCCGCGTCCCCGACGACCTGTTGGTGGTGTGCTGCAGCGAGTCCACGGTGTACGCCAGCACCGAGCCGCCCATCACCACGCTCTCCCTGAAGCCGCGCCGCATCGGCACGGCCGTCGTCCAGCTGCTCATCGACGCCATCGAGGGCGTCGAGTCGGACCAGCCGGTCGAACAGGTGATACCGACCGAGCTGATCGTGCGCACGTCCTCGCAGCGGCGTTCCCCGCGCACGACGGTCAGCCCGCCGCGGACACCCGACGACAAGTAACGCAGGGGTGCGGGAGCGCCCACCCGCTCCCGCGCCCCTGCCGACGAAGCGGAGGGGGCGCGGCCGACAGGCGCCCGGCGGCTCCTGCGGGGCCCGGTCGCCCCGGCCGGTCGGCCGAACACCTGCCCAAACGGGGCGAAAGCCGCGACGAACCGGAGTCTTGTTCCGATTCACCACCCCTGGGTCATCACACGGCGCGACGCGCATTCCTATGATGGGCCCACGACACCGTGGACCGCTGCGACCAGGCAGTCCGAAGCGGTGCAGATGCCGCGCGATGGTGGAGGGGTCTGATGACTCAGGGGGCCGGTCAGGGACCCGAGGTGGAGCGGACGGCGACGCTGCGCGACTTCCGGGTACCCGCGTACGTCCACGAGACCGGTCCGTACGTCCACGAAGCCCACCCGGGCGACGTGGTCCCGCCCGTCACCGAGGCGTACCCCGAGGGCTACACGCCCACCCAGCGCGACCTGCCCGTCATCCATCGTGGTGACACGATCCAGGCTCCCGTCGAACCGGCGGCCGCCGCGCCGGCCCCCCAGCCCTCGACGGGGCCGGGCCCGCTGTACGTCGTCGGGGACGTCCACGGCTACCTCGACGAACTGATGGCCGCCCTGCAGGAGCAGGGGCTGATCGACGCCTCAGGCCAGTGGTGCGCGGGCACCACCCGGCTGTGGTTCCTCGGTGACTTCACCGACCGCGGCCCCGACGGCATCGGCGTCATCGACCTGGTGATGCGGCTGTCCGCCGAGGCCGCCGCAGCCGGCGGCTACTGCAAGGCACTCATGGGCAACCACGAGCTGCTGCTGCTCGGCGCGAAACGGTTCGGCGACACGCCCGTCAACTCGGGCGCGGGCACCGCCACCTTCCAGGCGGCCTGGCTGCTCAACGGCGGCCAGAAGACCGACATGGACCGCCTTCAGGACCACCATCTGCAGTGGATGGCCCGCCTCGACGCCATCGAGGAGGTCGACGGCTATCTGCTCGTGCACTCCGACACCACGGCCTACCTGGACTACGGCGACTCCATCGAGGCGGTCAACGACACCGTCCGCGAGACCCTCACCCGTAACGACGCCGACGAGTGCTGGGACCTGTTCCGCAAGTTCACCAAGCGCTTCTCCTTCCGCGACGAGGGCGGTGCCGACGCCGTGCGCTCCCTCCTCGATACGTACGGCGGCACCCGTATCGTTCACGGTCACAGCCCGATTCCCTACCTGCTCGGTGAGGTCGGCTCCGAGGACGACGAGGAGGGCACCGGCCCGGTCGTCGACGGACCCCACGTCTACGCCGACGGGCTCGCCATCGCCATGGACGGCGGAGTGACCATGGCCGGAAAGCTGCTGGTCCAGCAACTTCCCCTGGATAACTGACCGTTCCCGGGGCAGGCGTCCCCCGGCGGAGTACACGCAGGCCGGAACGCAATTTCCGGCATTCCCCTGTCACCACGTGCCGTCACGGCTCTACCATCGGCTTATCCGTAGCAGGCTCCCCTCCGTTTCTGCCCGACGGCTCGCCGGCGTGCGAGCCCCAAGCCCTACGGAGCATCGGGGGATGCACATGAACAGCGTTCCGCAGCACCTGCAGAGCGAGGACCGCCAGGAGTTCGAGCGGGTCCTCGATGAGGCGCTGCGCTCCGCACCACACCGACCGGAACTGGCCGCTGTCGGACAGCGGCTCAACCCCGAGCAACTGCGCACCATGGCACTCAACGCCTCCGCTCTGATCACGGCGGCCGCGGCGGCCGAGTACCAGCACTATGTGAAGGTCCGTGAGGAACTTCGCCACCCGGCTATGGCCGCCCCGTCGACCACCGACACCTCCCCTGTGTCCGACCCCGGCTCCACCATGGCGGGGCTCGCCGGCACCCTCGGCGAGGCCGCCGAGAGCACCGGCGCGGGTGCCATCGCGGTCATCGCCGTCCTGGCTCCCGTCCTCTCCGGCACCGCGGCGGCGATCTTTCTGCTCGTGGGCTACATCCTGAAGATGCTGGCCCCCGGACAGACCTTCGCCCAGACCATGCTCACCGCCGGCTGGGTGTTCGGCGGTGTGACCGCGGCGGCGATCCTCGTCGCCGCCGTCGGGCTGCTCCTCACCGCGCTGCGCAACAACAGCTCGGCTCAGGCGCAGTCGGTGGACGCGGCGCACCAGGAGCTGAGAAGGGCCCGGGACGCCTGGCGGGACGCCCTGCTGGAGCGCGGCATCGTGCCGTTCCTCCGCGAGGCACTCGCCGAGCCCGATCCCGCCGCCCTGCACCGCACGACCCCGACGGCCCCGACCGGCCGCATGCCGCGCCTGGGCTACGACCGCCCCGGCTTCAGCAGCCCCGACGACGGCACCGCCTCCGGCCGGCCGAGCTTCACCAGTCCGGACTACTCGAGCCCGGACTTCGGCGGCCCGGAGCACCAGCCCGAGTGACGGCTAGTGCCCCGGTGCGGCATGAGCCCCGGCCGGGCGTGCCACACGACCGGCCGACCTGGCCCGCGCTTCCCGTCGTGCCGTCGCGCCGACTGGAAGACGCGGACCGTTTACGCCCGGACCTCAGTCCGTGATCGGCAGGTAGACCCGGTTCCCCGCCTCGGCGAACTCCTTCGACTTCTGGGCCATGCCCGCCTCGATGTCGGACCGGCTGCCACCGTGCTCGCGGCGGATGTCCTGCGAGATCTTCATGCTGCAGAACTTCGGACCGCACATGGAGCAGAAATGAGCCGTCTTGGCGGGCTCCGCCGGGAGCGTCTCGTCGTGGAACTCGCGTGCCGTGTCCGGGTCGAGGGCGAGGTTGAACTGATCCTCCCACCGGAACTCGAAGCGGGCGTCGGACAGTGCGTCGTCCCACTCCTGGGCACCCGGGTGTCCCTTGGCGAGGTCGGCTGCGTGCGCCGCGATCTTGTAGGTGATGACGCCGGTCTTGACGTCGTCCCGGTTGGGCAGGCCCAGGTGCTCCTTGGGCGTGACGTAGCAGAGCATCGCCGTGCCCCACCAGGCGATCATCGCCGCGCCGATGCCGGAGGTGATGTGGTCGTACGCCGGCGCGATGTCCGTGGTCAGCGGGCCGAGCGTATAGAACGGAGCCTCATCGCAGATCTCCTGCTGAAGGTCGATGTTCTCCTTGATCTTGTGCATCGGGACGTGGCCCGGGCCCTCGATCATGGTCTGTACGTTGAAACGCTTGGCGATGCGGTTGAGTTCCCCGAGCGTCCTCAACTCCGCGAACTGAGCCTCGTCGTTGGCGTCCGCGATCGAGCCGGGCCTGAGGCCGTCACCGAGCGAGTAGGTGACGTCATAGGCGGCGAGGATCTCGCAGAGCTCCTCGAAGTTCTCGTACAGGAACGATTCCTTGTGGTGCGCCAGGCACCATGCGGCCATGATCGAGCCACCGCGCGAGACGATGCCGGTCTTGCGGTTGGCGGTGAGCGGCACGTACGGCAGCCGGACGCCCGCATGGACGGTCATGTAGTCCACGCCCTGCTCGGCCTGCTCGATGACGGTGTCCTTGTAGATCTCCCAGGTCAGTTCCTCGGCCTTGCCGTCGACCTTCTCCAGGGCCTGGTAGAGCGGCACCGTGCCGATGGGGACGGGGGAGTTCCGCAGCACCCACTCACGGGTGGTGTGGATGTTGCGGCCGGTGGAGAGGTCCATGACCGTGTCGGCGCCCCAGCGGGTCGCCCAGGTCATCTTCTCGACCTCCTCCTCGATGGAGGAGGTCACCGCGGAGTTGCCGATGTTGGCGTTCACCTTCACCAGAAACCGCTTGCCGATGATCATCGGCTCGATCTCCGGGTGGTTGACGTTGGCCGGCAGTACGGCCCGGCCCGCCGCGATCTCGTCGCGGACCACCTCGGGAGAGACGTTCTCCCGGACGGCCACGTACTCCATCTCCGGCGTGATCTCACCTCGGCGGGCGTACGCGAGCTGCGTCACCGCCTGGCCGTCACGGCCCCGGCGCGGCTGGCGCGGCCGTCCGGGGAAGACCGCGTCCAGATTCCGCAGGCCGCCGCGCGGCGAGGTGTGCTTGATCCCGTCGTCCTCGGGACGGACGGGACGGCCCGCGTACTCCTCGGTGTCGCCACGGGCGATGATCCAGTTATCCCGCAGCGGTGGCAGACCCCTGCGGACGTCGGTGTCAACGAGCGGATCGGTGTACGGGCCCGACGTGTCGTACAGCGTGACCGACTGCCCGTTGGTGAGGTGCACCTGACGGACCGGCACGCGCAGGTCGGGGCGCGATCCCTCGACATACGCCTTGTGCCAGCCGATGGACTTCCCGGCCTCCTGGGACGTGTCGTCCTGAACAGAGGCAGGCGTGCGTGCGTCCTTGTTGGTCATCAGACCTACTCCCTACGCCGGCATTACCCGGTAACAGGTTCGGCGGTCGACGCAGCGGTTTCCGTCGTTCGATGTTGTGCGTGGACCCTCGCTGGTTCCACGTGAAACATCGCTTCTACGGAGGTCAGCGCCCTCTCAGCCCGGTGCTCCGAGCTCCCGCGTGTGCAAAGGTGCCTCCACGCTAGCGTCATGTGTGGCGCGGTGAACAGTGGGCCCCCTGCCGTTGTTGCGATGATCTGGCGGTGACCAGGATGGAGCAGTACCCGTACCAGCCTCCCGAACCGCGCCATCGGGAAGGCTCAGCGCGGGACGAAAGCGACGCGCAGACGTCCGGGCACGCGCAGACGTCCGGGCACGGGCATGCGCACGGCCACAGCCACAGCCATGGGCCCGCAGCGCCCGTCTCCCGGCACCTGCGCAAGGTGATCGCCGCAATCCTGGTCCCGTTCACCGTGGCGGTGGTGGCCGGTCTGATGGTGCTGTGGCCCGGGGGAGCGCCCTCGCACAAGCGCACCGGCGTCGGCTTCGACCGGCAGACACAACAGGCCACGGTGACCAGGGTGGTGGAGGTGAGCTGCAAGTCGGTGAACGCCTCCGGTGGCACCTCGACCGGTGACACCTCCACCGCCGAGGGCACCTCGGCGGGGCAACAGGCCGACGGCACCTGCAGGAAGGCGACCGTCCGGGTCGACACCGGCAAGGACCAGGGCCGTACGTTCACCGAGATCGTGCAACCCGACCAGTCCCGGCAGTTGCACCAGGGTGAGAAGGTCGTGGTCGCCTACGAGCCCTCGGCGCCCAAGGACCTCCAGTACGCGGTGACCGATGTGAACCGGAAGTTCCCCATGGCGCTGCTCGCCGGGATCTTCGCGGTCGCCGTCGTCGTGGTGGGCAGGATGCGCGGTGTCATGGCACTCGTGGCACTGGCCGTGAGCTTCCTGGTGCTGACCCTGTTCATCCTGCCGGCGATCCTGCAGGGCTCGAACCCGCTTCTCGTGGCGGTGGTCGGATCGAGCGCCATCATGCTGATCGCGTTGTACATGTGCCACGGCCTGTCGGCCCGTACGTCGGTGGCGGTGCTCGGCACGCTGATCTCGCTGTCTCTGATCGGCGTGCTCGGCTCCCGGTTCATCGGCTGGGCCGCGCTGACCGGCAACACGGACGACAACACCGGGCTGATCCACGGCCTGTATCCGTCGATCGACATGAGCGGTCTGCTGCTGGCCGGCGTCATCATCGGTTCGCTCGGCGTCCTGGACGACGTGACCGTGACCCAGACGTCAGCCGTCTGGGAGCTGCACGAGGCCAATCCGACGATGGGCTGGCGCGGTCTGTACCGGGCGGGCATCCGCATCGGCCGCGACCACATCGCGTCGGTGGTGAACACCCTCGTCCTCGCCTACGCCGGTGCCGCGCTGCCGTTGCTGCTGCTGTTCTCGATCGCTCAGAGCAGTGTGGGAACCGTGGCCGACAGCGAACTGGTGGCCGAGGAGATCGTGCGCACACTGGTGGGTTCGATCGGCCTGGTCGCCTCGGTCCCGGTCACCACGCTGCTCGCCGCACTGGTGGTGTCGGCCGACCGGTCCGGCCCGCAGGCCGTTGCAGCCGCCGGGGCCCCGCCCATTCCGGCGCGGGGCGGCCGGGGCCGCCGCAGAAAGCGCTGAGCCCGGCGGGCCGGCCGCCCGCAGAGTCGGTGCAGAAGCGTTCCTGCACGGCTCCACACCGCACTCCGGAGCGTCACCCACCCCTGCCGTAACGCTTCAGCCGGCGCTCTGTTCCTCGGCCAGGATGCGGTCCAGGGCCTCCTCCAGATGAGCGTCGAAGTCGACCAGCGCACCCTCCTGACCGAGGGGCACCAGCTTGTCCGTGCGGTCCAGGAACGCGACGAGCGGCGGCGTCGACGAACGGAACAGGGCATGGTCACCGCCGACCTGAAGCCGGATCAGCACCTCGCCCAGCAACTCGGAATCGGCAGGGGCGATGTGCACATCTCCCTCCCCGCACGGGCGGCCGACCCCGTCGATCAGCAACTCGCGCCCGAAGGCCCAGGTCACCGGGGCATCACCGGGCAGATGGAAGGTGAGCCGCACGGCATAGGGATCACCGGTCTCATAGCGCAACTCCACCGGAATGCGGAAGGAGAGCTCCTCCGACACGAGAAAGCTCATCATGACTTCTGCCTGTACGGACTCGCGCATCGCCTACCCCGTCATATGACATCGACTGGCCGGGTTTGAACCCTCTAACCCTGGTCAAATCTTGCTGAAAGTACACGGCAGATCACAAGGAGTAAGTTTTCAGATGCTGATAGAGAGCGTCAGCGACCCGAGGTGGCGGCCGATCTCCGCCTGCAGCCGCTGGGCCGCGGACTGCAGCCGGTCGGCCTGGTGGGCGGGGAGCGAGATGGCCATGGTGGCCGCGGTCGTGCCCACCGTGATCGGCACCGCGGCACAGACCGTGCCGAGCGCGTACTCCTGACGCTCCACCACCGGTTCCATCCGCCGCGTCCTGGCCAGCCGCCGCAGCAGGGCGTCGTTGTCGCGGACGGTGTACGGAGTGATGGCCTGGACGGGATAGCGGTCGAGATGGTCGCGCCTGGCCTCCTCCTCCAACTGGGAGAGCAGGCACTGCCCGATGGCGTGCGCGTGGCCGGTCTCGCGGAAGTCGGCCCACTCCTCCACCGCGGGTGCCTCCCGGGAATCGGAGACGCACATGACCTCGATCTCACCGTCGCGGTACAGGGCGTAGTACACCGGGACACCGATCGAATCGCGCCATTGCGCGAGCGTGTCGGCCACCATGGTGCGACGTTTCTGCCGCGCTCCGCTGTGGGCCAGCCGCTCGGCGGCGTCGCCGAGGAAGAACAGTCCCTTCTCACGGCGCAGATAGCCCTCGTGCACCAGGGTGCGGAGCAGGTGGTAGGTGGTGGGAAGGGCGAGGCCGGTCTCGCGGGCGAGCTGCTTGGCCGGGGCGCCGTACGCGTGGTCGGCGACGGTCTCCAGCAGGCGCATGGCGCGCTGGACGGAGCCGATGAGCGTCGCGGTGACCGGCGGACCGGCGGTTTGTGGGGGGTGCGGTGGTTCGGGGAGATCAACGCCGTGCGGCTGTCCGGGGACGGCCACGGTGGGCGGTCGCTGGACGGGGGACGCACAGGGGTGCGGTGGGGTGAGGGGTGCGTGGGGTCCTGCCGGAGCGGTGTCAAGCGTGGCCAAGGGTCACTCCCGAAGCGCGAGGGGGGCAGCCCGTGCGGAGGAAGAGCACGGAGGGGTGTCTGCGCCACCCACGGGGCTCGGCCCCGCGGGGGTTCCGGACTCTAACGGCCCCCCACCGCCGGCAGACCGCCTCACGGGGAAACTTCCCTCCCCCGAGGGAACCGGTGATCCCTCGGTGTCACCGGCCCTGCGCCCTCACCAGTCGCTGCGGGAGGAGGAGTTCGACATGAATTTGCGCACGATGTAGATCAGTCCGCCGACCAGGGCGACGAAGACCAGCGCCTTGAACAGCAGGCCGATCACGACCTGGAGCACGGCCGCTATCAGCCCGCCGAAGACGACCAGGGCGATGACCGGCACCGCGACCCACTTCACCCACCACGGAAGTCCCGCGAAGATCTCTCGCATCGCCCTCGTCCTTTGCGTTCTTGTGCACCGTTGATGTTCTGCACTCGATGCTAGAGCCGCGCAGGGGGTCCGCGGGGGCCTCGCGTCCCTTGTCCTCCCCTGACCCGTCCCCTAGGGAATCGCGGGGGCCGGACTCACGCCTCGGGCGGAGAGAAGACCACGAGGACCCTCAGGTCCTCGCTGATGTGGTGGAACTTGTGCGCGACTCCGGCCGGCACGTACACGACACTGCCCCGCGCCACCTCGGTCGTCTCCAGACCGACCGTGATCGACGCGCGACCGCTGACGACGAAGTACACCTCGTCCTGGTTGTGCGGCTTCTGCGGGTCGTGCTCGCCCGCGTTGAGGGCGTACAGGCCGACCGACATGTTCCTTTCCCGCAGGAACTGCAGGTACGCACCCTCGTTGGCGGCGCGCTCCGCCTCCAGTTCGTCCAGCCGGAATGCCTTCATCGTCGTTGCCGCCCTCGCCTCACTGCCCACACGTCCTCCGGTCTGCCACGATCAGACACATGAAGAATTTCGTAGTCAAGACGATCGCCAACGCGGGCGCCTTGGCGGTCGCCGTCTGGCTGCTCGACAAAATCACCCTGACCGGTGACAGCACGGCCAAGAAGGCCGGCACTCTCATCGTCGTCGCGTTGATCTTCGGCCTGGTGAACTGGCTGGTCAAGCCGATCTTGAAGGTGCTCACCTTCCCGCTGTTCATCCTGACGCTGGGGCTGATCACCCTGGTGGTGAACGCGCTGATGATGCTGTTGACCTCCTGGGTGTGCGGCAAGCTCGATCTGAGCTTCCACGTGGAGGGCTTCTGGACGGCCGTCCTGGGCGGTCTGATCGTCTCCGTCGTCTCCTGGGCGCTGCACATCGTCCTGCCCGACGAGGACTGAGCGGGCCATGACGTACCGCGTCTGCTTCGTGTGCACAGGGAACATCTGCCGCTCCCCGATGGCCGAGTCCGTCTTCCGCACGCGCGTGGCGGAGGCAGGGCTCGATGAGCTGGTCGAGGTCGACAGCGCCGGCACCGGCGACTGGCACGAAGGGGAGGCCGCCGACCCGCGCACCGTCTCGGTCCTGGACGCGCACGGCTACGGCACCGCACACGTCGCGCGCCTGTTCCAGCCGTCATGGTTCGCCCGCCTCGACCTCGTGGTCGCCCTCGACACCGGCCACCTCAAGGCCCTGCGCCGTCTCGCGCCCACCGAGGAGGACGCGCGCAAGATCCGTCTGCTGCGCTCCTACGACCCCGCCGCCGGCGACGACCTCGAGGTACCGGATCCGTACTACGGACGCCGGGACGGCTTCGAGGAGTGTCTTGAGATGGTGGAGGCGGCGAGCATCGGTCTGCTCGCCGCTGTACGCGAACATCTGGAGGGACGGGCCGCATGAGCGACGCCACCGAGGACGAGGACCGCACCGGCGAAGGCACGCGCGCGGTGCGGGCCGGACTGCCCGAGCCGGTCAAGCACGAGCCGACCCTCCCCGGACCGGTGTTCGCCGCGCACTTCCACCTGCCGGGCGAGGTGACGGGCCCGTACTCCTACGGCCGTGATGACAACCCGACCTGGACGCTGCTGGAGCGGGCCATCGGCGAGCTCGAGGCGCCCGGCCGGGACGACGTGGAGACGCTGGTGTTCGCCTCCGGCATGGCCGCGATCTCCTCGGTGCTGTTCTCGCAGCTGCGCGCCGGAGACGCGGTCGTGCTGCCGTCCGACGGCTACCAGGTGCTGCCGCTGGTCCGCGCCCAGCTGGAGGCGTACGGCATCGAGGTGCGCACCGCGCCGACCGGCGGGGACGCCCAGCTGGAGGTCCTGGACGGCGCGCGGCTGCTGTGGATCGAGTCCCCGTCGAACCCCGGCCTCGACGTGTGCGACATCCGGCGGCTGGCCGAGGCGGCACACGCCCAGGGGGCCCTGGTGGCCGTCGACAACACTCTCGCCACCCCGCTCGGGCAGCGCCCGCTGGAGCTGGGCGCCGACTTCTCCGTGGCCAGCGGCACCAAGCAGCTCACCGGGCACGGTGACGTCCTGCTCGGCTACGTGGCCGGGCGTGACGCCGAGGCGATGGCCGCCGTGCGCCGCTGGCGCAAGATCGTCGGGGCGATCTCCGGACCCATGGAGGCCTGGCTCGCGCACCGGTCCATCGCCACGCTCCAGCTGCGCGTCGACCGGCAGAACGCCACCGCGCTCGCGGTCGCCGAGGCCCTGCGGCAGCGTCCCGAGGTGTCGGATCTACGCTACCCGGGGCTGTCCGACGACCCTTCACACAAGATCGCCACGCAGCAGATGCGCCGGTACGGCTGTGTCGTCTCCTTCACGCTGCCCACGCGCGCGCGTGCCGAGCGTTTCCTCGAGGCGCTGCACCTGGTGGAGGACGCGACCAGCTTCGGTGGGGTCCGCTCGACGGCCGAGCGCCGCCGTCGCTGGGGCGGGGACGCGGTCCCGGAGGGCTTCATCCGCATGTCCGTCGGCGCCGAGGACCCCGAGGACCTGGTGGCGGACATCCTGCGCGCGCTGGACGAGTCCGCCGACTGAGCACGCTCTCAGCGCGGTGGCCGACGGTCCGAGCCTCCCCCCTCGTGGCTCGGACCGTCTTCGGTTCCGCCCGAAGAACCGCGCCACCAAGGCTAGTTGACTCTCTGTCAGTGTCCAATCACGGTAGCGACAGAGACCTATCGACTTATTTATAGTTGGTGCCTGCCTGAGGGCCGGAGGAGGGCAGGGATAGGGGAGGGATGCCATGGACCTGGCCTTGCTGCGCACCTTCGTCACCGTGCACCGGGCCGGCTCCTTCACCCGCGCCGCCGCCCTGCTGGGTCTCTCCCAGCCCACCGTCACCTCACAGATCCGCACGCTGGAACGCCAGCTGGGCAGACCGCTCTTCCTGCGTCAGGCCCGCGGGGTGACCCCGACAACCATCGGCGACGAACTCGCGCACAAAGCCGCACCGCATCTCGACGCCCTGGTGGAGATCTCCGAGAGCGGGCTCGACGACGAGTCGTCGCCCCGAACCCTCCATCTGGCCGGTCCGCCGGAGTTCACCGCCGAACGTGCCCTGCCCGCGCTCACGGACCTGACCGGCGAAGAGGGTCAGGGCTTCGCGCTGCGCGCCTCCTTCGGCACCGCTGAGGAGGCTCTGGAGGGACTGGCCGCCGGACACCACGATCTGGCCATCAGCACGGCTCGCCCGCGTGGCGCCCTGCTCACCGCGACCCCGCTCTGCGACGAGGAACATGTGCTGGTCGCCGCTCCCCGCTGGGCCGAAAAGATCGGTGCCGACGCGTTGCGTCTGAAGGGGGCGCCCGCCCTGGAGAATCTGCCCGTCGTCGAGGTGCACGAGTCGCTGCCCTTCGTCTCGCGCTACTGGGCCTCCGTCTTCGACTCCCGCCCGGCCACGTCGGGCACGGTCATCGTCCCCGATCTACGAGCGGTGCTCGCGTGTGCGAGCGCGGGCGCCGGACTGGCGGTGCTGCCCCGCTATCTGTGTGCACCGGCCCTCGACCGGGGCGCGATCGTCACCCTGCACGATCCGGCGGTGCCGCCGCTGCGTACCTACTTCCTCGTGGTCCGCACCGGAAGCCTGGCCATGCCCCATATAGCGCGCGCCCACGAGTGGCTGCAGCGGGCGGCCGGGGCCTGGTGCTGAAGCCCCGGCCCGGGCGGTGTACGCCTGGCGGTCGTGTCATGTCGCTGTGTGATGTTTCACGTGGAACCAGCGGGGCCACATTTCTCCCATGACCGTCCGACCCGTGGTCAAGCGCACCGCCCGTGCCGTTCTCCTGGACGGTGACGACCTGATCCTGATCAAGCGCACCAAGCCCGGTGTCGATCCCTACTGGGTCACTCCCGGTGGCGGGGTCGAACCCGGGGACTCGACCGTCGTGGACGCCCTGCACCGAGAGGTGTACGAGGAGCTCGGCGCAAAGGTCACCGATGTGGTTCCCTGCTTCGTCGACACCGTGGAACACATCGGCGAGGACGGCGGCGCGACCGGCGTGAAAGTGCAGCACTTCTTCGTCTGCCGACTGGAATCCATGGACCCGTCCCTGCGGCACGGCCCGGAAGTGGACGAGCCGGCCGGTGAGTACGAGATCGTCCGAGTCCCGTTCACCCGCGTCGGCATCGCCTCCGTCCACCTCGTCCCGCTGTCACTGCGGCACTACCTGGACGGCAATATCGAGGGCGTGCGCGCCATGCACGCCCCGGACCTCGGCTAGCGGCCCGTGCCTACCAGTGCGTAGGCATGCCACAGGTCCCGTCCGCTGTAGGAGTGCGTCGCGAGTCCGGCCAGGTGGTCGTCCGCGTTGACCGCAACGGAAACCGGTACGACAGCAAACAGCTCCTTGTCCGACGACGAGTCGCCGTACGCGACGCAGTCCGCCCGGGCCACCCCGAACTCCGCACAGAGCCGGTCGGCGATGACCACCTTGGCCGCAGCGCTGAGCACCCCGGACGGATCGACGGGCTCGGTGAACGGCACGGCCGGGAAACGCGATCCATGGGCCGCATGCGCACCCCAGTCGAGCAGCCGTTCCACGAAGAAGGACGGCGAGAGCGACACCACCGCGCAGTAGTCACCCGTGCCTCTGATCTCAGCCCAGACCTCACGGATCCTGGCCAGCCAGGGAGCCGCCTCGAATGCGGCCCTCACGTGTGCCTCGGTCAGATCGGCCCACAGAGCATGCACCTGAGCCGCATACTCCGGCGGACCTATCTTTCCCTCCGCGATCGCCCGGTCCAGCGCCACGGTCTCGGCCTCCAGTCCCAACTGCCGGGAGATTTCCACCGGAGCCGTGCTGCCGTGCAGCAAAGTGCCGTCGAGGTCGAAGAGATGCAGTCTCGCCATGGGCCGAGGCTAATCGGAGGCCGACGTTTCACGTGAAACACCCACTGTCCGCAGGCTGTGCGGACGGCTACGACATGGCCAAAAGCACGTGCGTTGACCCCGAAACGGGTGGACGCCGGGGGCCCGCTTCGGACAGCCTGACCTGCGTGCCGACTCCTTCCCTCGCCGCTCTGCCCATCCGCCGTCTGACACAGCGCGATCTCGCTGCCTGCGCCGACTTGTCCGAGGATCGGGGGTGGCCACGCGAAGAACACAAGTGGGGCTTCCTCCTCACGGCCGGACAGGGCTACGGCATCGACGACCCTCAGGGCGGTCTGGTCGCCGCCTGCGTCGTCACGGAGTACGGCGCGTGGGGGCAGCCGGATCTCGGTGCGATCGGCATGGTCCTGGTGGCCGAACGCCATGCCCGCCAGGGTGTCGGGCGCCGCGTGATGCGGCACGTCGTGTCGACCATGGGGACCACCCCGCTGACGCTGCACGCCACGCCCAACGGCCGTCCGCTGTACGAAGAGCTGGGGTTCAAGGTGACGGGCCGGGCAGAGATGCTGCGTGGCCGCTTCGTTCTCGCCGGGCCGGAACCCGAGGTGAGCACGCGCCCCGCCACCGCGGAGGACCTTCCCGCGATCCTGCGCCTCGACGAGGAGGTCTTCGGCACCGACCGCACGTCTCTGATCACCCGGCTGCCCGCGTTCGCCGATCAGCTGCGGGTGGCCGAGGAGAACGGCCGGATCATCGGCTACACGGCCGCGTGGCCCAATATGGACACCCATGTCGTCGGCCCTCTGATCGCCCGGGACACGGAGACCGCCAAGGCTCTCATCGCCTCCCTCGCGGCCCGCACGGACCGTCCGCTGCGCACCGACATCGACGTGCGCCACGAGGAGCTGCTGGCATGGGCGAAGGCCCAGGGGCTGGCATCCGTGGCGTTCAACGCGGTGATGACCTACGGCATCACGGATCTCCCGGGGGACTGGACGCGACGGTTCGCGCCGCTGACGGTGGCGGCGGGCTGAGCGGCCGTACGACACACGCAGGCCCCGCCTCGGTGCGAGGCGGGGCCTGCGTTTCCGTGTACGTCCCGTGGATCAGACGAGTGCCTGCACGGCCGTGGTGGCGAAGCCGTGGTCCTGCTCCGGGGCGCCGCCGCCGACCCCGATGGCACCGATCAGTCGGCCCTCCCGATGGACGGGCACACCGCCCGCGATGAACAGCAACGGCCGGTCGAGAGCCGTGGGCAGCGTGTGGAAGAGGCCGCCCGGCTGGACGGCGTCGACCAGGTCCGCGGTGGGTGCGTTCAGCTGGAGCGCCGTGTAGGCCTTGCGGTTGCTGGTCTCGCCGGAGATCAGCACGGCCCGGTCGTCCCGGCGGAAGGCGAGCAGATGGCCCCCCGCGTCGAGGACGGTGACGCTGACGGTGACTCCGGCGTCCTCTGCCGCCCGGCGGGCCGTGGCGACGAGCAGCTCGGCGTCCTCGATGGTGAGCGGGGCGACGGTGGTCTTGCTCATGGATCTTTCTCCTCGGGTGCTGGATGGGTGCCGGCCGTACCGGGGCGGAACTCGGAACGGGTTTGTCGGTCGGGTGTGGTGAGCCGGACTGCTCAGTGGTGGACGGGCGTCCGCTGCTCGGCGGGCGTCCTGGCTGCGATCGCGGTGTGGTCCGCGTGGTCGCGGCGCTCCAGGGCCGCCGAGAGGACGGCGAGGACGAGTGCGGCCGCGGCGAGGACGGCACCGACCCAGTTGGGGGACGTGTAGCCGAAGCCGGCAGCGATGACCAGGCCGCCGAGCCAGGCGGACAGCGCGTTACCCAGGTTGAAGGCGCCGATGTTCACGGCAGAGGCGAGCGTCGGGGCGCCGTGCGCCTGGTCGAGGACGCGCTTCTGCAGCGGCGGCACGGTGGCGAAGCCCAGCGCGCCGATCAGGGTGATGGTCACGGCCGCCGCGATCTTGTTGTGCGCGGTGAGTGTGAAGAGGGCCAGGACGAGAGCCAGGGCGCCGAGGGAGACGTACAGCATCGGCATCAGGGCCCGGTCGGCGAACTTGCCGCCGACGAGGTTGCCGCCGACCATGCCGAGGCCGAACAGGACCAGCAGCCAGGTCACCGAGCCGTCGGCGAAGCCGGTGATGTGGGTCATCATCGGCGCGATGTAGGTGATGGCCGCGAAGACCCCGCCGAACCCGAGGACGGTCATCGCCATGGCGAGCAGAACCTGGGTGTTCTTGAAGGCGGCCAGCTCGTGCCGCAGGTGCACTCCCTCGGGTCGCGGGAGCTCGGGCACCAGCTTGGCGATGCCGACGAGACCGACCAGCCCGAGTGCGGCGACGATGCCGAAGGTGACACGCCAGCCGACGTGCTGGCCGATGAGCGTCCCCATGGGGACACCGACCACGTTGGCGACGGTGAGACCGGTGAACATCATGGCGATGGCGCCGGCCTTCTTCTGGGGCGCCACCAGTTCTGCGGCAACGACCGAGCCGATGCCGAAGAATGCGCCGTGGGCGAGGGAGGCGACCACGCGGCCGATCAGCATGATCCCGAACCCGGGCGCCACCGCGGAGAGCAGGTTCCCGGCGATGAAGAGGCCCATGAGCAGCATGAGCATGCGCTTGCGCGGGACCTTGGTGCCGAGCACGGTCATGAGTGGGGCCCCGATGACCACGCCGAGTGCGTAGCCGGTCACCAGCAGGCCGGCCGTGGGGATGGAGACCCCGAAGTCGCCCGCGACCTCGGGCAGCAGCCCCATGATCACGAACTCGGTCGTTCCGATTCCGAAGGCCCCGATCGCGAGGGCCAGAAGCGCGAGAGGCATGGAGGGGTACACCTTCCCAAACGATTGCAGGAGCGCTTTGCGTGCGTCCACAATAGTTGCAGACGCGGGCTAAGTGCAAACGCCGACTATTTCAGAAGTGCTCTACCCTGGATGCAGCCGCTCCGGGACGGAGGAAAACGCCAATGACAGCGACAGACCCCGCGCTCACCGCCCTCGCGCAGGGTTGGTGCGCCCTCTCTGCGCTGCACGGGAGGATCGAGGCGCACATCGAGCGCGCCCTGCAGGCGAAGCACGATCTCAGCGTGCGCGAGTACTCCCTGCTCGACGTGCTCAGTCGGCAGCACGACGGCGAGGGCGGACATCTGCAGATGAAGCAGGTCGCCGACGCGGTCGTGCTCAGCCAGAGCGCCACCACGCGCCTGGTGACCCGACTGGAGGACCGAGGCCTGCTGGAGCGCTACCTCTGCCCCACCGACCGGCGCGGCATCTACACCAACGTCACCGAGGCGGGCCTACGGCTGCTGGAGGAGGCCCGACCGAGCAATGACGCCGCTCTCCGGGAAGCTCTGGACGAGGCCTCCCGGATTCCGGAACTGGCGCCGCTGGTACGTGTCGTGGAGTCTCTGAACGTGCCCGCATAGGGTGCGGCCATGGGAGATCTTGAAATAAGGGATGCGGTCGCCGAGGACCTTCCGGCGATCGTCGCCATGCTTGCCGACGATCCACTGGGCGCCCGGCGCGAGTCCCCCGATGATCTGACCCCGTACCGGGCGGCCCTCGAGCGCCTGGTCGCGGACCCGAACCAGCATCTCGTCGTCGCCGTCCGCGAAGGACGCGTGATCGGCACCCTCCAGCTCACGATCATTCCTGGCCTCTCCCACCGGGGGACGACCCGTGCCCTCATCGAGGGGGTGCGTATCCACGCGGACGAACGGGGCAGCGGTCTGGGCAGCAGGCTCATCGAATGGGCCGTCGACACCTCCCGGAAGCTGGACTGCCAGATGGTGCAGCTGACCTCCGACAAGTCCCGAACCGACGCACACCGCTTCTACGAGCGGCTGGGCTTCAGCGCCTCCCACGTCGGATTCAAGCTGAAGCTCTGAGCGGTCCGTGGCGGCCGCCGCTCAAAACGGCGGCCCCGGCATGACAACACGCCCTGTTTCACGTGAAACAGGGCGTCGTCCTCAGCGGCTCAGAGCTGACCGATCCCCCGCCATCCCTCCGGGTCCACTCCTCCGGGCACGGGAGCTTCGGTGTCGTACGGCTGCCGTGTGAACACGAACGAACCGAGATCGAGATGGCTCACGGACCCGTCCGAGCGTCGCACGGGCCGCAGCAGCTCTCCCGCGTAGTACCCCTCCAGTCCCGTCCAGGTGCCGTCGCCGTTCGACCGGAAGCGGGCACGGCGCCCCCCTCCGGTCAGCGGCCCCAGCGCGAGAAGGCCGTCGGCCGTCATGCGCAGGCCGAAGGCGTGCGTGCCCCAGTACCACTGCCCCGCCACTTCCAGGACCACCGGGTCGACCTCGCGCAGCGGCCGCCAGGGCTCGGGGATCCGGGGTTCCGCCTCGGCGACGATCCGGACCAGGTCGGCCCCCACCGCACCCAGCAGCGGTCCACTGGTGCAGTTGGCGAGTACCACCGCCGCGACGTCGTCCTCCACGCTGATGGTGAGGTTCGCCAGAAAGCCCGGCAGTGAACCGGAGTGCCCGACCAGCAGACGGCCGTCACGGCGCTGGATCTGCAGACCGAGGCCGTAGGTGGCCCCGTCCAGCACGTCCGCCGCCTCGGTGGGCGCCGCCGGCGTACGCATCTCGCGTACCGATTCCGCACTCAGCACCCGGTCGTCACCCGCGGCCAGGAATGCGGCGAACCGTGCCAGGTCCCCCGTGGTCGACCAGAGCTGACCGGCCGGCGCCATCCTGCCCAGGTCCTCCGACGGCTCCGGCAGCAGCGCGTCCGCCCACGGGTGCACCGCCCATCCTCCGGCATGCGGATCCTGCGGCTGTGCACTCGTACGGTGCAGACCGAGCGGCTCGAGGATCTCGCTGCGCAGGACCTCCTCCCAGGCAGCACCACGCAGCTCCTCCACCAGCGCACCGAGCACCGTGTATCCGGGGTTGGAGTAATGGTGGCGGCGGCCGACGGGGTGCAGCAGGGGCTGCTCACCGAGCACATCACTCAGCTCCGGGCGGAGGGTGCCCGGGGTCCGCTCCCACCACGGCGCGGGCGACTCGGCCGCCAACCCGGCGGTGTGTGCGAGCAGTTCGGCGATCGTCGCCTCCCCCGCGCCGGTGCCCGGCAGATGCTTCTCCAACGGGTCACCGAGGTCGAGCAGTCCCTCGTCACGCAGCCGCATCACCAGGACGGCGGTGAAGGTCTTGGTGATGGAGCCGATCCGGTACTGCACGGTCTCGTCCGGTCCGTGCCCGTCCACGGACGTCCGCGCCCCGTGCCACACGGCCCGGCCGCCCCGCACCACGGAGGCGACCAGCGAGGGCGCCCGGCCTTCGGCCTGCGCGACGGCGATCCGGTGCAACAGGGCACGGCGCGTTGCGGGAAGCAGCTCTTGCTGAGATGACGTCATGGGCCCAGTTCACCTGCTGTGACGGCGCACGTCGAGTTCATTCTCCACCGGCGCGAGACCCCCCTGCCGAGCAGGCCTCGGATCAGGTCTGGGCCATGTCCACGAAACGGGAGTAGTGGCCCTGGAAGGCGACGGTGATCGTGGCCGTCGGGCCGTTTCGGTGCTTGGCCACGATCAGGTCGGCCTCACCCGCGCGCGGGGACTCCTTCTCGTAGGCGTCCTCGCGGTGCAGCAGGATGACCATGTCGGCGTCCTGCTCGATGGAGCCGGACTCACGAAGGTCGGAGACCATCGGCTTCTTGTCGGTGCGCTGCTCGGGGCCACGGTTGAGCTGGGAGAGCGCGATGACCGGGATCTCCAGCTCCTTGGCGAGCAGCTTGAGGTTACGGGACATGTCCGAGACCTCCTGCTGACGGCTCTCGGCGCGCTTGGAACCCCCGGACTGCATCAGCTGGAGGTAGTCGATGACGACCAGCTTGAGGTCGTTGCGCTGCTTCAGGCGCCGGCACTTGGCGCGGATCTCCATCATCGACAGGTTCGGGGAGTCGTCGATGTACAGCGGTGCGGCCGAAACGTCCGGCATACGGCGGGCGAGCCTCGTCCAGTCCTCGTCGGTCATCGTGCCCGACCGCATGTGGTGCAGGGCGACCCTGGCCTCGGCGGACAGCAGACGCATCGCGATCTCGTTGCGGCCCATCTCGAGCGAGAAGATCACACTCGGCAGGTTGTTCTTGATCGAGGCCGCGCGGGCGAAGTCCAGCGCGAGTGTCGACTTACCCATGGCGGGACGAGCGGCGATGACGATCATCTGACCCGGGTGCAGGCCGTTGGTGAGGGAGTCGAAGTCCGTGAAGCCCGTGGGCACACCCGTCATCTCGCCACTGCGCGAGCCGATCGCCTCGATCTCGTCGAGCGCGCCCTCCATGATGTCGCCGAGCGGGAGATAGTCCTCGCTGGTGCGCTGCTCGGTGACGGCGTAGATCTCGGCCTGGGCGCTGTTGACGATCTCGTCCACATCACCGTCGGCCGCGTATCCCATCTGCGTGATGCGCGTGCCGGCCTCGACCAGGCGGCGCAGTACGGCCCGCTCGTGGACGATCTCCGCGTAGTACTCGGCGTTGGCCGCCGTCGGAACGGTCTGAACGAGGCTGTGCAGATACGCGGCGCCGCCGACCTTGTTGATCTCGCCGCGCTTGGTGAGCTCAGCGGCGATGGTGATCGGGTCGGCCGGCTCACCCTTGGCGTAGACGTCCAGGATCGCCTGGTAGATCGTCTCGTGCGCGGGCTTGTAGAAGTCGTGGCCCTTGAGGATCTCCACGACGTCGGCGATGGCGTCCTTGGACAGCAGCATGCCGCCCAGCACCGACTGCTCGGCGTCCAGGTCCTGCGGCGGCACCCGTTCGAAGGAGGAACCGCCGCCGTCCCAGGTGGCGCTCTCCCGGCCCCGGTCGTGCTGCTCGTCACGACCCCGGCCGCCGTCCCCGCGTCGACGGGAGGCGGGCAGACGATCGCTGGGTCCGGCATCGGCCCACGGATCGTCCAAGGGCTCGGAAATGCTCACCGAGCCACCTCCTCCCGTCCGCGCGGCGGACCTCGCCGTGCCCTCTGTTGTACGGCACGACACTGACAAATAAGAGGCCCAACTCCGGTTCTGGCCCGTCGGATTTATGACGGTTCCGGGACCGCGGGAAAGACGTCTCCCGGGCCGGGGGAAGGAGCGGGCGCCGGACAACGGTAGGCCCCTCGGCACCGTCAGCCAATCTGGTTATCCACAGGCCATGTGGACGACGGCCCGGATGCTGTGGAGAACTCACCGAAACCTGTGCACGACCCGGTGGACAGCCCTGTGAACAAGCCCTCCTTCCCTTCCCGAACAAGCCTCTGAGCTGGACCTTTGGGATCCACCGGCTGTGCAGAAGAAAAACTTCCCCAGTCGGGCCAAGATCGCTTCGAACGGTACGCGAAAGGAGGGGACTCCCGAGAGGGAGTAAGGGTCAGTACCTAGTTGCATCGCTTACCTGTGGACGATTAGATTGGTGCGCATGACACAGGCTCCCGCGATACCCAAGGCCACCGGACGGCGGCACGACCGAGAGATCGTCACCCTGGCCGTTCCAGCCTTCGGCGCCCTCGTCGCCGAGCCTCTCTTCGTCATGGCGGACAGTGCGATCGTCGGCCACCTCGGCACGGCTCAGCTCGCCGGCCTCGGCGTCGCCTCGGCCCTCCTCACAACGGCCGTGAGCGTCTTCGTCTTCCTCGCCTACGCCACCACCGCCGCAGTGGCCCGTCGCGTCGGCGCCGGTGATCTCCAGGCCGCCATCCGGCAGGGCATGGACGGCATTTGGCTGGCGCTGCTGCTCGGCATGGCCGTCGTCGCCGTCGTCCTGCCCCTCGCCCCCGGCATCGTCGACCTCTTCGGCGCCTCCACGACAGCGGCTCCCTACGCCACGACGTATCTGCGGATCTCCGCGCTGGGGATTCCGGCCATGCTCATCGTCCTGGCCGCCACCGGAGTGCTGCGTGGACTGCAGGACACCAGAACCCCGCTCTACGTCGCAGTCGCGGGCTTCGTCGCCAATGCCGGGCTCAACGGCGCGCTCGTCTACGGTGCCGGGCTCGGCATCGCCGGATCCGCGTGGGGCACGGTGATCGCGCAGTGCGGCATGGCCGCCGTCTATCTGACCGCGGTCGTCCGCGGGGCGCGGCGGCACGGGGCATCCCTGCGACCGGACGCCGCCGGGATCCGCGCCTCGGCCCAGGCCGGCGTCCCGCTGCTGGTCCGCACCCTCTCGCTGCGGTCGATCCTCATGATCGCCACAGCGGTAGCGGCACGTCTCGGTGATGCCGACATCGCGGCCCATCAGATCATCCTGTCCCTGTGGAGCCTGCTGGCCTTCGCTCTCGACGCCATCGCGATCGCCGGGCAGGCGATCATCGGCCGCTACCTCGGGGCGGACGATGCCGAAGGCGCCCGCGAGGCCTGTCGGCGGATGGTGCAGTGGGGCATTGCGACCGGAGTCGTGCTTGGTGTGCTCGTGGTCGCCGCCCGGCCACTCTTCCTCCCGCTCTTCACGAGCGACTCCGTGGTCAAGGACACAGCGTTGCCGGCGCTGCTGATGGTGGCGCTGTCACAGCCGATCTGCGGTGTGGTCTTCGTCCTGGACGGTGTTCTGATGGGTGCCGGTGACGGGCCGTACCTCGCCCGGGCGATGCTGCTCACCCTGGGAGTCTTCGCCCCCGTCGCCCTGCTGGTCCCCGCCATCGGTGGCGGTCTCACCGCGCTGTGGGCAGCCATGACGCTGATGATGGCCGTCCGCTTGCTGACCCTGTGGCTGCGCGCACGCTCCGGCAGGTGGATCGTGACGGGCGCGACTCGCTGAAAGCACCGGCGGGGTCACACCGTGTCGGTTTCACGTGAAACATGCCGCCGATGCGCGGCGAACATCGACACCGAATGCGAAGAGGGGCCGCCCCGCCGGGACGGCCCCTCTCAGCTGCTCAAGCCGAGCGCAGCGTCACGCCGCGACGACCTCGATGTTGACCTTGGCGGCAACCTCGGGGTGCAGACGCACGGACGTCTCGTGGGCGCCCAGGGTCTTGATCGGAGCGGTCAGCTCGATGCGGCGCTTGTCGACCTCGGGGCCACCGGAAGCCTTGATCGCGGAAGCGATGTCGGCCGGGGTGACGGAACCGAAGAGACGACCGGCGTCGCCGGAGCGGACGGCCAGACGGACCTTCACGCCCTCGAGCTGGGCCTTCACCTGGTTGGCCTGCTCGATGGTCTGGATCTCGTGGATCTTGCGAGCACGACGGATCTGCTCGACGTCCTTCTCGCCACCCTTGGTCCAGCGGATAGCGAACTTCCGCGGGATCAGGTAGTTGCGAGCGTAACCGTCCTTGACGTCGACGACGTCGCCCGCGGCACCGAGGCCAGAGACCTCGTGGGTCAGGATGATCTTCATGAGTCGGTCACCCTTTCCTTAGCGCGCGGTGGACGTGTAGGGCAGCAGCGCCATCTCACGGCTGTTCTTCACAGCCGTGGCGACGTCACGCTGGTGCTGGGTGCAGTTGCCGGTCACGCGGCGGGCACGGATCTTGCCGCGGTCGGAAATGAACTTCCGCAGCATGTTCGTGTCCTTGTAGTCCACGTACGTGACCTTGTCCTTGCAGAACGCGCAGACCTTCTTCTTCGGCTTGCGCACAGGCGGCTTCGCCATGGTGTTTCTCCTGTGTGATCAAGAAGTTTGGGTACGACCCGCCCTTGGTCCGAGGACCTAGAAGGGGGGCTCGTCCGAGTAGCCGCCACCGCCGCCGGAGCCACCGCCCCAGCCACCGCCACCCTGGTTGCCACCGGCGGGAGCGCCGGAAGCCCACGGGTCATCGGCCGGAGCGCCGCCGCCCTGCTGGCCGCCACCGGGGCCTCCGCCCCAGCCGCCGCCCTGCTGGCCGCCACCGCCGCCGTAACCACCCTGGCCACCGCGAGCGCCACCGGCGGTCTTGGTGACCTTGGCCGTGGCGTTACGCAGGCTGGGGCCGACTTCCTCGACGTCCAGCTCGTAGACCGTGCGCTTGACGCCCTCACGGTCCTCGTAGGACCGCTGCTTCAGCCGGCCCTGCACGATGACGCGCATGCCTCGCTGGAGCGACTCGGCGACGTTCTCCGCCGCCTGACGCCAGACCGAGCAGGTCAGGAAGAGGCTCTCGCCGTCCTTCCACTCGTTCGTCTGGCGGTCGAAGGTGCGGGGAGTGGACGCGACACGGAACTTCGCGACCGCCGCACCGGACGGGGTGAAGCGCAGCTCGGGGTCGTCGACAAGATTGCCGATGACCGTGATGACGGTCTCGCCTGCCATGGGGAACCTCTCGGCGGGTTTGCTGGTCTGGCTGCTTGCTTGCTACTCGAATCCCGAGATCAGCTGAGCTGGGAGGCTCAGTGGGTCTCGGGGCGGAGGACCTTGGTCCGGAGGACCGACTCGTTCAGGTTCATCTGGCGGTCGAGCTCCTTGACGACCGCAGGCTCGGCCTGCAGGTCGATGACCGAGTAGATGCCCTCGGGCTTCTTCTTGATCTCGTAGGCGAGACGACGACGGCCCCAGGTGTCGACCTTCTCAACCTTGCCGCCGCCGTCACGGACGACGGACAGGAAGTTCTCGATCAGCGGGGAGACAGCACGCTCCTCGAGATCGGGGTCGAGGATGACCATCACCTCGTAGTGACGCATGTGGAACCCACCTCCTTTGGACTCAGCGGCCACGGTCGTTCCGTGGCAGGAGGGTCGTGATGCGTACGCAACGGTATCGGTCGCCACTGACAATCGACGGGCCTTGCGGGGATCCCGCAGTGTGGCCCGGCCAGGTCCGGGCAGACACCGATGCAGACGGTACAGACTACCCGCACACCTGCTTCCGGTTGAAATCCGGCGGTGGAGGCCGTCAGTCTGTACACATCGGGTGTGTATGGCGCTACAGTGCGCCGCGATCCGCAGGAGGTGCCTCATGGCACAGCAGGCTTTGCGACCCAACACCGCCGGATCCCTCTTCGCCACGGACGGCAAGCCCCATCCGCTCCAGGACACCCTGGCGGCCGTGACACTGGTCCTGGGCGTGCTGGCTTTCATCACCGGCTTCTTCTCCGGCCTGCACCTGCTCGCCTCCTGGGCCGGGCTCGTCGGACTCGTCGTCGGAGCGTACGGACAGTGGATCTCGGTGACCACGCGTGAGCGGTTCGGTCTGATCGTGGGTCTCGGCGCCTCCGGTGTCGGCTTCATGCTCGGCATGGCCAACGGCGGGCTGTTCGGCGGGCTCATCGGCTGACCCACCCGGCCCACCAGATCATCCCTGTTAGCCCCATACAGGTGCCCGGCAGCCCCTGACCGGGGGCCGGGTGCCCGTACGCCCCAGTCGGGGCGCTCGCAAGGCGCAGTAGGCTTCGGCGCGAGAGCCGGAGCCCCTGAACCCATGGGGACACACCAGCCCGAGGAGCGCCCCGAATGAGCCTGACCCTGAGGACCATCAGTCGCGAGCAGCATCTGGCCTACATCCAGAGCCTGCCGGCGGCGAGCCACATGCAGGTCCCGGCCTGGGCCGATGTGAAGGCGGAGTGGCGCTCGGAGAACCTCGGCTGGTTCGACAAGAGCGGCCAGCTGGTCGGTGCGGGCCTGGTCCTCTACCGCCAGCTGCCCAAGATCAAGCGCTACCTCGCCTACCTCCCCGAGGGCCCGGTCATCAACTGGTACGCGCCGAATCTGGACGACTGGATCCAGCCGATGCTGGCGCACCTGAAGCAGCAGGGCGCCTTCTCCGTGAAGATGGGCCCGCCGGTGATCATCCGGCGCTGGAACGCCGAGACCATCAAGAAGGGCATCCAGGATCAGGACGTCAAGCGTCTGCGTGACCTGGAGGCCGACTACATCGAGCCGCGCGCCTTCGAGGTGGCGGACAAGCTGCGCCGCATGGGCTGGCAGCAGGGCGAGGACGGCGGCGCCGGCTTCGGTGACGTGCAGCCGCGCTACGTCTACCAGGTGCCGCTGGCCAACCGCTCCCTGGAAGAGGTCCACAAGAACTTCAACCAGCTGTGGCGCCGCAACATCAAGAAGGCCGAGAAGGCCGGCGTCGAGGTCGTCCAGGGCGGCTACCAGGACCTGGCCGAGTGGCAGCGGCTGTACGAGATCACGGCTGTCCGCGACCACTTCCGGCCCCGCCCGCTGTCGTACTTCCAGCGCATGTGGACGGCCCTCAACACCGAGGACCCCAACCGCATGCGGCTGTACTTCGCCCGGCACAACGGCGTGAACCTGTCCGCGGCGACGATGCTGATCGTCGGCGGCCACGTCTGGTACTCCTACGGAGCCTCCGACAACATCGGCCGCGAGGTCCGGCCCTCGAACGCGATGCAGTGGCGGATGCTGCGCGACGCCTACGCGCTCGGCGCCACCGTCTACGACCTGCGCGGCATCTCCGACTCGCTGGACGAGACCGACCACCTGTTCGGCCTGATCCAGTTCAAGGTCGGCACCGGCGGACAGGCCGCCGAGTACCTCGGCGAGTGGGACTTCCCGCTGAACAAGCTGCTCCACAAGGCGCTCGACATTTACATGTCGCGTCGCTGAGCCGCTGGCGTTTGATTCGATAGCCTTCGACGCTTTCACACCTCTGCTACACCGCAGCCACGAGAAAGGTTCCGGGTCCGGCCATGGCGCTCACGCTCTACGTCGACACCGCGCGCTGGCGGGCGCACCACAAGCACGTGCAGGAGCAGTTCCCGGGCCTCGTCCCGGTCTGCAAGGGCAACGGCTACGGCTTCGGGCACGAACGGCTGGCGGAGGAGGCCACGCGGCTCGGAGCCGACCTGCTGGCCGTCGGCACCACGTACGAGGCCGCGCGCACCAAGGACTACTTCAGCGGTGACCTGCTGGTGCTGACGCCCTACCGACGCGGCGAGGAGCCCGTGCCGCTGCCCGACCGGGTGGTGCGCTCGGTGTCCTCGGTGGACGGTGTGTACGGACTCGTCGGTGCGCGCGTCGTCATCGAGGTGATGTCCTCGATGAAGCGGCACGGCATCAGCGAACAGGACCTGCCGCAACTGCACCAGGCCATCGAGAACGTCCGGCTGGAGGGCTTCGCCATCCATCTGCCGCTGGACCGCACGGACGGCTCGGACGCCGTCGAGGAGGTCATCGGCTGGATGGACCGGCTGCGGGCGGCCCGGCTCCCCCTGCACACGATGTTCGTCAGCCACCTCAAGGCCGACGAACTCGCCCGGCTCCAGCAGCAGTTCCCGCAGACCCGGTTCCGTGCCCGCATCGGCACCCGGCTGTGGCTGGGGGACCACGACGCCACCGAGTACCGCGGCGCCGTCCTGGACGTCACCCGGGTGTCCAAGGGCGACCGGTTCGGCTACCGGCAGCAGAAGGCGGCCTCCGACGGATACCTGGTCGTCGTCGCGGGCGGCACGTCGCACGGAGTGGGCCTGGAGGCCCCGAAGGCCCTGCACGGCGTCATGCCACGTGCCAAGGGCGTCGCACGGGCCGGCCTCGCCACGGTCAACCGGAACCTTTCTCCGTTCGTCTGGGGCGGCAAGCAGCGCTGGTTCGCCGAGCCCCCGCACATGCAGGTGTCGATCCTGTTCGTCCCCTCGGACGCACCGGAGCCGAAGGTCGGTGACGAGCTGGTGGCCCATCTGCGGCACACCACCACCCAGTTCGACCGGATCATGGACCGGTAGACCGGGTTCCTACCGGGACAGGTCCTCGGAACAGCGGAAAGGCCGTGCACGCATCGCGCGTGTACGGCCTTCCTCATGCCCCGACCCGGGGCGTTCGCTCAGAGCGAACGCTCCTCGTGGGGCATCAGCTCGGGCCGGCCCCAGTCCACCTGAGCGCCTTCGAAGTGGGCGGCGTGCCGCGGCGGATGGGCCGCCGCACCCAGCACGAACACGTCCTCCGCTCCGTCCAACACCCCGCCCGAGGGGTCGTCGTCACCGGACCGCCGCACCACGTCCCGCTCCGGCATGAGGATGTCCCGTACCACGACGGCGCACAGGTAGAGCGTGCCCAGGAGATGCAGCACCACCGCCCACTGGTAACCGTGCGTCGGCAGACCCTTGTGGGCGTCTCCGCTGGTCGTGTAGGCGAGGTACATCCAGATCCCCAGGAAGTACGCCACCTCGCACGCCTGCCAGATCAGGAAGTCCCGCCACTTGGGCCGGGCGAGCACCGCCAGCGGCACCAGCCACAGGACGTACTGCGGGGAGTAGACCTTGTTGGTGAGGATGAAGGCCGCGACCACGAGGAAGGCCAGCTGGGCGAAGCGGGGCCGGCGCGGTGCGGTGAACGTGAGCGCGGCGATGGCGACGAAGCTCAGTACCACCAGCACCGAGGCGGCGGCGTTCACGAAGCCGGTGGTGGGCGGGTTGCTGGAGTTCTGCGCCCAGATCAGCCAGAAGGAGCCGAAGTCGACGCCGCGCTCCTGGCTGAAGGTGTAGAACTTCGCCCAGCCCTCGCGGATGTGGAACCCGGTCGCGTCGTGCATGATCATCACCGGCAGGTTCACCACGAGCCACGCACCCACCGCGCCGGCCACTGCCTGGAAGAACTCCCGCCATTTGCCGGCCCGCCAGCACAGCAGGAGCAGCGGCCCGAGCAGGAAGACGGGATAGAGCTTGGCGGCCGTGGCCAGCCCCAGCAGGACGCCGAAGGCAAGGGCCCTGCCACGCGACCACATCAGCATCGCGGCGGCGGTGAGGGCTACCGCGAACAGATCCCAGTTGATGGTCGCGGTGAGCGCGAAGGCAGGTGCCAGGGCCACCAGCAGGCCGTCCCAGGGCCGCCGACGCTGGGTCCGGGCCACGCAGACGGCGATGACGGCCGCGCACACCATCAGCATTGCGGCGTTGACGAACCAGTACCACTGCTCCTGGTGCTGCATGGTGCCGCTGTGCGGGGTCAGCCAGGATGCCACCTCCATGAACACGCCGGTCAGGACCGGGTATTCGAGGTAGCCCATGCCACCGGAGAGGTCGTTCGGCAGCTTGTCGAAGTAGGGCACGAGATGGTCTGCGAACCCGCGGCCCTGGTAGAGGTGCGGGATGTCCGAATAGCAGGCCTTCGTGTACTGGCTGCTCGCGCCGAAGAACCAGGCACTGTGGTAGCAGGGCGCCTTCTGGACCAGACCGAGGGCGAACATGCCGATCGCCACGAGCGCGACCACGCGCACGGGGGTCCACCAGGACATCCCTACCAGGGCGCGCCGCCCCAGGGGGCCACCGATCAGCTCGCTGCCGGCCGCGGCGACCTCGTCCTCGCGGGTCGGCCGCACCGGTTCTGCCGCGACGGGCCGCACGGGCTCGGGCTCGTGCCTGCTCGCGGGCGTCATCTCTGCACTGGGCATGGGCCACATCCTGCCGTACATGTCTAGGAAAACACCGAGGGCCGCCGCACCTCGCAGGTGCGGCGGCCCATGTTTCACGTGAAACACCCCTGGCGGGCGATATGTCGCCAACTGGTCAGGCGTGCCGCCTAACCCGTCTGACCACCGAAGATGCCTCCTCCGTTGCCGTTGCCCCGGGTCGTCCCTCCGGTCCCGGTCGTATCCGTGACAGTGGGTGTCGGCGTGGTGCCTCCATCGGTGCCACCCGTGTCCGTGCCACCGGTGGTGTCGCACTTCCAGCCCCAGTTGTTACATGTCTGGCTCGGAGTCGGTGTGGGCGACGGGGTCGTCCGGCTGGGGGACGGGGTCGGGGACGGGCTCTGCGTCTGGCTCTGGGTGACCGAGGGAGTCGGCTTCGGGGTCGGGTCGGCGTTGATCACCTCGCCGATGGGCTCCGGTGTCGGGAAGCTCATCACCGGCGCGCCCTGCAGCGCCTCGGCCATGTAGTCGTGCCAGATCTCGGCCGGGAACGAGGCACCGTGGATCTTCTCCTGGCCACCCGTTCCGTACATCTCCAGGAACGTCCTCGCCTTGTTGTTCGCGTTGTCGTCCAGGCGAAACATGCTGATCGCGGTGGACAGCTGGGGCGTGTAGCCGACGAACCAGGCGGACTTGTTTCCGTCCGTGGTACCGGTCTTACCGGCCACCTCACGGCCGGGCAGCTGAGCGTTGGTACCCGTACCCTTCTCGACCACTGTCCTCAGGACGTCGGTGACGTTGTCCGCCACCTTCGGCTCGAAGACCTTCTTGGGCTGCGCCTCGTGCTTGTAGATCTCCCCGTCCTTGCTCTCGACCTTGGTCACCGAGTACGGGTCGTTCTGCTTCCCGCTGGCGGCGAAGGTGGCATAGGCACCGGCCATGCGGATCGCGCTCGGGTCGGAGGTTCCGATCGAGAACGACGGGTAGTTGGCGCTGGCGAGGCTGCCCTTCAGGATGCCCGCGTCCAGCGCGGTCTCCTTGACCTTGTCCAGGCCGACGTCCATGCCGAGCTGGACGTAGGCGGAGTTGACCGAGTACTGCATGGCCTCACGCAGGTCGATCTTGTAGGTCGGCGGGTTGACAGACTCGTTGCCGTCGTTGGTCTGGAGCCACTCCTTGCCGTCCTTGTCCGTCCAGACCGATCTGTCGTAGTTCCTGATCTTGAGCTTGTTCTGTCCGCTGTAGAAGCTCCTGGGGGATACCTGCGTGCGCTCGTCCTGAGCCTGCTCCGGCCCCAGGTCGGGGTTCCGCACGCCCCACTTCATGGCCGCCGCCAGGACGAACGGCTTGAACGTCGAGCCCACCTGGGCACCGGTGGCGTCGGCGTTGTCGGTGAAGTGCTTGGTCGCGTCCTCACCGCCGTAGATCGCCTTGATGGCTCCCGACGTCGGGTCCACCGAGGCGCCGCCGAACTGGACGTGGGTGTCGGTCTTCGGACGCTGCTTGGGCTTGATGTTCGCCTTCTGGACGTTCGTGACCGCAGTCTCGAGCGCCTTGACCTTCTTCTTGTCGAAGGTCGTGTAGATCCGGTACCCGCCCTGCTGCAGCTTGTCCGCGGTGACGTGGGTCTTGTCGCTGTTGTTGACCAGGTAGGACTTGGCGAGGTCGACCAGATAACCGATCTGGCCGCTGAGCCGGCTGTTCGACCGCGGGTTCTGCCAGTTGGGAAGGGTCCTGTACTTGGCCCGGGTCGCGGCGTCGAGGTGGTGGTACTCGACCATCTTGTCGAGGGTGTCCTGCATCTGGGCCAGAGCACGCTTCTGGTTCGCCTGGGGAGTGGCCGACTGGTCGAGCGAGGTCGCGCCCGCCGGGTCGTAGTACGTGGCGCCCTTCAGCATCGCCGCCAGGAAGGCGCACTGCCCCGCGTCCAGGTCCTTGGCATCCTTGTTGAAGTAGGCGCGGGAAGCCGCCTGGAGACCGTAGGCGCCGCGACCGAAATAGGCCGAGTTGAGGTACCCGGCCATGATGTTTTCCTTCTTGACGGTGGCGCCCACCTTGATCGCGACGAAGATCTCCTTGAACTTGCGGGAGACAGTCTGCGACTGGTCGTCCAGCATGGCGTTCTTGACGTACTGCTGGGTGATCGTCGAACCACCCTGCGTCTGACCGCCACGGGCCATGTTGAAGACGGCGCGCGCGATGCCCTTCGGGTCCACGCCGCTGTCGGTCTCGAAGGTCTTGTTCTCCTGCGAGATGACGGCGTAGCGCATCGCCTTGGGGATGTCGGCGTAATTGATGATCTGGCGGTTGACCTCACCGCCGGTGGCGACCATCACCGAACCGTCGGACCAGTAGTAGACGTTGTTCTGCGCCTGCGCGGTCTTCGCCACGTCGGGCACGTCCACCATCGCGTACCCGATGCCCGCCACCGCCACCAGGCTTCCGATGAAGCCGATGAACAGGCCCGACACGAGCTTCCAGGAGGGGACCCAGCGCCGCCATCCGTACTTCTCGGCCCTCGGGTAGTCGATGATCCGCTTCTTTCCGGGTGCCGCCGTGGCACGGCCCCTGCCGCGTCCGGGTCCGGTCGGGCCGCTCGGGCCACCGCGTCGGCCACCCGGGCCTGCGTTGTCGGCCGCTCTGCGGCGGCTGCCTCTCTGCGCGGCCCGACGGGCCTCGGCTCGGCTGCCGTAGGCGCGCTCTTCACCCCCCGAGCCGGCAGAGCCCGTCCCATAGGAACTGGACCCATAGGAGTCGGCAGGAGACCCGGTGGCGCCTCGCGGTGCCGCGCGGCGGCCGGAGGACGAGCCGGGCTGGCCGCGTCGGGCCGCGGCACGTCCGCCTCCCTGCGGCTGCGGCGGTTTGCGACGGTGCTCGCTCATCGAACGATTACTCCTCGGGCAGGCGCACCCTTGCGCGCCTGGAACGGCGGCTGATTTCCGGTCCCCCCGGAATACGGATGTGGTCGGTCCTGCATTCACCCGTACTGCACCGGGGACAACGACGCTCCCCGGGCGCCACTTGGTTCCCGGTGGTCTGCATGCCGCACAGACTACGCACCGCCAAAACCCCCCGAGCTCCGAAGTTCACCCCAAAACAGGCAACCTGCATCGTATGAATCGGTGATGTGATCCCGTTCACCGCCGTCCCCCTTGTCGCTCGCGGACGGCCGTTCTATCGTCTGGATGTATCGAGTCGATACATCAGCGCGAGATAATGACGCTGAGAGGCACTGCGAGACCCGCGGGACCGACCCGCGCGGGCCGAGAGGAGGCGATCATGAGCCGGCGTTCCGGCATCCTCGAGTTCGCCGTACTCGGCCTGCTTCGTGAGTCCCCGATGCACGGGTACGAGCTGCGCAAACGACTCAACACGTCTCTGGGTGTGTTCCGTGCGTTCAGCTACGGGACGCTGTATCCCTGCCTCAAGACGCTGGTCACCAACGGCTGGTTGATCGAGGAACCCGGAAGCACCCATGAGGACGCACTCGCCGCTCCCCTCGCCGGACGCCGCGCCAAGATCGTCTATCGGTTGACGGCGGAAGGTAAGGAGCACTTCGAGGAGCTGCTCTCGCAGACCGGCCCCGACGCGTACGAGGACGAGCACTTCGCCGCACGGTTCGCCTTCTTCGGGCAGACGTCGCGCGATGTGCGCATGCGCGTGCTGGAAGGCCGGCGCAGCCGCCTCGAGGAGCGCCTGGAGAAGATGCGCGCCTCACTGGCACGCACACGCGAGCGCCTCGACGACTACACACTCGAGCTCCAGCGCCACGGGATGGAGTCCGTGGAGCGCGAAGTGCGCTGGCTGAACGAGCTCATCGAGAGCGAGCGGGCCGGGCGGGACCTGAGGGGTTCCGCGTCCGGGGGGTCCGCTCAGCAGGACACCACCAATGGAGCGACGGGCGGCCTGCCCTGTCCCGGGGAAACCCCCCGGACGGATACGCCCGGCGACACCGCCACGTGAGTCCCAGTCAGGGCCTCACTCGTACACACAGGGAGCAACCGGAATGGGTTCGGTTCGCGTAGCCATCGTCGGCGTGGGCAACTGCGCCGCGTCGCTGGTGCAGGGAGTCGAGTACTACAAGGACGCCGACCCGGCGTCGAAGGTCCCCGGCCTGATGCACGTGCAGTTCGGTGACTACCACGTGCGCGACGTCGAGTTCGTCGCCGCGTTCGACGTGGACGCCAAGAAGGTCGGCCTCGACCTCGCGGACGCGATCGGCGCCTCCGAGAACAACACCATCAAGATCTGCGACGTGCCCTCCACCGGTGTCACCGTGCAGCGCGGCCACACCCTCGACGGTCTCGGCAAGTACTACCGCCAGACCATCGAGGAGTCCGACGCCGAGCCGGTCGACGTCGTCCAGGTCCTGAAGGACAAGCAGGTCGACGTTCTGGTCTGCTACCTGCCCGTGGGCTCCGAGGACGCGGCGAAGTTCTACGCCCAGTGCGCCATCGACGCCAAGGTCGCCTTCGTCAACGCCCTCCCGGTCTTCATCGCCGGCACCAAGGAGTGGGCGGACAAGTTCACCGAGGCCGGTGTGCCGATCGTCGGTGACGACATCAAGTCCCAGGTCGGCGCCACCATCACGCACCGTGTGATGGCGAAGCTGTTCGAGGACCGGGGTGTCATCCTGGACCGCACGATGCAGCTGAACGTCGGCGGCAACATGGACTTCAAGAACATGCTCGAGCGCGAGCGCCTGGAGTCCAAGAAGATCTCCAAGACGCAGGCCGTCACCTCCCAGATCCCCGACCGGGACCTCGGCGAGAAGAACGTCCACATCGGCCCGTCCGACTACGTGGCCTGGCTGGACGACCGCAAGTGGGCCTACGTCCGCCTCGAGGGCCGTGCCTTCGGTGACGTCCCGCTGAACCTGGAGTACAAGCTCGAGGTCTGGGACTCCCCGAACTCCGCGGGTGTCATCATCGACGCCCTGCGTGCCGCGAAGATCGCCAAGGACCGTGGCATCGGTGGCCCGATCCTGTCGGCGTCCTCGTACTTCATGAAGTCCCCGCCGGTCCAGTACTTCGACGACGAGGCCCGCGAGAACGTCGAGAAGTTCATCCGCGGCGAGGTCGAGCGCTAACTCGCCCTCACCCGGTGGTCCGAGCGGCCACCGCTCGCACCAGAACGCTCCTGCCAGGGCTGTGAAGGTCCCCGGGTTCCCTGACCCGGGGACCTTCCGCATGTGTGAGGCTGTGCCCCATGCCCGTCGTCCGTGACCTGCGCGTCCTGCTACGTCTGCGGTACTTCCGACGCCTGCTGTACATCCGACTCCTGTCCCAGGGCGCCGACGGCGTCTACCAGGTCGCGCTCGCCGCGTACGTCGTCTTCTCCCCCGAGAAGCAGACCTCGGCCGCCGCGATCGCCTCGGCGATGGCGGTCCTGCTGCTGCCCTACTCGCTGGCGGGCCCCTTCGCGGGCGTGCTGCTGGACCGCTGGCGGCGTCGGCAGGTCTTCGTGTACGGCAATCTGCTGCGCGCCCTGTTGGCCGCCGCCACCGCCGTACTCATGGTCAGCCACGTTCCGGACTGGCTGTTCTACGTCTCCGCGCTGTGCGTCACGGCCGTCAACCGCTTCATCCTCGCCGGACTCTCCGCGGCCCTGCCCCGGGTCGTCGACACCGAGCGCCTGGTGCTGGCGAACTCGCTCTCCCCGACGGCGGGGACTCTCGCAGCGACCGCCGGCGGCGGCCTGGCCTTCGCCGTCCGGCTCGTGGCCTCGGGTTCCGATGCCGCGGTGGTGCTGCTCGGCGCCTTCCTGTACCTGTGTGCGGGCCTCACATCCCTGAGCCTGGCTCCCGCGCTCCTCGGCCCCGACCTGCGTCCGGCCCAGCCGCAGCTGCGGACCGCACTCTCCACCACCGCCCGTGATCTCCTCGCCGCCGTCCGGCATCTCGCCGCTCCCTCACGCAGGGAAGCGGCCTGGGCCCTGGTCTCCATGACGCTGATGCGCTTCTGCTACGGGGCGCTTCTCGTCATGCTGCTCATGCTGTGCCGGTACGCACTGTCGACCAGCCCGGACGACGGGCTGCGGCTACTGGGTCTGGCGCTGGCCGTGTCGGGGGCGGGCTTTTTCGCGGCGGCCGTGGTGACACCCTGGGCGGCCGGACGGCTCGGCCCCGGCCGCTGGATCGCGGTGTGCGCCGGTGCCGCCGCCCTGCTGGAACCCGCACTCGGTCTGCCGTTCGCCACGGTCCCGCTGCTGACCGCCGCGTTCCTGCTGGGTCTGATCACCCAGGGCGCCAAGATCTCCACCGACACGGTTGTCCAGGCGTCGGTCGACGACGGCTTTCGCGGCCGGATCTTCTCCCTGTACGACGTCCTCTTCAATGTCGCCTTCGTCGGCGCCGCCGCGGTGGCCGCGCTGATGCTTCCACCGGACGGCCGCTCTGCTGTGCTCGTGGTTCTCGTCGCCTTGATCTACGGCACAGTCGCCGGGGCCATGGCTCGCATCGAGCGGCAGTGAGGACATGAAGGGGGCGATGTTTCACGTGAAACATCGCCCCGACTGACTGGCGGGTCATGTTTCACGTGAAACATGACCCTGCCGCCCGGCTCAGCCCTGCGCGGCCCACCACTCCTTGAGAGCGGCCACCGCCGCGTCGTGCTCCATCGGCCCGTGCTCCAGGCGCAGCTCCAGCATGTGCTTGTACGCCTTGCCGATGACCGGGCCAGGGCCGACGCCCAGGATCTCCATGATCTGGTTGCCGTCGAGGTCCGGTCGGATAGCGTCCAGCTCCTCCTGCTCCTGCAGCTGCGCGATGCGATCTTCCAGGCCGTCGTAAGCCCGGGACAGCGCGGCCGCCTTCCGCTTGTTGCGGGTGGTGCAGTCGGAGCGGGTCAGCTTGTGCAGACGGTCCAGCAGGGGACCGGCGTCACGGACGTAACGACGGACCGCCGAGTCGGTCCACTCACCGGTGCCGTAGCCGTGGAACCGCAGGTGAAGTTCGACCAGCCGCGCGACGTCCTTCACCAGCTCGTTGGAGTATTTCAAGGCGGTCATGCGCTTCTTCGTCATCTTGGCGCCGACGACCTCGTGGTGGTGGAACGAGACCCGGCCGTCCTTCTCGAAGCGGCGCGTGCGCGGCTTGCCGATGTCGTGCAGCAGCGCAGCCAGGCGGAGCGTGAGGTCGGGACCGTTCTGCTCCAGCGCGATCGCCTGCTCGAGGACGATCAGCGTGTGCTCGTAGACGTCCTTGTGCCGGTGGTGTTCATCACTCTCCAGCCGCAGCGCCGGCAGCTCGGGCAGTACGTGGTCGGCGAGGCCGGTCTCGGCGAGGAGGGTCAGGCCCTTGCGCGGGTGCGTGGACAGCACCAGCTTGTTCAGTTCGTCCCGGACCCGCTCGGCGGAGACGATCTCGATCCGCCCGGACATCTCCGTCATGGCGGTGACGACCTCGGGGGCCACCACGAAGTCCAGCTGTGCGGCGAACCGGGCAGCCCGCATCATCCGCAGCGGGTCGTCCGAGAACGACTCCTCGGGCGTGCCCGGCGTACGCAGCACGCGTGCCGCGAGGTCCTCCAGGCCACCGTGCGGGTCGATGAACTCCTTCTGCGGCAGGGCCACGGCCATCGCGTTGACCGTGAAATCGCGGCGGACCAGATCCTCCTCGATGGAGTGGCCGTACGACACCTCCGGCTTGCGCGAGGTGCGGTCGTACGCCTCCGACCGGTAGGTGGTGATCTCGATCTGGTAGCCGCCCTTGTGCGCGCCGACGGTACCGAAGGCGATCCCCACCTCCCACACGGCATCCGCCCAGGGCCGGACGATCTTCAGTACGTCCTCGGGGCGGGCGTCGGTGGTGAAGTCCAGGTCGTTCCCGAGCCGGCCGAGCAGCGCGTCGCGGACCGATCCGCCGACCAGGGCGAGTGAGAACCCGGCCTCCTGGAATCGGCGGGCAAGGTCGTCGGCGACGGGGGCCACCCGCAGCAGCTCGGTGACCGCGCGCTGCTGCGCCTGGCTCAGGGCAGAGGGAGTGTCTTCGTTCGGGTTCGGCACAACAGAAGAGGGTACGTGCCCCGGCGACCGAGGGGCGCGCCGATTCAGGCCCTGGACGAGCCGGGGACGCCGCCTTCGCCGGGGCATGGGACGGCTCCCGGCATACCCGCGCAACCGCTGCTCTTGCGGCGTACGGCCGCTCTCCACTCGATACTGGATATAGAGGACGGGCCGCGGTCTGAGGTCGATCTTGTGACGGAGACCGCGGCACTTCCACTCCGCGCGCATCGTTACCATGCGTGGACGCACATTCCGACGACCACTGATACGACGAGGGACGGGCGAGCGCGTGGCCGAGGCGGCTGACTTCCAGGGGACCAGTGCCTCACCTGCCCGCCGGTGGCTGCGGCGCACCGGAGCGGTGTTCGCCGGGGTGCCCCTGCTGGCGGGTCTGCTGCAGCTGCCCGCCGCGAGCCCCGCTCAGGCCGCCTCCACGGACACGGTGGCCGTGGCCCTGGACTCGCTCACCCCCAGTGCCCCGACGGACGGCGACACGCTCACCGTGTCGGGCACGGTGACCAACAACGGCAAGCAGGCCGTCACCGGCGCCCATGTGGATCTGCGGATCGGGCCGATGCTGAACACCCGCTCGGCCATCGATGCCATCGCGCAGCGCTCCGACGACCCACAGGGCGGTACGGGCTCCGAGGTCGGCGACAAGTACGCGCAGAAGTTCCCCAAGCTGTCCCCCGGCGTGGCGCAGCACTTCAGCATCTCCGTCCCGGTGGACAAGCTGAACCTGGGCGAGGACGGCGTCTACGAGTTCGGGGTCTCCGCCTCCGGCCAGACCGCCGCCCAGCCCTGGGACCGGATGCTCGGCATCCAGAAGACGTTCCTGCCGTGGCAGCCGTCCGATGCCGACACCAAGACGAAGACGACGTTCCTGTGGCCGCTGCTCTCCACGGTCCACATGACCGCCAAGACCGGCGCCGGTGAACTGCAGACGCCGGTGTTCCTCAACGACGACCTGGCCAAGGAGCTCGCGCCGGGCGGCCGGCTGGCCCAGATGGTGACCCTCGGCAAGGACCTCGACGTCACCTGGGTGATCGACCCGGACCTGCTGGCCTCCGTGGACGCCATGGCGACCGGCAACTACCGGCTCCCGGGTGACAAGGGCACCACCACGCCGGGCCCCCGGGATCACCAGGCGATCGCCAAGCAATGGCTGGCGAACCTGCAGAAGGCGGTGGCGGGCAAGGAGGTCGTCGCCCTGCCCTTCGCCGACCCCGACCTGGCCTCGCTCGCTCACAACGGCACCAGCGTCGCCGGCTCGCTCAGCCACCTCAAGGACGCCACCGACGTCGCCGCCACGACCGTCAAGACCGTGCTCCACGTCACGCCGAGCACGGACTTCGCCTGGCCCGTGGACGGCGCCGTGGACCGATCGATCATGAAGGTCGCGACCTCCGCCGGTGCCGATCGGGTGATCGCCCGCAGCGACAGCCTCCAGGAGACCGCCGGGCTGCCGTACACGCCCTCCGCCGCCCGCCCGGTCGGCGGCGGCACCACGGCGGTGGTCGCCGACGCGCGGCTGTCCAGGGCCTTCGAGGGCAATCTGAGCAAGGCGGACTCCGCCACGCGCGCCGTGCAGCAGTTCCTGGCCCAGAGCCTCGAGGTGAACGCGCAGACGGACAACCAGCGCAGCATCGTCGTCGCCCCGCAGCGCATGCCCACGGCAAGCCAGGCACAGGCGATGGCGGCAGCGGTGAAGGCGCTCCAGGGCGGCACCTGGAACCAGTCCCAGGACCTCGCCGCGGCGGCCAAGGACAAGCCCGACCCGAACGCCACCACGCGCATCCCGTCGACGTCCGCCTACCCCTCCTCGTTGCGCAGGCAGGAGCTGCCGGGCTCGGCGTTCGGGCAGGTCGCCCGCACCCAGGAGAAGCTCGACAACTTCCAGGTGATCCTCACCGACCAGTCCCGGGTCGTCACGCCGTTCGGGCGGGCCATAAACCGTGAGATGTCCACGTCGTGGCGCGGCCGGAGTGGCGCGGCGGGCGGCTACCGGGGCGGCGTCGAGGCGTGGCTCGACGAGCTGACTCACGAGGTCAAGCTGATCGACAAGTCGGAGACCAAGCTCTCCGGCCGCAGCGTCACCATCCCGGTGACCGTCCAGAACAACCTCGTCCAGCCCGTCGGCCACCTGGTCCTGCGCCTCACCTCGACCATGCCGACCCGTCTGAAGATCGGCGGCAAGGCCTACTCCGAGCAGCGCGTCGAGGTCTCGGGCGGGCACAGCCAGTCCGTGAAGTTCACCACCTCGGCCAACGCCAACGGCCGGGTCGGGCTGATCGCCCAGCTGTACACCGAGGACGGTCAGGAGTACGGCGACCCCGTCAGCTTCGATGTGAAGGTCACGGAGGTCACTCCCACGGTGATGCTGGTCATCGGCGGCGGTGTGCTCCTCCTTGTCCTCGCAGGCTTCCGGATGTACACCCAGCGCAAGCGCGCGACCTCGCGTCAGGCCGAGGAGGACGGCCCCGGCACTGCGGGGGAGGACACCGACGAGCCGGGGAACCCCGAAGCGCCCGCGGACCGTCTCCCGGAGGAGCCGGAGGAATCCGGTCCCGCCTCCGGGGCAGGCGACCCGGAGCAGCCGAGTGACCCTGCACCGGACACCGCACCGGAAAACGCCGACCCGTCCGGGACGGGTGAGAGAGTGGACCGTTGAGCGATGTCGTGGCCGGTGGGCCCGGGACGATGAGGTGGGGTAAGCATGAACGCGCCGTACGACGGTGACCGCGGCCATGGCGCGGCCGACTCGGGCTACCCCGAGCCGCCGTCCGAGCCCGGCCAGGTGCCGCCGCAGCACGCTGCGGACATGTACCTCCAGGACGCCTACGACCAGGACCCCTACCGGGCTCAGGACCTGACCGCTCAGGATCCGGTCGCCGAGGCGCTCTACGACCGTGCCGCGCACCCGCCGCCGCCTCCGGGCAGCTACGAGCAGCAGCAGCCGCTGTACGCCCCGCCCGCCCAGTCGCCGTACGCCCCCGACCCGCGCGTGTGGGCGCGGACCCCGGCCCCCGAGCCGGACGGCGCCGCCCCGTACATGCCGTACGGCGACGACCCCCGTACGACGCAGTTCGTGGGTGTGGACGACCTGGTCACGCACTCCGGCGAGGAGTACCACGAGCCGGACGCCTTCGCGCACCTCTTCAAGGACCAGCAGCAGAGCGGCGGGCACACGCCGATGGACCCCCCGGGCGCGCCGACCGCTGCCCCGGGCATCGGCTACGGCCCCGCGGGCCAGTACCCCTCGGTGCAGGGGCAGGGACCGCAGCAGGCCGCCTCGTACGCCGCGGCCTCCTACCCGGCGGCCTCCGGGAACCCCGCGCCGCCCCCGGTGCCCGCACCGGCGGCGGCGCCCGATCCCGCCGGCCCGTCCGGCACGGCGGAGACCGCGGCCTCCGCGGCACCGGCGAAAAAGGGCGGCAAGGCCGCGGGCCTGCTGAAGTCCAGTGCCGTGATGGCGGCGGGCACCATGGTCTCCCGCCTCACCGGTTTCGTCCGCTCCGCACTGATCGTCTCGGCGCTCGGGCTGGGCTTCCTCGGCGACTCCTTCCAGGTCGCCTACCAGCTGCCGACCATGATCTACATCCTCACCGTCGGTGGCGGCCTCAACTCCGTCTTCGTGCCCCAGCTGGTGCGGGCGATGAAGGAGGACGACGACGGCGGCGAGGCCTTCGCCAACCGGCTGCTCACTCTGGTGATGGTGGCCCTGGCCGCACTGACCGGTCTCGCCATGTTCGCGGCGCCGCTGCTGGTGCGGATGCTGTCCAACCCGGTGGCGACCAACCCGGCGGCCAACGACGTCGCGGTCACCTTCACCCGCTACTTCCTGCCCTCGATCTTCTTCATGGGCGTCCATGTGGTGATGGGTCAGATCCTCAACGCCCGCGGGAAGTTCGGCGCGATGATGTGGACCCCGGTCCTGAACAACATCGTCATCATCGTGACGCTCGGCATGTTCATCTGGGTCTACGGCACCTCCGCCAACTCCCACATGGCGGTCACGAACATCCCGCCGGAGGGCCAGCGCCTGCTCGGCGTCGGCGTGCTGCTCGGTCTGGTCGTCCAGGCGCTGGCGATGATCCCGTACCTGCGCGAGACGGGCTTCCGGATCCGGCTCCGGTTCGACTGGAGGGGCCACGGCCTGGGCAAGGCCGCGATGCTCGCCAAGTGGACGGTCATGTTCGTCCTCGCCAACCAGGCCGGCGCCATGATCGTCACCCAGCTGTCCACGGCGGCGGGCAAGGACGCCGGCGTCGCCGGCACCGGCTTCGCGGCCTACGCCAACGCCCAGCTGATCTGGGGCCTGCCGCAGGCCATCATCACGGTCTCCCTGATGGCCGCCCTGCTGCCGCGCATCTCACGCTCGGCCGCCGAGGGCGACGGAGGCGCGGTTCGCGACGACATCTCCCAGGGCCTGCGGACCACCGCCGTGGCCATCGTTCCGATCGCCTTCGGCTTCCTCGCGCTCGGCATCCCGATGTGCACGCTGATCTTCGGCTCCTCGGGCACCGGCGAAGCGACCAACATGGGCTACATGCTGATGGCCTTCGGCCTCGGCCTGATCCCGTACTCGGTGCAGTACGTCGTCCTGCGCGCCTTCTACGCCTACGAAGACACCCGCACGCCCTTCTACAACACCGTCATCGTCGCCGGCGTCAACGCGGGCGCCTCGGCGCTCTGCTACTTCCTGCTGCCGGCCCGCTGGGCCGTCGCCGGTATGGCCGCCGCCTACGGCCTCGCCTACGCGATCGGCGTGGGGGTCGCCTGGCGGCGGCTGCGCAAGCGGCTCAACGGCGACCTGGACGGGGCCAGGGTGCTGCGTACGTACGCGCGTCTGTGCATCGCCTCGGTGCCGGCGGCCCTGCTCAGCGGCGCGGCCTGCTACGGCATCGGGCACACGCTCGGACAGGGTGTCGTCGGCTCCTTCGCCGCACTGATCGCCGGCGGTGCCGTCCTGCTCGGTATCTTCTTCGTCGCCGCCCGCCGGATGCGCATCGAGGAACTCAACTCGCTCGTGGGGATGGTCCGCGGGCGTCTGGGTCGCTGAGGCGGGGGTAGGCGCACAACCATCGTCGGCAGCTGTGTGTCGTGCATAGCGGCAGACTGTGGGCACAATTGGTTTCGGCGTCGGACAGCGCGCAACGGATGGGGAGGCAGGGACGACGGTGGCGGAACGGAGCACAGCTGCCGTCGACGTGGCAGACAACAGCGGTGAGCAGCCGCTGACCGCCAAGGCGGACCAGTCCACGGCCGACGGGGTGGCCAAGAACCCGGAGCGGGACACGGACAGCGACGAGGCACAGGTGAGTGGCGGGACCGAGGGTTCCGTGAAGAAGGCCTCGCCTCCCGAACTGCACAGCGGTCACAAGCTCGCCAGACGCTACCGGCTGGAGGAGTGCGTCACCCGTCTGGACGGATTCAGCAGTTGGCGTGCGGTCGACGAGAAACTCCGTCGTGCCGTCGGCGTCCACGTGCTGCCCGCAGACCATGCCCGGGCCCGTTCGGTCCTGGCCGCCGCCCGCTCCTCCGCGCTGCTCGGCGACCCGCGCTTCGTCCAGGTCCTCGACGCCGTCGAGGAGAACGACCTCGTCTACGTCGTACACGAGTGGCTGCCCGATGCCACGGAACTGACCACGCTGCTCGCGGCCGGACCCCTGGAGCCGCACGACGCCTACCAGATGGTCAGTCAGATCGCCTCGGCCATGGCCGCCGCCCATCGCGAGGGCCTGGCCCATCTGCGTCTGAACCCCAACGCGGTCCTGCGCACCTCGTCCGGCCAGTGGCGCATCCGCGGCCTCGCCGTGAACGCCGCGCTGCGCGGCATCAGCTCCGACACCCCGCAGCGCACGGACACCGAGGCGATCGGCGCCCTGCTGTACGCGGCGTTGACCCAGCGTTGGCCGTACGAGAACGACGCGTACGGCCTGTCCGGGCTGCCCAAGGACGTCGGTCTCATCGCTCCGGACCAGGTGCGGGCCGGGATCCACCGCGGCCTGTCCGAGTTGACCATGCGCGCCCTCGTCAACGACGGCGCCACCGCGTCCCGGCACGAGGCTCCGTGCACCACGCCGGAGGAGCTGGTGAAGGCGATCGGCGAGATGCCGCGCATCCGGCCGCCGGAGCCGGCGTTCACGGCACCACCGGAGTACCAGCGCACCACCTACCAACAGGGCACGTACGGCCGTCCCACACCGCCCGGCACCTCCCAGCCGATCGCACCGCCGCCGCCCCCGCTGCAGAGCCGCACCGGCAAGGCCCTGAAGTGGGCGGTGTCGGCGCTCCTCATCGCCGCCCTCGGCCTCGGCAGCTGGCAACTGGCGGACGCGCTGATGGACCACACCAAGTCGGACGACACCCACAAGAGCCAGGAGACGAACGACGGCGACAAGAGCGCCGCGAAGCCGAAGCCGCAACCCATAAAGATCCAGAACAGCCAGGAGTTCGTCGCCGACGGCGCTCCCCAGAACTCCGGCGCCGAGCCCAAGACCTACGACAACGACCCGTCGACGTACTGGAAGACCAAGAGTTTCATCGAGGGTCCACCGATCGCGCCGTACAAGCCGGGCGTCGGCATCGTGTACGACCTCGGCTCGGCGAAGAAGCTCAGCACCGCCACCCTCGACCTGCGTTACGGCGGTGACCACACGACGGTCGAGCTGTACGCTGCGGACTCGCTGACGCCGGCGTCGCTGGACTCCATGACGAAGATCGGCAGCGTCACGACCACGGGCACCACCGCCACGGTGAAGGTGACCAAGTCGGTCAAGACGCAGTACGTCCTCGTCTGGCTGACGGCCGTGCCGAACTCGGGCTACGACTCCACCCTGTACAGCAGGGCCGGCTGGAAGCAGGCCATCGGCGAAGTGAAGTTCACGGGCTGACGTCTCACCCGGACCGGAGGGGGCAGATGGCGGAGGACGCCGGATACGGCGGAGTGAGCGACAAGGATCTGCTCGCCCGCCATGTGGAAGGCGATCCCGATGCCTTCGGTGAGATCGTGCGACGGCATCGGGACCGGCTCTGGGCTGTCGCCCTGCGTACGCTCGGGGACCGCGAGGAAGCCGCTGACGCCGTCCAGGACGCGCTGGTGTCAGCCTATCGGGCCGCCCACACCTTCCGGGGGCAGTCGGCCGTCACGACATGGCTGCACCGCATCACGGTGAACGCGTGCCTCGACCGTGCCCGTAAGGCGGCCTCACGGAAGACCGCTCCGGTCGACGACACCGAACGGCTGGAGCAGCTGCTGGAGCCGCACGAGTCGGCCTCTGCACCGGCCGAACGCAACGACGTACAGCGCCAGCTCTTCGAAGCGCTCGGCACGCTTCCCCATGATCAGCGGGCTGCTCTGGTCCTCGTGGACATGCAGGGGTATCCGGTCGCCGAAGCAGCTCGCATCCTCGATGTGCCCACAGGGACGGTGAAGAGCCGGTGCGCCCGGGGAAGGGCGCGGCTGCTGCCCCTCCTCACTCATCTACGGCCCGAGAGCGCCGGAGGCGGAAAAGAACCCGGCGCGGGACGGAACCGGATGCAGGGGACATCCGTCCCACCGGCGACGGAGTCTCCGAGCAGAGGCCCCGGGGACACCGGACCGAGTGATTCAGCCGTAGTGAAGGGCGGAGGTGGGCGAGCGTGACTTCCACGACGGACACGGCCGGGCACCCGGACGTCGAGGAGATCTCCGACCTCACCGAAGGCCTCCTCCCCCCGGACCGCAGCGCGGACGTACGGCGCCATCTGGATGCCTGCGAGCTGTGCGCGGACGTCCATGCCTCGCTGGAGGAGATCCGGGGGCTGCTGGGCACCGTATCGGGAGCGGAACGTATGCCGGCCGATGTGGCCGGTCGTATCGACGCTGCCCTCGCTGCCGAAGCACTGCTGAGCGCCACTGCTCCTGAGACGGGGGAGCCGCAGTCCTCCCTCCACGAAAGCATGCATGTTTCACGTGAAACATCGCTCCCCTCCGACCGGCCGGCCGGACGTCCGCAGGCGGCGACCGGGCCCGGTCGCCGGGGCCGGCGTCGCAGGCGTGTGGTTCTGGGGGCTGTCCTCACTGCCGCAGTGCTGGGGGCGGGGTCCCTCGTGCTGCAGTCGCTCGGTGACCACTCCTCCGACACCACCGCGCACGCAAAGCCGACTCCTTCGGTGGGTCCCTTCTCCGGCACCAGCCTGCAGAGCCAGGTGAAGGGGCTGCTCGCCACCCAGAGCCAGCCCCAGCGGGGTACCACGCAGCGGCCCCGGTCGGGTATCGAGGACCAGCAGAACACCCCGGGATCCAGCGAGAGCGCGAACACCCTGATCCAGAGGAGCGCCGCCGTTCCTGACTGCGTCCGACGGACGCTCCCCCGGGGAGACGATGTCCTGGGCGCCAAGACGGGAACGTACGACGGTAAGTCCGCCTATCTGGTCGTGGTGCCCGATACCGACGACAACGCCCGCGTCACGGCCTACATCGTCGACGCGTCCTGCGTCCGTCAGCAGTCCGCCTCTGCCGGCAAGGTCCTCCTGAAACACTCCTACGCCCGGCACTGAGTCTGCTGGACCGCGCTGTCAGTCACCCCCGTGCGTGTGCCCGGACACAACGGGAATGCGCGCCCCGTAGGATCCGTTGGGTGGGGTGAGAGTCCTGAAAGGGACTCCCATCCGGTCGACTGACGCAGACCAGAGACGAGGAATCAAGCCGTGAGCGACGTCCGTAACGTGATCATCATCGGCTCCGGGCCCGCAGGCTACACGGCGGCGCTCTACACCGCCCGTGCCTCGCTGAAGCCCCTGGTGTTCGAGGGTGCCGTCACCGCGGGTGGTGCCCTGATGAACACCACCGAGGTGGAGAACTTCCCGGGCTTCCGCGACGGCATCATGGGCCCTGAGCTCATGGACAACATGCGGGCGCAGGCTGAGCGCTTCGGTGCCGAGCTCATCCCGGACGACGTCGTCTCCGTCGACCTGAGCGGTGAGATCAAGACCGTCACCGACACCGCCGGCACCGTCCACCAGGCGAAGGCCGTCATCGTCACCACCGGCTCGCAGCACCGCAAGCTGGGCCTGCCGAACGAGGACGCCCTGTCCGGCCGGGGTGTCTCCTGGTGTGCCACCTGCGACGGGTTCTTCTTCAAGGACCAGGACATCGCCGTGATCGGCGGCGGTGACACCGCGATGGAGGAGGCGACCTTCCTCTCGCGGTTCGCCAAGTCCGTGACGATCGTGCACCGCCGGGACACGCTGCGCGCCTCCAAGGCGATGCAGGAGCGTGCCTTCGGTGACCCGAAGATCAAGTTCGTCTGGGACAGCGAGGTCGCCGAGGTCCAGGGCGACCAGAAGCTCTCCGGCCTGAAGCTGCGCAACGTCAAGACCGGCGAGCTGTCCGACCTGCCCGTGACGGGCCTGTTCATCGCGATCGGCCACGATCCGCGCACCGAGCTGTTCAAGGGCCAGCTGGACCTGGACGAGGAGGGCTACCTGAAGGTCGCCTCCCCCTCCACCCGCACCAACGTGACCGGTGTCTTCGCCGCCGGTGACGTGGTCGACCACACGTACCGCCAGGCGATCACCGCGGCCGGCACCGGCTGCTCTGCGGCCCTGGACGCCGAGCGGTTCCTCTCTGCCCTCGCGGACGAGGACAAGGCGGAGCCCGAGAAGTCCGCCGCCGTCTGATCTTCCCCGTTCCCCGCCCCACCGTACGATCAAGGTAAGGAGCCCGCTGTGGCCGGCACCCTGAAGCATGTGACCGACGACTCCTTCGAGCAGGACGTCCTCAAGAGCGACAAGCCCGTCCTGGTGGACTTCTGGGCCGACTGGTGCGGCCCCTGCCGCCAGATCGCTCCGTCCCTCGAGGCGATCGCCGCCGAGCACGGCGGCAAGATCGAGATCGTCAAGCTGAACATCGACGAGAACCCGGGTACGGCGGCCAAGTACGGCGTCATGTCCATCCCGACCCTGAACGTCTACCAGGGCGGGGAGGTCGTCAAGACGATCGTCGGCGCCAAGCCGAAGGCCGCGCTCGTCCGCGACCTCGAAGAGTTCATCGCTGAGTGACGTTTCACGTGAAACACGAATGGGCCAACCCGCCTGGGTTGGCCCATTCGCTTATGTCCCTCCGCTGACACCAGCTACAGCGGCCTGAGTGCCGGTTCCTTCTGGACCGCCCCGAGAAGCCGGTCCAGCGCCATCTCCACGTCTTCCTTCCAGGAGAGCGTCGACCGCAGCTCCAGCCGCAGCCGGGGATGCGTCGGGTGCTGTCGGACCGTCTTGAAGCCCACGGCCAGAAGATGGTCTGCGGGCAGCAGACAGGCGGGCTCTTTCCAGCGGGCGTCGCCGAAGGCCTCGATCGCCTTGAAGCCCCGGCGCAGCAGATCCTTGGCGACCGTCTGCACCAGCACTCGGCCCAGCCCCTGCCCCTGATAGCCGGGCATGACGAAGGCCGTCATCAGCTGGACGGCGTCCGGCGACACCGGGCTCGTAGGGAAGGCCGTGGAGCGCGGGACGTAGGCCGGAGGAGCGTAGAGCACGAACCCCACCGGCACGTCGTCCACATACACGAGCCGACCGCATGAGCCCCAGTCCAGCAGGACGGCGGAGATCCAGGCTTCCTTCTGCAGGGCGGACCTGCCCGCCTTCACCGCCGCTTCGCCGCTGACAGGGTCCAGCTCCCAGAAGACACACGAGCGACAGCGCTGGGGAAGGTCCTGAAGGTTGTCCAGCGTGAGCGGCACGAGCCGACGCCCCATGAAGGATCTTCCTCGCTTCCCTCGCCCGTCGCATCGCGGGCTGCGCTCAGAGCGCTTCGCTCCCTGAGCAGGCTGCCGACGAATCCGCCGACCGCTCCCAGGCTCAGGCCCGCGCTCACCAGTCCGGTGCGGCTCATCGATCGCATGGCCCCCGTCTCCCCACTCAGAGATCCAGATGCTGTCCGGTGGATGCGCCATACCCGTTCGCATCGTATCCACGTTGAGATTCGCTCGATACCGCCTCAAAGCAAAGAGCGGACCGTGTTCCGGTACACACCGGACACGGCCCGCTCCGTCACGGCCGCGTGGGATCGTCCGTGGCTCAGTCGCCGTGCTCCTCCGCCGCGCTCAGCACGTTCTCCGCGCCGTCCTCGAACTCCTGCTGCAGGACACGGCCCTCACCCGGAGCGAGGGTGCTCAGGATGCGCTCCAGGTCCTCCACGGACGCGAACTCGACGGTGATCTTGCCCTTCTTCTGCCCGAGGTCGACCTTCACCCGGGTCTCGAAGCGGTCCGACAGGCGGGTCGCCAGCTCGTTCAGTGCCGGGTTGAGCCGGGACCCGGCACGCGGGCCCTTGGATCGCTGAGGCTTCTGGGGCCGCGAGCCCATGAGGGTCACGATCTCCTCGACAGCCCGCACCGACAGCCCCTCGGCGACGATGCGATGGGCCAACCGGTCCTGCTCCTCCGAGTCCGCCACGGACAGCAGCGCCCGGGCGTGGCCTGCGGAGAGCACACCGGCAGCGACCCTCTTCTGCACCGTCGGCGACAGCTTCAGCAGACGCAGCGTGTTGGAGACCTGCGGACGGGAACGCCCGATCCGGTCGGCCAGCTGGTCATGGGTGCAGTTGAAGTCCTTCAGCAGCTGGTCATAGGCGGCCGCCTCTTCGATCGGGTTCAGCTGCGCCCGGTGCAGGTTCTCCAGCAGGGCGTCCAGGAGGAGCTTTTCGTCGTCCGTGGCCCGGACGATGGCCGGGATGGCCTCCAGGCCCGCCTCACGGCAGGCCCGCCAGCGCCGCTCACCCATGATCAACTCATAGCGGGCCGGTCCCAGCTGCCGCACCACGACGGGCTGCAGCAGACCGACCTCCTGGATGGAGGTCACCAGTTCCTGCAGCGCATCCTCGTCGAAGATGTCACGGGGCTGCCGGGGATTCGGCGTGATGTCGTCGAGGGGGATCTCGGCGAAGTGGGCACCCACCGGGGGCGCGGGCGTCTCCGCGACCAGGCTTGCCGAGGGCTCCTCGGTTTCATGTGAAACAGGCGGCAGGGTCGCCACCTTCGCCGCGGCGATTCCCCGGTCGCTCGTCAACACCGGAACGGCCGCGGGGGAGGCGGATACTCCTCCCCCCATCGCTGCCTGCGCCGGGGGCTTCTCGGCCGGGGTCGGGGCAGCGGGGATCAGTGCGCCGAGACCACGGCCCAGCCCCCTCCGTCGCTCGCTCACTGGATGCCCTCCACCATGCTCGGGTCGTTCTGGGCGCCGATATGGGCATGGCTCGCGTCGTAGCTGATGCCGATGCCTTTCAGCGCGATTTCTCGGGCCGCCTCCAGGTAGGAGAGGGCGCCGCTCGAACCTGGATCGTAAGTCAGCACCGTCTGCCCGTAACTCGGCGCCTCGGAGATACGGACCGAGCGGGGAATACTCGTCCGCAGCACCTCGTCGCCGAAGTGGGTGCGCACCTCGTCCGCGACCTGGGAGGCAAGGCGCGTCCGGCCGTCGTACATGGTGAGCAGGATGGTCGACACATGCAGCGTGGGGTTGAGGTGCCCCCGCACCAGATCGACGTTGCGCAGCAGCTGGCCCAGACCCTCCAGCGCGTAGTACTCGCACTGGATCGGGATGAGGACCTCCTGGCCGGCTACCAGGGCGTTGACGGTCAACAGGCCCAGCGACGGCGGACAGTCGATGAGGATGTAGTCCAGCGGCTGCTCGTACGCCTGGATCGCCCGCTGCAGCCGGCTCTCCCGGGCCACCAGGGACACCAACTCGATCTCCGCACCGGCGAGATCGATGGTGGCGGGGGCACAGAAGAGGCCTTCGACGTCAGGGACGGGCTGGACGACCTCGGCCAGGGGCTTGCTCTCCACCAGCACGTCATAGATGGAGGGGACTTCGGCGTGATGGTCGATCCCGAGCGCCGTGGACGCGTTGCCTTGCGGGTCGAGGTCGATCACCAGGACACGGCCGCCGTGCAGAGCCAGCGAAGCGGCAAGGTTGACGGTCGTCGTCGTCTTGCCCACGCCACCCTTCTGGTTGGCGACCACGATGACGCGGGTCTGCTCCGGTCGCGGAAGGCCTTCGCCGGCGCGGCCGAGAGCCTCGACCGCCAGTTGGGCCGCACGGCCGATCGGAGTGTCGTCCATCGGAGGCGGTGTTTCACGTGAAACATCCGCCCCCATCGACTCGGTACGGGGACCGGGGACCGGATCGGCCATCGGTCCCGCGATGTTGGCGTCGGACCGCACGGATTCACTCTCCTCGACTTCAGGCTCGCAATGAACAGAGCCTCCCATGTCTTCGGGGTCATGAACCAGTGAGGCCTGGTGTTCTGTGGAGAAATCCACCTCTGTGGACAACTCGGTACCCCTCCTAGGGGGTGGAGTCTCCCGAGTTTCGGGGTCCTCTCCCAGTGAGCCGAGAGGCTTCCGGTCGCGCGGTTCGGCCGCGGCCCGGCCGCGACTGATGATGCCGTGCAGCAGTGAGCGACGTTTCACGTGAAACACGATGCACAGCGTCGGCGGCCGGATCTCCGCGACACTCCGACTCGCGTGGGTTTGGAGGCTTGTGTGGAGTACGTCTCGTCGTCAGGACGGATCAGCGGCGCTCGAAGCGCCGCCGTCCCCGGTCATCCACGACGCCTGCGTGCCCGCCCTGTCCGTGCGGCCTTGGCACGCTTCGCCGCGAACCGCACACCGCCCGGGCTCTCGCCGACCTCGACCCGCACGACGGTGGACAGCGGATCCACGACGCCCTCACCCACATGCAGGATGGACGTCTCCACCGCACCGAGCTTGGCTAGTGCGGTCGCCGCTGCCTTCAGCTCCTCCTCGGCGGTATCGCCCTTGAGCGCGAGCATCTCGCCGTACGGGCGCAGCAGCGGGATCCCCCAGGTGGCCAGACGGTCCAGCGGCGCCACCGCACGGGCCGTCACCACATGCACCGGCGGCAGCTTGCCCATGACCTCCTCGGCACGCCCACGCACCACGGTGACATGATCCAGGCCGAGCAGCTCGACGACCTCGGTGAGGAAATTGGTGCGCCGCAGGAGCGGCTCCAGCAGGGTGATGTTCAGGTCGTCCCGGACCAGGGCCAGCGGGATACCAGGAAGCCCCGCGCCGGAACCGACGTCGCAGACCGTCACTCCCTCGGGGACCGCCTCCGAGAGCACCGCACAGTTCAGCAGGTGCCGCTCCCACAGGCGGGGTACTTCCCGCGGGCCGATCAGGCCACGCTGCACGCCTGCCTCGGCGAGCAGCTCCGCGTAGCGGACCGCATCGGCGAAGCGATCACCAAACACTTCCCGCGCCTGTTCGGGCGCGGGGGGAAGCTCCGCTGCCTCCGTCACGGGGACCGTCCTTCCGTACAGCGCCGGCGCTTCGCGCACCGGCCACCAGAACTACCAGGCTGACAAAGTTCGGCCCCGCCTGCTCTACAGACGGGGCCGGTGAAACGTGGGGTGCCGATCAGGCGGGCAGCACGACGACGAACCGCTGCGGCTCCTCGCCCTCGGACTCGCTGCGCAGTCCCGCGGCCTTGACCGCGTCGTGCACGACCTTGCGCTCGAACGGCGTCATCGGCTTCAGCTTGACGGGCTCGCCGGTGCTCTTCACCTCGGCGGCGGCCTTGGCGCCCAGCTCCGACAGCTCGGACCGCTTGTGGGCCCGGTATCCCGCGATGTCCAGCATCAGCCGGCTGCGGTCACCGGTCTCCCGGTGCACGGCCAGGCGCGTCAGCTCCTGCAGTGCCTCCAGCACCTCGCCGTCCCGGCCGACCAGCTTCTGCAGGTCACGGCTGCCGGTGTCGCTGATGATCGACACGGAGGCGCGATCGGCCTCGACATCCATGTCGATGTCGCCGTCGAGGTCGGCGATGTCCAGCAGACCCTCCAGGTAGTCCGCTGCGATCTCACCCTCCTGCTCCAGGCGGGTGAGGGTGTCTGCACCCTCGGCAGCGGCGGAGGTGGTGCCTTCCGTCACGGGATGGGCTCCTTCTTACTTCTTGGACGGGGACTTGGGCCGCTGCGGGCCACCCTTGCGCTGGCCGGACTGGGCCTTGCTGCGGGTGCCGGAGCCGGGCTTCTGGGGCTGCTGGGCAGCGGCGGGCTTGGCGTCCTCGGGCTCGTCGGACTTCTCCAGCGAGAGGGAGTCGCCCGCCTGCTTGGCCCCGCCGGACTGACGCTGGGATTTGCTCTGGCGCTTGGGCTGCTGACGCCGGGCGGCGGTGGCGGTGCCGGCGGCGCCCGTGGTGGTGGCCGCACCGTCCTCGGTCTGCGCCGCTGCCTGGGCCGTGCTCTTCTCCACGGTGCCGTCGGCCTGGGCGGCGAGGCCGGCCTTGTTCAGGGCGTTGATGAACTTGCGCTCGAACTCGTTGCGGTCGCGGCCCTTGGCGACGATCGCCTTGACGATCGTCTTCTCGCTGCGGCGACGGACCTTGCCGTGGTGCGTGACGTGCTTGGTCAGACGCTCCAGGTAGGCGGCCTGAGCCTTGGAACCCGGGGTCGGGTTGTTGTGGATGACGTACATCTGCTGGCCCATGGTCCACACGTTGGTGGTCAGCCAGTAGACGAGGACACCGACCGGGAAGTTGATACCGAAGACGGCGAACATCACCGGGAAGACGTACATCAGCATCTTCTGCTGCTGCATGAACGGCGTCTTGACCGTGGTGTCGACGTTCTTCGTCATCAGCTGGCGCTGCGTGTAGAACTGCGACGCCGACATCAGGACGATCATGAGTGCGGTGACGACCCGCACATCGGTGACCGTCGCGCCCAGAGCGTGGACGGTGTCGGCGCTGTCCTTGAACTTCGCGGCGAGGGGGGCACCGAAGATGTGCGCCTTACGGGCGCTGGCCAGCAGCGACTCGTTGATGACGCCGATGGTCGTGCCCGAGGCGATGCCGTTGAGCACGTGGTACAGGGCGAAGAAGAACGGGGACTGCGCCAGGATGGGAAGGCACGAGGAGAGCGGGTTGGTGCCCGACTCCTTGTACAGCTTCATCATCTCTTCGGACTGACGCTGCTTGTCGTTCTTGTAGCGCTCCTGGATCTTCTTCATCTCGGGCTGGAGCGTCTGCATGGCCCGGGTCGCCTTGATCTGCTTCACGAAGAGCGGGATCAGGCAGATACGGATCAGAATCACGAGGGACACGATGGACAGGCCCCAGGCCCACCCGGTGTCGGGGCCGAAGATGGCGCCGTACACCGCATGGAACTGGACGATGACCCAGGAAACGGGTGTCGTGATAAAGCTGAAGAGGCTGGCAATCGTGTCCACTAATCATGCTCCTTGGGCATGGGACGAGGTCTCTGCGTCCGGGCTCGAAGGAAGCTCCGGTGTGAGCTTGTCCTCGCTGGCCGGTTCGGCGGCGGAGGGCCCGCCCCTGCGTGCGCGCCAAGCGTTGCGCAGTATTTCGTGCCACCGCGGGCGCTTGCGCGGCGGAACATGGTCCACACCGCCGAGCGACCACGGATTGCACCGGAGGATGCGCCAGGCGGTGAGTGCCGTGCCCTTGATCGCACCGTGCCGGTCGATGGCCGTGTAGCCGTAGTGGGAGCACGACGGGTAGTACTTGCACACCGGCCCGAGCAGCGGACTGATCGTCCACTGGTACAGCTTGATCAGAGCCAGTAGCGGGTACTTCATCGCGCGCCCCCTCCCAGCAGCCGCTGAAGGGCGGCGTCCAGGTCTCGGGCCAGCTGTGCATGGTCTGCGTCGCCCGCTCCGGGCAGCGCTCGTACGACTACCAGGCTACCGGGGGGAAACAGGGCGACTCGGTCACGCATCAGATGACGCAGTCTGCGCTTCACTGTGTTGCGCACGACCGCTCCACCCACAGCCTTGCTCACGACGAAACCCGCACGCGTCGGGGGAGCGCTCTCCCCTGGCGCGTGCGGGTCCGTGGCACCGCTACGAAGGTGGACGACGAGGGTCGGGCGACCTGCCCGACGACCCCGTCGTACCGCGGTCGCGAAGTCCTCGCGCCGCCTCAGCCGGTTCTCGGTGGGCAGCACGACGTCATGACCTGATCGGAATCAGGCGGACAGGCGGGCGCGACCCTTGCTACGGCGAGACGCGAGAATCGCGCGGCCGGCACGGGTGCGCATACGCAGCCGGAAGCCGTGGGTCTTGGCGCGACGACGGTTGTTCGGCTGGAAGGTGCGCTTGCTCACTCGGGGGCTCCAGAAAAGAATCGGTAGTGGCGGGGTGCCGTCCTGGCTGTCACCGTGCGCCCACGAGTAGCTCGCGTCACGCCCGATTGCACCGCTTCCCGATCACCTGACGTGACCTGTGCCCATCGGTAGGCAGGCGGCAGCAGCCATCGACAACTCGACCTGGTTACGGTACGCGGGGCTGCGCCATCCGGTCAAACTGGCGCCGCTGGGAGACACTATCCACAGGCTGGGGACAACAACTTGAACCGTACCCGCCGCGCTGACTACCGTGGCTGGACTCCGATTCGTTCCTTTATCCCCAGCCGACCCGATATTCATCCCGACCCGTCCCCGAACCACACGTTCGAGGGACCTGTGAGAGAGCGTGCCCTGTGGCTGACGTACCTGCCGATCTTGCCGCAGTGTGGCCACGAGTACTGGAGCAGCTCCTCGGGGAGGGCCGCGGTCAGGGTGTCGAGTCGAAGGACGAACACTGGATCCGGCGCTGCCAGCCGCTCGCGCTGGTGGCGGACACCGCCTTGCTCGCCGTGCCGAACGAATTTGCGAAGGGCGTACTGGAGGGCCGTCTCGCGCCGATCGTCAGCGAGACCCTGAGCCGCGAGTGCGGCCGCCCCATCCGCATCGCGATCACCGTGGACGACTCCGCGGGCGAGCCGCCGGCGCCCGCCGCGCCGCCCGTGCAGCAGCAGCCCAAGCCGCGCTACGAGGAGCCGGAGCTGCCCTCCGCCCCGTACGAGGGTTACGGCCGCCACCGCGCACCCGATCAGCTGCCGGGCGGTGAGCCGCCGTCCCGCGCGGACCAGCTGCCCACCGCACGCCCGGCCTACCCGTCCGAGTACCAGCGTCCGGAGCCCGGCGCCTGGCCGCGTTCCACGCAGGACGACTACGGCTGGCAGCAGCCGCGGCTCGGCTTCCCCGAACGCGACCCGTACGCGTCGCCGTCGTCCCAGGACGGCTACGGCTCCGGGCCGGACGCCTACGGCTCGCCGTCCCAGGACTACCGCTCGAAGGGCATGGACCGGCCGGGGTACGACAAGCAGCGCGGCGAGTACGACGGCCCGCGCGGCGAGTACGAGCCGTCCCGGTCCGACTACGACACCGGCCGTCCCGACTACGACACCGGGCGTCCGGACTACGACTCCGGCCGATCCGAGTACGAATCGGGGCGTCCCGGCTACGACACGGGCCGATCCGAGTACGACCCGTCGCGGACCGAGTACGACCAGCGTGATCCCGTCCGCCGTGAGCTCCCCGAGCAGCCCACCGGCGGCGGCCCGGCGCACCGCGGCGGACCGGGGCGTCCGGACCTGCCCGGGCCCGGCGCCCCCGGCCCGTCGGCCGCGAAACCGGCGCCGGCGAGCGGGCCCGGCGAGCCGACCGCACGCCTGAACCCGAAGTACCTCTTCGACACGTTCGTCATCGGCGCCTCCAACCGGTTCGCGCACGCGGCCGCGGTGGCCGTCGCCGAGGCACCGGCGAAGGCCTACAACCCCCTGTTCATCTACGGGGAGTCGGGGCTCGGCAAGACCCACCTGCTGCACGCCATCGGGCACTACGCGCGCAGCCTCTACCCGGGCACGCGCGTGCGGTACGTGAGCTCGGAGGAGTTCACCAACGAGTTCATCAACTCCATCCGCGACGGCAAGGGCGACAGCTTCCGCAAGCGGTACCGGGAGATGGACATCCTGCTCGTCGACGACATCCAGTTCCTCGCGGACAAGGAGTCGACGCAGGAGGAGTTCTTCCACACCTTCAACACGCTGCACAACGCCAACAAGCAGATCGTGCTGTCCAGCGACCGGCCGCCCAAGCAGCTGGTCACGCTGGAGGACCGGCTGCGGAACCGCTTCGAGTGGGGCCTGATCACCGACGTCCAGCCGCCCGAGCTGGAGACGCGTATCGCGATTCTCCGGAAGAAGGCGGTGCAGGAGCAGCTGAACGCCCCGCCGGAGGTGCTGGAGTTCATCGCCTCCCGGATCTCGCGGAACATCCGTGAGCTGGAGGGTGCGCTGATCCGGGTGACGGCGTTCGCCTCGCTCAACCGGCAGCCGGTGGACCTGGGTCTCACCGAGATCGTTTTGAAGGACCTGATCCCGGGTGGGGAGGACTCCGCGCCCGAGATCACGGCGACGGCGATCATGGCGGCGACCGCGGACTACTTCGGGCTGACGGTGGAGGATCTGTGCGGGACCTCGCGCGGGCGTGCGCTGGTCACCGCGCGGCAGATCGCCATGTATCTGTGCCGTGAGCTGACGGATCTGTCGCTGCCGAAGATCGGGGCGCAGTTCGGGGGGCGGGACCATACGACCGTGATGCATGCCGACCGGAAGATCCGGGCGTTGATGGCTGAGCGGCGGTCCATCTACAACCAGGTGACGGAGCTGACGAACCGGATCAAGAACGGCTGACGTGCGGCCGCCGCACGGCTGAGGCCGGCTGTGCCGGCGTGAGGGCGCCTCGGGACACCCCGGGGCGCCCTTCGTGTTTTCGTCGGCTGCTCCGTGGCCGCTGCCGGCGCTGGGCCGGGGGGGCTTCCCTCGCCCGCACCGACGAGGTGCCGCTGCTTCACGTCGGGCCGCTGCCGTGCGCCCCGCCGCTGCCGGGTGGACGCCGTCCCGGCGCCGTGGCCGAGGGGGCTGCGGGAGCTTCGCGCGCGCGGGGCGACGTTCCATGTTCGCTCCCCGGTGTTCGATTTTCTGGTGGGTTACGGCCACTCTCCACAGATTCGGTGACTTTCTTCCCTCCACATCCTGGGGACCGCCAAGTTGTCCCGAACGGCGTCCACAGGGACCCTGTTCATACCGAGTTCGCCCAGCTCAGAGGCCTGTGGAATCGTGGACGAAGGATCTCCACAGACTGTGGACAACGCGTAGATCCACAGGCTGTGCACGGAGTTGTCCACGGGCAACCCACAGGCTGGGGGCGGTTGTCCCCAGTGATCGCCTGCTTCTCCACATGGCTGTCCACTGTTCGGCAACCCGACGCACCTCCTCACCGCATCGAGTGAAAGGCGTCACACGAAGGTGCCGGATTGGGGTGTGGGAAACGTGGGTAAACCTGGGGACACAGCTGGGGAGAACTGCCCTCAGGCTGTGGGCGAGGTGTGCAGAACTTTCCGTTCTCCACAGAGAGCCCCGGTTGTCCACTGGTGTCACCCACAGGGGCAGTGGACAAAATTTCCGTGCTGAGCTGGGCAAACGTGGTTATCCACGGTATCCACAGGCCCTACTACTACTCCCGACTAGAGAGAGCTCGGCAATCGTTTGGAAGCGGGGCCTGTGCACAACTCGCCCTCTCGAGCCCGGCTGCCCCTCGGAGCGACTTGACCCCGACAGGCACCTACTGTCAGTGCGGTGCGTCAGACTGGTCCCCGGTGTCCTGCCCGTCGCAGTGGGCGGTGACACCGAGTCGGAGGACTCAGAAGCAACAGCAGCAGGAGGCGGCTTACGGTGAAGATCCGGGTGGAACGCGACGTACTCGCGGAGGCAGTGGCCTGGGCGGCACGCAGCCTCCCGGCCCGTCCGCCGGCGCCTGTCCTCGCCGGCCTGCTGCTGAAGGCCGAGGACGGTCAGCTGAGCCTGTCGAGCTTCGACTACGAGGTCTCCGCACGGGTCAACGTCGAGGCCGAGGTCGAGGAGGAGGGCACCGTCCTCGTCTCCGGCCGTCTGCTCGCGGACATCTCGCGCGCCCTCCCCAACCGCCCGGTGGAGATTTCCACAGACGGTGTACGGGCGACCGTGGTCTGCGGCTCCTCGCGATTCACACTCCACACCCTGCCTGTGGAGGAGTACCCGTCACTGCCGCAGATGCCGAACGCGACGGGCACCGTCCCCGGCGAGGTCTTCGCCGCCGCCGTCTCCCAGGTGGCCATCGCGGCCGGCCGCGATGACACGCTGCCTGTCCTCACCGGTGTGCGCATCGAGATCGAGGGCGACACGGTCACCCTGGCCTCCACCGACCGCTACCGCTTCGCGGTCCGCGAGTTCCTGTGGAAGCCGGAGAACCCGGACGTCTCCGCCGTCGCCCTGGTGCCCGCCAAGACGCTCCAGGACACCGCCAAGGCCCTGACCAGCGGTGACAGCGTCATCCTCGCGCTGTCCGGCTCCGGCGCGGGCGAGGGGCTGATCGGTTTCGAGGGCGCGGGGCGCCGTACCACCACGCGGCTGCTCGAGGGCGACCTGCCGAAGTACCGGACGCTGTTCCCGACCGAGTTCAACTCCGTCGCGGTGATCGAGACCGCGCCCTTCGTGGAGGCCGTCAAGCGTGTGGCGCTGGTGGCCGAGCGGAACACGCCGGTGCGGCTGAGCTTCGAGCAGGGCGTGCTGATCCTCGAGGCCGGGTCCAGCGACGACGCACAGGCTGTGGAAAGGGTGGACGCCCAGCTGGAGGGCGACGACATCTCGATCGCCTTCAACCCGACGTTCCTGCTGGACGGTCTGAGCGCGATCGACTCGCCGGTGGCGCAGCTGTCGTTCACGACGTCCACGAAGCCGGCGCTGCTGAGCGGGAAGCCGGCGGTGGACGCGGAGGCCGACGACGCCTACAAGTACCTGATCATGCCGGTGCGGCTCAGCGGCTGACGCCGTCCACAGGTGTGCACAGTGCCGGGTGTCTTCTGTGGGTGCCCGGCACTGCGGCTCGGTGGGACAGGTCGCGCCCGCGGTCACGGTGGCAAAGCCGCAGGTCAGGCGGGGCACGTATGAGCGCGTATGCCCACAGCTGTGCGTGGCGGTGCGGGTTTAGGCTCGGCTGGGCACGTCGTGCCTCTCACGCCACACAGCGACCTTAAGGAACACCACTGATGGAGCTCGGTCTCGTCGGCCTCGGCAAGATGGGCGGCAACATGCGCGAGCGGATCCGCCGCGCGGGCCACACCGTCATCGGATACGACCGCAACGCGGACCTCGCGGATGTCCACAGCCTGGAAGAGCTTGTGGGCAAGCTCAGCGGACCGCGTGTGGTCTGGGTGATGGTCCCGGCCGGTGAGCCCACCCAGTCGACCGTCGACCAGCTGGCCGAGCTGCTGGAGCCCGGCGACGTGGTCGTGGACGGCGGCAACTCCCGTTGGACGGACGACGAGAAGCACGCCGAGGAGCTGGCCGCCAAGGGCATAGGCTTCGTCGACTGCGGCGTCTCCGGCGGCGTCTGGGGCCTGGAGAACGGGTACGCGCTGATGTACGGCGGCGACGCCGAGAACGTCGCCAAGGTGCAGCCGATCTTCGACGCGCTCAAGCCGGAGGGCGACTTCGGCTCGGTGCACGCCGGCAAGGTCGGTGCGGGCCACTTCGCGAAGATGGTCCACAACGGCATCGAGTACGCGATGATGCAGGCTTACGCCGAGGGCTGGGAGCTGCTGGAGAAGGTCGACTCCGTCACGGACGTCCGCGAGGTCTTCCGCTCGTGGCAGGAGGGCACCGTCATCCGGTCCTGGCTGCTCGACCTCGCGGTGAACGCGCTCGACGAGGACGAGCACCTCGACGACCTGCGCGGTTACGCACAGGACTCCGGTGAGGGACGCTGGACTGTGGAAGCCGCGATCGACAACGCGGTACCGCTGCCCGCGATCACCGCGTCGCTGTTCGCGCGGTTCTCCTCGCGCCAGGAGGACTCGCCGCAGATGAAGATGATCGCCGCGCTGCGCAACCAGTTCGGCGGCCACGCCGTAGCGAAGAAGTAGGCCTGCAGCAGGCCGTAGGAAAGCAGGGAGGGTCGGCGAACGACCATGCACGTCACGCATCTTTCGCTGGCCGACTTCCGCTCGTACGCCCGGGCCGAGGTCCCGCTCGACCCGGGCGTCACCGCCTTCGTCGGTCCCAACGGACAGGGCAAGACCAACCTCGTCGAGGCCGTCGGCTATCTCGCCACCCTCGGCAGCCACCGCGTCGCCTCCGACGCCCCGCTGGTCCGCATGGGCGCCGAGCGGGCGATCGTCCGGGCGCAGGTCCGGCAGGGCGACCGGCAGCAGCTGGTCGAGCTGGAGCTGAATCCCGGCAAGGCGAACCGCGCCCGCATCAACCGGTCCTCGCAGGTCAAGCCGAGGGACGTGCTGGGGATCGTGCGGACCGTGCTGTTCGCGCCCGAGGATCTCGCGCTGGTCAAGGGGGATCCCGGGGAGCGGCGGCGCTTCCTCGACGAGCTGATCACCGCACGGTCCCCGCGCATGGCGGGGGTGCGCTCCGACTTCGAGCGTGTCCTCAAGCAGCGCAACACGCTCCTGAAGACCGCCGCGCTGGCCCGTCGGCACGGCGGGCGGTCGATGGACCTGTCCACGCTCGACGTGTGGGACCAGCATCTCGCCCGCGCGGGCGCCGAGTTGCTCGCCCAGCGGCTCGATCTGATCGCCACGCTGCAGCCGCTCGCCGACAAGGCCTACGAACAGCTGGCCCCCGGCGGCGGCCCCGTCGCCCTGGAGTACAAGCCGTCGGCGCCCGGTGAGGCGCACACCCGTGAGGACCTGTACGCCCAGCTGACGGCGGCTCTCGGGGAGGTGCGCAAGCAGGAGATCGAGCGCGGTGTGACCCTCGTCGGCCCGCACCGGGACGATCTCGTTCTCAAGCTGGGGCAGCTGCCGGCCAAGGGGTACGCCTCGCACGGCGAGTCCTGGTCCTACGCCCTCGCGCTGCGCCTGGCGTCGTACGACCTGCTGCGCGCGGAGGGCAACGAGCCGGTGCTGGTCCTGGACGACGTCTTCGCCGAGCTGGACGCCCGCCGCCGGGAGCGGCTGGCCGAACTGGTCGCGCCCGGCGAGCAGGTGCTGGTCACCGCCGCCGTGGACGACGACGTACCGGGCGTACTGGCCGGGGCGCGCTATGCCGTGTCCGGCGGGACGGTGGAGCGCGTATGAGCACCGACGAATCCGGCCCGTCGAATCCCGAGAACTCCCAGGTCTCGCAGGGCCCGAAGGACTCGAGGAAGGCGGCCGAGCCCTCCGGTGTCGACCTCGCGCGCGTGGCGTTGCGCGCGGCGAAGGAGCAGGCACGCGCGCGTGGGGACGCGGCCCGGCAGAAGAAGCAGGCCCGGCGCGGGGGCGGTCTGCGTTCCGGCGCGCGCGCCGACGGCCGCGATCCGATGGCCCTCGGGGCCGCGATCAACCGGTTGCTTACCGAGCGCGGCTGGGAGACCCCCGCGGCGGTGGGCGGGGTGATGGGCCGCTGGCCGCAGATCGTCGGCGAGGACCTGGCGAAGCACTGTGTGCCGCAGAGGTACGACGAGGACGAGCGCGTGCTGACCGTGCAGTGCGACTCGACGGCCTGGGCGACGCAGCTGAGGGTGCTCGCGCCCACGCTGGTGGCCCGGCTCAACGAGGACCTGGGGCACGGCACCGTGCGGCTGATCAAGGTGCTCAATCCCGGGGGGCCCGCCCGTCGCTACGGCCCCTTGCGTGCCCCTGGCAGCACCGGTCCCGGCGATACCTATGGGTGACGTACATCACGTCCTGGGGGTGGCGGGCGGTGTCGTCGTACCCCTGGACGAGGCCGCCGAGCCGCACCGCGCGACGGCGCGGATCGGCTTCTGACCCCTCGGTAGCCAAGGGTTGACGGCTCGAAGCGCTGAGTGCCGCTGTGAGCCCCTTGGGGACCCCTTCCGCATATCGGGACCCGGCAGAGGTCGGTTCAGGGCGGCACATGGGGACTCAGGTACCGGCAAACCCCCATCGATGTCAGCGCTACCGGTAGACTGGAAGACAATCCCGCCCCAACGTGGGGACCGCCCGGGAAAAGCTGAGCAACGCTGATCAAGGCTTACCAACGCAACATGCCGCAGCCGCTCCGGCAACCCGCCGACGAGCCCGGCTCGTGCTGTGCCAGAAAGGGCGCTTCGTGGCCGATTCCGGCAACCCCAACGAGAACATCCCGTCCACCGACGCCGGCGTGAACGGCGAGGCGGCAGCCTCCGCCTCCTACGACGCCAGCGCCATCACCGTGCTCGAAGGGCTGGACGCGGTCCGCAAGCGGCCCGGCATGTACATCGGCTCCACGGGCGAGCGTGGCCTGCACCACCTGGTCTACGAGGTCGTCGACAACTCGGTCGACGAGGCGCTGGCCGGCTACGCGGACACCATCGACGTGACGATCCTCGCCGACGGCGGGGTGCGTGTCGTCGACAACGGCCGTGGCATCCCGGTCGGCATCGTGCCCTCCGAGGGCAAGCCCGCCGTCGAGGTCGTGCTGACCGTGCTGCACGCGGGCGGCAAGTTCGGCGGCGGCGGTTACGCGGTCTCCGGCGGTCTGCACGGTGTCGGTGTGTCCGTCGTGAACGCCCTGTCGTCCAAGGTCTCCGTCGAGGTGAGGACCGACGGGCACCGCTGGACGCAGGACTACAAGATGGGCGTCCCGACGGCGCCGCTGGCCAAGCACGAGGCGACCGAGGAGACCGGCACGTCGGTCACCTTCTGGGCCGACGCGGACATCTTCGAGACCACCGAGTACTCCTTCGAGACGCTGTCCCGGCGTTTCCAGGAGATGGCGTTCCTCAACAAGGGTTTGACGATCAAACTCACCGACGAGCGGGAGTCGGCGAAGGCGGTCGCAGGCGCCGACGAGGCGGGCGCGGACGAGAAGGCCGAGGTCAAGTCGGTCACGTACCACTACGAGGGCGGCATCGTCGACTTCGTGAAGTACCTCAACTCCCGTAAGGGAGAGGCGGTGCACCCCACCGTCATCGACCTGGAGGCCGAGGACAAGGACAAGAGCCTGTCCCTCGAGGTCGCCATGCAGTGGAACAGCGGCTACAGCGAGGGCGTGTACTCCTTCGCGAACATCATCCACACGCATGAGGGCGGTACGCACGAGGAGGGCTTCCGCGCGGCTCTCACGAGCCTGATCAACAAGTACGCGCGCGACAAGAAGCTGCTGCGCGAGAAGGACGACAACCTCACCGGTGACGACATCCGTGAGGGTCTGACCGCGATCATCTCGGTCAAGCTGAGCGAACCGCAGTTCGAGGGCCAGACGAAGACCAAGCTGGGCAACACGGAGGCCAAGACCTTCGTGCAGAAGGCGGTCTACGAGCACCTCAACGACTGGCTGGACCGCAACCCGGTCGAGGCCGCGGACATCATCCGCAAGGGCATCCAGGCGGCCACCGCGCGCGTGGCGGCCCGCAAGGCCCGCGACCTGACGCGCCGTAAGGGCCTGCTGGAGTCGGCCTCCCTGCCGGGCAAGCTGTCCGACTGCCAGTCGAACGACCCCACCAAGTGCGAGATCTTCATCGTCGAGGGTGACTCCGCCGGCGGCTCGGCCAAGTCCGGCCGGAACCCGCAGTACCAGGCGATCCTCCCGATCCGCGGCAAGATCCTCAACGTGGAGAAGGCCAGGATCGACAAGATCCTGCAGAACCAGGAGATCCAGGCGCTGATCTCGGCCTTCGGTACGGGTGTGCACGAGGACTTCGACATCGAGAAGCTCCGCTACCACAAGATCATCCTGATGGCGGACGCCGACGTCGACGGCCAGCACATCAGCACCCTGCTGCTGACCTTCCTGTTCCGCTTCATGCGGCCGCTGGTCGAGGCCGGGCACGTGTACCTCTCCCGTCCCCCCCTGTACAAGCTCAAGTGGGGTCGGGACGACGTCGAGTACGCCTACTCGGACCGTGAGCGCGACGCGCTGATCGAGATGGGCCGCCAGCGTGGCAAGCGGGTCCGCGAGGACTCGATCCAGCGCTTCAAGGGTCTCGGCGAGATGAACGCCGAGGAACTGCGCGTGACCACGATGGACCAGGAGCACCGGGTCCTCGGCCAGGTCACCCTCGACGACGCCGCCCAGGCCGACGACCTGTTCTCGGTCCTCATGGGCGAGGACGTCGAAGCCCGCCGCGCGTTCATCCAGCGCAACGCCAAGGACGTCCGCTTCCTCGACATCTGAGTCGGTCTCAGCTGACCGCACCAGGAAGGATCTTCACCAGCAATGGCCGACGAGAACACTCCAGAGACTCCTGAGACCGAGGGCGAACTCGCCATGCGCGTCGAGCCCGTCGGGCTCGAGACGGAGATGCAGCGCTCGTACCTCGACTACGCGATGTCCGTCATCGTGTCCCGTGCGCTGCCCGACGTCCGGGACGGTCTCAAGCCCGTCCACCGGCGTGTGCTGTACGCGATGTACGACGGCGGCTACCGCCCCGAGCGCGGCTTCTACAAGTGCGCCCGCGTGGTCGGCGACGTCATGGGCAACTACCACCCGCACGGCGACTCCTCGATCTACGACGCCCTGGTGCGCCTCGCCCAGCCGTGGTCGATGCGGATGCCGCTGGTGGACTCCAACGGCAACTTCGGCTCTCCCGGCAACGACCCGGCGGCCGCCATGCGGTACACCGAGTGCAAGATGGCGCCGCTGTCGATGGAGATGGTCCGCGACATCGACGAGGAGACCGTCGACTTCACGGACAACTACGACGGCCGCTCCCAGGAGCCGACCGTCCTGCCGGCCCGCTTCCCGAACCTGCTGATCAACGGCTCGGCCGGTATCGCGGTCGGCATGGCGACCAACATCCCGCCGCACAACCTGCGCGAGGTCGCGGCCGGTGCCCAGTGGTACCTGGAGAACCCGGACGTTTCGCACGAGGAGCTGCTGGACGCGCTCATGGAGCGCATCAAGGGCCCGGACTTCCCGACCGGTGCCCTGGTGGTGGGCCGCAAGGGCATCGAGGAGGCGTACCGCACCGGGCGCGGCTCCATCACGATGCGCGCGGTGGTCGAGGTCGAGGAGATCCAGGGCCGGCAGTGCCTGGTGGTGACCGAGCTGCCGTACCAGGTGAACCCCGACAACCTGGCGCAGAAGATCGCCGACCTGGTGAAGGACGGCAAGATCGGCGGCATCGCGGACGTCCGTGACGAGACGTCGTCCCGTACGGGCCAGCGCCTGGTGATCGTCCTCAAGCGGGACGCGGTCGCCAAGGTCGTGCTGAACAACCTGTACAAGCACACCGACCTGCAGACGAACTTCGGCGCCAACATGCTGGCGCTCGTGGACGGCGTTCCGCGCACCCTCTCGCTTGACGCGTTCATCCGCCACTGGGTGACGCACCAGATCGAGGTCATCGTCCGCCGTACGCGTTTCCGGCTGCGCAAGGCCGAGGAGCGGGCGCACATCCTGCGCGGTCTGCTGAAGGCCCTGGACGCGATCGACGAGGTCATCGCGCTGATCCGGCGCAGCGAGACCGTCGAGGTCGCGCGCACCGGCCTGATGGGGCTCCTGGAGATCGACGAGATCCAGGCCAACGCGATCCTCGAGATGCAGCTGCGGCGCCTGGCGGCCCTGGAGCGGCAGAAGATCGTCCAGGAGCACGACGAGCTCCAGGCGAAGATCAACGAGTACAACGAGATCCTCGCCTCGCCGGTCCGTCAGCGCGGGATCGTCAGCGAGGAGCTGGCCGCGATCGTCGAGAAGTACGGCGACGACCGCAAGACCAAGCTGATCCCGTACGAGGGCGACATGTCCATCGAGGACCTGATCGCCGAGGAGGACATCGTCGTCACCGTCTCGCGCGGCGGCTACGTCAAGCGGACCAAGACGGACGACTACCGGGCGCAGAAGCGCGGCGGCAAGGGCGTGCGCGGCACGAAGCTGAAGGAAGACGACATCGTCGACCACTTCTTCGTCTCGACCACCCACCACTGGCTGCTGTTCTTCACCAACAAGGGCCGGGTGTACCGGGCGAAGGCGTACGAGCTGCCCGAGGCCGGGCGGGACGCGCGCGGCCAGCACGTGGCGAACCTGCTCGCCTTCCAGCCGGACGAGGCGATCGCCGAGATCCTGGCGATCCGTGACTACGAGGCGGCCCCGTACCTGGTACTGGGCACCAAGTCCGGCCTGGTCAAGAAGACGCCTCTGAAGGATTACGATTCGCCGCGCTCCGGCGGTGTCATCGCGATCAACCTGCGCGCGCGGGAGGACGGGACGGACGACGAGCTGATCGGCGCCGAGCTCGTCTCGGCCGACGACGACCTGCTGCTGATCAGCAAGAAGGCGCAGTCGATCCGGTTCACCGCCTCGGACGACTCCCTGCGCCCGATGGGCCGCGCCACCTCCGGCGTGAAGGGGATGAGCTTCCGAGAGGGCGACGAGTTGCTCTCGATGAATGTGGTGCGACCCGGTACGTTCGTGTTCACTGCCACCGACGGTGGGTACGCGAAGCGGACCGCCGTCGACGAGTACCGCGTCCAGGGCCGCGGCGGCCTCGGCATCAAGGCCGCCAAGATCGTGGAGGACCGTGGTTCGCTCGTCGGCGCGCTGGTGGTCGAGGAGAACGACGAGATCCTCGCCATCACCCTCTCCGGCGGTGTGATTCGTACGCGAGTCAACGAGGTCAGGGAGACGGGCCGTGACACCATGGGCGTCCAACTGATCAACCTGGGCAAGCGCGATGCCGTGGTCGGTATCGCACGTAACGCCGAGGCGGGGCGCGAGGCGGAGGAGGTCGACGGTGAGCTGACCGTCGACGAGACCGCCGAGTCCGCCGCGACCACCGGCACGGACGAGGGTGAGGCGCCCTCGGCCGAGTAGCACGAGGAGTGAGTCATCGTGAGCGGAGCCACGGGCGCCGGATCGGCCGGTACCCCCACGGGTACGGAAACGGACGGCGGCGGCCGTGGCTCCGCCGCGCGTGCGGGTGGTGCGAACGACCCGCACACGACCAACCTGAAGCCGGTGAAGGTGTCCGAGACGGACTCCTCCGGCACGTCTGCACCCCGAGGGGGAACCGTGACGGACACCCGAGGCCAGGCCGCGTCCGGGGAGGCGCAGCAGGCGTCGCCGCTGCCCGGTGAGCGGAGTCCCGAGCAGCCCGCCGGGCCCTACCACCCGCCGCAGGCCTACCCGGCGCAGGCGCCCGCCGGCGCGGTACGCCGGCCGCGCACCGGCGTACGGACGGCGCCGCGCACCCGTAAGGCGCGGCTGCGGGTGGCCAAGGCCGACCCGTGGTCGGTGATGAAGGTCAGCTTCCTGCTCTCCATCGCGCTCGGCATCTGCACGATCGTCGCCTCGGCGGTGCTGTGGATGGTCATGGACGCGATGGGCGTGTTCTCGACGGTCGGCGGCACGATCTCGGAGGCGACCGGCTCGAACGAGGCGAACGGCTTCGACCTCCAGGCGTTCCTGTCGCTCCCCCACGTGCTGATGTTCTCGACGATCATCGCGGTCATCGACGTGGTCCTGGCCACGGCGCTCGCGACGCTCGGCGCGTTCATCTACAACCTCTCCGCGGGCTTCGTGGGCGGTGTCGAGCTGACCCTGGCGGAGGACGAGTGAGGCCGCCGGCCCCCTGACCTGACGGTCCCGGGACAACCGATTTTGGGACTGCCGTGGTCGTGCGCTAATCTTCAGGAGTCAGCGCGCGGGACACACACCGCAGAGCGCGGCGGGGCTATAGCTCAGTTGGTTAGAGCGCATCCCTGATAAGGATGAGGCCACAGGTTCAAATCCTGTTAGCCCCACCAGTGAGAAGACCTCCAGTCGAGAGTGGCTGGAGGTCTTTCGCGTGTGCCTCTCGGCCTCGCACGCACTGCAGCGTGATCCAATGGGGCATGGCATCGTCCTGGACTGGTAGACGGGTGCGCCTGCGAGCCATCGAGCCCGACGACTGGACAGCGTTCGTGCGTTTCGCCGCCGACGACGGGTGGCGAGGCAGCCGACTGGATCTGCCGCGCTCCGCCGAGAGCTACCGTGCCTGGGCGAAGGAGCAAGCCGTTGCCCGGTGCGATGACGACCGCTTCCGGCTGGCAGTCGAGACGACGGGCACGGGAGAGCTGGTCGGCACAGTGGGCTCACATCGGACCGGCCCTCGGTCGGGCTGGTTCGAGTTCGACATCGCGATCGGTGCCGACCACCGGCGCAGGGGTTACGCGGCCGAAGCCGTAGCGCTGCTGCTGCGCTTCATGTTCGCCGAGCGGCGCTACCACAAGTGCCTGGGAGCGATCTTCGCCCACAACGAGGCATCGCTGGCGCTCACGCGCCGGCTCGGCTTCACCGAGGAGGGGCGTTTGCGGGAGCACGTCTACTTCGCCGGCCGGCATCACGACCTGGTCCTGATGGGCATCCTCGCCGACGAGTTCGACCAGCGGCGCACCTGACCGACGGCCGCCGGTCGCGGACCGTCCTCAGCCGCGCCCGGTGGCACGCAGGCGCAGGCCGACGGTCGCGAGACCTTCGAAGGTGGTGACCTGGTAGCCGGGTTCCGGTCCGGGCGGCTCGCTCAGGTGGTGGCGGTGGGCGGTCTGCGCGGTCAGGAGCGTCAGCATCGCCATGGCCAGGGCGGCTCCCTCGCAGCCGTGCGGCCCGGTGCCGAAGGAGAGGAAGGCCCCTTTGGCCGGCGCGTCCGCATCGTCGAGCCAGCGTTCGGGCCGGAACAGGTCCGGTTCGGCGTGTTCCCGTGCGTCGCGGTGCGCGGTGTAGGGGCAGACGAGAACGGTGGACCCGGCGTCGATGGTGTAGTCGGCGAGCTGAGTGCGTCGCGGGGCACGACGGGTCAGCAGCCAGCTCGGGGGATGCAGTCGGAGCACCTCGCGTACCAGTGCCTGGGTGTAGTGCAGGCTGTCGAGGTCGGTGCTGGTCGTCGCGGCCGGGTCCGCGGGCAGCAAGGCGGCCTCGGCCGCGACGCGGTCCGCTGCCCGGGGGTACCGGGCCAGGTGGAGCAGGATCCATCCGGCTGCGCGGGAAGGGGTCTCGAAGGTGGCGACCGTGATGGCGGGAAGGGTGTCGAGGATGGCCTCTTCCGGCAGCAGCCCGTAGTGGGGTGAGGGCCGGAGCATCTGTCCCAGCATGTCGTCACCGAGCCGGCCCGATGAACGGCGCCTGCGGACGATGGGCCGCAGCGCGTCGGTGAAGGCGACCTGCTTGCGGGTACGGAACCGCCGGGCCGGTGTGGGGATCCAGCGCGGCCATGCCCAGCGCGAGGGGCGTACGAGCACTTCCCGCGCCAGGAAGAGATCTGCGGCGAGGGGCAGCAGGGTGGGAGCGTCCTCGGAGTAGAGGTAGCGCACGCCGATCTCCGCCAGGGTGTGCCGGACCGGGGGCAGGATCTCGACGTCCTGGCCCGTGGGCCACTGGTCGGCGAATCGAGCGGTGCCGCGCGCGATCTCACCGATCCGGGCTGCGACCGCCTGTGGGCGCAGTCCGCGCATGCGGGCGGCGTGCGCGTACGCACGCTGCTCGGGCGTCGGTGCTCCGCTCGATCGCTTCAACGGCGGGAAGAGGGGCGAGGGTGCCTTGGGGAAGTCCTGCGCGCGGCGCAGCACTTCTTCACACGGTCCGGCCGCGGCGGCTACGTAGACCCCCGGCTCCAGCTGCCATACGTCCCCGCACTCGTCAGCGCCACGGCGCGCCACTCCCAGCCGGTCGTGGCTCCAGGCGGCGAAACCGCCTTCGGGCAAGCGCGGCGGCTCGTTCATGCGGCCCATGAGACCGTCCCTGAATCTCGCACCTGTCCAGGCCGATGCCGTCGGCAGCGTGGTCGGGAACCGGCGGGTGCCCAGGGCGCCCGCCGGCGGTCGCGCTCAGGCCCCGTCGCCTGCGTACGCGTCCCATTCGTGGGCGCCGTACGCACCGTAATGGCGGGTGAAGGACAGCTTGCCGAGCAGCTTGGCGATCATGGTGCACTCCTCTCGCCTGTGTGAGCCATCCCAGCCGACGGTTCGGTAGAAGGATCCCGTCGGCACCAGATGCCACATACGCCATACTGCCACAGACGCCATATATGGGATATTCGGGACGCCGGTCGCACGCGTGGACGCAGGACGGGTCGCTCAGGGCATGAGAAAAGACCCGACCGCTGGCGACGGGGGATGCACCAGCGATCGGGCCATGGCCAAGGGTAACAAGGTTGGGCGGTCTGCGGGGCCAAGTCGGCTGGGAATCAGGCAGGTTGGCCGATCAACGCCCACACGGGGGATCGTAGGAGAGGCGGGGGAGGTACTCGTGCCACTTCTGCGGGGTCAGGACGTTCTGGGTGACCGAGCAGATGTGGTCGATCGCCGCGTCGTCGTCCAGGCTCCACAGACGGACCGTGTCGGTGCCGCTGGAGACGCCGAGGACCCGGCTGCCCGGGCTGAAGGCCAGGAAGTTGCCCGTCTTGGCGTTGGGGCTCATCGACTGGCCGATCGGGGTCGCCGAGGACGGCCGGGTGACGTTCCACAGCCGGACCGTGTTGTCGTTGCCGCCGCTCGCGAGGGTGTGGCCGTCCTTGTTGAACGTCAGTGACGTGACCGCCTCGGTGTGCCCGGTGAGCGGGTCGCCCAGGGCGCTCGCCGCGGCGGGGTCGGTGACGTTCCACAGCCGGACGGTGTCGTCGTCGCTGCCACTGGCCAGGGTCCGGCCGTCGGGGCTGAAGGCGAGCGCGTTGACGGGACCGGAGTGCTCCGTGAGCGGGGAACCGGGCCGGGTCGGGCGGGCCGGGTCGGTGACGTCCCAGAGGCGGATCGCGCTGTCCGCGCTGCCGCTGGCCAGGGTCCGTCCGTCCGGGCTGAAGGCGAGGGCGTTGATGTAGCCCTTGTGGCCGGTGAGCGGCCTGCCGAGGCGGGCCGGGTGGGCGGGGTCGGTGACGTTCCACAGCTGGATCGTGCGGTCGTCGTTGGCGGTGGCCAGGGTGCGGCCGTCGGGGCTGTAGGCCAGCGCGTCGGGGCCCATGAAGCGGGTCTCCAGAGGCAGCGGCGGCCCGGCGGGGACCGGGTGGGACGCGTCGGAGACGTTCCACAGGTACACCTTGCGCTCGGCCGTGAGGACGGCGAGGGTGCGGCCGTCCGGCGAGAACACCATCGTGCCGGCGCCGTCGCCGCTCACGAACGGCTTGCCCAGCTGCACGGGCCGGCCGGGACGCGCCACGTTCCACAGCCGGAGCCGTCCGTCGCGCGCGGCCGTGGCCAGGACCCGCCCATCGGGCCGGAACGCGCCGTTCCGTCCGATCATGTCGGAGGTCGGGACCGACCACAGGCGCACCTTGCTGTCACCGCTGCCGGTGGCGAGGGTCCGCCCGTCGGGGCTGAAGCCCAGGGCGTACATCTCCCCGCTGCTGCCCACGAGCGGCTCTCCGACCTGCGAGGGGGACGACGGATCGCTCACGTTCCACAGGCTCGCCGTGCTGTCCGCGCTCGCGGCGGCCAGCCTGCCGCCGTCCGGGCTGAAGGCGACGGACCAGATGGGCCCCGTGTGGCCGGTCAGCGGTGAGCCGAGCGCGGCGGGACGGGCGGGATCGGTCACGTTCCAGAGCCGGATGGTGTCGTCCGCACTGCCACTGGCGAGGGTGTGTCCGTCTGGGCTGAAAGCCACCGAGTGCACGAGGTCGGTGTGCCCGCGCAGCGCCGTGCGGTACGGCCGGGGCCGGCGCGGGTCGGCCGTGTCCCACAGCAGGACCGTGTCGTCGTCGCCGCCCGCGGCGAGCGTGTGCCCGTCGGGGCTGAACGCCACGCTGCGCACCGCGGCGCTGTGCCCGCGCAGGACGCCGAGCGTGCCCGGCCGCCGCGGGTCGGACGTGTTCCACAGGCGTACGGTGTGGTCCTCGCCGGCGGAGGCCAGGGTACGGCCGTCCGGACTGAAGACGATCAGGTAGATCGTGCCCTTGTGGCCGGTCAGCGGTGAGCCGATCGGGAGGGGACGGGCCGGGTCGGTCACGTCCCACAGCCGGATCGTGCCGTCGTCGCCGGCGCTGGCCAGAGTGTGCCCGTCCGGGCTGAAGACCGCGCTGCTCACCCAACTGGTGTGCCCGGTGAGGGGCTTGCCCAGTGGTTTCGGCCGGCTCGGGTCGCGCACGTCCCACAGCCGGACCGTCCGGTCGTAGCTGGCCGTGGCCAGGGTGTGGCCGTCGGGGCTGAAGGAGGTGAGGTAGACGGCACCGTTGTGGCCGGACAGGGGGGTGGCCAGCGGGGCGTTCACGATCGAGATCAGGCGGCTGTAGGTGCCCTCGTCGTCGGGGCGCCGCCGGTGGGCGACCAGGTCGAGCTGTGCGGCCAGGGACGGGTCCGTGCGCTGCACCCGGTCGGCCTCGGCGAGCACCTGTGCGAACACGGCGTCGTCCCGCTGCTGCCAGGCGATCACCGCCGTGCCCCCGGCGACCAGGGCCAGTGCCACCAGGGCCGCCACCGCGGCCCGGCTCAGCCACACCGAGCGCTTGCGCAGCCTGACCGAGGCGGCCAGGAACTCCACCGCACTGCGGGTCAGGAACGTGTCCCCGGCGGACCGGGCCCAGCTGCGGGCCTGCTCCAGCCGCGAACCCCGGTACAGCAGCGAGCTGTCCCGCCCCGAGTCCTCCCAGGCCCGGCCGTCCTCCTCCAGCCGCTGGCGCAGCAGATGGTCGTTGCGGTCGTCGTCGATCCAGTGCCGCAGCCGCGGCCAGGCGTGCAGCAGCGCTTCGTGGGTGATCTCCACCGTGTCCGCGTCGAGCGTGACGAGCCGGGCGCGTACCAGCGCCTCGAGGGACTCCTCGGTCTTGCCGGGATCCGCCGACTCCTCCGCCAGCTGGCGGCGGGTGCCCCGCCTCCGCGTGGCCTGGGTGTCCTCGCCCAGCCGGACCAGCCGCAGCAGCAGCAGCCGGGCGGCCGTGCGGGCGGCCGGGTCCAGGCCGGACCAGGCGCGCTCGGCGGTCGCCGCGACGGCCCCCTGGATGCCGCCCGCCGCGCGGTAGCCGGCCAGCGTCAGCTTCCCGGACTTGCGCCGCTGCCAGGTGGCGAGCAGGGCGTGCGAGAGCAGCGGGAGCACGCCCGCGTCGTGCGCCCCGCGCGGGCCGTCGGCGCTCACCTCGCGGACGATCAGCTCGGCGAGCCCCGGCTCCAGCTCCAGCCCCACCGCCTTGGCCGGTCCGGTCACCGCGTCGCGCAGCTCCGCGCTGGTCAGCGGGCCGAGCACCATGTGCCGGTACTGCAGCGCGTCGGCCAGTTCGGGGTAGCCGAGGCACTGCTCGTAGAAGTCGGCGCGGATACCGAGGACGACACGGACGGGGGCGGGGTCGCCGGTGCCGGGGGGCGGGGTGCAGGCGGCGTGCAGCAGCTGGATGAAGGTCCGCCGGTCCGCCTCGTCGGAGCAGAGGGTGAACGCCTCCTCGAACTGGTCCACGACGATCAACGGCCGGGTCTCCGGGCCGGTCTCCCGGTGCGCCCACGCCGAGACGGCCGCGCGCGCGGCCCGGGCGAGGTGCGGGGCGTCGGAGCCCGGTGCCGCCGGATTCTCCGTCGCCGCGTGCTCGGCCACGCGCGCGTCGGCGGCCACGGCGGCGAGGTCGGGGACACGGCGGACCAGCTCACCGAGGGGGTCGGCACCGGGGACGAGGTACAGGACGCAATCGCTGCTGCCGTCGGGGGGCGGGGTGCTGGTGCCGGCGGCCGGCGCGCTGCGAGGGGGGTGGGGTGCGTCGGCCGGCGTGCCGGGGCGCGTGTACGGTACATCGATGGGCGTGGACGAGGCGTCGCGCAGTGCGCCGTCGCGCACCGCGGGGACCAGACCCGCGTTCAGCAGGGACGACTTCCCCGCTCCCGAGGCGCCCACCAGCATCACCAGGCCACCGGATCCCTCGGCGGCGCGGAGCTGGGCGACGAGGGCGCCCGTGCTGCGCTCCCGGCCGAAGAACCAGCGGGCGTCCTCCTGCCGGTACGGGGCCAGCCCCCGGTAGGGGCAGACGCCTCCGGCGACGGGCGGAGCCTGGGCGGCCGGCCGGTTCTCCTCGGCGGGCGGCGCGGGCCGGTCGCCGACCGGGTCGGCCAGCGCCCGCTCCCACAGCCGCTGCCACTGGCCCATGTCGTACAGGCCGGTGGACACCGGTGCGGGCCGCTGGCGGCGCGCTTCCGGGATCAGGATCTGCAGGACCGCCGCCAGGGCGGTGAACTGCGCCGGTACGTTCTTGGCCCGGCGCCAGTCGCTGATGCGCTGCGCGGACACCCGCACGGGCCGCCCGCGCTCGTCGACCCGCTGCAGCCGTACGACCGCCTCGGAGACGCTCTTCAGGGGAGGGTTTCCGGCCTCCTTGTACAGCAGCGCCAGGCGTTCGGCGAAAGCCGTGCGTGTCCCTGAGTCGGAACTCAAGGTCCCACCCCTCTACGTTCCCCCCGCATGTGGACGTCCGGACCGGAAAACTCACCTTATACGGCTGACCTGCGGTTAAGGCCAGGACCGGAGACCGGAACCTCCTCGACGGGGGCCACAGATGGCAGGATCCCGACCCGGTAGCCGATCCATCACGCACCGTCCGGACAGGCCACGGGGTGGGTGCCGGGATCGGCGCCCCGTCGCACCGCAGCTTCTCGGCCAACTTCCGTCACAGGCGGAAAGCGGCCACCACACCGACGCGTGAGCCCGTGAGCGCCACCCGGCGACCGGCTCCCGGCCTCGGCCCGCGCCACCACGCCGACGCGGCGCGGGTCGACACCGCTGCACCGTTCGGCACCGGTCCCCACGAGGGGAGGGACCGGTGCCGGACGGGCAGAGGGCACGAGCGTCACCGGAGCTCCCGGTCATCACTCCTGAAGAGGGCCTGGCCCTCAGGGAGCGGCCGGGTCCGTGTCGTCCAGCCAGCCCGCCGCCTTCGCCGTGGCCACGGCGTCCCGCTCGGCCTCCTCGGCGCGGGCGTTGAGGGCCGCGTCCTGTCCCTGCGCACCGCCTCCCGCGGCGGCCGCGGCGGCCTGGGACGCCGCCAGCGCCGCGCGCAGGCAGGCGGCGGAGGCCGCCGTGTCGTCCCGTGCGGCGGCCACCTGGGCGGCCAGGGCCGCGGTGGCGGCGGCGTTGCGGGCACAGCGGGCGTCCGCCGCGGGGTCCGGGGCGGACACGGCCAGGGCGGCGAGCGACTCGGCCGACAACCGCAGCGCGTTGGCGGCCCTGCCGACCGGGTCCTTCGGCACGATCTCGGCCGCGTCCCGGCCGACACCGGCGTACCGGCACGCGGCGACGGCACGCTCGTGGGCGCTGTGAGCGCGGCTGCCGTGGAGCCGGCGCAACGCCTCCGTCCGCCCGGCGGCCCCGGCCGGCGTCTCCTGCTGTCCGCTCATCCTCGGCCTCCCTCCTCGGGTGCGGGCAGGGTGCCACGTCGGACGTGAAGAGAACAGAAGCGTGCGGGAGCGAGCGGGCGATGCCCGGCGGGGACGCCTAGAAATCTGACGCATCGTCAGCTACGGTCGGGCTCGTCGGCCGTCCCCGAAGGGGTTCCGAGGCTGCCCCGATGGCCTTCGAGACTGTCCTGAGGAGGTTTCGAGAGCGATGAGTGCCCTGCAGGAACGCCCCCCGTGCCCGCGACCGCCCGGCGCTCCCCGTTGGGTGGCGCTGTTCCACCGGCCCGCCCGCGCCGACTCCTGGACGGTGGGCGCGGAGTCCCCGTACCGGGCGCCCGTGCTGTACGCCGTCGGGAACATGACCCGGACGCTGCGGGCGCGCGGAGACGAGGTGACGGTCGCGCTGTGGGGCCCGAAGGACGGTGCCTGGCACCTCTTCGACACCCCGGACGCCGCCGAGACCCCCGTACCCGCCACCCCGTCCGGACAGCCCGCGTCCGCACCGGCGGAACCCGCCGGGCTCACCGAACGCATGACGGGTCGCCGGCACCAGGTGCTCCTGGCCGGCCTGAGCAAGGCCGGCCTGCACGCCCTCGGCCCGGAGGACGACGAGGCGGTACGGGCCCTGGCCGACCGCCTGGACGAGCCCACGGTCCGCCGGGTGGCCCACTGGCTCTCGGTGGCGGGCCGGTAGTCCGGGACGCGTCCTGACGGGCCGGTGAGCACGGCGGCCGTCGGTGATCGTGCCTACCGGGCGCCGGCGCCCGGCGCGGGCGGATAGGTCCACCCGAAGCCCGCCAGTGCCTGCGCCCTGGCCTCGGCGACCGCCGTACGAGCCGCGCGCTCGGCCGGGTCCACATGTGCCGCCTGGCCCGTGACCTGGCCTTCCCACTTGCGGTAGAGCAGGCCGACCTCCGCCGAGAACCAGCCGCGGCTCACCGCGTCCAGCGCCAGCAGCAGACCCGTGTCCTCGGAGGCCGGCAGGGCCATCCAGCCGCCCAGGGCGGTCAGCAGGTCGCGGCGCACGCACAGGGTCGCCGGATGGACCGGTGCGCGGTGGTCGTTCCGCCTCCAGGCGTCCAGGACGGTCCCGCGCTCGATCGGGCCTTGCTCCGGGTCGCCGGGAAAGCCGGCCGTGGAGCCGTCGGGCAGCAGGTCCAGCACCCGGGACGTGGTCCACCCGAGCGTCGGGTCCGCCTCCAGCACGGCCAGGTCGCGGAAGAGGGCGCCCGGGGTGAGCCGGTCGTCGGCGTCCAGGACCTTCACATACGTGCCCTCGGCGCGCGCCAGTGCGATCGTGCGGGCGACTCCGGGGCCGCCCGGGCGCCCCTGCCGGAAGGACACGCGCGCGTCGTCCGGGACATGGGGGCGGACCTCGTCCGTACCGCCGTCCTCCTGGATCAGCCAGTCCCATTGCCAGCCGTCGGGCAGCCGTTGCTCGCACAGGGACGCGTAGGCGTCCGGCAGGAACCGGGCGGACGGGCCGTGGACAGCGGTGACAACGGTGACGCGCCGGGTCACGGCAGCACTCACCACCTTTCCTCAGGCGTGTCGGGCGTTGCCGGTCATCGTCCCAGGTGGACAAAAGCGCGAGACCCCCGGCCGAACCCGGCCGGGGGTCTTTCCGTATCGACTGGTGCGTACGCAAGTCGCCGTGAGTGTCGAGACGTTGCGGTACTGCGTGCGGGGCGGGGGATCAGCAGTCGAGCCTGGCCGACGAGGGGTCTTCCTGGGTGGTCTCGCCCTCGGTGTCGATGAGGGGCCGGTGCCGGCAACGGGGGGACTTGCCGTGGGCCTCGGCCCCGATCCGCTGCTTCATCGTGGGGGGCAGGGCCTTGGTGCGGGGCCAGGACCAGTGGCGTGGTGCCGGGATCGTCGGGACCGTGCGCTGCGGGGTGCCGGTGCTGGGGGTCTCGGTCCGGGGCGCGGCCGGGGCGGCGGTCGCGGTGGTGGTGGCGAATCCGAGCGCGGTGCACAGCGCGATGAAGGCGGTGACGATGGCGGTCCACAACTTCATGACCTTGTTCTGAGTCATGGCCCCTCACTTTCGGGTCGGGCGATTTGCGTACTTTCCTCATGATGTGTATGTGGGCCGCGAAGTGGTGGACCGAAGCCCGTGGCGCGTCGATGTTCCGATGAACACCACTCGGATGGCCGTAAGAGGGTCGGAAAACCCGCAAAATAAGCCGAGGGCGAGCGAAAAGGGAGCAAAGTCACCGTCCGTGGGGGTGTGATCACCCTCCGATCGGAACGGCCCGGAGACCTGGCCTATTGGTCTTCAGGAGGCCGGAGTTGGGCCTCGCCGCAGGTCACCGATCGATATCGGTCGGTGTGTATAGTCGGGCGCCAGAGGTCCCCTACGTCAAGGAAAGACGAGGTCGCGCGGTGAAGAAGCTGCTCCTGGTCGCACTGGCCGCCATCGGCGGGCTCCTCGTGTACCGCCAGATCCAGGCGGATCGCGCCGAGCAGGACCTGTGGACGGAGGCGACTGACTCCGTGCCCACGGGTTCGTGAGTGCCGACACCAGAATCTGAACGAGACCCCGGTCGCCGTCGCGACCGGGGTCTTGTCCTTTTCCGAGCGGTGCTTGTCCGAGGTGCGCTTCTGCGTGTTGCGGGGTGCTGCGGGGTGAGGTAGGCGTTCTCCGACGCCCCTCCGCGCTCCGCCGGGAGCTGCCGGGCGTTTCGGACGGTCGTACGCATTGCCCGGATGGCGCAGGCCCGCTCGGGGCAGGATGGGCCACGATCCGGCGGGGTCGCCGGCGTGTTCCGGTGGGCCCGGCCCGGCCCGGTGCGTGTTCCGGCCCGGTCCGGTGGGTTCAGGCGGGTTCCGGTGTGGACGACGGGAGTGGCACGTGCGGGGGCGAGGGCGTACGGCGTGGGACGCGGTGAAGGCCGTCACCGCCCTGACGGCACTGTGCGCGACCGCCGTCCTGACCACCGGAACCGCCACGGCCGCCGATGCCCGCCCGGGGGCCTACTCCTTCACCCCCGGCGCCCGTACCGTCGAGGGCACGGCAGGCACCGCGGACGCCGCACGGCTGGCCCCCGGCCGCCCCTACCGCAGCTCCCTGCCGAAGAACGGCAAGCTCTACTACCGCCTCCACCTCACCGCCGACGCCACGGCGTACGTCCCCGTCACCGCCGTACCACCGCCGGACACCACGGTCTCCGCCACCGACGGGATCCGCGTGTCGGTCCGCGACGCGCACGGCGCCGCCTGCTCCTACGGCTCCGCCCGCTTCGGCGCAGGGCTCAGCCCGCGCCCGGTCACGGCCCTGGCCCAGCGCGACGCCGGCAAGGCCCTCTGCCAGGGCACGGGCACCTACTACGTCCTGGTCGAACGCCTCGACGCCGAGGGATCCGGCGCCGCCGCATCGACGCGGCCCTGGGACCTCGAGATCATGCCCGTCACCGAACCCGGCCTGGCGCGGACCGGGCCCACGACAGCGCCGCGGAGCTGGGACTCCGCCACGCCCGAGCCGGTCACCGGCGAGTCCCGGAACCGGTCCGGCGGCACCGGCTTCGCCTCGGCACGCCCGCTCGGACCGGGGGTCTGGCGGACGGACCTCGTGCCCGGGCAGACCCAGTTCTACAAGGTGCCGCTCGACTGGGGCCGGCATCTGGAGGCCTCCGTCGGCCTGGACGGCTCGTCCGGGCACGGCTACGTCGGCGGCGCCCTGGCCCTCTCCCTGTACAACCCGGTCCGCGGCGACGTCGACGACGCCTCCCTCGGCTACACCGGCATCCAGAAGTCCGCCGCCCTCGCCCCGCTGCCACCGGTGGAGTACGCCAACCGCTACGCCGTTCCCGCCGGGGTGACCTCCGTACGCTTCGCCGGCGACTACTACCTGGTCCTGCACCTCAGCGAGCGGATGGCCGGCACGTTCGGGCAGGGGCCGTTCCCCGTGACGCTGCGGGTCCGGGTGGACGGGCAGGCGCACGCGGGCCCGGGCTACGCCGGAAGTCCCGTGCCGGGAGACGTCTTCAGGGTCACGGAGCAGGACCGGCAGGCGGCGCTCACCGGAAGCACCGGCGGCCCGGACACCCGGGTGATGAAGCTGGTCGCCGCCGGCGGGATCGGTCTCGGGACCGCGTTGCTGCTGGTGCTCGTCGGGTGGACGGTGGCGGCCCGGCGGACTCAGACCCGGGTCAGCGCCCAGAAACCCACGGCGTAGCAGGCCAGCGCCAGCAGCAGGATCGGGATCACGGCCCTGGCCGGGGGCCCTGCCCGGCGCTTCGCCCGACGCGCCCGCCGCCCGTGCGCGGGCGGTCCGGAAACCCGGGGGGCCGGAGACGGAACCTGCGGGTCGCGAGCCGTGTACGAAGCAGTGGAGGGATCGGCGGGTTCCACGTGCTCGAGGCGATCGACGCCATGGCCCGGCACGGCGGGTGGGAGTGGACCGGCGGTCCAGGGCGCGCCCGGTCGCGGGGAGGCGTACGACTCATGAGGGGAGAGGCGCGAGGGGTGCGCGGGCGCCGAGAAGGACGATGGCGCGAAGGGCGAGGCGTACGGGGCCGGGACCCCCTGCGGGGAGGCTTCCGCGCCTTGGTACGGGCTCCGGGGTGCGGTGCTCGGAGTGCTCTCGGCTGCCTGTTCCGGGCGGTGTTCGCCCTGCTCCTCGGCGCGACGGCGCGCTGGGCGGGGGTACGGCCCGAAGGCCGGCGCCGCCTGGGGAGGCGGGAGCCGGAAGCTGCCCGTGTCCGAGAGGGAGCCGGTGTCCGCCGCGGCGGAGGAGACGTCCGTGCCCTCGGCGCTGTCCCCCGCCCCACCGTCCGCGACACCCTTGCGCACGTCCCCCGTGACCGAGGGCGCGGCAGCCCCCTTCCACACGTCGTGGGCCACCCCGGAGGCCCGCTCGAGAGGACCGTCGGACCCGAACCCTGGTGGCAGCGGACCCAGTTGGTCGAAGATCTCGATCAGCTCGTCGTCCGGGCCGGGCTCCGGCAGGAGTTCCGCGGCGGAGGCGAGCGCCTTGCGCGCCCCGGTGGCGGTGCGGAAGCGGGCCGCCGGATCGGGCTGCAGCAGGGCGGCGACGACCCCCCACAACGGCTCGGGCATCCCCTTGGGCGCGCCCGGCGTGCCGTGCTCCGCGAAGTGCCGTACGAGCGCCTTGGCGTCCGGCTTGGCGCCCTCGAGGAGATACAGGGCGACCAGACCCACGGCGAACAGGTCGGCAGGGAAGTCGGGTTCGGAACCCAGCATCTGCTCGGGGGCGAGATAACCGGGCGTCCCCACCACGAGGTTGGTCTCCGTCAGGCGCGGCTCGCCGAGCCGCATGGCGATGCCGAAGTCCGACAGCCGCAGCCGGGGCCGACCGGTACCGGTGGCCTCGAGGAGCACGTTGGCGGGCTTGATGTCGCGGTGCACCACGCCTTCGGCGTGCACGGCGGCCAGCCCGGACAGAAGCTGGTCGAGCAGGGTGCACACGAACGCCGGCGGCAGCGGGCCGTAGTCGTTGACGAGATGGACCAGCGAGCCACCGCCGACCAGGTCCATCGTGAACAGCACCTGGTCGTCGTCGGCGGCCCAGCTGGCCGGTGCGAGCACATGGGGGTGGTCGATGCGCAGGGCCTGTTCCCGCACGAAGCGCAGAAGTGAGTGGGCGTCACGCTGCTGGAGCACCTTCGCGGCCACATAGCGCCGTCGGCGGTGGTCCCAGGCGCGCCATACGGCGCCCACGCCACCGCGTCCGATCGGGTCGGCCAGTTCGTACCGGCCGGCGAAGACCTCACCCATGACAGCCCGTCGCTCCTCCCCCTAGCCCCCGTGATCCCCCTGTCCCCCCTACCGCGCTCCCCCTAACGTCCCCCCGTTGCCCCGGCCCGGCCCCCGAACCCCCTTCGGTGAACCGGGCCGTGGGATCAGTTCTGGTGGGACTGGTAGTGCGCGACCGCGTCGGAGGTGCGGCCGGCGCCGTACACCCGGAGGAACTCGGCCAGTTCGGGATGGGTCGGAGCCAGGCTCTCCGCGGCGTCGATGATGTCGCCCGCGGCGGCCACCGAGCGCAGCAGGGACTGGATCTCACGGACCACCCGCTTGACCGTGGGCGCCCCCGAGCCGCTCGTGGTCTGGGTGCTGTTGCTGAGCACGGAGCCCCCCTGCGACTTCTTGATCTCGTCCATCCGCTCGGTCGCCTCGGCGGCGCTGACACTGCCGTCCGCGGCCTGCGCCGCCAGCTCCTGCAGCAGCTGCACCCGCTGCACCACAGCGGGATTGCCGATCTTCGCGCGCTGGCCGCTCATCAGCTGCGAGAGCATCGGAGCGGACAGCCCCAGGACCGCCGCGAGACGGGCCTGGTTGAGCCCGAGATCGTCGATCAGCTTACGGAAGAGCGCCCCCAACGGCTCCCCGTACCAGTTCCGCTGCAGCTCCCGCGCTCTCGCGGTGGCTTCCTGCTGTGCGGCGTCCATTGCGTCTCCCCATCGCTTCCCCTGAAAAACCGCGGTTCGCTGTAGCGAACCACGTCGAGCATCTTACGGAGAGTGGTCATCCGCGGGGACCCCCAATCTTTTTGCGGGATACGGGGGGTGACCCGGTACTCTGGTCTGCGACGCCCGCCGGAGCATGATTCGTCCGGCCGGTCGCACCTTCCCGGGGCCTTAGCTCAGTTGGTAGAGCGCCGTCTTTGCATGGCGGATGTCAGGGGTTCGACTCCCCTAGGCTCCACCCCATCAGATCCCCTCTGACCTGCGGTGACGCGGACAGAGGGGGTCTTTGTCATGAGGGGTCACATACGTTCGGGTGCCGCGAACCCGAGCAGGTGCGGCCCGTTGCGCAGCACCAGCCGGCCGGCCTCCGTCAGCGGGCCGGGGCGGGCGAGCCACAGCGCGGCATCGGTCGAGCAGTCACCACGACCCGGGCGACGGGAGCGCTCCACGCGGATGTCCGCGGGCACCTCGGCCGCGATGCGTCCGGACCGGACGGCCGTGTGCACGGCGGCGGAGCGACGGCCGCGAGATCGACTGGATCCATGACGGGACGCCGGCGGGGGCGTGCAGCGCCGAGGACACCGAAGACGTACTGCCGACCGACTGGCGGACGGGCGTGCTGCCCGGGCCGGGCGCGACACGGGAAAGGGGCCGTGGGGCGAGCGCGGCACGGGAAAGGGGCCGTGGGGCGAGCGCGGCACGGGAAAGGGGCCGTGGGGCGAGCGAGCGGCGCTCGCCCGTCCCACAGCCCGTCTCCACCTCGTCGGCGCCGCCCGAACGGACCGGGCCGGGCCGGCTCAGCCCTGGTCGTCGCGGTCCGAGGCCTCGTCCTCCGCCTGCTTCGCCTGGACCTCGGGGTCCAGCACGGAGCCGGTGCCGTCCACGGAACTCAGCCGGCCCGACTCGGGCACCTCCGTCGCGGCGGGCGGTTCGACCAGCCAGTCCGGGTTGGCCTGCTTGTCCCACCACTTCCAGGCCGCGAACGCACCGCCCGCCACCACGGTCAGCAGCGCCAGTGCCTTCACGGCCCGGCCGGCCTTGGACCGACGCCGGCCGGCCCGGGCCAACTTCTGGATCTTCTTCGCCGGGACCTGGCCACGGAGCGCGACCAGGGCGGCGGCACTGCGCGCGGCGGCCTCGTCGGCCACCGGAGCCGCGGCGGCCACGGCCTGCTCGATCTTCGGACGCGAGTACGCGGCGGCCTGTCGGGCGGCCTTACGGGTACGGACGGCGGCCTCATGCGCTGCCTGGTCCATCTTCGGCGGCACATGCGCACGCGCCTGCTCCAGACGCGGGGCGAGCCGGGCGTCGTACTGCACGCGGGCCTGGTCGGCGGCCTGCGACATGACGGGCGCCAGCCGTACGCGTGCCTCCTGCGCGTAATGCGCGGCACGCTCCTTGGCCGTGTCGGCGTAAGGCGCCACCACTTCCGCGGCGTGCAGCACGCTGTCCTTCGCCGAGCCGGTCGCGGCGCGCACGCTGTCGATGCGGGTCACGGGTTCCTCCTCCTCGGTGGCGTACGGTATTTCGACTTTCCACCCTTTTACGGATCATGCCTGTCCGCGCTCCTTGCGGCATGCGAGGACGGGCATATGGGTGCCTATCGCTCTCTTCGGCCGGATTGCGGGCAAGGGGAGCGTGTCGTCGACACTGCCACGAATCGCCGCTCCGCGCTGCCTTCCGGGCCGAACCCGCCGCAACTCGTGGCCGCAGGGCGAAGCGGATGCGGGGCCGTGCGAGGATCGGGGGAGTCACAGGAAGACAACGGAAGGCAGATCGTGGCCGAGCAGCTTTACGCCACCCTGAAGACCAACCACGGCGACATCCAGGTCCGGCTGTTCCCGAACCACGCGCCCGTCACGGTCAAGAACTTCGTCGAGCTGGCCCAGGGCGAGCGGGAGTGGACGCACCCGGAGACCGGCGAGAAGAGCCGGAACCCGCTCTACGACGGCACGATCTTCCACCGTGTCATCAGCGGCTTCATGATCCAGGGCGGTGACCCGCTGGGCAGCGGCATCGGCGGCCCCGGCTACAAGTTCGAGGACGAGTTCCACCCGGACCTGTCCTTCAACAAGCCGTACCTGCTGGCCATGGCCAACGCCGGCCCGGGCACCAACGGCTCGCAGTTCTTCATCACCGTCGCGCCGACCACGTGGCTGAACCGCAAGCACACCATCTTCGGCGAGGTCACCGACCCGGCCAGCCAGAAGGTCATCGACGCCATCGCCGGCGTCCCCACCGGCCGCAACGACCGCCCGCGCGAGGACGTCGTCATCGAGTCGGTCGTCATCGAGAAGCGCGAGGGCTGAGCCCGCCGCACACGGATCCCCACGGGAGCCACGCGGCCCGTACCATCCCGCAGGGAACCAATCGCCCCGCTCGTCCGTAAGGATGGGCGGGGCGGGGTATTGCGGGGGTAGCCCCATGACGAGCAAGGGGATGCGATGGACCAGGCCGCAGGCAGCGCGCAGGACGCCGCCCGCAGCGTGCCCGTGTGCTACCGGCACCCGGACCGCGAGACCGGCGTGCGCTGCACCCGCTGTGAACGCCCCATCTGCCCCGAGTGCATGGTCAGCGCCTCGGTCGGCTTCCAGTGCCCCGACTGCGTCCGCGGCGGCTCCGGCACGGGACACTCCGCGCACGCGTCCCGGCCGCGCACGGTCGCCGGGGGCACGGTGACGGCCGACCCTCGCCTGCTGACCAAGATCCTCATCGGGATCAACATCGCGGTCTTCATCGCCGTCCAGGCCGACAGTTCCCTGGTGGACCACCTGGTCCTGATCGGCCGGTGGCCCCCGAAGCCGTTCACGCCGATCATGGGCGTCGCGGACGGTGAGTGGTACCGCTTCGTGACGTCGATGTTCGCGCACCAGGAGTACTGGCACATCGGCTTCAACATGCTCAGCCTCTGGTGGATCGGCGGCCCGCTGGAAGCGGCCCTGGGCCGGGCCCGGTACCTGGCCGTCTACTTCGTCTCCGGACTGGCCGGCGGGGCGCTGACCTATCTGGTCGCCTCCCCGGCGCAGGCCTCGCTCGGCGCCTCCGGCGCGATCTTCGGCCTCTTCGGCGCCACCGCGGTGCTGATGCGCCGGCTGAACTACGACATGCGGCCGGTCATCGCGCTGCTCGTCATCAATCTCATCTTCACCTTCGGCTTCAGCAACATCGCCTGGGAAGCCCACATCGGTGGTCTGGTCGGCGGTGTCGTCACCGGCTACGCGATGGTCCACGCCCCGCGCGAGAGGCGGGCGCTCGTGCAGTACGGCACCTGTGCCCTGGTGCTGGTCGTGTCCCTGGTCCTCGCCCTGGTCAGGACCGCTCAGCTCACCTGATTCCGAACCGTTGTCCACAGCGTGTGGCGGATCTTGTGCACGCCGTGCGGGAACAGGTGTGCCCCCTGTCGCTCACCTGTGTTTATGCAGGTCAGGCAGGGGGCGTGCCGGTGTCGGAGGCCGGTAGGGCAGTCACACCGGCGTCAACACTCGATGAGTTATCCACAGATCGTAGTCTTTTCCCCAGGGAGGGTGTGGACAATCTCAGGCCTGTGGATAACTCAAACGGCTACTTCCACTGGGTGGAGACACCGAAGCCCGCGGCGATGAAGCCGAAGCCGACGACGATGTTCCAGTTGTCCAGCGCGTCGATGGGCAGCGAGCCGTCGGTCACATAGAAGACGACGATCCAGGCGAGGCCGATGACGAACATGGCCAGCATGACCGGCGCGACCCAGGCACGGCTGTTCAGCTTGATCGCCGTCGCCTGCTTCGCCGGCGGCGGCGTGAAGTCGGCCTTCTTGCGGATACGTGACTTCGGCACGAGGGTCTCTCCTGTCGATGCGCTGCGTGGCCGCGCAGGTAACTGGGTCGGGCTCGGGGCAGCGTACAAGGGGCCAACATGACGACTCTGTGTGCTCCCCCGGGCGTCCGTTAGCGTAGTGCTTCCGCGGCGCAGAAGGAGATAAGGGTACGTTGAGCAATTCTGCCGACTCCCCCGGGACGGGATCAACGGGTTCCGGCTCCGATTCCGGCCGTGGTCCGCGTGTCCGGCCGGTGCGGGTGCTGACGGCGGCGGTCTTCGCCCTCGCCGGTCTGATCTTCTTCACCAGTTTCGACACGGCCAAGGGCACCGACATTCGCCAGGACGGCTCCCTGCTGAAGCTGTCCGACCTGATCCAGCAGCGCAGCCGCAAGAACAAGGACCTGGACGAGTCCAACGCGACCCTGCGGGGCAGCGTGGAGTCCCTCGCCGAGAGCGACGACGGCAGCACCAAGGCCCAGGACCAGAAGCTGAACGGGCTGGAGAAGAGCGCGGGCACCCAGAAGCTGACCGGCAGGGCCATCACCGTCACGCTGAACGACGCCCCGCCCAACGCGACCGCCAAGCTCCCCGGCTACCCCGAGCCGCAGCCCGACTACCTGGTCATCCACCAGCAGGACCTGCAGGCGGTGGTGAACGCCCTGTGGAAGGGCGGCGCCCAGGGCATCAAGGTCATGGACCAGCGGCTGATCTCCACCAGTGCGGTGCGCTGCGTCGGCAACACGCTGATCCTGCAGGGCCGCGTCTACTCACCGCCGTACAAGATCACGGCCGTCGGGGACCCGGACAGGCTGCAGCAGGCGCTGGCCGCGAGCAAGGCGATCCAGACGTACATGGTGTACGTGAACGTGTACGGCCTCGGCTGGAAAGTCACCGACGACGGGACGGTGACTCTTCCCGCCTACTCGGGCACAGTGGATCTGCACTACGCCAAGCCCGTGCAGTAGCCAGCCGTCCGTCGCGGAGGCGCCGGTGCGCGTGATCGTCCGGACCGTCAGCGAGCTGTGCATCACCGTCGGCACCCTGATCGTGCTGTTCGTCGCCTATGTGCTGTTCTGGACGGGCGTGCGGGCCGACGGTGCCATGAGCGACCAGATCGACCAGCTGCACCGGCAGTGGTCGAAGGGGAGCATGCAGCCGTCCGCCGACGCCCCGGGCGGGAAGACGGTGACCGTGACGGACCCGGCGCCGTACCACTACGGCAGGCCCTTCGCGATCATGTACATCCCGCGGCTCGGTTTCACGTGGAACAAGCCGGTGCTCGAGGGCACCGGCCGGGACGTGCTGGCGAAGGGACTCGCCCACTACCGGGGGACCGCCCGGCTCGGTCAGGAGGGCAACTTCGCGGTCGCCGGGCACCGGCGCACCTACGGCGACCCGTTCAAGGACTTCCCGGAGCTGCGCTCGGGGGACGCGGTGGTGCTCACGGACGGAACCACCTGGTTCACGTATCGGATCGACAAAGGGCCATACAAAACAGTTCCGACGGACGTTGAGGTGATCGACCCTGTGCCACGTAAGTCCGGGTACACCCGACCGGGGCGGTATCTGACGCTGACCACGTGCGATCCGGAATGGGGGCACAGCCACCGGCTGATCGTCTGGGCGCACCTGGACGCCACACAGCCTGTGGAGGAAGGCCAACCGGAGGCGCTGCGCCGTTAGTCTGGTGCCGTACGGCGTGGGGTTACCGGTGCCGTGGCGAATCGGAAGGGACGGCATGTACGGCTGGATCTGGCGGCATCTGCCGGGGAACGCGTGGGTCAAGGCGCTCGTCTCGCTCGTCCTGGTCCTGGCCGTGGTCTACGTCCTCTTCCAGTACGTCTTCCCGTGGGCGGAGCCGCTGCTGCCCTTCAATGATGTGACGGTGGACAACCAGTGAGTGCGCGGATTCTCGTCGTCGACAACTACGACAGCTTCGTCTTCAACCTCGTCCAGTACCTGTACCAGCTGGGTGCCGAGTGCGAGGTGCTGCGCAATGACGAGGTCTCGACCTCGCACGCCCAGGACGGCTTCGACGGTGTGCTGCTCTCGCCCGGGCCGGGGACGCCGGAAGAGGCGGGCGTGTGCGTGGACATGGTCCGGCACTGCGCCTCGACGGGGGTGCCGGTGTTCGGAGTGTGCCTCGGCATGCAGTCGATGCAGGTGGCGTACGGCGGCGTGGTCGACCGGGCGCCCGAGCTGCTGCACGGCAAGACCTCGCTGGTCGAGCACGAGGGCGCGGGCGTCTTCGCCGGGCTGCCCTCTCCGTTCACCGCGACCCGCTACCACTCCCTGGCGGCCGAGCCGGCCACCGTGCCGGCGGAGCTGGAGGTCACGGCCCGCACCCGGGACGGCATCATCATGGGGCTGAGACACCGTGAACTCCCGGTGGAGGGCGTGCAGTTCCATCCCGAGTCGGTGCTGACCGAGCACGGGCACCGGATGCTGGCCAACTGGCTGGTGGAGTGCGGCGACCAGGGTGCCGTGGCGAGGTCGGCGGGGCTGGCCCCGGTGGTGGGCAGGGCCACGGCGTGACCGCGCTGCGCCCGGAGCGCGAGACCGATGCCTCGTACGGGGATCAGTCGTACGAGGCTTCCGGTGCGCTTGGGGACTGGAGTGCGGCGGGGGCGGCGGCGCAGGAGCCGTACCGGCCGCCGCTGGACGACGAGACGATGGCGCTGCGGGTACCGGGCGCCGTGCCGGGCCCGGCGGGCGAGCCGCTGCTCGCCCCGGGCCTCTCCGCGGCCTCAGGGGCCTCTTCCGCCTCCTCGGCCACGGGAACCACGTCGGGTGGCCGAGCGGCCCGGAGGAAGGCCGCCAAGCGGCGTGGTGGGCGTCATGGCGGCCATCGGGGGCAGGCACCTCCTGGCGCGCCGCAGTCAGGCCGGCCGCTTTCGCGGGTGGAGGCCCGGCGGCAGGCGCGGCTGCGCAGGCCCAGCCCGGCGGTCCTCGTGAGCCGGGCGATCGGTGAGGTGTTCATCACCACCGGTGTGCTGATGCTGCTGTTCGTCACCTACCAGCTGTGGTGGACGAACGTCCGGGCGCACGCGCAGGCGGGCAGTGAGACGCATCAGCTGCAGGACGACTGGGCCAGCGGCAAGCGCAATCCGGGTGTCTTCGCGCCGGGGCAGGGTTTCGCCATCCTGCACATCCCGAAGCTGGACGTGGTGGCGCCGATCGCGGAGGGCGTCAGCAACAAGAAGGTGCTCGACAAGGGCATGGTCGGGCATTACGGCGAGGGTGCGCTGAAGACGGCGATGCCCGACGCCAAGACGGGGAACTTCGGTCTCGCGGCGCACCGGAACACACACGGTGAGCCGTTCCGGTACATCAACAGGCTCAGGCCGGGCGACGCGGTCGTGGTCGAGACGCAGGACACGTACTTCGTGTACAAGGTGGCCTCGACGCTGCCGGTGACGCCGCCGTCGAACACGAGCGTGCTGAATCCCGTCCCGCCGGGCTCGGGCTTCACCGAACCGGGCCGGTACATCACCCTCACCACCTGTACGCCGGAGTTCACCAGTAAGTACCGGCTGATCGTCTGGGGCAAGATGGTCGAGGAACGCCCGCGCAGCAAGGGCAAACCGGACGCGCTCATCGAGTAGGGCTCATCGAGTAAGGCAGAGGAAACTGTGGCAGCGACCGCCGACGAGACCGAAGAACACACGGACGCGTCCGGCCCGGCGCCCACCGCGCGGCGGTGGCCCGGCCGGATCGCGACGGCGGTCAGCGTCATCGGCGAACTCCTCATCACGGCGGGGCTGTTGCTCGCGCTGTTCGTCGTCTACTCCCTGTGGTGGACGAACGTGATAGCGGACCGCAAGGCGGACAAACGGGCCGACAGGGTCCGCGAACACTGGGCGCAGGCCGAGGATTCCGGTCCGGGTGCGCTGAACACCAAGGACGGCATCGGCTTTCTGCATGTGCCGGCGATGAAGAACGGCGAGGTGCTGGTCGAGAAGGGCACCGGCACGGACGTCCTGAACGACGGTGTGGCCGGCTACTACACGGACCCGGTCAAGGCGACCCTCCCCATGACCGGCACGACCGGCAACTTCACCCTCGCCGCCCACCGGGACGGCCACGGCGCCAAGTTCCACAACATCGACAAGCTGAAGGACGGCGACCCGATCGTCTTCGAGACGCGGGACAAGTGGTACGTCTACAAGGTGTACTCGATCCTTCCCGAGACCTCGAAGTACAACGTCAAGGTCGTCGACCGGATCCCCAAGGAGTCCGGCAGGAAGAAGCCGGGCCACTACATCACGCTGACGACCTGCACCCCGGTGTACACCTCGGAGTACCGGTACGTGGTCTGGGGCGAGCTGGTCCGGGTGCAGAAGGTCGACAGCAAGCGGACGCCTCCGGCGGAGCTGCGGTGAGTCCGTAGCTGCTCCAGGGCGAGACGAGTGGGCCCCTGCCGGAACTTTCCGGCAGGGGCCCACTCGTGGGTGCGGGGTGTCAGCCGTTCACCCCGCCGAAGAGGTTGGTGCCTCCGTTGTCGTTGTTCCCGTTGCCGCCCGGGCCACCGCCGATGGTGGTCAGGTTGACCGAGGAGCCCTGCTGGACCGGGGTGCCCTGGCCGGGGTCGGAGGAGAAGACGATCGCGTTGTCGTCCTGCGAGCCCTGGATGTTGCCGACCTGCAGGCCCGCCTGCTGCAGCAGCTGCTTGGCGTCCTTGAGCTTCTGTCCCTGGATGTTCGGGACCGGGACCTGCTGCTGTTGCTGGAACTTGCCGACGCTGAGCGCGACGGGCGTGTTCTTCGACACCTGCTGGCCCGGCTGCGGGTTGACCGCGGTGACCTTGCCGTCCTGGGCCTGGTCGTTGGTCGGGGTGTCGTTGCAGGTCGGGGCCAGGCCCGCCTGCTGCAGCTCGGCCTTGGCGTCGTCGCAGGACTTGCCGACGAGGTCGTCGGGGATGGTGATCTTTTCCTCGGCCTTGGCGACGGTGAGGGTGACCTTGGAGCCCTTCTCGACCTCCGTACCGAGATCGGGGTCCGACCTGAGGACTGTGCCTGCCGGCTGCGTGGAGACCTCGTTCTTCCGGACGACCACGAAGTTGTACTTGTCGCCCTCGAGCGTCGCCTTTGCGTCGTCGAAGTTCTTTCCGACGACGTTCGGTACCGCAACCTTCGGCGCACCCGTCGACACCGTCAGGTGGACCGTCGTGCCCTTCTTCACTTCCGTCTTGGCCTGCGGGTCCTGGTCGCAGACGTTGCCCTTGGACTGGCTGGCGCAGCGTTTCCTGGTGACCGACACCTTCAGGTCGACGTTGCCGGCCGAGGTCTTGGCCGACGCCAGCGTTTCGCCGACGAAGTTCGGCACCTCCACCTTGCCGTCGCCCGCGTTGTGACCGCTGAACGCGTACTTGCCGATCAGGATCGCGCCGATCAGGACCAGGACGCCCGCGACGACCAGGAGGATCGTGGAGGTGTTGGACTTCTGCTGGCGGCGGCGGTCGGGGCGGTCGTCGTAGCCGTAGCCGCCCTCGTCCGGGTTCATCGGCGGGAGCATGGTGGTCGCGCCCGCGTCCTGCCGCAGGGCGGTGGTCTGCTGGTCGTCCGGGTAGCCGCCGTAGCCGACCGCGCCCAGCGCGGCCGTGGCTCCGACCGGCTGGCCGTCCAGGCACGCCTCGATGTCGGCGCGCATCTCGTCGGCGGACTGGTAACGGTAGTTCGGATCCTTGACCAGCGCCTTCAGGACGATCGCGTCCATCTCGGGCGTGATCTCCGGGTCGAAGACCGACGGCGGCTGGGGCTCCTCGCGGACGTGCTGGTAGGCCACCGCGACCGGGGAGTCGCCCACGAAGGGCGGCCGGACCGTCAGCAGCTCGTACAGCAGGCAGCCGGTGGAGTAGAGGTCCGAGCGCGCGTCGACCTGCTCGCCCTTGGCCTGCTCCGGGGAGAGGTACTGGGCGGTGCCGATGACCGCGGCGGTCTGCGTCATCGTCATGCCGGCGTCACCCATCGCACGGGCGATGCCGAAGTCCATCACCTTGACCTGGCCGTTGCGCGTCAGCATGACGTTGGCCGGCTTGATGTCGCGGTGGACGATGCCGCTGCGGTGGGCGTACTCCAGGCCCTGCAGGATGCCGACGGTCATCTCCATCGCGCGCTCCGGCAGGAGCTTGCGGCCGGAGTGAAGAAGCTCACGGAGCGTGGAGCCGTCGACGTACTCCATGACGATGTACGGGATCGAGACCCCGTCGATGTAGTCCTCGCCCGTGTCGTAGACCGCGACGATCGCGGGATGGTTGAGCGAGGCGGCCGACTGGGCCTCCCGGCGGAAGCGGGCCTGGAAGGACGGGTCACGCGCGAGGTCCGCGCGCAGCGTCTTCACCGCCACGGTGCGGCCGAGCCGGGTGTCATGCGCGAGGTAGACCTCCGCCATGCCACCACGGCCGAGCACCTGGCCCAGCTCGTACCGGCCGCCGAGGCGACGCGGCTCTTCCATAGCTACCTACCAGCCCTCTCCGTCGGTCTCGGCCGTCACGTCGATGTGCGTCCGAGGCTGCCGTCCGGGCCTACGGTACCCGGCTCGCTTTGTATGACCTGGCCAAGCCCGGAACCCGATACAGGACCGGTATCGCAACGTGCATCGATGTGAAGAGGATGTGAGGGGGCTCACTTCAGGGAAGCGGTGGTCTCACGTCCGTGGCCGGCCGACTCACTTCTTGGACTTGATGACCGCCTCCATGACGTTCTTCGCGATCGGCGCGGCCAGGCCGCCGCCGGAGATGTCGTCGCGGTTGGCGCCCTCGTCCTCGATCACCACGGCGACCGCGACCGGCGAGCTGCCGTCGGGAAGCTTGGCGTAGGAGATGAACCACGCGTACGGGTTGGCGCTGTTCGCCACACCGTGCTGCGCGGTACCGGTCTTGCCGCCGACGGTGACGCCGGGGATCTGCGCCCTCGTGCCGGTGCCCTTCTCGACGACCGTCTTCATCATCTCCTGGAGCACCTGCGCGTTGGCCGGGGACAGCGGCCGGCTCATCTCCTTCGGCTTGGTCTTCTCGACCGGGTCGAGGTTGGAGGACTGCAGCGTGTCGACCATGTACGGCTTCATCAGCTTGCCGTCGTTGGCGACGGCCGAGGCGACCATGGCCATCTGCAGCGGGGTCGCGGCGGTGTCGAACTGGCCGATCGAGCTGAGCGCCGTCTGCGCGCGGTCCATGTCCTTGGGGAAGACGGAGGCGTTCGACCGGACGGGCGTGAACTGCTCGGAGTTGAAGCCGAACTTCTCGGCTTCGTCCAGCATCTTGTCCTTGCCGAGCTGGGCACCGATGTGACCGAAGACCGTGTTGCAGGAGATGCGCAGCGCCTCCCGCAGGGACACGTTCTTGCACTGGATGCTGCCCTCGTTCTTCAGCTCGGTCGAGGTGCCCGGCAGGGTGTACGGCTGCGGGGAGTCGGTGCCCTGGTCCGCCGAGGAGTACAGGCCGTTCTCCAGTGCCGCCGCGGTGGTGACCACCTTGAAGGTGGAGCCCGGCGGGTAGGTCTCGCGCAGCGCCCGGTTCAGCATCGGGTCGGCCGGGTTGTTCTTCTTCTGGAGACCGTTCCAGGCCTTTGCGTCGGCGTTCGTGTTGCCCGCGAAGGACGAGGGGTCGTACGACGGGTAGGAGGCCAGGGCCAGGATCTTGCCGGTGGACGGGTCGAGGGCGACGACCGCGCCCTTGCCGCCCTGGGACTTCAGGCCGCTGTACGCCGCCTTCTGCGCGGCCGCGTTCAGCGTGGTGACGACGTTGCCGCCCTGCTTCGGCTTGCCCGTGATCATGTCGAGGGTGTTGCGGAAGAAGAGCCGGTCGTCGTTGCCGGTGAGGATGCCGTCGTTGAGCTTCTCCAGCTGGCTGCCGTCGAAGGCCTGTGAGGAGTACCCGGTGACGGGGGCCCACATGGGCCCGTTCTTGTACGTGCGCTTGTACTTGAAGTCACCGCTCTTGGAATCGGCGGACCCGGTTATCGGTTCGCCGTCCACGACGATGTCGCCGCGCGGGTGGGCGTAGCGCTCGATGGCGACCCGGCGGTTGTCCTTCTCGCTCGCGAGCTGGTCGGCCTTGAGGTACTGGAGGTAGTTGTCGCGGATCAGCAGGGCCAGGACGAGCAGGCCGCAGAAGATCGCGATCCGGCGCAGGGGCTTGTTCATGACGGGCGGACCACCTGGGTCATCTCGGCGTCGGGGTTGGTCGCGGGGGTGGGCGCCGGGCGGCGGGCGGTGTCGCTGATGCGGATGAGGATGGCGATCAGCGCCCAGTTGGCCAGCACGGAGGAACCACCGGAGGCCAGGAACGGCATGGTCATACCCGTCAGCGGGATGAGACCCATCACACCGCCGGCCACGACGAACACCTGCAGTGCGAAGGCGCCGGACAGGCCGACGGCGAGCAGCTTGCCGAACGGGTCGCGGGCGGCGAGGGCGGTGCGCACGCCGCGCTCCACGATCAGGCCGTAGATCAGCAGGATCGCCATGATGCCCGCGAGACCCAGCTCCTCGCCGAAGGTCGCCAGGACGAAGTCGGAGTTCGCGGCGAACTTGATCAGGTCGGAGTGGCCCTGGCCCCAGCCGGTGCCCAGGGTGCCGCCGGAGCCGAACGCCCACAGGGACTGCTGGAGCTGGTCGGAGTGGAGGATGCCGTCGTGGGTGACCTGGCGGCTGAGCTGGTACTCGCGCATCGGGTTGAGCCAGGCGTGGACACGCGTCTGGATGTGCGGCTCGAAGCTCGCCACGCCGACCGCGCCCACCGCGGACATCAGCAGACCGAAGACGATCCAGCTGGTCCGCTCGGTGGCGACGTACAGCATGATCACGAACATGCCGAAGAACAGCAGCGACGTACCGAGGTCGGTCTCGAAGACGAGGATGAGGATCGAGATCGCCCAGACGACCAGGATGGGGCCGAGGTCACGGCCGCGCGGCAGGTAGAGGCCCATGAAGCGGCGACTGGCGAGGGCCAGGGCGTCGCGCTTGACCATCAGATAGCCGGCGAAGAAGATCGCGAGGACGATCTTCGCGAACTCACCGGGCTGGAGCGAGCCCAGGCCGGGGATGCGGATCCAGATCTTCGCGCCGTAGATGTTGGCGCCGAGGCCCGGCACCAGCGGCAGGATCAGCAGCACCAGCGCGCCGAACATCGAGATGTAGGTGTAGCGCTGCAGGACGCGGTGGTCCTTCAGGAAGATCAGCACCACGGCGAACACGGCGATGGCCAGTGCGGTGTACAGCAGCTGGCGGGGCGCGGCCGGGGCGAAGTGGGGCAGCGACTGCAGCAGCTTGGACTGGTCCAGCCGCCAGATGACGACGAGCCCGAGTCCGTTGAGCAGCGTGGCCAGCGGCAGCAGCAGCGGGTCGGCGTACGGGGCGAACTTCCGTACGGCGAGGTGGGCGACGCCCGCCAGCAGACCGAGGCCGAGGCCGTACTCCAGCAGTCCGGCGGGCACGCTGCCGTTGATGGCCAGGCCCACGTTGGCGTAGGCGAACACCGGGACGGCCACGGCGAAGACCAGCAGGGCCAGCTCGGTGTTGCGGCGGCTCGGGGCGCCGATCGCGCCGATGGTGGACGTGTGGTGCGTCGGCGAGTTTGTCGTACTGCTCATGGTGTGACAGGGCCTCTCACGGCTGGCTTACTGCTTGCCGCACTGATCGACGACCTTCTGCTCATCCTCGGAGAGGCTCGGGCCGGGGTTGGGGGTGGCGGTCGCGGACGGGGACTTCGAGGGAGACTTCGACGACGGTGCCGTCGGTGCCGACGACGACGGGTTCGGCGTCGGTGATGCCTTGGACGTGAAGGCGGTACGGGTGGTTCCCGTGGTGCCCGTGGTCTTGCCCTGGCCCGTCTTGGGGTTCTTCCCGCTCTCGGCGGCCGCGCGCTCCGCCTGCTTCCGGCATGCGGAGGCCTGCACGGCCAGCGCGTCGATCTTCGTCTGGGCCTGCTGCAGACCGCCCGCCGCGATCGTGTTCTTGACCTGCTTCTGCTGGTACGGCGGCAGGTACTTCAGTTCGATCTCGGGGTGGTCCTTCTCCACCTTGGACAGCGACACCCAGGCCAGGTCCTGGCTGATGCCGCGGTAGAGCGCGACGTGTTCGCCCTGGGCGCCGACGTAGTACTGCGTCTGCGTCCAGCGGTAGCCGCCGTACAGGCCGCCGCCGACGACGGCGAGGGCGAGGGCGCTGTAGAGGGATCTCTTCAGCCAGGGGCGCCGGGACCGCTGCTTGGTGAAGTCGCCGTCGGCGTAGTCGCCGAAGCCGCCGGCCGGGACGTAGCCCGTGGTGTCGCCGGAGCCGGGCGGGCCGAACTCCCCGCCGCCGTGCCCCTGACCCTGGCGGCCCAGGTGGGCGGCGCGGCCGGCCGGGGTCTGCATGATGCCGTTGTCGTGCAGGTGGTGCTGGTTCTCGGCGACCGCGCCGACGATCACCGGCTGGTCGGACAGCTGTCCGGCGAGGGTGTCCCCCGTGTCCAGGTCCAGGACGTCGGCGACGATCACCGTGATGTTGTCGGGCCCGCCGCCGCGCAGCGCGAGCTGGATCAGCTCCTGCACGGTCTCCTGCGGGCCCTGGTAGCTGGCGAGGGTCTCCTCCATCGTCTGGTGGGAGACGACGCCGGACAGGCCGTCGGAGCAGATCAGGTAGCGGTCGCCGGCGCGGACCTCGCGGACGGACAGGTCGGGCTCGACGTGGTCGCCGCTGCCCAGCGCCCGCATGAGCAGGGAGCGCTGCGGGTGGGTGGTGGCCTCTTCCTCGGTGATCCGGCCCTCGTCGACGAGCCGCTGCACCCAGGTGTGGTCCTGGGTGATCTGGGTGAGGACTCCGTCACGCAGCAGATAGGCGCGGGAGTCGCCGACGTGGACGAGACCGAGCCGCTGGCCGGTCCACAGCAGGGCGGTGAGGGTCGTCCCCATGCCCTCCAGCTGGGGGTCCTCCGCGACCATGGCGCGCAGCTGGTCGTTGGCGCGCTGCACGGCCGTGCCGAGCGAGGTGAGGAGGTCGGAGCCGGGCACGTCGTCGTCGAGGGTGACCAGGGTGGAGATCACCTCGGAGGAGGCGACCTCACCGGCCGCCTGCCCGCCCATCCCGTCGGCGATCGCGAGCAGCCGGGGACCGGCGTAGCCGGAGTCCTCGTTGTGTCCGCGGATCATGCCTTCGTGCGATCCGGCGGCAAAGCGCAGTGACAGACTCATGCGCACCTCGCCCGTCGGCTCCTGCAGCCGGTCGTGTCGAGCCACACTGCCCACCCTCCGGTCGGGAGCGCGCCGGAGACCGGGTGGCGGCCTGCCGCTGCGTGCTCGCTCCGCTCGCTCATTGTCGTACTACTTCCGCAGCTCGATGACGGTCTTGCCGATGCGGATCGGCGCGCCCAGCGGGATCGGCGTGGGTGTCGTCAGCCGGGACCGGTCCAGGTAGGTGCCGTTGGTGGAGCCGAGGTCCTCGACGATCCACTGCCCGCCCTGATCCGGGTAGATCCTGGCATGCCGGCTGGAGGCGTAGTCGTCGTCCAGCACGATCGTGGAGTCGTGGGCCCGGCCCAGGCTGATCGTCTGGCCCTGCAGCGCGACCGTGGTTCCGGTCAGTGTGCCTTCGGTCACGACCAGCTTGGTGGGAGCGTTGCGCCCGCGCCTGCCGCCGCTCTGCTGTGCGCGCTGGGGCGGGGGCGCGGCCTGCTGGCGGGGCGCCTGCTGCCGGCCCGCCTGCTGCGGGCGGGCGGCCTCCCTACGCGATCCGCGCTGAGTGACGCGCGTACCGAACAGGTCGCTCCGGATGACCTGCACGGCCACGATCACGAACAGCCACAGTACGGCCAGGAAACCCAGCCGCATGACCGTGAGGGTCAGCTCTGACATTGCCCCCGCTTCACCCTTCGGCTTGCCGGTAAATGATGGTGGTGCTGCCCACGACGATCCGCGAGCCGTCGCGGAGCGTAGCGCGGGTGGTGTGCTGCCCGTCCACCACGATGCCGTTGGTGGACCCGAGATCCTGGATCGTCGAGGGCGTTCCGGTCCGGATCTCGCAGTGCCGGCGGGAGACGCCGGGGTCGTCGATCCGCACGTCGGCCTCGGTGCTGCGGCCCAGCACCAGCGTCGGGCGGGAGATCTGGTGGCGGGTGCCGTTGATCTCGATCCAGTAGCGGGTGCGAGCGCCGCTCATCGGGGCGGCCGCGGGCCGCTGGGTGGCGGGCTGCGGGTAGCCGTATCCGCCGGGGCGGGCGCCGGGCGGCGGCGCGGACGGCATCGGGGGCGCGCCGGCGGGCGGAGCGGCCGGCGGGTAGCCGTAGCCCCCCTGGGCGCTCGGTCCGGGGCGGCCGGGGGCCGGGGCCGGGGCGGCGGGTGCGCCGCCCTGCTGGCTGCTGGAGGAGGCGAGGGTGCGCGAGCGCACCCGGTACAGACCGGTGTCGAGGTCGTCCGCCTTCTCCAGGTTGACCTTGATCGGGCCCATGAAGGTGTAGCGCTGCTGCTTGGCGTAGTCGCGCACCATGCCGGCCAGCTCGTCGCCGAGCTGCCCGGAGTAGGGGCTGAGGCGCTCGTGGTCCGGCGCGCTCAGCTCCACGATGAAGTCATTGGGGACGACCGTCCGGTCCCGGTTCCAGATGGTGGCGTTGTTGTCGCACTCCCGCTGGAGCGCACCGGCGATCTCCACGGGCTGGACCTCGGACTTGAACACCTTGGCGAAGGTGCCGTTCACCAGACCTTCGAGACGCTGCTCGAACTTCTTCAGGACTCCCATGGGGCACCTCCTCCGTCCTTGCCGTTGCCTTGACCTGCTGTGTGCCGCTGCCTTGCCCGGTACTTCCGGTCCTGCTCACTGATCGTATCTACGCGCCCGGCAATCAGCCGGTTCCCCCCGCGGCTCCCCTTCGAACTCCTGGCGGGCACTGCGGCTGCGCGACTCCTGCTGCGCACTCTTGCTGCCATGGATCGTAGAGGCGGGCGAAGACCAGTGTCCCGCACCCGGCTGTGGACCCGGCCCGCCTCCGGTCAGACGGCCGGGACCGGTACGAGGTTGATACGTGAACCGGCACTCCTTGATACGTGCCCGGGCACGTGGGATGCGAGCCGGGCGGGTGCGGGCGGCGGGAAGGGATGTGAATCCACCCCGTACGACGTGCTAATGTTCTGGGTGTCGGAAGGGGCCGCCCCGAGAGGGAAGGAACCGGAAGACACACCCAATGCGCGGGTGGCGGAATAGGCAGACGCGCTGGATTCAGGTTCCAGTGCCCGCAAGGGCGTGGGGGTTCAACTCCCCCCTCGCGCACAGAGACTACGGGTCCATCGTGAAAACGATGGACCCGTAGTCGTTTTGGCATGTCGTTTTTGTGAGGAAGGTCTCAGGCGTCACGAGGGCCTGGCCTGCCGTCGTCCGCGCCGGGGTTCTCCACAGGTGACGGGTTGTCCACAGGGTCTGCCACGTCCGCGTCACCGGCTGTACGGTCTGCACGAGTTGATGTTCGGCGCGCTGTCCGCGCAGACATGTGCGGGCAGGGGTACGGGGGAGGCGGTCGCGATGACCGAGGCCGGTGGCGAAACGGCGCGGACGGCGGGTGCGGCAGGGCGCCGGCTGCCCCGGGTGCAGGGCTTCGCCGCCTGGCCCCGGCAGGGCTCCCCGAAGGAGGAGGGCAAGGCGCTGCGGGCGAGCGTGCCGCGCGGCGCGCACCGCGCCCTCGACCTGGACGGCTCCCGCCCCGACGCGGTGAGCGCGGTGACCGAGTCCAACGCCGGCCGCATCCCCGAACTGACCCCGATCCGCGTCGGCCGCATGGCGGCCACCCCCTTCGCCTTCCTGCGCGGCTCGGCCGGCCTCATGGCCTACGACCTGGCCCGCACCCCCATGACCAGGATCGGCACCCAGCTCTGCGGGGACGCGCACGCGGCCAACTTCGGTCTGTACGGCGACGCCCGCGGCGGCCTCGTCATCGACCTCAACGACTTCGACGAGACCGTGCACGGCCCGTGGGAATGGGACCTCAAGCGGCTCGCCGCCTCGCTGGTCCTCGCCGGGCGGGAGGCCGGCGCCGACGAGGACACCTGCCGTGCCGCCGCGCAGGACGCGGTCGGCGCCTACCGGCGGACCATGCGCCTGCTGGCCAAGGTGCCGGTCCTGGACGCGTGGAACGCCATCGCGGACGAGGAACTGGTCTCCCACACCGACGCCCACGACCTGCTCGGCACCCTGCAGCGGGTCTCGGAGAAGGCGCGGGCCAACACCAGCGGCCGCTTCGCGGCGAAGTCGACCGAGCCGGTGGAGGACGGCGGACGCCGCTTCGTCGACGCCCCGCCGGTGCTGCGCAGGATCCCGGACGCCGAGGCCGCCGCGGTCGCCGCGTCCCTGGAGGAGTACGTGCGGACCCTCGGCGAGGACCGGCACCCGCTGCTCGCCCGGCACGCCGTGCACGACGTGGCCTTCCGGGTCGTCGGCACCGGCAGCGTCGGCACCCGTTCCTACGTCGTACTGCTCCTCGACCACCGTGAGCAGCCGCTGGTCCTGCAGGTGAAGGAGGCCCGCCCCTCGGCGCTGGTGCCGCACCTGGCGACGGCCGGTTTCGAGGCACCGCCCGTCGAGCACGAGGGGCGCCGGGTGGTCCTCGGGCAGAAGCGGATGCAGGTGGTCAGCGACATCCTGCTGGGCTGGACCACTGTTGACGGGCGTCCCTACCAGGTGCGCCAGTTCCGCAACCGCAAGGGCAGCGTCGACCCGGCAGCCCTCGCCGCCGACCAGGTCGACGACTACGGCCGCATGACCGGCGCCCTGCTGGCCCGCGCCCACTCCCACAGTGCCGACCCGCGGCTGATCGCCGGGTACTGCGGCAAGAACGAGGAGCTGGACGAGGCGGTCGCGGACTTCGCCGTGGCGTATGCCGACCGCACGGAGGCGGACCACGCCCGGCTGGTCGCGGGGATACGGGCCGGACGGATCGCAGCGGAGCTGGGGGTGTGAGGGACGGCGGCCAGGGGTCGTCGGGCGGTTGACGGGGGCCGGGGGGGCCGCGCCGTGACCGGCTGGGGGCCGCACCGCCTACTCTGGTCGGGTGACCACCCCGGAAGCCGAACAGGCACCGCGGCCCGAGGAGCGCCTCGAGCAGGCCGTACGGGCCGCCGAGCAGGCGTTGATCGAGTACGAGATCGCCGTGGAGACCTTCCGCGTCGAGGTCGAGAACTTCTCCCGGCTGCACGAACAGAAGCTCGGCCCGCTCTACCTCCGCATCGAGGAGCTGGATGCGGAGATCGCCGAGGCGAAGGCCGCCCGCACCGGTGACCCGGAGGACGTCCGCCGTGCCGAGGAGGCCCGCGCCCGCGTCCTGCCGATCCCCGGTGTGGAGGAGCTGCTGCACGGCTGGATGGACGGCCACGGCCTGTTCCCGGAGGCCGCCGCCATGCTCACCGACCAGGCCGTACGGCCGCCGCAGCGGGTGCGGCCCAGCGAGGAGGCCCGCAAGCTCTACCGGGAGCTGGCCCGCAAGGCCCACCCGGACCTCGCCCAGGAGGAAGAGGAGCGGCAGCGGCGCGAGGAGTTCATCAGCCGGGTGAACAGCGCCTACGCCCGCGGCGACGAGACCCTGCTGAAGGAGCTGGCCGAGGAGTGGGCGGCCGGTCCGGTGCCGCCCGAGCGGCGCCCGAGCCCCGCAGAGGAGCTGTACGCCCGCCTCGAGTGGCTCGCCCAGCGCAAGGAGCTGCTCACCCTCGTCGCCCGGGAGCTGGAGGAGGGCGCGATCGCCGGCATGCTCCGCCTCGCGCCGGACGACCCCGACGGGCTGCTCGACGAGATCGCCGGCAGGCTGCGCGCCGACATCGCCCAGCGGGAGGCGGAACTGGCCGGCCTGCTGGCGCAGGGCTGAGCCACCGCCTGCTTCGGGTAGCGTCGGGGACATGAATTTCGGAGCTGGTGTGCCCACGGTCGGGGTGACGGACCTCAAGGACGGCGACTTCCTGCTGGACGTCCGCGAGGAAGACGAGTGGCAGGCGGGCCACGCCGAGGGAGCGCTGCACATCCCGATCAGCGAGTTCGTCGCCCGCTACGGGGAGCTGACCGAGGCCGCCCCGCAGGACGGCCGCGTCCATGTGATCTGCCGCTCCGGCGGACGCTCGGCCCAGGTCACCATGTATCTGGTCCAGCAGGGCATCGACGCCGTGAACGTCGACGGCGGCATGCAGGTCTGGCAGGCCGCGGGCCGCCCGGTGATCACCGGCGACGGCAAGCCCGGCTTCGTGCTGTAGCCCACCCGGCTCCGGGCGGTCAGGCCGGCGGATGCGCGGCCAGCAGATCGCCGAGCCGCTCCTCGTACGCCGCCGCGGGGCCGAGCGCCAGCTCCAGGTGCTTGGCCCAGGCGTGGTACCGGTGCAGCGGGTAGTCGGTGTCCGCGCCGAACCCGCCGTGCAGATGCTGTGCCGTCTGCACCACCCGGCGTACGCCCTCCGCCGCCCAGATCTTCGCCACCGCCACGTCCCCGGCGGCGGGCAGTGCCCCCGGTGCGCCGGAGGCGATCCGCCACGCGGCCTGCCACAGGGTGGCCTCCATCGCCCGCAGATCGATGTACCGGTCCGCGGCCTGCACGGCCACCGCCTGGAACGTCGCGATCGGATGCCCGAACTGCTCCCGCTTGCCGGTGTAGTCGGCGGTCATCCTCAGTACCCGCTCGCCCAGTCCGAGGGCCAGCGCGCAGGTGCCGGTCACGAGCAGCGCGTGCAGCCACTCCCAGGCACCGTCGGCCTCGATGACCTCGTCCGCGCCGATCCGTGCCGACGCCAGCCGTAGCTCGGCCAGCCGCTCCCCGCTGGTGGACACCTGCTCGGCGAGACTCACCCCGTCCCGCTCGCGCGGCACCAGCGCGAGCACGGTCCGGTCGCCGGCCGATCCCTCGACGTGCGCCGGTACGACGACCAGGTCCGCGTCGTACGCCCACGGCACCGCCGTCTGCACCCCGTCCAGCACCCACACCGGGCCCTCGCGCCGTGCGGTGACGGACAGTTCGGCCGGATCATGGCCGGTGCGCCCGCTCGCCGCGACGGTCAGCACCAGCTCACCCCGGCCGGCCCGGGCGAGGAGGCGATCCGCCGACTCCGCGCTGCCATGGGCTTGTACGGCCGCTGCCGCCGCGCTGTGTTCCAGCAGCGGCACTCGGGCGAGCACCGCGGCGGACTCGCGCAGCACCAGGCACAGTGCGATCGCGTCCAGGCCGGAGCCGCCGTGCGCCTCGTCGAGCAGCAGGCTCAGCAGGTCCGCCTCGGCGAGCCGGGACCACAGCTGCCGGTCGAAGCCCTCGGCCACGGAGCCGGTGGTCAGCGCCGGGCTGGGCACCGCGTCCGGCAGGACACCGGCGAACACCCCGCGCGCCGCCTCGGCTGCCGCCCGCTGCTCCTCGGTGAAGGTGAAGTCCACGGCCTGTCCCTTCCGACGGCGGTCATCTGACGGTCCGTCAAGATAGAACAGGTTCTAGGAGAAAGGAACGCCACGGACGCCACGGTCGGCGCGGACCCCGCGCAGGGTGCGGACGCCACGGACATCGCGGACCCCGCGGAGAGGGTGCGGACCCCGCGGACGGTGCGGACGCCGCGGACGGTGCGGCCTCGCGGACGGTGCGGCCGGCGTGTCAGCGGTCGAAGTCCAGCTCCACCTTCTCCGTCACCGGATGCGACTGGCAGGCCAGCACATACCCGGCCTCCGTCTCCTCCGCCTCCAACGCGAAGTTGCGGTCCATCCGCACCTGTCCCGAGACCAGGAAGGCCCGGCAGGTGCCGCACACCCCGCCCTTGCAGGCGTAGGGCGCGTCGGGGCGGTTGCGCAGAACCGTCTCCAGCAGGGACTCACCGTCCTGGACCGGCCAGGTGCCGCCGCGTCCGTCGAGCCGGGCGGTGACCGTGCTGTGCGCGGGCGCCGGGACGGCGGCCGCCGGAGCCGACCCCCCGTCCACGTGGAAGATCTCCTGGTGGATCCGGGCCCGCTCCACCCCCAGCTCGCGCAGCGCCTTCTCGGCGCCCTCGACCAGTCCGTACGGCCCGCACAGGAACCAGCCCGCCACCCGCTCCACCGGCAGCAGGGCCGGCAGCAGCCCCGCGAGCCGCTCCCGGTCGAGCCGGCCGGACGGCAGGCCGGCCTGCTGTTCCTCCCGGGAGAGCACGGTCACCAGCTGCAGCCGCTCCGGGTAGCGGTCCTTGAGGTCGGCGACCTCCTCCAGGAACATCGTCGAGGCGGCCGTCCGGTCACTGCGTATCAGGCAGAACCGGGCTCCCGGCTCACGTGCCAGCAGCGTGGAGACGATCGACAGCACCGGGGTGATGCCGCTGCCGCCGACGACGGCCGCGTACACCCCCGGCGCCGGTTCCAGGGTGAAGCGTCCGGCCGGGGTCATCACCTCCAGTTCGTCGCCGACGCCGATCTCCTTCAGCGCATAGGTGGAGAAGGCGCCGCCCTCGACCAGCCGCACGCCCACCCGCAGGGTGCCGGGCCCCTCACCGGCCGGGTCCGGGGCGGGGGAGCAGATCGAGTAGGTGCGCCGGATCTCCGTACCGTCGACCCGGCGGCGCAGGGCGAGGTGCTGGCCGGGTGCGTGCCGGTACTCCGGGCGCAGCTCCGGCGGGACGGTGAGGGTGAGGGCGACCGAGTCGTCGGTGAGCCGGTCGACCGCGGCCACCGGGAGCGGGTGGAAGCGCGCCATCACAACTCCTTGAAGTGGTCGAACGGTTCACGGCAGGACAGGCAGCGGCGCAGCGCCTTGCACGCGGTGGAGGAGAACCTGCTCAGCAGCTCGGTGTCGGCCGAACCGCAGTGCGGGCAGTGGACCGGCGCGGTGTCCGCCGCGGCCGTGCGCGTCGGGCCGAGGCTCAGCTGCACCGGGCCGGTGTCACGGCGGACACGCGGGGGAGCGATGCCGAACTCCTGGAGTTTGCGCCGCCCTTCTGCGCTGATGTCGTCGGTCGACCAGGCCGGGGTGAGCACGGTGCGCACGGTGACCTCGCGCATGCCGTGCGCATGCAGCACCCGCTCGATGTCGACGGTCATCGCCTCGATCGCCGGGCAGCCGGTGTAGGTCGGGGTCAGGTCGACCTCGACCGTGTCCGGGTCGTGCAGACGCACCGCGCGGACCACGCCCAGCTCCTGGAGGGTGAGAACGGGCAGCTCGGGGTCGGGCACCGAGCCCGCCAGCTCCAGCAGCCGCTCCTCCAGGGCGGTGGCGGTCACCATGACGCCCCCGGGTGGCTGCGGTGCAGATGCTGCATCTCGGCGAGCATCCGCCCGAACGACTCGGTGTGCAGGCCCTGCCGGCCGGCGCCCGCCGACCAGGCGCCGGTGCGCGGGCCCTCGGGGACGGTCAGGGTGGCCCGGCCCAGCACGTCACGCACGGACTGCAGCCAACGGGTCTCCAGGGCGGGCCAGTCGGCGTCCAGGCCCTCCACCGGCTGGAACAGCTCGCCGGTGAACCGCCACAGCGCGTCACAGGCGCGCTGCATCCGCTCGTGGCTGGTCTGCGTGCCGTCGCCGAGCCGCAGGGTCCACTGTTCGGCATGGTCGCGGTGGTAGGCGACCTCCTTCACCGCCTTGGCGGCGAGCGGCGCGAACGGGCCGTCTCCGGCCGCCAGTTCGCCGTAGAGCAGCTGCTGGTAGGTGGAGAAGTACAGCTGGCGGGCGATGGTGTGGGCGAAGTCGCCGTTCGGCTGTTCGACCAGCTGGGCGTTGCGGAAGGCCCGCTCCTCGCGCAGGTAGGCCAGCTCGTCCTCGTCGCCCGCCAGCGACAGCAGCACCCGGGCCTGGCCGAGCAGGTCGAGCGCGATGTTGGCGAGGGCGACCTCCTCCTCCAGGGCGGGGGCATGCCCGGCCCACTCCCCCAGCCGGTGGGAGAGGATCAGGGCGTCGTCGCCGAGGGCCAGCGCGGCGGTCACCGGGACGGTGGCGGGGCCGGTCGCGGTCACAGGTGCTTCACCCCTTCCGGGATCTCGTAGAAGGTCGGGTGCCGGTAGGGCTTGTCGGCGGCCGGGTCGAAGAACGGGTCTTTCTCGTCCGGTGAGGACGCGGTGATCGCGGCGGCCGGGACGACCCAGATCGAGACGCCCTCGCCGCGCCGGGTGTACAGGTCACGGGCGTTGCGCAGGGCCAGCTCCGCGTCCGGGGCGTGCAGGCTGCCGGCGTGGGTGTGGGAGAGGCCGCGCCGGGAGCGCACGAAGACCTCCCACAGGGGCCAGTCGGTGGTGCTCATGCTCGCGCTGCTCCTGTCTCGTGTCCTGCCGCACCGGTGCCGTCCGTGCCGCCGGTGTGCTTGGCCGCGTAGGCGGCGGCCGCTTCCCGCACCCACGCGCCCTCTTCGTGGGCGCGCCTGCGCTGGGTGATCCGCTGTTCGTTGCACGGGCCGTTGCCCTTGAGGACCTCCCAGAACTCCGTCCAGTCGATCGGGCCGAAGTCGTGCTGCCCCCGCTCCTCGTTCCACCGCAGCTCCGGGTCGGGGAGGGTGAGGCCCAGGGACTCGGCCTGGGGGACGCAGATGTCGACGAAGCGCTGGCGCAGCTCGTCGTTGGAGTGGCGCTTGATCTTCCAGTCCATGGACTGCGCGGAGTGCTGCGACTCGTCGTCGGGCGGGCCGAACATCATCAGCGACGGCCACCACCAGCGGTCCACCGCGTCCTGCGCCATCGCGTGCTGCTCCGGGGTGCCCTTGCTGAGGGCCAGCAGCAGCTCGTAGCCCTGGCGCTGGTGGAAGGACTCCTCCTTGCAGATCCGCACCATGGCGCGCGCGTAGGGGCCGTAGGAGCAGCGGCACAGCGGGACCTGGTTGGTGATCGCGGCGCCGTCCACCAGCCACCCGATCGCGCCGACGTCGGCCCAGGTCAGGGTCGGATAGTTGAAGATGGAGGAGTACTTCTGGCGACCGCTGTGCAGCTTGTCGAGCAGTTCGTCGCGGCCGGTGCCGAGGGTCTCGGCCGCGCTGTACAGGTACAGGCCGTGGCCGGCCTCGTCCTGGACCTTGGCCATCAGGATCGCCTTGCGGCGCAGCGAGGGCGCTCGGGTGATCCAGTTCGCCTCCGGCTGCATGCCGATGATCTCGGAGTGTGCGTGCTGGGCGATCTGCCGGACCAGGGTCGCGCGGTAGGCGTCCGGCATCCAGTCGCGTGGTTCGATCCGCTCGTCGGCGGCCACGGCCGCGTCGAAGGCGCGCTGGTACTCCGCCGCGCCGGCGGTGGTGTCCGGCGCGCCGCCCGCTTCGGTGCGGGCCGTGCGCTGCGCGGCTGCTGTGGCCATGCGGTCCCCCTGACCTCGGGCTCTTGGTGAACACTGTCCCGACCGATCGTTCGGTCCGTGTGCTGTCAATGGTGTGCCGGGCCGCCGGAAGGTGTCAACCGCTGTGGAAAACTCCGCGGGGCGGCCTGTGGACAACTCCCCGGGGGCGGCGTACGGGCCGAGGTCGGGACGGGCCGATGCCAGAGACGGGCCGATATCGGGGACGGGGCGGGTGCGGCGCCGGGGTCGTGGCGGTACGGCGCCGGGGGTCGTGGCGGTGATGCCGGGGACGTGGCGGTGCGGTGGCCGGCGGCCGGGCCGGGCCTCGGCCCGTGGTGAGAACCACGTACCCCGGTCCGTACCCGGGGCTGCGCCCGGCGGCCCGGGCTGAGTACCGTTCCGTGCGAGCGCCTAGCAGTGGCGCACGCGAACGGTGGGGCGTCCGGGACGGACGCCGACCATGGAGCCGGACGAGTGAACCGGTGACTGAACCGGACGACTGGACGAACGACCGAGCCGAAACGGGGGACGGGGCCGAATGGACGCGTACGAAGAGGACTCGGGGGCCCCACCCGGGCCGAACGGGTCGACCGGGACGCGTCTCCCGGACCAGCCGCCGACCGGCGCGGGCTCCCGGAGCGACGCCGGGGGCGGATCGCGGGGCGGCTCCCGCTCCGGCGAGGATGCCGAAGGGGGCGCCCCCGCTCTCGCGGACCACCCGGCCGGCGAAGGCTCCGCCGCCCCCCGTACCGGTGTCGCCGCCCTCTCCCCCCGTTACCAGGTCGGCGCCGCGCTGGCGCTCGCCGTGGTCGGTGTCGCCGCCTGTGTGCATCTGCTGATGGTGTTCCTCAGCCTCGCGCCGGCGAACACCGTGTCGAAGCAGCACGGCAAGGCCGTCGAGGAGTGGGTGTACCCGGAGTTCGAGCAGAACTGGAAGCTGTTCGCCCCGAACCCGTTGCAGCAGAACATCGCCGTCCAGGTGCGGGCCGAGGTGCGGATGAAGGACGGCACCGTGCGCACCACCGGCTGGACCGACCTGTCCGCGCAGGACGGTGCCGCCATCGACGGCAACCTGGTGCCCAGCCACACCCAGCAGAACGAGCTGCGCCGGGCCTGGGACTTCTTCGTCGCCACGCACACCCCCGACAACCGTCCCGTGGGCATGCGGGGCGCCCTCTCCGAGCAGTACGTGCGCCGGATCGTGGTGATGCGTCTGGACCGGACCGATCCGACCAGCCGGGCCGGTACCGTCCAGCGGGTGCAGGTCCGCTCCAGCACCACCAATGTGCAGCCGCCGAAGTGGAGCCGTGAGCGGGTGTCCGACAAACCGGTGTACCGCGTGCTGCCCTGGTGGTCGGTGCCCGCCGACGAGGCCGCCGGAGGTGTGCGGTGAACCGCTTCTCCCTGTCACTCTCGCACGCGATCGCCCGCGTCACCGGAGCGGCCCTCGGGCCGTACCAGAGCGCCGTGATACGGATCGGGTTCGCCGGGACCTGGCTGCTGTTCCTGCTGCGCGAGTTCCCCCACCGCCAGGAGCTGTACGGTCCGGCCGGCCCTTGGGGCTGGAACCTCGCCAAGGAGCTGACCGCCGACAACCACGCCTTCACGGCCCTGCTGTGGTCCGACGGGCAGCTGTGGTTCGAGTGCTTCTACACACTGGCGGTCCTCGCCAGCGCGGCCCTGCTGCTCGGCTGGCGCTCCCGGACGGCGTCCGTGCTGTTCATGGTGGGCGTGCTGTCGCTGCAGAACCGCAGCGTCTTCCTGGGCGACGGCGGCGACAACGTGCTGCACCTGATGTCCTTCTACCTGGTGTTCACCCGGTGCGGGCAGGTGTGGTCCCTGGACGCGCGGCGGGCGGCCCGTCTCGAGGCGGCACGCGCGCGTGGCGAGCGGGTTCCCGCCGACCGGGTGGGGCCCGTCCTGTGGGCGGTGTCCGCTCTGGCGCTCGTCCTGACGACGTTCACCGGCCGGTTCGACAACGGCTGGCTGATCCCCGCGCTGCTGTGGACGGCCTGGGCGGGCCTCGGTCTGTGGTGGGCCGTCGGCCGCCGGGCGAGGTCGCAGGAGCCGCGGATCCTGCTGGACGTCGTCGCCAACGTCCTGCACAACGGCGCCCTGTTCGTGATCATGGCGGAGGCCTGCCTGATCTACGCGACGGCCGGCTGGTACAAGATCCAGGGTTCGCGCTGGCAGGACGGCACCGCCGTCTACTACCCGCTCCACCTGGACTACTTCTCGCCCTGGCCCGGGCTCGCCGACCTGATGTCCGCCAGCGGCACGATCATGATGGCGGTGGCCTACGGGACGGTCATGGTGCAGGTCGCCTTCCCGTTCACCCTGTTCAACCGGCGGGTCAAGAACGTCCTGCTGGTGCTGATGATGCTCGAGCACGCGGTGATCGCGGTCGTCCTCGGCCTGCCGTTCTTCTCCCTGGCGATGATCACGGCGGACGCGGTCTTCCTGCCGACGTCCTTCCTGCGCCGGCTGGGGGAGCTGGCGGCACGCGCGCGTGGGCGGTTCGTCCGGCGCGACGACGGCAGGGTGCCCCCGCCCCGCTCCTCGGAGGAGCCCACGCCGGGGCACGTAGGGTTCATGGCATGACCGACCCGCTGATCCGCTGGCGCGAGCACGCCGGTGCCGCCGTGCTGCTCGACGGCTTCCACGCCCTCAAGCACGCGCTGCGGTTCGGCGCGGAGGTACCGGTGGCCGTCGCCACGGACCGGCGGGCCGCCCTCGCCCTCGCCGAGGAGCTGGCCGGCGACGTACAGGACAGGCTGGACGTGCTGCTCACCGAGGTGTCCGAGCAGACGTACGCCTCACTGGTGCCGCGGCCCCACCCGACCGGGGTGGCCGCGCTCGCCGTACGGCCGTCCCGCGAGGCCAACCTGCGCACGCTCGCCCGCACCCCGCGCACCGCGCCCGTCGTGGTCCTGGACGACCCGCGCAACCTGGGCAACGCCGGTGCCGTGATCCGGCTGGCCGCCGGCTTCGGGGCCACCGGGGTGGTCACCACGGGCACGCTCGACCCCTGGCACCCCACCGTGGTGCGCGGCGGTGCGGGCCTGCACTTCGCGACCGCCGTGGAGCGGCTCGGCGTCGACGAGCTGCCCGCGGGGCCCCTGTTCGCGCTCGACCCGGAGGGCGAGGACATCCGCGGCACGAAACTGCCCGACGACGCCGTACTCGCGTTCGGCTCGGAGCGCAGCGGGCTGTCGGCCGAGCTGCGCGCGCGTGCCGACCATCTGCTGGCGCTGCCGATGCGCCCCCAGGTCTCCAGCTACAACCTCGCCACCAGCGTGGCGATGACGCTGTACCACTGGAGTGCGACCGGGGGCGCACCCACGGCCTCCTAGGCCTCCCGGCGCACCTCGACCACGCGGAAGCGGTTGGCCACGAACGCGCCGTCGCACAGCGCGGCGTTCGCCGCCGGGTTGCCGCCCGAGCCGTGGAAGTCGGAGAAGGCCGCCGTCTGGTTCACGTACACCCCGCCGGTGAGATTGAGCGACAGCTGGGCCGCCTCCTCCAGGCACACCTCCTCGACGGCCTGCTCGACCTCGGGGTCGGTGGTGTAGGCGCCGACCGTCATCGCGCCCTTCTCACGGACCGTGCGGCGCAGCAGCTCCACCGCGTCGGTCACCGAGTCGACGGCGACGGCGAAGGAGACGGGGCCGAAGCACTCGCTCATGTAGGCGGCCTCGTCGTCCGGCTTGGCGCCGTCCAGCTTGACGAGGACGGGGGTGCGGACGACCGCGCCCGGGAACTCCGGGTTGGTGATCTCGCGGGAGGCGAGGGCGACCTCGCCGAGGCCTGCCGCGGCCTCCAGGCGGGCCTTGACGTCCGGGTTGACGATCGCGCCCAGCAGGGCGTTCGCGCGCGCGTCGTCACCGAGCAGGCCGTCGACCGCGCGGGCGAGGTCCGCGGTCACCTCGTCGAAGGTCTTCGGGCCCTCGTCGGTGCGGATGCCGTCCCGGGGGATCAGCAGGTTCTGCGGGGTGGTGCACATCTGGCCGCTGTACAGGGACAGCGAGAACGCCAGGTTGGACAGCATGCCCTTGTACGTGTCCGTCGACTCCACGATCACCGTGTTGACGCCGGCCTTCTCCGTGTAGACCTGCGCCTGCCGGGCGTTGGCCTCCAGCCAGTCGCCGAAGGACGTCGAACCCGTGTAGTCGATGATCCGGATCTCGGGGCGGGTGGCGAGGGTCTTGGCGATGCCCTCGCCGGGGCGCTCGGCGGCCAGCGTCACCAGGTTCGGGTCGAAGCCCGCCGCGGCGAGCACGTCCCGGGCGACCTGCACGGTCAGCGCGAGCGGCAGCACCGCGCGCGGGTGGGGCTTGACCAGGACCGCGTTGCCGGTGGCCAGCGAGGCGAACAGGCCCGGGTAGCCGTTCCACGTCGGGAAGGTGTTGCAGCCGATGACCAGGCCGATGCCGCGCGGCACCGGCGTGAAGTTCTTGGTCAGCGCCAGCGGGTCGCGCTTGCCCTGCGGCTTGGTCCACTCCGCGGTCTCCGGGGTGCGGACCTGCTCCACGTACGCGTACGCCACCGCCTCCAGGCCGCGGTCCTGGGCGTGCGGGCCGCCCGCCTGGAACGCCATCATGAACGCCTGCCCGCTGGTGTGCATGACCGCGTGCGCGAACTCGTGCGTCCGGTCGCTGATCCGCTTGAGGATCTCCAGACAGACCACGGCCCGCTGCTCCGCGCCCGCGTCCCGCCAGGCGCGCTGTCCGGCCTTCATGGCGGGCAGCAGCACGTCGAGGTCCGCGTGCGGGTAGGTGACGTCCAGGTCGATGCCGTACGGGGAGACCTCACCGCCCACCCAGTCGTCGGTGCCGGGCTGGCCGAGGTCGAGGCGGGTGCCCAGCAGGGCGTCGAAGGCGGCCTTGCCGGCCGCCGCGTCCAGGCTGCCGTTCTCGCCGTACGCCTTGGGGTGCTCCGGGTGCGGGGACCAGTACGCGCGCGTGCGGATCGCTTCCAGGGCCTGGTCGAGGGTGGGCCGGTGCTTCGCGATCAGCTCATGGGCGGTCAGTTCGGCGGACATGCGGGACCAACTCCTCGTTGGGAGAACTCGTCGTCGAGTTCGCGACCTGTGCGGAAGGGGAAGCGGGACGGGTCAGTCAGAGCTAGAGTAACCGAACGATCGGTCGGGACAAGGGGGCCTGCCGTATCTGTGGAAAACCCCGTGCGGGAGGATCGCGCACATGACAGCACTCGACCTCAGCAGCCCCGTGGCCGTCGTCGGCACCGGCACCATGGGCCAGGGCATCGCCCAGGTCGCGCTGGTCGCCGGCCACCCCGTGCGGCTCTACGACACCGTCGCCGGGCGGGCCCGGGACGCGGCCGAAGCGATCGGCGCCCGCCTGGACCGGCTGGTGGACAAGGGTCGGCTCCCCGCCGCCTACCGGGACGCGGCCCGCGCCCGTCTGACGCCCGTGGACGGCCTCGCGGAGCTGGCGGAGTGCGCGCTGGTCGTGGAGGCCGTCCTGGAGCGGCTGGACGTCAAGCAGCAGCTCTTTCGCGAGCTGGAGGAGATCGTCGCCGAGGACTGCCTGCTCGCGACCAACACCTCCTCCCTGTCGGTGACGGCCATCGGCGGTGCCCTGCGCCGGCCCGGCCGCTTCGTCGGACTGCACTTCTTCAACCCCGCCCCGCTGTTGCCGCTGGTCGAGGTCGTCTCCGGGTTCGCCACCGACGTCACGTCGGCCACGCGCGCGTACGAGACCGCCCGCGCCTGGGGCAAGACCCCGGTCGCCTGCGCGGACACCCCCGGCTTCATCGTCAACCGCATCGCCCGGCCCTTCTACGCCGAGGCGTTCGCCGTGTACGAGGCACAGGCCGCCGACCCGGCCACGATCGACGCCGTCCTGCGCGAGTGCGGCGGCTTCAGGATGGGCGCCTTCGAACTCACCGACCTGATCGGGCAGGACGTCAACGAGTCCGTCACCCACTCCGTCTGGCAGTCCTTCTTCCAGGACGTGCGCTTCACGCCGTCCCTGGCCCAGCGCCGCCTGGTGGAGTCGGGCCGGCTCGGCCGCAAGAGCGGCCACGGCTGGTACGACCACGCCGACGGCGCCGAGCGGCCCGAGCCGCACACCGCCGACAAGGAGCAGCCGCCCGCCTACGTCGTCGTCGAAGCCGATCTCGGGCCCGCGGCCGGGCTGCTCCCCCTGATCCGTGAGGCGGGCATCGAGGTCCGCGAGCAGGAGGAGGGCGGCGGCACGCACCTGACGCTGCCGAGCGGTGGCGGGCTGGGACTCGCCGACGGCACGACCTCCGTGGAGTTCGGCGACGTCGTCCACTTCGACCTCGCCCTCGACTACCGCGCCGCCACCCGTGTCGCCCTGTCCGCCTCCCAGGACGTCTCGCCGCAGACCCTCGCCGAGGCCGTCGGCCTGTTCCAGGCGCTCGGCAAGCAGGTCAGCGTCATCGGTGACGTCCCCGGCATGATCGTCGCCCGCACGGTCGCCCGGATCATCGACCTCGCGCACGAGGCCGTCGCCAAGGGCGTGGCCACCGAGGAGGACGTCGACACCGCCATGCGCCTCGGCGTCAACTACCCGCTCGGCCCCTTCGAGTGGGACCGCCGGCTCGGCGGCGGCTTCGCCTTCGACGTCCTGGACGAGATGCACCAGCGCGACCCCTCCGGACGCTACGCGCCCTCCCTCGCGCTCTACCGCAACGCCTACGCCACCGACCAGCGGGAGGGGACCCCATGACCACCGCCAAGCGCGACACGTACACCCCGGAGACGCTGCTCTCGGTCGCCGTCCAGGTCTTCAACGAGCGTGGCTACGACGGCACCTCCATGGAACACCTGTCCAAGGCGGCCGGCATCTCCAAGTCGTCGATCTACCACCACGTCAGCGGCAAGGAGGAACTGCTGCGCCGGGCCGTCAGCCGCGCCCTGGACGGGCTGTTCGCCATCCTCGAGGAGGAGCACGCGCGCGTGGGCCGGTCCGTCGACCGGCTGGAGCACGTCGTACGGCGCATGGTCGAGGTGCTGATAGCCGAACTGCCGTACGTGACGCTGCTGCTGCGCGTACGCGGAAACACCGCGACCGAGCGGTGGGCACTGGAGCGGCGGCGCGACTTCGACCACCGGGTCGCCGAACTGCTGAAGGCGGCGGCCGCCGACAGGGACGTACGCGGCGACGTGGAGGTCCGGCTCGCGACCCGGCTGGTCTTCGGGATGATCAACTCGATCGTGGAGTGGTACCGGCCGGACCCGCGGGGCGCCGGCGACCGCGAGGTGGCCGACGCGGTCGCCCGACTGGTCTTCACCGGACTCCGGCAGGCCTGAGTCCGGACTCCGGCAGGCCCGGGACCGGCCCGGACCCGCGACCGGGCCGGGCCGGTCGCCGGCTCAGGCCTCCGGCTCCAGGTCCTCCTCCTCGAACACCAGCAGCGTGCGCGTGCTCAGCACCTCGGGGATCGCCTGGAGCCGGGTCAGCACCAGCTCGCGCAGCGCCCGGTTGTCCGGGGTGTGCACCAGCAGCAGCACGTCGAAGTCTCCGCCCACGAGGGAGATGTGCGAGGCCCCCGGCAGCTGTCTGAGCCGCTCACGGACCGTGCGCCAGGTGTTCTGGACGATCTTCAGGGTGATGTACGCCGACGTGCCGTGGCCCGCCCGCTCGTGGTCCACGCGCGCGCTGAATCCCCGGATCACCCCGTCCTCGACCAACCGGTTGATGCGTGCGTAGGCGTTCGCGCGCGAGACGTGTACGCGTTCGGCGACGGACCGTATCGAGGCGCGGCCGTCCGCCTGGAGGATCCGCAGGATGTCCTGATCGATGGCGTCCAGTGGGCGGGGCGGCGGCAGGACGGCGCCGTCCTGCGGTCCGTCGGCCATTTGTTCAGCTGCCATGTCCCCCCGCTTCCTCGCCGTGGACGTCCTGCGTTCATTCCAGGTTGTGGAGAACCGTTTGTCCACAGCCTGTAGGTGCCTGTAGCCAAAATGTGCCGACGACCGAACAATCGGTAGGTGAGGCGCCTCACAGCCGACGCGCCTCCCGTAGCCGCTCCCACGAGGAGGTGCCGTCATGACGGTTCTGGAGCAGCGGGGCGCGTACCGGCCATCGCCGCCGCCCGCCTGGCAGCCCCGTATGGACCCCGCGCCGCTGCTGCCCGACGCCGAGCCCCACCGCGTCCTCGGCACCGAGGCGGCCGCCAAGGCCGACCCGGACCTGCTGCGCCGCCTCTACGCCCAGCTGGTGCGAGGCCGTCGCTACAACACGCAGGCCACCGCGCTCACCAAGCAGGGCCGCCTCGCCGTCTACCCCTCCAGCACCGGCCAGGAGGCCTGCGAGGTCGCCGCCGCCCTGGCCCTGGAAGAGCGCGACTGGCTCTTCCCCAGCTACCGCGACACCCTCGCCGCGGTCGCCCGGGGCGTGGACCCCGTCGAGACCCTCACCCTGCTGCGCGGCGACTGGCACAGCGGCTACGACCCCTACGCCCACCGCGTCGCCCCCCTCTCCACCCCGCTGGCCACCCAGCTCCCGCACGCCGTCGGCCTCGCCCACGCCGCCCGCCTCAAGGGCGACGACGTGGTCGCGCTCGCCATGGTCGGCGACGGCGGCACCAGCGAGGGCGACTTCCACGAGGCACTGAACTTCGCCGCCGTCTGGCAGGCACCGGTCGTCTTCCTCGTGCAGAACAACGGCTTCGCCATCTCCGTCCCGCTCGCCAAGCAGACCGCCGCACCCTCCCTGGCCCACAAGGCCGTCGGGTACGGCATGCCGGGCCGGCTCGTCGACGGAAACGACGCCGCGGCCGTCCACGAGGTCCTCAGCGACGCCGTACGACACGCCCGCGCGGGCGGCGGACCGACCCTGGTCGAGGCCGTGACGTACCGCATCGACGCCCACACCAACGCCGACGACGCCACCCGTTACCGGGGCGACGCCGAGGTCGAGGCCTGGCGCGCACACGACCCGGTCCAGCTGCTGGAACGCGAACTCACCGCGCGCGGGCTGCTGGACGAGGCCGGCATCGAGGCCGCGCGCGAGGACGCCGAGGCGATGGCGGCGGACCTGAGGGAGCGCATGAACCGCGACCCCGAACTGAACCCCATGGACCTGTTCGACCACGTCTACGCCGAGACCACCGCGCAACTGCGCGAACAGCGCGCCCTGTTGCTGGCCGAGCTGGAGGCCGAGGACGAGCACCAGGAAGGCGGTCACCGATGACCACCGTCGCCGTCAAGCCCGCCACGATGGCGCAGGCCCTCACGCGCGCGATGCGCGACGCGATGGCCGCCGACCCCACCGTGCACGTCATGGGCGAGGACGTCGGCACGCTCGGCGGAGTCTTCCGGGTCACCGACGGCCTCGCCAAGGAGTTCGGCGAGGACCGCTGCACCGACACCCCGCTCGCCGAGGCCGGCATCCTCGGCACCGCCGTCGGCATGGCCATGTACGGACTGCGGCCGGTGGTGGAGATGCAGTTCGACGCCTTCGCCTACCCCGCGTTCGAGCAGCTGATCAGCCATGTCTCCCGGATGCGCAACCGCACGCGCGGCCGGATGCCCCTGCCGATCACCGTCCGCGTCCCCTACGGCGGCGGCATCGGCGGTGTCGAGCACCACAGCGACTCCTCCGAGGCCTACTACATGGCCACCCCGGGCCTGCACGTCGTCACCCCGGCGACCGTCGCCGACGCCTACGGCCTGCTGCGCCGGGCCATCGCCTCCGACGACCCCGTCGTCTTCCTGGAGCCCAAACGGCTCTACTGGTCCAAGGACTCCTGGAACCCCGAGCAGCCCACGGACGTCGAGCCCATCGGCCGCGCGGTCGTACGCCGGCAGGGCCGCAGCGCCACCCTCATCACCTACGGTCCGTCCCTGCCGGTCTGCCTGGAGGCCGCCGAGGCCGCACAGACCGAGGGCTGGGACCTGGAAGTGGTCGACCTGCGCTCCCTGGTGCCGTTCGACGACGAAACGGTCTGCGCGGCCGTCCGGCGCACCGGGCGCGCAGTCGTCGTGCACGAGTCCACCGGGTTCGGCGGTCCGGGCGGCGAGATCGCGGCCCGGATCACCGAGCGCTGCTTCCACCACCTGGAGGCGCCGGTGCTCCGCGTGGCCGGCTTCGACCTCCCCTACCCGCCGCCCATGCTGGAGCGGCACCACCTGCCCGGCGTCGACCGCATCCTGGACGCCGTGGCCCGGCTGCAGTGGGAGGCCGAGGGCTGATGGCACAGGTGCTGGAGTTCAAGCTTCCCGACCTCGGCGAAGGGCTCACCGAGGCGGAGATCGTCCGCTGGCTGGTCCAGGTCGGTGACGTCGTCGCCGTCGACCAGCCGGTCGTCGAGGTCGAGACGGCCAAGGCGATGGTCGAGGTGCCCTGCCCCTACGGGGGCGTGGTCACCGCCCGCTTCGGCGAGGAGGGCACGGAACTGCCGGTCGGGGCACCGTTGTTGACGGTCGCGGTGGGACCGGCGGCCCCCGAGGAGGAGGCCGGGGGATCGGGCAACGTACTGGTCGGATACGGCACCTCCGAAGCGCCGGCGCGGCGCCGCCGGGTGCGGTCGGGGCCGGGCAAGGCCGCCTCCGACGGGCAAGTCGTCGGCAGCGGTCAGGTCGCCGCCGACGGTCAGGTGAGGCACGCCGCCCCCGGGGCCGGCCGGCTCGCACCGCCCGCCCCCGTGCCCGCGCCGGCCGACGGCCCCGTCCCGGTCATCTCCCCGCTGGTGCGCCGGCTCGCCCGTGAAGGCGGCCTCGACCTGCGGCAGCTGACGGGCTCGGGTCCCGACGGACTGATCCTGCGGGCCGACGTCGAGGGCGCCCTGCGCGGCAGGGTCGCGCCTGCCCGCGAGGCCGCGGAGCCGGTCGTGCGGACAGCCGTGACGGCACCCGCCGGTGGCGGTGTGCGCACCCCCCTCAAGGGCGTGCGCGGAGCCGTCGCCGACAAGCTCTCCCGCAGCCGCCGGGAGATCCCCGACGCCACCTGCTGGGTCGACGCGGACGCCACCGAACTCATGCGCGCGCGGACCGCCATGAACGCCGCCGGGAGCACGAAGATCTCCCTGCTCGCGCTGCTCGCCCGCATCTGCACGGCCGCTCTCGCCCGGTTCCCCGAGCTGAACTCCTACGTCGACACCGACGCCCGCGAGGTCGTCCAGCTGGACCACGTCCACCTCGGATTCGCCGCGCAGACCGAACGCGGACTGGTCGTGCCCGTCGTCCGGGACGCCCATGCGCGCGACGCCGAGTCGCTGACCGCCGAGTTCGCCCGGCTCACCGAGGCCGCCCGCGCCGGGACGCTGAGGCCCGGGGAACTCACCGGGGGCACCTTCACGCTGAACAACTACGGAGTCTTCGGCGTCGACGGCTCCACCCCGATCATCAACCACCCCGAGGCGGCCATGCTCGGCGTGGGCCGCATCGTCCCCAAGCCCTGGGTGCACGAGGGCGAGCTGGCCGTGCGCCAGGTCGTGCAGCTCTCGTTCACCTTCGACCACCGGGTGTGCGACGGCGGCACGGCGGGCGGCTTCCTGCGGTACGTGGCGGACTGCGTGGAACAGCCGGCGGTGCTCCTGCGCACACTGTGACCCGAGGGGCGGACGCAGGGAACGGCGCGCGCACGCGTTCCCTGCGGATCGCGCCCCGCTCCGTCGGTTCCCTGTGATCAGCCCGGGACGCATACTCGGGGAGTGACCGACAACGCCACCGCCGAGTCCGCGCCCGCCGTGTCGTACGACGCCGTGGTCCTGGCCGGCGGTGCCGCACGGCGGCTCGGCGGGACCGACAAGCCGGGAGTCCGGGTCGGGGGCCGCGCGCTGCTCGACCGGGTGCTCACCGCGTGCGCCGACGCCCGTACGACCGTCGTCGTGGCGGACCGGCGGCCCACCGCCCGGCCGGTGCGCTGGGCGCGCGAGGAGCCGCCCGGCGGCGGGCCGGTCGCCGCCCTGGACGCGGGCCTGCGGCTCACCACGGCCGAGCACGCCGTGGTCCTCTCCGCCGACCTGCCCTTCCTCGAACCGGTCACGCTCCAGCGCCTGTTGGCCGCCCTCGGTGACACCGGCGCCGACGGCGCGCTGCTCACCGACGCCGACGGCCGCGACCAGCCGCTCGTCGCCGCCTACCGCACCCCCGTGCTCCGCCGCGAGCTGGCCGCCCTCGCCGCCGCCCCCGGCGGCCTGACCGGACTGCCCCTGCGCCGGCTGACCGGCGCCCTCCGCCTCACCCGCGTCCCCGACCCGCTCGCGTCCTTCGACTGCGACACCTGGGACGACATCGTCAACGCCAGGGCACGCATCAGGGAGCATGGGCACGTGTTGGATGAATGGATCTCCGCAGTCAAGGACGAGCTGGGCATCGACCTGGACGTCGACACCGGCGTCCTGCTCGACCTGGCCCGGGACGCCGCGCACGGCGTGGCCCGGCCCGCCGCCCCGCTGACCACCTTCCTCGTCGGCTACGCCGCCGCGCAGGGCAAGGGCGGCCCCGAGGCCGTCGCCGAGGCCGCCCGCAGGGCCGCCGCGCTCGCGCTGCGCTGGGAGGAAGAGAGCGACGGGGGCACGGAAGCGAAGAGCGGGGGCCCGAGCGCCCCGGACGCCGGATGACCGCCCCGGGAACCCGCGCCGGGGCGCCCGCCGGGGACACCGACGACCTCGATGTCGAGGAGGCCCTGGCCCTCGTGAGAGAAGCGAAGGACGGCAACGCGGGCCAGGTGCCCGCTCCGGCGCCTGAAGCGCACAGCGAGCGGCACCGGGCCACCCCCTGGCCCCGGGCCCGTGAGATCGCCGCCCGCGCCGCACGGTCGGGTGCCCGCCGCGCCCCCGTTTCCGTGCCGCTCCACGACGCCCTCGGGCTGGTCCTCGCCGCTCCCCTGGACGCGCTCACCGACCTGCCCTCCTTCGACACCTCCGCGATGGACGGCTGGGCGGTCGCCGGACCCGGCCCTTGGGAGGTACGGGACGAGCGCGTGCTCGCCGGGCACGCCCAGCCCGAGCCGCTCACCGACGGCGAGGCGGTCCGGATCGCGACCGGGGCCCGCATCCCCGTCGACACCACCGCGGTCCTGCGCAGCGAACACGGCCGCACGGACGCCCAGGGCCGGCTCCACGCCACCCGCGAGATGAATCACGGGCAGGACATCCGCCCGCGCGGCCAGGAGTGCCGCAACGGCGACCAGCTGCTGCCCGTCGGCACCCTCGTCACGCCCGCCGTCCTGGGCCTGGCCGCGGCGGCCGGATACGACACCCTCACCGCCGTACCCCGCCCGCGTGTCGACGTATTCGTCCTCGGCGACGAGTTGCTGACCGAGGGGCAGCCGCACGACGGGCTGATCCGGGACGCGCTCGGCCCCATGCTGCCGCCCTGGCTGCGCGCGCTCGGAGCCGAGGTGAGCGCGGTGCGGCGGATCGGCGACGACGCCAAGGCCCTGCGCAAGGCGGTCACCGGCTCCACCGCCGACCTGATCGTCACCACGGGCGGCACCGCCGCCGGACCCGTCGACCACGTCCATCCCACCCTGGAACGCATCGGCGCCGAGCTCCTCGTCGACGGGGTCAAGGTGCGCCCCGGCCACCCCATGCTGCTCGCCCGCACCAGGGACGACCAGCACCTGGTAGGCCTGCCCGGCAACCCCCTGGCGGCCGTCTCCGGCCTGCTCACGCTCGCCGAGCCGGTGCTGCGCACCCTCGCAGCCCGCCCGGCTCCGGAGCCGTACACCCTGGCGCTGAAGGAGGCGGTGCACGGCCATCCGTACGACACCCGGCTCGTGCCCGTGGTGCTGCGGGGCGACCATGCCGTACCGCTGCACTACAACGGCCCGGCCATGCTGCGTGGCGTCGCCGCCGCAGACGCGCTGGCCGTCGTACCGCCCGGCGGCGCCCGGCAGGGCACCGAGGCGGAGCTGCTGGACCTGCCCTGGGCGACGGCCGGAATCGGGGTGTGTTTCACGTGAAACTTCCGAGCCACGACGCCATCGCCCGCCAGAGGGGCGAACATCTGGTGGCCCAACGGGTGAGACTCCCGAGGAAAGTGGTGGAGCGCCCGATCCGCCAGGTCGTCAGGAATCGCGCCTGAACCGTTGGAGGTCCGCCTTGGGCGAGCGCACCGTCCTCATCGGCTTCGGCACGAAGGGGCGGTCGCCCCTGCAGTGCGTGCGACCGGGCCGAGGAAGGAGCAGGTGGTCGTCGTCGACCCCGGCTTCAAGGCGATCCACGCGGCGACCGTCGAGGGCTTCGCGGGCGTCCTGGGCGACGCCACCCGCAGTGAGGTGCTCAAGCGGGCCGAGGTGCACGGGGCCCGGCAGGTCACCATCGCTCCGCAGCGCGACGACACCGCCGTCCTCGTCACGCTGACCGCACGCCGGCTCAACCGGGGCGCCAAGATCGTGGCCGCCGTGCGCGAGGAGGAGAACGCCCCGCTGCTCAGGCAGTCCGGGGCCGACGCCGTCATCACCAGCGCCGGCGCGGCCGGGCGGCTTCTCGGCTCTCCGTGCTCAGCCCCGCCGCCGGCATGGTCATGGAGGATCTGATCCACGCGGGCAGCGGGCTGGACATCGTCGAACGCCCCGTGGTGGGGGCCGAGGTCGGCAGGAAGCCGCGCGAGACGGACGACCTCGTGGTGAGCGTCGTCCGGGGGCACCGGGTGCTCGGCCACGACGGTCCGTCCATCGGCGACCTCCAGCTGACGGACCGGCTGACCACGATCGTCCGCGTCACCTCCGGCGCCCGGACGACCCCGGACACCCGGCCCCGGCCACACGAATGACGGGCCTCTCGGGGAGTAGCGTCACGAGCATGCATGCGATCACGATTCCCGAACCTGGTGGTCCCGAGGCGCTGGTGTGGGCGGAGGTCCCCGATCCCGTGCCCGGCGAGGGCGAGGTACTGGTCGAGGTGGTGGCCAGTGCCGTCAACCGTGCCGACATCCTGCAACGGCAAGGCTTCTACACCCCACCGCCCGGCGCCTCCCCCTACCCCGGCCTGGAGTGCTCCGGCCGGATCGCCGCGCTCGGGGCCGGGGTGTCCGGCTGGGCCGTCGGCGACGAGGTGTGCGCGCTGCTCGCGGGCGGAGGGTACGCGGAGAAGGTCGTCGTGCCGGCCGGGCAGTTGCTGCCTGTGCCCGAGGGGGTCGGGCTGAAGCGGGCGGCGGCGCTGCCCGAGGTGGTCTGCACGGTCTGGTCCAACGTGTTCATGATCTCCCATCTGCGGCCCGGGGAGACGCTGCTGGTGCACGGTGGTTCCAGCGGGATCGGCACCATGGCGATCCAGCTGGCCAAGTCCGTCGGTGCGAAGGTCGCGGTGACCGCGGGGACGAAGGAGAAGCTGGAGTACTGCGCCGGGCTGGGCGCCGACATCCTGATCAACTACCGCGAGCAGGACTTCGTCGCGGAGATCGAGCAGGCGACCGGGGGTGCGGGGGCCGATGTCATCCTCGACAACATGGGGGCGAAGTACCTGGACCGCAATGTCCAGGCCCTCGCGGTCAGCGGGCGGCTCGCCATCATCGGGATGCAGGGCGGGGTCAAGGGGGAGCTGAACATCGGCACGCTGCTCGGCAAGCGGGCGGCGATCAGCGCGACCTCGCTGCGGGCGCGGCCGCTGAGCGAGAAGGCGGCGATCGTGGCCGCGGTGCGCGAGCATGTGTGGCCGCTGCTCGGAGGTGGGCATGTGCGGCCGGTCGTGGACCGCGAGCTGCCGATGCCGGACGCGGCCGAGGGGCACCGGGTGGTGGAGGCCAGTGGGCACATGGGGAAGGTCTTGCTGGTGGCACCGTAACGGGCTGGCGGGGGGCGCCCCAGCGGCACGCCCGCCCGCAGCCACGCGGACGCGGTCAGCTAGCTCTTGCGGAGTTTCAGGCTCAGGAACGCCAGGCCCAGGCCCAGGCCGATGAGGACCAGGCCGGTGCCCAGCGGCAGGATCTGCAGGGTCGGCTCGGAGGCGTCCTCGCTCTGCCGGGCCGCGGCCTGGGCAGCGGGCTGCTGGGGTTGACCGGCGGGGTCCAGGTCGGCCTCGGAGGCCGTCGGCCGGCCGGCGGGCAGGTTCGTGGTCTCCGGCTCCTCCGGCTGGGCGGCGGAGGTGGTGGGCGCGCCGCCCGAGCCGTCGTCGTCCCCCTCCACCTCGCTCATCGGCCCGTCCGGCCGCCCCGGCCGCATACGGCCCTCACCGGCCCTGCTCCCGGCGCGGGTCGGCTCCAGGACGGCGGCGGGAACCGCCGGCGAGTACGAGGCGGACGCCGAGTCGGAGGGCATGGGCATGGGCATGGCCGACGGGGTGGCGGCGGGGGCGCTGCGGCCTCCGTCCCCGTTCGCCGGGGCAGAGGGGTCCCGGTGCTGGTGGCCGGGCGCCACCGGGTGCCTGGGGCCCAGCGGGTCCGGGGGTCCGCCCACGGTGGGGGGAGCGGAACCCTGCTCGGCGGCGTGAGCGGTGGTCGCGTACGCGGTGGCGGTGCCGTAGGCGGGCAGCGCCGCCGCGAGGGCGAGCAGCAGCCGTACCCAGCGGAGCGTGAGTCGCAGCCATGGAGTCACGTCGGTGACCTCCCGGAGTGACGACGGATGGGCGGCGGAAAACCGACGGGATCCAGCCTCACATTCAAGGGCAAACGAGGCATTCCGGATTGGGCCGTTGGGTCTAAAAGGTGGATCAGCCCTTCGAGGGGGCACGACGGTGATGAGGTGTACACGTGCGAGAGAATGGCGGCATGGAGATGCCGAGAAACGAACGGTCGCCGGAGAACCCGCAGATTCTCGTCGTGGGCCAGGACGGGATGGCGCTCGGCGGCGGCGGTGGGGACGACGACTCCCGCGAGATTCCGGTGACGGAGCAGGTCGAGCAGCCGGCCAAGGTCATGCGGATCGGCAGCATGATCAAGCAGCTCCTGGAGGAGGTGCGCGTTGCTCCCTTGGACGAGGCCAGCCGGGTGCGGCTGAAGGAGATCCACGCCAGCTCGGTCAAGGAGCTGGAGGACGGCCTGGCGCCGGAGCTGGTCGAGGAGCTGGAGCGGCTGTCGCTGCCCTTCACCGACGACGCGACCCCTACCGACGCGGAACTGCGGATCGCGCAGGCGCAGTTGGTGGGCTGGCTGGAAGGCCTGTTCCACGGGATCCAGACGACGCTGTTCGCCCAGCAGATGGCCGCACGGGCCCAGCTGGAGCAGATGCGCCGCGCGCTCCCGCCGGGTCTGAGCGGCCACGAGGGCGGTGACGACCACCATGCCGGCGGCCGTTCGGGCGGCCCCTACCTGTGACGAGTCACGTGTCCGCGACGCGTCGCCTGTGACGCGAGGAGCCCGGCACGCACGTGCCGGGCTCCTTCAGTTCCGTGGCTCCATCCGTCCCGTGCGGGAGGCCGGGAGGGTTCGCCGGCCCGTCCTCAGGACGGGTCGCCCGTCGACACGCTCAGCTCGATCTTGCCCATGCCCTTGGGGTCGACGTCCGTGCCCGCGGAGGGGAACTGGTCCACCACGGTGTCCTTGCCCCAGGTGTTCTCGTCCTCGTGCTTGATGCTCCACTCCCAGTGGGCGGCCTGGAAGCAGGCCTTCACGGAGTTGATGTCCTTGTACCGGAAGTCGGGCAGCACGATCTTGTCCGCGTCCTGAGACGACTCCAGCGGATCGGTGCACTTGCTCTTGTCGATCCGCCGCGTGGGGTCCGGTCCGCGGTAGCCCACCGCCTGGGAGCTGGACGACGAAGCGCTCGCGCCGCCGCCGCCGGTCTTGTCGTCGTTGCCGCCGTTGTTCAGCACCAGCGCCACGACCAGGGCGATGACCGCGACCAGCGACACAGCCACCGAGCCGATGATCACCGGCTTGTTGCTCTTGCCGGAGCCCGGCCCGGCGCCGGTGGACTGCGGGCCCGGCTGGGGCGAGATCGTGTACGGCGGCGGAGTGGCGGCGGCCTGCGGGCCGTAGCCCACCGGAGGCGGCGTCTGGTAGCCGCCCTGCTGCGGGTAGCCGTACGACGGCGCGGGTGTCGGTGCGCCGTACGCGCCCGGCTGGTACGGCGTCTGCACCGGGCCCGAGGGCGTCTGGGGGGCCTGCCCGACCGGCGGGAACACCGCCGAGCCGACGCCCGAGCCGCTCTGCACCGGCCCGGCGTTCGGCACGATGCTCGGCGCGGCCGCCTGGAGGGAGGCGGCGACGCGCATGCACTCGTCGCGCATGGACTCGGCGCTCGGGAAACGCTCGTTCGGGTTCTTCTTCAGCGCGCGGGCGACCAGCGCGTCCACCGCGGGCGGCAGGGAACGGTTGATCGAGGAAGGAGCCACCGGCTCCTCCTGCACGTGCGCGTACGCGATCGCCAGCGGCGAGTCCGCGTCGAACGGCAGCCGCCCGGTGACCAGCTGGAACAGCATGATGCCGACCGAGTACAGGTCGGAGCGGGCGTCCACGCCACGGCCGAGGGCCTGCTCGGGCGAGAGGTACTGCGGGGTGCCGACGACCATGCCGGTCTGGGTCATCGAGGTGACGCCGGACTGCATGGCGCGGGCGATGCCGAAGTCCATGACCTTGACCACGCCCCGCTTGGTCATCATCACGTTGCCCGGCTTGATGTCGCGGTGCACCAGCCCCATCTCGTGGCTGATCTCCAGCGCGGCCAGCACGTCCGCGGTGATCTTCAGCGCCCTGTCGGCGGGCATGGCGCCGTACTGCCGGACGTCCTCCTCGAGGACCGAGCCCAGCGGGCGGCCCTCGATGTACTCCATGACGATGTACGGCGTCGCCAGGCCCTGCAGCTCGTCCTCGCCCGTGTCGAAGACGGAGACGATGTTGGTGTGCGTGAGCTTGGCCACTGCCTGGGCCTCGCGGCGGAAGCGCTCACGGAAGGCCTGCTCGCGGCCCAGCTCGGTGTGGAGCGTCTTGATCGCGACCTGGCGGTCGAGCACGGCGTCGTACGCCAGGTGCACCGAGGCCATGCCGCCTTCGCCGAGCAAGTCGCGCAACTGGTAGCGGCCACCGGCCAGAGCCTGCCCCGCGTACCGGCCGTGTGCGCCGTCCTGGCTCATCTCTCCGCGTCCCCCACTGGCCGTCCGGCGCCTTCGCTCATCGCACGGGCCTTGATCGAATGTGTCATTCCCGGCCAAGTCTGCCCCAGGGCACCGACACGTCAAGCTCGGTGCCCGTTCCGTGACCGTACGCGCAAGAAGCGTCGCGCAAGCGTTACAGGGGGCGTACGACCGGCACACAGAATTTGCACGACAGCGCGTGCTAGAGGTTTCATGACCGGTCCGGCTAGGTCCGGTCCCGGTTCCGGTTCCGAACCGGTGGCTCGCGCGAAGGCTGTAGCGTGGCCGACGGAGACCGTGACAACACCGCGCGCACCGCGGGCAGAAACGACGGCGAGGACTGATGGCACAGACGCACAGCGCCCAGGGCCCGTCCGACCCCGAGGCGTCTGGCGGCGGTATGTCGGACGCGCCGGAGATGTGGGGCAACGGCGGGCTGGTCGGCGACGGCCGGTACCGGCTCACGCACCGGCTGGGCCGGGGCGGCATGGCCGAGGTGTTCGCGGCCGAGGACGTCCGTCTGGGCCGTACGGTCGCGGTCAAGCTGCTCCGCGCGGACCTCGCCGAGGACCCCGTCTCCAAGGCCCGCTTCACGCGCGAGGCGCAGTCGGTCGCCGGCCTCAACCACCACGCGATCGTCGCCGTGTACGACTCCGGCGAGGACGTCGTCGGCGGCCAGTCCGTGCCGTACATCGTGATGGAGCTGGTCGAGGGCCGCACCATCCGCGATCTGCTGCTGAACGCCGAGGCCCCCGGCCCCGAGCAGGCGCTGATCATCGTCTCCGGGGTGCTGGAAGCGCTTGCCTACTCGCACCAGCACGGCATCGTGCACCGCGACATCAAGCCGGCCAACGTGATCATCACCCACAGCGGTGCCGTCAAGGTGATGGACTTCGGCATCGCCCGCGCGCTGCACGGGGCGTCGACGACCATGACGCAGACCGGCATGGTCATGGGCACCCCGCAGTACCTCTCCCCGGAGCAGGCGCTCGGCAAGGCCGTCGACCACCGCTCCGACCTGTACGCGACCGGCTGCCTGCTGTACGAACTGCTCTCCCTGCGGCCCCCGTTCACCGGTGAGACCCCGCTGTCGGTGGTCTACCAGCACGTCCAGGACATCCCGACGCCCCCCTCGCAGGTCTCCGACGGCGTCCCGCCGGAGCTGGACGGCCTGGTCATGCGCTCCCTCGCCAAGGAGCCGGACGACCGCTTCCAGACGGCCGAGGAGATGCGCGGCCTGGTCCAGTACGGCCTGCAGATGCTGTACGACCAGGGCGGCCACACCGGCACCTGGAACACCGGTCCGGTGGAGACGCACGACGGCCGGCACACCCCGGCGGCCGGCTTCGCCGGGACGACCGTGATGCAGCACCCTGGCGGCGACTTCGGCTCGGGCACCACCCAGATCCCGCAGCCGATCCTGCCGAACGGGTACGGCAACGGCGACGACGGCGGCTTCGAGGGGCACGGCAACAGGGGCAGCGGACGCGGCAAGCTGTGGATCCTCGCCGTCCTCGCGGTGATCGCGATCGCGGCCGGTGTCGCGCTGGCGGTCAAGGGCACAGGCGGCACCGGCGGCAACGGCGGCAACGGCACCGACACCAAGCCGACGACGACGCACTCGAAGTCCACCAAGCACGACTCGGACAGCGCGAGCCCGTCCGACGACACCGGCGGCCAGCCCTCGGGCACCACCGACGACAACAGCTCGGACACGGGCTCCACGTCCGGCTACACACAGTCCTCCCAGCCGTCCTACCTCCCGACGCAGACGGACACCACCGCCCCGACCGACGAGCCGACGGACCCGCAGACCTCCGAGTCGCAGCCGACGGATCCGCAGACCTCCGAGTCGCAGCCGACGGACCCGACGGCCGGCGGTACCGACGGGACGACCACGGACGGCGCGGACGGCAGCACGACGGACGGCAGCACCGGCGACACCGGTCCTTGAAGGACATCTCCGGCGACCGGGACGCCGGCTCTGTGAGCCGCCTGCGTCCCGGCCCGCCCGCTCACTGCACGAACGCGTCGCACACCGCGTCGTACTCGCGCGTCCACCACACCGCGAGCGCCGAGGCGGCCGGGAACTGGCAGTCCGCGCGCGTGTCGCCGCGCTCGTAGTGCCAGCGCAGCATCCAGAAGTCGTTCAGCCGTTCCCACCACACCCGGTGCACGGCCGCCGCCAGCTCCGAGGGCGTGGCACCGGCCGCGCGCCGGTACGCGCGCGCGTAGGCGCGCACCTTCGGCAGGTCCAGCGCGCCCGCAGGGCGGACGAAGAAGATCGCGGCGGCGCGTACGGCCTCCTCGGCGCGGGGCTGCACGCCGAGGCGGTCCCAGTCGACGATGGCCGCCGGGGCGTCGTCCTTGTAGAGCAGGTTGAACGGGTGGAAGTCGCCGTGCACCCAGCCCACCGAGCCGCCGCGCGGCGGGCGCCGTTCGGCGTGCTGCTCCAGCAGGGCCCGGCGTTCCAGCAGCCGATGCCGGGCCAGCTCGTCGAAGGCGTCCGCGGGACGGTGGCGGCTCACCTGGCCGAGCAGGTCGTCGATCAGGGCGAAGGTGTCGGCCGGGTCGGCGCTCTCCACGGGATGGGGGCTCGTGGCCGGGCGTGTACGCCCCTTCGGAGGCATCACGCGCTCCAGACAGGCGTGTACGGCCCCCAGGAGCGCCCCCAGGCGTGCGCTCTCCCCACGGGTCAGCTGACCGCCGTCCCGGTGCCGCCCGTCGACCCAGGGGTGCAGGGCGTAGGCGTGGCCGCCGACGACGGCGACCGTGCGGCCCTCGCGGTGCGCGAGCGGTACGGAGACCGGGACGCCGAGGTCGGCCAGGCGCTGGGTGGCCCGATGCCGGCGTTCGATGGCGGCCGGGTCGGCGGTGTCGGGGTCGAAGTGGTGTTTCAGGAAGTAGCGGCCGCGCGTGGTGCACAGCCGGTAGCCGCGGTTGAGCAGGCCCTGGTCGACCGGTTCACAGGTGAGGGCGGAGCCGGCGGCGTACAGGCGCAGCAGGGTGCCCACAGGGGGCGCGTGGGGTACGGGGGGTGGTACACATGAGCGCGGCACGCCGCAGATGCTAGGGCACGAAAAGCCGCTGTGAGCTGCGAGTTGTCACAGGCAGTCATCGACGGTCGCTTTCGGTCACGCATCGGGCTTTATTAAATGTTTCCGTGGCTTTCGCTCTTTCCCGCCTGTATACGCCCGGTCGCCGCGGCGAACCGTTTCATGATCGCCGCGAAGAAATAACCTGACTTTTCTGTCTTCGTGTACGAGGTCAGTCTCACAAACGACTCTTCCCGTGACCTGGGTGCGCGGGATAACGTGCGGGTGCTCCGGCCTGAAGCAAGGCTGTGACCAGCGCGCTTGCACACGTCCTCGATTTACTTGGAAATCCAAGCAAAATCGCAGGTCAGGTGGGGTTTCACAGAAATGTGGAGCACTGGGTAACGTGATGGTTGCAGGGCGCTCGCCGGGGCACCTGTCACGCCTGTTCCCGGCCGAGTGGCACCCACCCCGTGCCCGGTGGTCGAAACAGGTGAGCCGCACTGGCCTACCGGCAACCCCGGGGGCCGGAACGACGGAGGAGCACACGTGACCGTGGACAGCAGTGCCACGCGCAAGCCGCGACGCAGCGCCGCAGGCAAAGCCGGCACCGCCGGCAGCAAGACCGGCACCACCGGCGACACGACCGGGACCACCGGCACCCAGCGCGCCACCCGCACCCCTCGCGCCACCGCGAAGAAGAGCACCGAGCCCGAGCTCGTGCAGCTTCTGACGCCCGAGGGCAAGCGGGTCAAGAACGCCGAGTACGACTCCTACGTCGCCGGCATCACCCCCGAAGACCTGCGCGGCCTGTACCGCGACATGGTGCTCACCCGTCGCTTCGACGCCGAGGCCACCGCCCTGCAGCGCCAGGGCGAGCTGGGCCTGTGGGCCTCCCTGCTGGGCCAGGAGGCCGCCCAGATCGGCTCCGGCCGTGCCCTGCGCGACGACGACTACGTCTTCCCGACCTACCGCGAGCACGGCGTCGCCTGGTGCCGCGACGTCGACCCGACCAACCTGCTCGGCATGTTCCGCGGCGTGAACAACGGCGGCTGGGACCCCAACAGCAACAACTTCCACCTGTACACGATCGTCATCGGCTCCCAGACGCTGCACGCCACCGGCTACGCGATGGGCATCGCCAAGGACGGCGCGGACAGCGCGGTCATCGCCTACTTCGGCGACGGCGCGAGCAGCCAGGGCGACGTCGCCGAATCGTTCACCTTCTCCGCGGTCTACAACGCGCCGGTGGTGTTCTTCTGCCAGAACAACCAGTGGGCGATCTCCGAGCCGACCGAGAAGCAGACCCGCGTGCCGCTGTACCAGCGCGCGCAGGGCTTCGGCTTCCCCGGCGTGCGGGTCGACGGCAACGACGTGCTGGCCTGCCTCGCGGTCACCAAGTGGGCGCTGGAGCGCGCCCGGGCCGGTGAGGGCCCCACCCTGGTGGAGGCGTTCACCTACCGGATGGGCGCGCACACGACCTCCGACGACCCGACCCGTTACCGGGGCGACGAGGAGCGGCTGGCCTGGGAGGCGAAGGACCCGATCCTGCGCCTTCGCCGGTACCTGGAGGCCTCGAACCACGCGGACGAGGGATTCTTCGCGGAACTCGAGGCCGAGTCCGAGGCGTTGGGCAAACGAGTGCGCGAAGCGGTCCGCGCCATGCCCGACCCGGACCACTTCGCCATCTTCGAGAACGTGTACGCGGACGGGCATGCGCTCGTCGACGAGGAACGAGCGCAGTTCGCCGCCTACCAGGCGTCGTTCGCGGACGCAGAAGGGGGTCGCTGAGATGGCCGAGAAGATGGCGATGGCCAAGGCCATCAACGAGTCGCTGCGCCGCGCGCTGGACACCGACCCCAAGGTCCTGGTCATGGGCGAGGACGTCGGCAAGCTCGGCGGTGTGTTCCGGGTGACGGACGGCCTGCAGAAGGACTTCGGCGACAGCCGGGTCATCGACACCCCGCTGGCGGAGTCCGGCATCGTGGGCACCGCGATCGGCCTGGCCCTGCGCGGCTACCGGCCGGTGGTGGAGATCCAGTTCGACGGGTTCGTCTTCCCCGCCTACGACCAGATCGTCACCCAGCTGGCCAAGATGCACGCCCGCTCGCTGGGCAAGGTGAAGATGCCGGTCGTGGTCCGTATCCCCTACGGCGGCGGCATCGGCGCGGTCGAGCACCACTCCGAGTCCCCCGAGGCCCTGTTCGCGCACGTCGCCGGCCTGAAGATCGTCTCGCCGTCGAACGCCTCCGACGCGTACTGGATGATGCAGCAGGCCATCCAGAGCGACGACCCGGTGATCTACTTCGAGCCCAAGCGCCGCTACTGGGACAAGGCCGAGGTCGACTTCGAGGCCATCCCGGCCCCGCTGCACAAGGCACAGGTCGTCCGTGAGGGCACCGACCTCACCCTGGCCGCCTACGGGCCGATGGTGAAGCTGTGCCAGGAGGTCGCCGCCGCGGCGGCCGAGGAGGGCAAGTCGCTGGAGGTCCTGGACCTGCGCTCGGTCTCCCCCCTGGACTTCGACGCCATCCAGACCTCGGTGGAGAAGACCCGCCGGCTGGTCGTGGTGCACGAGGCGCCGGTGTTCTTCGGCTCGGGTGCGGAGATCGCCGCGCGGATCACCGAGCGCTGCTTCTACCACCTGGAAGCGCCCGTGCTGCGGGTCGGCGGCTACCACGCCCCGTATCCGCCGGCGCGGCTGGAGGAGGAGTACCTGCCGGACCTGGACCGCGTGCTCGACGCCGTCGACCGCTCGCTGGCGTACTGAGGAGAGGGTCGTGACGACGATGACGGAAGCGTCCGTACGCGAGTTCAAGATGCCGGACGTCGGTGAGGGGCTCACCGAGGCCGAGATCCTCAAGTGGTACGTCCAGCCCGGCGACACGGTCACCGACGGCCAGGTGGTGTGCGAGGTCGAGACCGCCAAGGCAGCCGTCGAACTCCCCATCCCCTACGACGGCGTGGTCCGCGAGCTGCACTTCCCCGAGGGGACCACGGTCGACGTGGGCACCGTGATCATCGCCGTGGACGTGGCGGGGAGCGGGGCGGCACCGGAGGCCGCGCAGCCCGAGGCCGAGCCCGTCCAGCCGGCCGAGGAGGAGCCGAAGCCGGAGGGCCGCCAGCCGGTTCTGGTCGGCTACGGCGTGGCCACCTCGTCCACCAAGCGGCGCCCCCGCAAGGGCCCCGAGGTCACCGTGCCGGTTCCGGCCCAGGCGATCCAGTCGGAGCTGAACGGTCACGCGCCGGTCACCGACAAGCCGCGCCCGCTGGCCAAGCCGCCGGTCCGCAAGCTGGCCAAGGACCTCGGCGTCGACCTGGACACCATCACCCCGTCGGGTCCGGACGGCGTCATCACCCGCGAGGACGTCCATGCGGCGGCGGCACCGAAGCCGGCTCCCGAGCCGGTCACGGCATCCCCCGCCCCGGTGACACCGGCGCCGGCCGCGACGTACGACGGTGCGCGGGAGACCCGTGTCCCGGTCAAGGGCGTGCGCAAGGCGACCGCGTCGGCGATGGTCGGCTCGGCGTTCACCGCGCCCCACGTCACCGAGTTCGTGACGGTGGACGTGACCCGCACGATGAAGCTGGTCGAGGAGCTGAAGCAGGACAAGGAGTTCCAGGGCCTGCGGGTCAACCCGCTGCTGCTGATCGCCAAGGCCCTGCTGGTCGCCATCAAGCGCAACCCCGAGATCAACGCGTCCTGGGACGAGGCCAACCAGGAGATCGTGCACAAGCACTACGTCAACCTGGGCATCGCGGCGGCCACCCCGCGGGGCCTGCTCGTCCCCAACATCAAGGACGCGCACGACAAGACGCTGCCCCAGCTCGCCGAATCCCTCGGTGAGCTGGTCGGGACGGCCCGCGAGGGCAAGACGTCGCCGGCCGCGATGCAGGGCGGCACGGTGACCATCACCAACGTCGGCGTCTTCGGCGTCGACACCGGCACGCCGATCCTGAACCCCGGCGAGTCCGCGATCCTCGCCGTCGGCGCGATCAAGCTCCAGCCGTGGGTGCACAAGGGCAAGGTGAAGCCGCGTCAGGTGACGACGCTGGCGCTGAGCTTCGATCACCGTCTGGTCGATGGTGAGCTGGGCTCCAAGGTGCTGGCGGACGTGGCGGCGATTCTGGAGCAGCCGAAGAGGTTGATCAGCTGGGCGTAAGAGGGGGTCGGGGCGATGGCCTCGGACGTCTGAAGGGACGGCCGCAAGTTGCCGTTGCGGCCGCCCCTTCTCCCTTTCTGCCTCAGCTCTGGTGGAGCACGTACACCGGCGTACCGTCCTCGGTCCCGCCCGGGAGCGGATGCAGGCGGGCCGGCGCAGCAGGCCGAGACATCGGGCCTCGACGCGTCCGCCGGGCGTCCGGTGCTCCGGCACGAGGGCGTCGAGCCGGTCCGCGATGCGCTCCATCGCCCTGACCATGGCCTGCTGCACGGCCAGTGCGGCCTTCTGCGCGGCCGGCATCTCCCGCTGGAGGGGCAGGGTTTCCTGCTGCAGCTCCAGGCTCTCCTGCTGCAGAGTCAGCGTCTCCGTCTGCAGCTCGGTCGATCGACGCTGCCCGTTCTCCAGTTCCTCGTCCAGCTGAAGGTTGTGCGCCTCGAGCCGGACGATGGCCTCCGCGACCTGTTCCGGCATGGCACAGGCGATGGGGGCGCCGGACTCGGCCGATTGCACCTCGGCTGGCTCCAGGCTTTAGGAACCCTCTCGTTGGACGGTATCGATCACCACGTGCGTCGGCAGGGGCCAGGACGTCGTCGTCGAGTTCCCGCCGGAACAGCGACAGGACACTGGGCTCGCAGGCAGTGACCGGAATGCGGTGAGGATTGGTCGGCATGGGCGGGGGCGTCGCCGCTTGCCGTGGGCACGAAGCACACCTTGGACTGTGAACCGCGGGCGTGATCGAGCACCCAGTCGTCCAGCACCCCGTCGTCGGTGGAGAAGCCACCGCCGAGAAGGGCCAGACGGGATGCTGCGACGACGGACACGGATGTGCCTCCTCGGCGGGCGGGGTGACGAAACCGGTGCCTCGGACTGCGCCTGACCTGGCTGGTCTGCGCCACCCACCAGGGGACAGCCCAACTACCTTAGGGTTACCGCATGGTAGTGGGGGAGAAGATCACAGCTCGGCATGCGAAACCCCGAGCGGAGGTGGGGGTCGGACGGGCCTCTGTGCTCATGGCGTTCGGGACCGTCGTGTCCCGGGCCAGTGGGCTGGTCCGGCAGGTGTTGCAGGGGGCCGCGCTCGGGACCGGGCTGCTCGCCACCACGTACAACACCGCCAACACCGTGCCGACGAGCCTGTACACCCTGCTGATCGGCGGGGCGCTGAACGCCGTGCTGGTGCCGCAGTTGGTGCGGGCCCGGGCCACCCACGCCGACGGCGGGCGGGCGTACGAGCAGCGGCTCGTGACCCTCGTCGTCAGCGTGCTGGCCGTCGGCACCCTGCTCGCCGTCTGGGCGGCGCCGGACATCGTGAGCCTGTACATACGGGACACGCCCAAGGAGCACGACGCGTACCGGCTGACCGTGGTCTTCGCCCGCTTCCTGCTGCCGCAGATCTTCTTCTACGGCCTGTTCGCCATCCTCGGCCAGGTGCTGAACGCCCGCGAGAAGTTCGGCGCGATGATGTGGACGCCCGTGCTGAACAACGTCGTCCTCGTCGCGATGTTCGGCGTCTATCTCGGGATGATGACCGTCCCCCACTCCGTCGCCGACGTCACCGACGCCCAGGTCCGCTGGCTCGGGGTCGGCACCACGGCCGGTATCGCCGCGCAGGCCCTCGCCCTCGTTCCGTTCGCCCGTGCCGCCGGCTTCCGTTTCCGGCCGCTCTTCGACTGGCGCGGGGCGGGGCTCGGCTCCGGGGTCCACGCGGCCAAGTGGACGCTGCTGTTCGTGCTGACCAACCTGGTCGGGCTCACCGTCGTCACCAACTACGCCAACGCCGCCGACACGCAACTGCCGAAGGCCGGCGTCGGCTACACGGCGTACAGCTACGCCCAGACCATCTGGATGCTGCCCCAGTCCATCGTCACCGTTTCGCTCGTCACCGCTCTGCTGCCGCGGATGAGCAAGGCGGTGACCGAGGGCCGGATCGGTGATCTGCGTGCCGATCTGTCGCGGGCGCTGCGGGTCAGCGGTGTCGTCATCGTCCCGGCCGCCTTCCTCTTCACCGCGCTCGGGCCGGACATCGCCACCCTGCTCTTCGCGCACGGCGCCGCCGACCCGGCGACCGTCCAGCCCCTCGGGCACATGCTCCAGGCCTTCGGGCTCGGGCTGATCCCGTTCTCGGCCCAGTACCTGTTGCTGCGCGGCTTCTACGCCTTCGAGGACACCCGTACGCCGTTCTTCATGGCCGTATGGACCCAGGTGGTGAACATCGTGCTCGCCACCGCCTGCCATGTGCTGCTTCCCGCGCGGTGGGCGGTCACCGGGATGGCCGGCGCCTACACCGTCTCCTACGCCGCCGGACTCGTCCTCACCGCACGCCTGTTGGGCCGCCGCACCGGCGGCCGGCTCGACGACGGCACCCTGCGCACGACGTACGCCAAGCTGCTGGGTGCCGGGGGCGGGGCCGCGGTGGCGGGCTGGGGCGTGGCGCGGGCGTGCGCAGGGACGCTGGGTGGCGGCACGGCGGGCACGGCCGTCACCACCATCGCCGGCACCCTGGTCCTGGCACTGACCTACCTCCTCCTCGGCCGGCTCCTGCGCCTGCCCGAACTGCGCCGGCTGCCCGGCCTGCGCTGAGCCGCCCGGACATCCCTTCGGCAAAAGCGGGGTGGAACCTCTCGGGCCCGGTCGGCTCCTCGGTGGCGGTGCGGCGCACGACCCGTACCGCCTCGCGCACGGTCGCCGTACGCACCCAGCCGTAGAAGCCTGCGGATCACGCAGCCCGCGCAGCCCCTTGAAGACGCAGTGGCGTCGATGTGTGCCGATGCCCCGGGCAGCAGGACGGGCCCGCCGCTGTGCGCGGCGGGCCCGTGGTCTCGTGCAGGCGTCAGCCGAGCTTGGCGAAGCCGTAGGTGAGGAGCTTCTTCGCGTCCGCCTCGCGGTTCGGGATGGAGGTGGAGGCGAGGACGGTGCCGATGACCGTCTTGCCGTTGCGGGTGGCGGCGAAAACCAGGCAGTAGCCGGCCTCCGGGCCGGAGCCCGTCTTCACACCGATGGTGCCGCTGTAGCTGCTGAGGAGCCCGTTGGTGTTCGTCCACGTGCCCATCGTGCGGGTGCCGCCCGACTTGGTGATCGTCTTGGCGGTGTACGCCTTCGTCTTCACGATCGTGCGGAACGTGGAGTTCTTCATCGCACTGCTGGCGATCTTCGTCAGATCACGCGGCGTCGAGTAGTTGTTGCCGTTGCCGATGCCGTCGAACGAGTCGAAGTGGGTGTTCGTGAGCTTGAGGCTCTTCGCGGCGGAGTTCATCTTGCCGATGAAGTTGGACACGCGCGCGGCGCGGGTGGAGCCCGAACCGTAGGTGTCTGCGAGCGCGTAGGCGGCGTCGCAGCCGGACGGCAGCATCAACCCGTACAGCAGCTGGCGGACGGTGACCTTGTCGCCGACGATCAGGTGCGCCTGGGAGGCGTTGTTCTTGACGACGTAGTCGCTGTACGCCTTCTGGATCGTCACCTTCTTGTCGAGGTTGAGGTTCGACTGCGCGAGCACGACCTTGGCGGTCATGATCTTGGTGGTCGAGCCGGTGGAGCGCTTGGTGTCCGCCGCCTTGGTGTACAGCGTCGAACCGCTCGAGTTGTTCATCACGTAGCCGCCCTTGGCCACGATCGAGGGCGTCGTGACGGCCTGCGCGGGTGCCGCGGCGAGAGCCCCGGTGGCGATCAGCGCGCCGGAGGTGACGGCGACGGCGGCGGCTCGGCGGACGCGGAGGCTGCGGGTGCCCTTAATGCCGGTAATCAAAGTGAGATACCCCGATTGTCTGAAATGCCCCTGAAGTGCGGCCGATTGAGGTGGCAGGAGCGTAGGGCCGCACGTGTGAGACACGTAAGTAGCACAGATGGTTGTGCGGTCGCTGCGAGAGATTCTCGCCACGTCCGCATGATGGACCGCTACCCCGCATGTGTACGTGTTGTATCTATCCTGTCGGCATGAAAACGGCCGTCCAGCAGTCCGACCGATCCATGAAGCAGCCACCCGCCGCCGACCGCGTCTACGCCCACGTCAAGCAGGGCGTCCTCGACCGCCGCTACGAGGGCGGCACCCTTCTCACCGAGGGGGAGCTGGCCGATGCCGTGGGAGTCTCCCGCACCCCCGTCCGGGAGGCGCTGCTGCGGCTGGAGGCGGAGGGCCTCATCCGGCTCTACCCGAAGAAGGGCGCCATGGTCCTGCCGGTCTCCGCACAGGAGATCGCCGACGTGGTGGAGACCCGGCTGCTGGTCGAGGAGCACGCCGCGCGCAAGGCCGTGCCCGCGCCCCCGGGACTGGTCGAGCGGCTGTCCGAGCTGCTGGAGCAGCAGAAGGCGCAGGCCGCCGCCGGTGACCTGGCCGCCGCCGCGGTGACCGACCGCTGCTTCCACGCCGAGATCGTGCGCAGCGGCGGCAACGAGATCCTGTCCCGGCTCTACGACCAACTGCGCGACCGCCAGCTGCGGATGGGCGTGGCCGTCATGCACTCCCACCCCGACCGGATCGCCAAGACGCTCACCGAGCACGAGGAGATCCTGGAGGCGCTGCGCGCCGGGGACGCGGAGGCGGCCGTCGGCGTCGTGCACCGGCACGTGAGCTGGTTCTCGCACCTCGCGCGGGGTGAGGTCCGATGAGCGCCACGGCGGGCAACGCCACCCTTCCGGGGGATCCGCCGGGCGGCCGACGGGCCGTCGCCGTGTGGTCCATAGGGGTGGCCGTCTACTTCGTCGCCGTCATCTTCCGCACGTCACTGGGGGTGGCCGGGCTCGACGCGGTCGACCGGTTCCATGTGGGTGCCTCCGCGCTGTCGACGTTCTCGATCCTCCAGCTGCTGGTCTACGCGGGCATGCAGATACCCGTCGGCCTGCTGGTCGACCGGCTCGGCACCAAGAAGGTGCTCAGCATCGGCGCGGTGCTGTTCACGGCAGGGCAGCTGGGCTTCGCCTTCTCGCCGTCATACGGCACCGCCCTCGCGTCCCGGGCGCTGCTGGGCTGCGGTGACGCGTTGACGTTCATCAGTGTGCTGCGGCTCGGCAGCCGCTGGTTCCCGGTCCGGCGCGGGCCGATGGTCGCGCAGCTCGCGGGGCTGGTCGGCATGGCCGGCAACCTGGTCTCCACGCTGGTCCTGGCCCGGCTGCTGCACGGCATCGGCTGGACGCCGGCGTTCGCGGGCAGCGCGCTGGCGGGTGTGCTGGTCCTCGTCCTGACGCTGCTGTTCCTCAAGGACCATCCCGAGGGGTACGAGCCGGAGCCGTCCCCGCACCAGGGCGCGGCCTATGTCCGGCGGCAGATCGCCGCGTCCTGGCGGGAGCCGGGGACCCGGCTGGGGCTCTGGGTGCACTTCACCACCCAGTTCCCGGCGATGGTCTTCCTGCTGCTGTGGGGGCTGCCGTTCCTGGTGCAGGCGCAGGGGCTGAGCCGGGGCACGGCCGGTGAGCTGCTGACCCTGGTGGTGCTGTCGAACATGGTGGTCGGGCTCGTCTACGGCCAGGTCGTCGCCCGGCACCACGCGGCCCGACTGCCGCTGGCGCTGGGCACGGTGGGGGCGACGGCGCTGGTCTGGGCGGTGACGCTGCTCTACCCCGGGGCGCATGCGCCGATGTGGCTGCTGGTGGTGCTGTGCACCGTGCTGGGGGCCTGCGGGCCGGCCTCCATGATCGGCTTCGACTTCGCCCGGCCGGCCAACCCCGCCGAGCGGCAGGGCACCGCCTCCGGGATCACCAACATGGGCGGGTTCATCGCGTCCATGACGACGCTGTTCGCGATCGGACTGCTGCTGGACGTCACCGGGGACGACTACACCGTCGCGTTCAGCGCAGTGTTCGTGCTGCAGGCGCTGGGTGTGTCGCAGATCCTGCGGCTCCGGGGGCGCGCGGCTCGGCGGGAGCGGGAGCGGGTGGTCTCCAGCCGGGTCGAGACGGTGCACGTGCCCGCGGCCTAGCCGAGTTCTCCCACCCGCGCACCACTGGTCCCCGGCCGGCCGGTGAGCGGGACGACCCGTGCGGGCCCCCGCCGTCGGCGGCCTCCCGTCACGGCACGGCCTACGGCGTCACCGTGAAGTTGCGCAGGATCGCCGCCGTCAGGTCCGGGTCGCCCTCGGTCTTGACGCGGTCCGCCACCGACTCCGGGGTGACCCGGCCGCAGGCCAGACGGACATAGGTCTCCCAGTCCAGGGTGATGGTCGCGGCGGGGCCCAGCGCGGGGGTCGTCTCCAGGGTGCCGCGGCCCTGGATGTCCACGCGGATCGTGCGCAGGAACTCCACCGGGCCGTGGACGTCGAACACGATCGCCGAGCTGCGGGGCGCGTCCGCGTCCTTGGCGACGACCTTCGGGAGCGCCTCCAGGAGCATGTCCCGGGCCACGTACGCGCCCGGCGAGTCCAGGTTGCCGGGGCGGCCGAGGGCCGTGCGCAGGTCCTGCTCGTGCACCCACACGTCGAAGGCCCGGGCGCGGTAGGCCTGTTCCAGGGTGATCTCCGTGCCCAGCGGGCCGCGCATCGTGGTGCCGGGCTCGCGGGACTCGTTGCGCAGCTGGCGGTTGCGGCGGATGACCGTGTACTCCAGCTCGGCCGTCATCTCCGGCGCCGTGTGGTGCCGGCGGACGTCGACCTGCATCTCCATGTAGCGCTGGTGCTCGGTGGTGACGTGGAAGAGGTCACGGGGCAGGGAGTGGATGGGCCGCGGGTCGCCGAGCATCTCGCAGTCCATGCCGATGACGTGCGACACGACGTCCCGGACCGACCAGCCCGGGCACGGGGTCCGCCTGTTCCACTCACCCTCGGCCAGGGGCTGCACCATCTCGGATATCGCGTCGATGGAGTGCGTCCAGGCGTCGGCGTAGGGCTGGAGGGTGGGATGCAGACTCACGGAACGGGACCCCTCGGCGGTCGGTACACGGGCAGGTGGTGGCGGCGTTGCCAGCGGGCGGCGGCGGCACTTCAGCGGGTGTCTTGAGAGGCTAAGTTACGCTGCTGGCAGGCACCCCGGCAGTGCTTTCGTGTGACGATCGTAGGCCTGTGTGGACGACTCGAATGCCAGGACGGTGGTAGTGTGCGCGCCTCGCTGATCCAGATCGTCGTGAACGAGGACGAACCGGTCGACTCCCGGCGGCAGCGGGTGGCCGCGCTCGTACGGGAACAGGCCGGGTCCGACCTGGTTGTTCTGCCCGAGCTGTGGACCACCGGCGCCTTCGCCTACGAGGAGTTCGGCCAGGAGGCCGAGCCGCTCGAGGGGCCGACGTACGAGGCCATGGCCAAGGCGGCGAGCGACGCGGGCGTGTGGCTGCACGCGGGCTCGGTTCCCGAGCGGGACCCTGACGGTCCCCTCTACAACACCTCTCTCGTCTTCTCCCCCTCCGGCGAGCTGGCCGCCGCCTACCGCAAGATCCATCGCTTCGGCTTCGACAAGGGCGAGGCCGTGCTGATGGGCGCCGGACGGGACCTGGTGACGGTCCGGCTGCCCGACACCACGCTCGGTGTGGCCACCTGCTACGACCTCCGCTTCCCCGAACTCTTCCGTGGACTGGTCGACGCCGGTGCCGAGACGCTGGTGATCCCGGCGGGCTGGCCCGAGCGGCGACGCGCGCACTGGACGCTGCTGGCTCAGGCGCGGGCGGTGGAGAACCAGGCGTTCGTGCTCGCCTGTGGAACGGCCGGGGCCCATGCGGCAGTTCCGCAGGCGGGTCACTCGATCGTGGTGGATCCGTGGGGCGAGGTACTCGCCGAGGCGGGGGCCGGTGAGGAGGTCCTCACCGTCGAGTTCGACCCGGGGAAGGTGGCGGCCACCCGCGAGCAGTTCCCGGCCCTCAAGGACCGGGTGCTGGGCCTGCAGCCGCCCCGGCACCAGCGCTGACCCGCCCGGTCCTGCGATCCCGCTCGGCCCTCGATCCCGTGGGCCCGGGGCGGACCGGTTCGGCCCCGGCCGGTCCCGCTCAGTCCTCCTCCCGCTCCTTCTCCGCCAGGTGGATCACGCACACCGTCACCGCGATGAGCAGCGCCGGGTCCGCGTCCTCCCGTACGACGTCGACGCCGTAGGTCTCCCGGACGTGCAGCCAGCGCCGGGAGATCACCGCGAGGAGTTCGCCGTCGTACTCGACGGCGAACTCCCGGTCCAGGATCTTGCCGCTGACGTCCAGTTCGGTGCCGTCGACCAGGGAGACGCGGTAGTGGTTGCGCAGCAGGGACAGCCGTTTGCGCTTGATCCTGGCCAGGCCTTCGCCGTCCCGCTCGATCACCATCGTGTCGCGCAGGGCGAGCATCTTCTGGTGGATGTCGATCAGGACGCGCCCCTGGGCGTCCTTCAGCTCCCAGGTGTCCCGCAGCCGCATCGCCTTGCCGTCGACGAGGAACACCTTCCGGCCGTGCTCATCCTCGATCCAGTAGTCGTCACCGATACCGAGGAGCCGGTCGCGTACGAGGAATCTCATACCGTCAGCGCTTCCCCCGTTTCCGCTGATCGTCACAGGACCGCGCCGTTCGCCCCCTCGCGCGCCGGGCCGAAACGCCTGCGGTAGGCCGAGGGGCTGAGCCCCGTCTCCCGGCGCAGCCGGGCCCGCAGGTTGGCCGCCGTACCCAGCCCGCTGCGTGCCGCCACGACGTCCAGCCGGTCCTCGCCCCGCTCGATCAGCCGGCACGCCAGCGCCACCCTCTCCCCGGTGAGCCAGGCCAGCGGCGTCGTCCCCAGCTGGGTGCGGAAGCGGCGGTGCAAGGTGGCCGGGCTGACGGCCGCGCGGGCCGCGAGGTCCGCCACCGTCAGCGGCTCGTCGAGCCGCTCCTGCGCCCAGGCCAGCAGGGGGCCGAGCGATTCGTCGGGGACGTCGGGGACGGGCCGTTCGACGAACTGCCGCTGGCCGCCGTCCCGGTGCGCGGCGAAGACGAGCCGGCGGGAGACGGCGTTCGCGCGCTCGGCCCCGTGGTCGCGGCGCCAGATGTGCAGGCCGAGGTCGAGCGCGGCGGAGCTGCCGGCGGCGGTCAGGACGTCCCCGTCGTCCACGAAGAGGACGTCCGGCTCCAGCAGGACCCGGGGATGCAGCCTGCGGAAGGTGTCGGCCCACAGCCAGTGCGTCGTCGCGCGGCGGCCGTCCAGCAGACCGGCCTCGGCGAGCGCGAAACTGCCGGTGCAGAAGCTGACGATGCGTGCCCCGCGCGCGTGGGCGCGGCGGATGGCGTCGAGGACGTCCGCACCGCGCGGGACGACGTTGTCCGGACGCCCGGGCACGATCAGGGTGTCCGCCGTGTCCACCGCGGTCAGGTCCGGCAGGCCGGTCATGGTGAAGAAGCCGTGATTCATGCGCACGTCACGCGCGGGCGTGCACAACGTCACCTCGTACAGCGGTCCCGGCAGCCCGAGTTCCGGCCGGGGCAGCCCGAACAGCTCCGTGGCGACCCCGACCTCGAAGGGGTTGGTGCCCGTGTCGACGATCACCACGACCCGGTGCGGGGGGTGAGAGGATCCTTGCGGCATATGCGATTCCTAGCACTCGTTCGGCGGTGCCGGAACCCCGCACCATGACCTCCATGGAACCCATCTCCCTGGAAAAGGCCCTCGCCTCCTTCACCGAGCGGTGGAGCCCGCGCATCGTCACCACCGTCAACGACTACGACGTGCGCGTCGCCAAGGTCGAGGGCGAACACCTGTGGCACGTCCACGACGACACCGACGAGTTCTTCCTGGTCCTCGACGGCGAACTCCACATCGGCCTGCGGGAACCGGCCGGCGAGCGCACCGTCGTCCTTGCCAGGGGATCGGTGTTCACCGTCCCGCGCGGCACCGAGCACAAGCCGTACGCGCCCGTGCCCACGCAGATCCTGCTCCTCGAACCCACCGGGACCCCGACCGTCGGCGACCGCCACGACGAGATACCGGACCACGTGGACGCGACGACGGGGCATGCGCTGACCTGACCGGCCGGCCCGGGAGGGGTTGTCCACAGGCGCCTCGGTCGTCGTCGGAGCCGGGTGGCACCCTTGGAGCCATGACCGACTCCGCACCCCGCAAGCGTGCCCGCGTCCGCGCCCCCGAGCTGATCGGCAAGGGTGGCTGGCTGAACACGGGAGACAAGCAGTACACCCTGGCCGACCTGCGCGGACGCATCGTAGTTCTCGATTTTTGGACCTTCTGCTGTGTGAACTGCCTGCACGTCCTGGACGAGCTGCGGGAGCTGGAGGAGAAGCACCGGGACACGGTCGTGGTCATCGGTGTGCACTCGCCGAAGTTCGTGCACGAGGCGGACCACCGGGCGGTCGTCGACGCGGTGGAGCGCTACGGCGTGGAACACCCCGTGCTGGACGACCCGGAGCTGGCCACCTGGAAGCAGTACGCGGTCCGGGCCTGGCCGACGCTCGTCGTCATCGACCCCGAGGGGTACGTCGTCGCCCAGCACGCGGGCGAGGGGCATGCGCACGCCATCGAGCGGCTGGTCGAGGAGCTGGAGGCCGAGCACGGGGCGAAGGGCACCCTGCGCCGCGGCGACGGCCCGTACGTGGCGCCGGAGCCGGAGCCGACGACGCTCCGCTTCCCCGGCAAGGGCCTGCTGCTGCCGTCCGGGCACTTCCTGGTCAGCGACACCACCCGGCACCAGCTGGTGGAGCTGGCCGAGGACGCCGAGACGGTCGTACGGCGGATCGGCTCGGGCGTGCGCGGTTTCGCGGACGGCGGTCCCGAGGCGGCCTCCTTCAGCGAGCCGCAGGGCCTCGCCCTGCTGGCGGACGGTTCGGTGGTGGTCGCCGACACGGTCAACCACGCCCTGCGCCGCCTCGACCTCGCCTCCGGCGAGGTGACGACCCTGGCCGGCACCGGCCGGCAGTGGTGGCAGGGGTCGGCGACCTCCGGTCCGGCCCGCGAGGTGGACCTGTCCTCCCCGTGGGACGTGGCGCTCTTCGCCGGCAAGGTGTGGATCGCCATGGCGGGCGTCCACCAGCTGTGGGCGTACGACCCGGCCGAGGGCACCGTCGCCGTGGTGGCCGGCACCACGAACGAGGGCCTCGTGGACGGTCCCGGCCCGGAGGCCTGGTTCGCCCAGCCGTCCGGCCTCGCCGCGACCGACGACCGGCTCTGGCTCGCCGACTCCGAGACGAGCGCCCTGCGTTGGGTGGACCTCGACGGACACGTGCACACGGCGGTGGGCACCGGCCTGTTCGACTTCGGTCACCGCGACGGCGCCGCCGGCCAGGCCCTCCTCCAGCACCCGCTGGGCGTGACGGCCCTCCCCGACGGCTCGGTGGCCGTCGCCGACACCTACAACCACGCCCTGCGCCGCTTCGACCCCGCCACCGGCGAGGTCACCACGCTCGCCACGGACCTGCGCGAGCCCAGCGACGCCGTGCTGGTCGGCGAGGACATCGTGGTCGTGGAGTCGGCCCGGCACCGGCTGACCCGGCTCAGGCTGCCCGAGGAGGCGGTCCGCGTGGAGTCGGTCGCCCACCGCACCCAGCGCGCGGCCACCGAGGTAGCCCCCGGCCGGCTGCGTCTGGACGTGATCTTCCAGGCTCCCGCGGGCCAGAAGCTGGACACCCGCTACGGCCCCTCGGCGCGTCTGCTGGTCTCCTCGACCCCGCCCGAGCTGCTGCTCAAGGGCGAGGGAGCGGACACGGACCTCTTCCGCGACCTGGAGCTGAACCCGGCCGTCGCGGAAGGCGTCCTGCACGTGTCGGCGATGGCCGCCAGCTGCGACGACGCCCCGGCCGACGCGTACCCCGCCTGCCACGTCCACCAGCAGGACTGGGGCGTCCCGGTCCGCCTCACCGAGGGTGGGGCGGACCGCCTGCCGCTCGTCCTGGCGGGCATGGACGAGCAGTAGGCAGGCGTCGCGTCAGACGCCGTAGCCGTCGCTGTAGCCGTCGACACGGTGGTGGTGGTGCGGTTCCTCCTCCACCACCGGCGTCGTCGGGGGCACCATGACCCGCCGGCGCCGTGCGATACCGCTGAACGTCGCCACGCCGATCAGGCCGACGGCCATCAGGATCACGCCGACGACCGTGAGATTGACGCCGTTCATGTGCCAGTCGGTCGCGAACGTGAGGATGGCCCCCACGGCGATGAGGATGATGCATCCTCCGAGCCCCATGAGAACTCGCCTCCCCTTGTCGGTTCCGGAATCTCCGGTGCCGTCCGGGTACCCGCCGCCGCCCCGGACATGTCCCGGGCGGCGGCTGACGGGCGCTCAGACCACGTCGACGTAGTCCTCGTACCCGGCGCTGGTGAGGTGGGTGCTGTTCGGGTACAGCAGTACCGCGACCCAGGTGCCGTCCTTCGAGGCCGTGGCGGCCTTGCTGAAGGTGCCGTCCGTGCGGGTGGTGGTGTTGCCCATGTCGTACCAGGTGCTGGCGCCCTTGGGACGGAAGAGGATCTTCACCGTCTGGCCGGCGTAGGCCTTCCAGGTGCCCGAGGAGGAGTACTGCAGCTTGCCCTTGTAGGTGAGGGTGTGCCCCTTGCGGACCGGCTCGGGCGAGGCGTTGCCGCCGGTGATCCGGGTCGGGGTGCGCTGGACGTGGACGACCGGGCTGTACGACTCCTGCCAGTTGCGGCCGTCGCCGGCGAAGTGGGCCCGGTAGTAGCCCTTGTACGCGGTGGCGAAGGTGCCCTTGAAGGTCGCGCCGGTGCCGGGCTCGTAGTTGCCGGGCGTGACCGTCTTCATGGTCTTCCAGCCGGTCCTGCCGTCCGCCGAGTACTGCAGGCCGACCTTGTAGTAGAGGTCGGCGGGCATGCTCTTGCCGGTGTTCAGCAGGCCCTTCGCGGTCAGCTGGGAGTACTTGTCGAGCGTGGCCGTGAAGCCGGTGATCGACGTCTTCTTCGCGACGTACAGCTTGAGCGTCTGCTCCGGGCTGTTCTTCAGGTAGGTGCCGCTGTAGATCTGGACCTCGACCGTGCCCGAGTGCGGCAGGGTCAGCTGTCCGGTGAAGCGGCCGTCCGCGTCGGTGACGGGACGGGCGGCGGCGGCACCGGTGTCGCTGGCGTAGAGCTCGGTGACGGTGACACCGGGCAGGGGCTTCCACTGCCCGTCGAGGTAGTACTCCGCCTTGCCGGACACCGCCGCCGGCTGCCCGTCCTTCACCTGCAGTTCGGAGGCGTCGAGGGTCACCCGGGTGTCGGACTGCACGGGGACGACGTCCACGCTGGTGGAGTCCGGGGCGACGGGGTCGGTGGTGTCGGGGTAGAGCCAGGGGCTGACCTGGGGGCCGTACGCGTCGGTCTGGTGGTAGGAGTACGAGAAACGGCCGTCGGCGTCGAGCGGAACCTTGGGCGAGTCGTTCCAGTTGGACGTCGAGAGCATCACCTGCCCGCCCGCGGGGCCGGTCGTACCGGTGCGCGGGTCCTCGACGGTGTAGCGCCCGGAGACGGACACGTTCTGGTGCTCGAAGTCCGGGTTCTGTGGCGTGACCTGGAAGTCGGACAGGTGCGCCTGGAGCCAGTAGTCGTAGCCGTTGGCCCCCTGGAGCGACGCGGTGTCCCCGTCGGCGTCCTTCAGGTCGACCACGACGCGGTAGGTGCCGAGGGCGGACAGGCGCAGCGGGGTGCTGGTGCGCCACACGCCCTGGGTGTCGGTGCCGGACACCCGGGTGAAGTCGCTGACCTCGGCGACCTCGGGGGCGTCCGCGGCCGAGTCCGGCGCGTACAGGTGTGCCGTGATCGAGGTGATGGCGCTGTCGGAGCCGGCGTAGACCGAGACCAGGCCGCCGGCGGGCGCGCCGTCGCTGCCCACCCCGTTCAGATGGGGTGCGGTCGCCGCGTGCGCGGTCGCCGTCGGCCCGAGCAGCAGGGCCGCGACGACGCAGGCGCAGCCGAGCGCGAGGGATCTGTTGTTCACGTGTGGTCCCCCCACAGGACATGGAGGCGCCGATCGTGCGATGGGCGCAGCGCATCCTAAGCCGCGAGAACGCCTCTTGAACAGGTTCAAAAATAACGTTCTCGCAGCGGACGGGGGGAAACGGACGTCAGCCTTCCAGAAATGCCGTCAGCGCGTTGGCCAGCAGGAACGGGTCCTCGGCGCCGCAGAGTTCGCGGGCGCTGTGCATCGACAGGATGGCCACACCGATGTCGACCGTGCGGATGCCGTGCCGGGCCGCGGTGATCGGGCCGATGGTGGTGCCGCACGGCATCGAGTTGTTGGACACGAAGGACTGGAAGGGCACGCCCGCCTTCTCGCAGGCGGCGGCGAACACCGCCCGGCCCGAACCGTCCGTGGCGTAGCGGTTGTTGACGTTCACCTTCAGGATCGGGCCGCCGTTGGCCCGCGGGTGGTGGGTGGGGTCGTGCCGCTCCGCGTAGTTGGGGTGGACGGCGTGACCGGTGTCGGAGGACAGGCAGACCGTGCCGGCGAAGGCCCGGGCCCGGTCCTCGTACGAGCCTCCGCGTGCGAACACCGAGCGTTCCAGCACCGATCCGAGCAGCGGTCCGTCCGCGCCGGTGTCCGACTGCGAGCCGTTCTCCTCGTGGTCGAAGGCGGCCAGCACGGGAATCCGGGTGAGCGCGGCGCCGGAGCCGGCGACGGCGGCCAGGGCGGCGGCGCCGGCGTGCACCGACAGCAGGTTGTCCATGCGCGGACCGGCCACCAGCTCCCGGTCCCGGCCGAGGTACGCCGGCGGCTCCACCGGATGCACCATCAGGTCCCAGCCGGCCACCGAGCCGGCCGTGAGCCCCGCCTCCTGCTCCAGGAAGGAGATCAGGTCGCCGTCCAGCACGTCGTCGCCGAGACCCCACACCGGCTGCGAGTGACGCTGCTTGTCGAGCTTCAGCCCGTCCGTGCCGACCGAGCGGTCCAGGTGGATCGCCAGCTGCGGCACCCGCAGCAGCGGCCGGTCCACGTTCACCAGCGCGGTCGAGCCGTCGCGCAGGGACAGCCGGCCCGCCAGGCCCAGGTCCCGGTCCAGCCAGGAATTCAGCAGCGGTCCGCCGTAGATCTCCACGGCGACCTGACGCCAGCCGTGCGCCCCGCTGTCCGGGCGCGGCTTGATCCTGAGGTTCGGGGAGTCGGTGTGCGCGCCGATGATGTGGAACGGCGTGTGCGGTTCGGCGCCCTCGGGCACGTACCAGGCCACGATCGCGCCGCCGCGCAGCACGAACCGGCCACCGCTTGTCCCGTCCCAGGCGTCCGTCTCCGCGACCTGCCGGAAGCCTGCCTTCTCCAGCCGCTCGGCGACGTTCGCCACGGCGTGGTACGGCGACGGGCTCGCCGCCAGGAAGGACATCAGGTCGTCGGTGTGGCCGCGGTCGAAGCGGGCTGCTGCGCTCATGTGGTTTACCTTAACGACGGATGCGGGCCCGCTCCCGGAAAGGGAGCGGGCCCGCTCAGCGAATCGACAGGTGCCGGTGGGCCCGTGGGCCCGGCGGGGTCTTGCCTAGAAGGCCGCCTCGTCCAGCTCCATCAGGTCCAGCTCGACGCCCGCGGCGACCTTGCGGGCGAGGGTGACGCCCGGCAGGACGTTCGCCGCGAAGAACTTCGCGGCGGCGATCTTGCCGGTGTAGAACGCCTTGTCCTTGGCGGAGGCCGTGCCAAGCTTCTCGGCGGCGATCGCGGCGCCCTTGAGCAGCAGGTAGCCGACGACGACGTCACCGGAGGCCATGAGCAGGCGGGTGGTGTTCAGGCCCACCTTGTAGATGTTCTTGGTGTCCTGCTCGGTGGCCGCGAGGTCGGTCAGCATCAGGCCGACGATCGCCTCCAGCTCCACGGCCGCCTTGGCCAGGTGCTCACGGGCGCCGGACAGCTCCTCGCCGCCGGTGCCGAGCGCCAGGAACTTCTTGATGTCCTCGGCGAGGGAGTTCAGCGCGGCGCCCTGGTTGCGGACGATCTTCCGGAAGAAGAAGTCCTGGCCCTGGATCGCCGTGGTGCCCTCGTACAGGGTGTCGATCTTGGAGTCCCGGATGTACTGCTCGATCGGGTACTCCTGCAGGAAGCCGGAGCCGCCGAAGGTCTGCAGCGACTGGGCGAGCTGCTCGTAGCCCTTCTCGGAGCCGTAGCCCTTGACGATCGGCAGCAGCAGGTCGTTCAGCGCCTCCTCGGCGGAGGCGTCCTCGCCGTTCGCCTCCTTGATCTGGATCGCGTCCTGGATCGAGGCGGTGTACAGCACGAGGGCGCGCATGCCCTCCGCGTACGCCTTCTGCGTCATCAGCGAGCGGCGCACGTCGGGGTGGTGGGTGATGGTGACCTTGGGCGCGGTCTTGTCCATGAAGTTGGCCAGATCCGGGCCCTGGACGCGCTCCTTGGCGTACTCCAGCGCGTTCAGGTAACCGGTGGACAGCGTGGAGATCGCCTTCGTGCCGACCATCATGCGGGCGAACTCGATGATGCGGAACATCTGGCGGATGCCGTCGTGCTTGTCGCCGATCAGCCAGCCCTTGGCGGGGTGCTTGTCGCCGAAGGTCATCTCGCACGTGTTGGAGGCCTTCAGGCCCATCTTGTGCTCGACGTTGGTGGCGTAGACGCCGTTGCGCTCGCCCAGCTCGCCGGTCTCGAAGTCGAAGAGGTACTTCGGGACGAGGAAGAGGGACAGGCCCTTGGTGCCGGGACCGGCGCCCTCGGGACGCGCGAGCACGTAGTGGAGGATGTTCTCCGACATGTCGTGCTCACCGGAGGTGATGAAGCGCTTCACGCCCTCGATGTGCCAGGAGCCGTCCTCCTGCTGGACCGCCTTGGTGCGGCCGGCGCCCACGTCCGAGCCGGCGTCCGGCTCGGTGAGCACCATGGTGGAGCCCCACTGCTTCTCGGTGGCGACCTTGGCGATGTGCTTCTGGACCTCGTTGCCCTCCTCGAAGAGGATGCCGGCGAACGCCGGGCCCGAGGAGTACATCCACACGGCCGGGTTGGCGCCCAGGATCAGCTCGGCGTAGGCCCAGATCAGGGAGCGCGGCGAGGTGGTGCCGCCGATCTCCTCGGGCAGGCCGAGCCGCCAGTACTCGGAGTCCATGAAGGCCTGGTAGCTCTTCTTGAAGGACGCCGGGACGGGCGCGGTGTTGGTCTCCGGGTCGAAGACCGGCGGGTTGCGGTCGGCGTCGGCGAAGGACTCGGCCAGCTCGTTCTCGGAGAGGCGGGTCAGCTCCTCCAGGACGCTCTTGGCGGTCTCGACGTCCATCTCCTCGAACGGGCCGGTGCCGTACACCTTGTCGCGCCCCAGTACTTCGAAGAGGTTGAACTCGATGTCGCGGAGATTCGACTTGTAGTGCCCCATGGCGACGGCTCCGTAGAGAGATCGGCGAGGGACTGACTCCTCGCACCTAGTTCACGTACCAACAAGTAGCTCCGATGATGCTACCCGCCGGTAATAAGAAGCAACCCCTGTCGGTTCAAGTGTGAGAAGGGTCTACTCCACCGCGCCCGTGACATCGCCCGTGAGCAGGGCAGCCCGCCGGCCGGCTGTTCGGCGAAAGGCAGGTGACCGCCCGGTATCTCCGCCGGCCGGGCCCCGGGATCCCCACCGCCACCGCCCGGTGCAGCCGGGCGGGAGCAGGTGGCCGCGACCGGCGCGACGACCAGTGTGGGTGCGGTGACCCGGGCCAGGTCCGCGGTCACGTCCAGCCGCTCCACCAGCTCCACCTGGTCCGGTGTGCCCTCCGGCGCCGCCGCACCCCTCTCCTTCGCCGCCGCGTCCAGCTCTTCCGGGCGCCTCCAGTGCGGCCGGGCTCAGGGCGTGGGCGAACACGAACCTGTCGCGCGTGTCCGCGTCCCCCGACTCGGCGATCGTCCGCCCCACGCGCGCGGTGAGCCGTACCTGCGCGTCGGCGCGGGCGAGGGCGCGGTGAGCACGAGTCCCGTCACCCGCTCCGGATGCCGCGCGGCCGGCCGTATCGCCACCGGCCCGCCCAGTGCAAAGCCGGACGCGGTGAACCGCTCGACGCCCGCCGCGTCGGCGACGGCCGGCAACTGCTCGGCCGGTCCGTTCAGTTCGAGCGGCCGGGTGGCGCGCGGGGTGCTGCCCGTGCCCGGATGGTCGGCGCCGGTCACCGTGTACCGCACGGCCAACCGGTCCATGACCGGGCCGCAGTTGGTGGCCGGGGATCCGCCGGCGCCGTGCGCGAGGAGCAGGGCGGGGCGGGACGTGCTCTCGGACATGAGGACCCCCGTGATCGCTGTCCGTAGCGGTCGACACGGAAACCGTAGCAACATTGTCTATCGATCGCTACATAATTTCTGCCCGCGGTCACCCGGCCGCATCCGCTCGGTACGCTTGCGCTCATGTACGGATACGGCCAGTCCATGGACGGCGGCGCCGCTCAGCAGCAGTACGCCCCGCCGCAGGGCGGCGTCGGCGGGTACGGCCAGCAGCCGCCGCTCTACCCGGAGCCGTCCCCGCCCTCCCTCGCGGACGCGGTGCGCGCCTTCACCACCGGGCAGATGTCCGCCGAGGACTTCCAGCAGATCTTCGCCACGTCGAAGGTGTACTGCCCGCGCGGCGACACCCCCGGCTTCCTGGCCCTGCACAACACCCAGCAGCCGGTGATCCCGATGTTCACCTCGCTGAAGGAGCTGCGCCGGTACGCGGGCAAGGAGTCCAAGTACTTCGTCATCACCGGCGCGGAGGTGATCGACCTGCTGCCCACCGGCTACGGCTTCGTCCTGGACATGGAGGGCGAGCACCGGATGGTGTTCGACGCCAAGGCGGTCGAGCAGATGGTCGACTTCGCGATGCGCCGGATGTACGGCTAGGCGCCGTCGCCGCACGCCGTACAGCTGAACGTCCCCTTCCGCTCGCCGGGCTCGCCTACTGTGCCCGCGTGGCCTCCCCGACACGTCGCCGCTGGTCCTGCACGGCCGGCGGCGTTCCACTGCCCGGCTCCGCTCCGGCGTGCTGTCGCCGGAGGCGGGCGGAGTGTGCCGCCGGACACCCGTGGCGGCGATCGCAGGTGTGGCGGCGAGAGGCGCCCGGGGGCGTGAGCCGGCCGTCGTTCCGGCATCCGCCGGAGCGGACCCGGTGAGGTACTCCCTGACCGCCCTCAGCGCCCCCGCCGTCCGGGCGTTCGCCGAGGCGGCGGGCCGGGCGCTGCCCGTGCGGGACGCCGGCGAGCCCCGCCCGGACGGGGCGGCGCTGGTGTCGGTCGAGCCGGTGCGGCGGCCGACTGCCGACCCGAGGAGCCGGCTGTGGTGGACCGGTGGTGGTGTTCTCGCGCCGACGGCGTGCGCGCCGGGGTGGGCGCGGGGTTCTGGGCCGCCGTGATCTGGCTGTGCGCCCCGGGGCCGGTCGCCTGCGGCTGCCTCGCGACCGCCGCCGGCCGGCGCCTGGCGCGTCACGCCTGGGCGCTGCGCACCCGGGCATCACGGTGGAGGGGCGCCTCGTGTCGTCGTACGGGGACGGCACGGAGAACGGCCTGGTCACGCGGTCCGTCTACGCGTACACCGACGCGCACGGGGAACGGCGCGAGTGCCGGGACACGGGCCTGGGCGCCGAACGGGTGGAGATCCTGTACGACCCCGTGGACCCGGACGGGAGCAGTCAGGTCGGACGCGGCACCACGGCGATGTTCGTCCTGGGCGTCGTCCTCCTGCTGGTGTTCGGCCTCCCGCTGGTGCCGACCGGTGCGGTGACGGCCGTGTTCACCGTGGCGCTGCCGTTCCTGTGAGGGGCACCCGACACCGCCCGGAGGGAATGCCCTTCGGGCTTTCTCCGTTACAGGTGGCAGAAAGTTCAACGCTCAACTAATGTGGGCGTACCAAGGAGGTACCGACATGCCTGCAGTGACCGTCGAGAACCCGTTGACGCTGCCCCGTGTGACTGCTCCCACCGATGCCGTGGCACGTCCCGTGCTCGCCGTCACGACCGCTCCGAGCGGTTTCGAGGGTGAGGGCTTCCCGGTGCGCCGGGCGTTCGCGGGGATCAACTACCGCCATCTCGACCCGTTCATCATGATGGATCAGATGGGCGAGGTGGAGTACGCGCCGGGCGAGCCCAAGGGCACCCCCTGGCACCCGCACCGCGGCTTCGAGACCGTCACCTACATCATCGACGGTATCTTCGACCACCAGGACTCGCAGGGTGGTGGCGGCACCATCACCAACGGCGACACCCAGTGGATGACCGCCGGCTCGGGCCTGCTGCACATCGAGGCCCCGCCGGAGTCCCTCGTCGTGTCGGGCGGCCTCTTCCACGGTCTGCAGCTGTGGGTGAACCTCCCCGCCAAGGACAAGATGATGGCCCCGCGCTACCAGGACATCCGCGGCGGCAACGTCCAGCTGCTCACCTCCCCGGACGGCGGCGCGCTGCTGCGCGTCATCGCGGGCGAGCTGGACGGCCACCAGGGCCCCGGCATCACGCACACGCCGATCACGATGATCCACGCGACCCTCGCACCGGGCGCGGAGATCACCCTGCCCTGGCGCGAGGACTTCAACGGCCTCGCCTACGTCATGGCGGGCCGCGGCAGTGTCGGTGCGGAGCGCCGTCCGATCCACCTGGGCCAGACCGCCGTCTTCGGTGCCGGCTCCTCGCTGACCGTCCGTGCGGACGAGAAGCAGGACTCCCACACACCTGACCTGGAGGTCGTGCTGCTGGGCGGACAGCCGATCCGCGAGCCGATGGCCCACTACGGCCCGTTCGTCATGAACACCAAGGACGAGCTGATGCAGGCCTTCGAGGACTTCCAGAAGGGCCGTCTGGGCACGGTCCCGGCCGTGCACGGCATGACGGAGAGCGGCCCGCAGGGCTGACCCGCGCACGACCGGCCGCGACCCACCGCGGCGAACCGTACGAGAGCCCCGCCCGGCCGTGCGCCGGACGGGGCTCTCGGCATTGCGCGGGCGGGGTCCTCGCATGCGCGGCCGCGCGAATCCCTTCACGGGCGTGACGGCTCGGGCACGGATGGAGCAGCCCACGAAGCGTGCCTCCCCTGCCGCACCTAGCGTCGATGATGTCCCTTTTCGTCCTTACGGCCGCCTCGGGAGTTCGACGTGAACCGCATGAGCCGAACCCTGGCCGGCACCCCCGTCACCACCCTGCTCACCTTCGGCGCGCCGGCCGCGGCAGTCCCCGCCCAGGCACAGACCGCCTCCCGTGCCACGGTCGCCGCCGACGGCACCGGAGGCGACGGCACCGGGAACGACGGCGGCGGCTTCCTCGGCGGGCTGCTGGGCGTTGTCACCGGCCTGCTCGGCGGCGGCGCCTGAACCGACAGATCGGCTGGAACCCGTGTCGCTGCTGCCCGACCCCGTCCGCCGGTTCGCCGCCTGGTGCGCCGTGCTGCTGCTCGCCGCCGGGGTGGGCTGGGTCGGGGTACGGCTGTGCGGGGAGCTCCGCACGGCCGTCACGCCGGTGCTGCTCGCGCTGCTCGGTACCGCGCTGCTCGGGCCGCTGTACCGGCAGCTGGTGCGGGCCGGGGTGCAGACGTCGGTGGCGGCCGGACTCACCTGTGTCGCCGTCGTGGCCGTCGTCGGCGGTGCCGTGTACATCGTGGTCGCCGCGCTCATCGACACCGGCGACCAGATCGTCGCCTCGCTGCGGAGCGCCGCCAAGGCCGTAGCCCGGCACTTCGGGGCCGCAGGCACCGGTCTGGGCGATCTCGCCGCCAACGCCCGCAAGCTGCTGAGCAGATTCGGCGCCACGGCCGCGTCCAACGTCATCAGCGGGGTCAGCGTCGTCGGCGAGAGCATCGCCATGGCCGTGCTCGCCCTGCTGCTCGTCTTCTTCTTCCTGCGCGACTCCCACCGGGCCGTGGACGCCCTGCGCACGATCGCGCCCCGCGGCACCGCCGACACCCTGGAGGCCATCGCCCGGCGCGCCTTCGCCGCGGTGGAGGGGTTCATGCGCGGGACGACCCTCATCGCCCTCATCGACGCCCTGTGCATCACCGTCGGCCTGCTGATCCTCCAGGTCCCCGGCGCCCCCGGGCTCGGCGCGCTCGTCTTCGTCGGTGCCTACATCCCCTACCTGGGTGCCTTCCTCTCCGGCGCGGTCGCCGTGCTGGTCGCCCTCGCCGACCGCGGCTTCGTCATCGCGCTGTGGGCCCTCGGGGTGGTCATCGCGGTGCAGGTGCTGGAGGGCCATGTGCTGCAGCCGGTGATCCAGAGCCGGACCGTGCAGATGCACCCGGCCGTGGTGATGATCGCCATCACCGCCGGGGCGTCCGTCGCGGGGATCCTCGGCATGCTGCTGGCGGTGCCGCTGACCGCCGCCGCCTTCGGTGTCGCGCACGAACTGCGGGCCCGGTACGCCCTGCCCTCCGCGGACGCGCCCGCTTCCGAGTCCCCGGACGCGTAGGGCCGGGGGTCAGGCGGCCCCTTCCTCCATGTCCGTCTCCACGTCGGCCTCCGCCTCCGCGTCCGCCTCCGTCCTTCCGGACTCGTAGAGCTCGAACCAGATGCTCTTGCCCTCGCCTCGCGGTTCCACGCCCCAGCCGTCCGCGAGCAGCTCGATCAGCATCACGCCGCGGCCGGAGCTGGCCAGTTCGCCGGGGCGGCGCCGGTGCGGGAGGTCGTCGCCCGCGTCGGTGACCTCCACCCGCAGCCGCCGGCCGCAGGCCTCCCCGGTCACCTCGGCGAGCAGCAGCGCGTCGGCGTCGGTGTGCACGAGGACGTTGGTGACCATCTCGGAGACCAGCAGCACCGCGGAGTCCACCTGGTCGGCCGACACCCAGTCGTGCAGCAGCTCGCGCAGGTGCCGGCGGGCCTCGGCGATCCGCTCGGGCTCGTCCTGGGCCACCGACAGCAGGGTGCGCCGCACGGTCGGCCGTGCGGTCAGGGTGTCGCCACAGCCGCAGCCCTCCCCGGGCCGGCACAGCACCACCAGCGCGATGTCGTCCTCGCGGCGGTCGGCCAGGGGGCCGGTGGTGTGGTGCGAGGACGGGCCGTGCACGCCCTGGACCAGCGCGTCGGCCAGTTGCTCGACATCGCCCCGGTGGTCCTCCAGGATCGCGCGCAACCGGCGCCAGCCGCTCTCCAAGTCGTGCCCGCCGGTCTCGATCAGCCCGTCGGTGCACAGCATCATCGTCTCGCCGGGCTCGAGCGCGAACCGGGTCGTCGGATAGTCGGCGTCCGGGTCGACGCCCAGGGGCAGTCCGCCCGTCGTCGGCCGCATCATCACCGTGCCGTCGGCCATCCGGACGGCCGGGTCGGGGTGGCCGGCGCGGGCGATCTCCAGCATCCCGGTCGCCGGGTCGACCTCGACGTACAGGCAGGTCGCGAAGCGCAGGTCGGACGCCTGCTGGTCGCGGGTCTCGTGGGTGATGCCGTGCAGGAAGCGGGAGGCGCGGGAGAGGACGGCGTCCGGGCGGTGTCCCTCGCAGGCGTAGGCGCGCAGGGCGATGCGCAGCTGGCCCATCAGCCCGGCCGCCCGCACGTCATGACCCTGCACGTCCCCGATGGCCAGGGCGAAGCGGCCGGAGGGCAGCGGGATCATGTCGTACCAGTCGCCGCCGACCTGGAGTCCGCCGCCGGTCGGGATGTACCGTGCGGCCAGCCGCATCCCCGGGATGTCCGGGCCCAGCGACGGCAGCATGGAGCGCTGGAGACCCTCCGTCAGTTCCCGCTCGGACTCCGCGGCCTCGGCCCGCGACAGCGCCTGGGCGAGCATCCGGGCGACCGTCGTCAGGACCGCGCGCTCGTCCGGGGTGAACGCCACCGGATAGGCGAAGGCCGCCAGCCAGGCGCCCATCGTCCGTCCGGCCACCGTCAGCGGCAGGAAGGCCCACGAGCGGCGGCCGAAGTGCCGGGCGAGCGGCCAGGTGAGCGGGTAGCGGTCCTTGTACTCGTCGGGCGAGGAGAGGTAGACGGCTCGTCCGGTCCGTACGACCTCGGTGGCCGGATAGTCGGTGGTCAGCGCCATGTGCGAGAAGGGGTTCATGTCGCGGGGCTGGTGCCCGTGCTGGCCGGTGATCGTCAGCCGGTCGCCCTCGACGCCGAACACCACGAGCCCGTCCGGGGTGAACCCCGGCATCGACAGGCCGCCCGCCACCCGCAGCACCTCGGCCGTCGACCGTGCCTCCGCCAGCGCCCGGCCCGCGTCCAGCAGGAACGCCTCCCGGGAGCGCCGCCAGTCCCCGGTGACCGCGCTGCGGGCGGCCGGTGTGCCCGGGGTCGGCTCGGTGACCTCCTGGAGGGTGCCGATCAGCTCGTACGCCCGCCGTTCGGGGTCGTAGGACGGCTTCGAACGGCTGCGGGCCACCCGCAGGACGGTCCCGTGCTCGTCCATGATCCGGATGCGCACCTCGGCGAGCGTGCCCTCGGCCACGGCCAGCTGCACGACCCCGGTGATCTCGTTCCAGTCGACCGGGTGCAGGCGGGCCCGGGCCTGGGCCTCCGTGAGGGTGGTGCGCTCCGGGGGCAGGCCGAGCAGCCGCGCCGCCTCCGCGTCCACGGTGACCAGTCCTGTGGCCGTGTCCCAGTGCCACATCCCGGTCGCGAGGGCGGCGAGGACGTCCCCGACGTACGGGAGGGGCTCGCCTGTGCGCATTGACCCACTTTATGAAGATCTAGATGATAGGTGCCACTGTAAGTAGATCTGATGGGATCGGTTCCACGGTTGGAGGTATCGCCGAACGTCTCGTGCCGGTACCGGGTGGGCGGACGGTAATGGTGGGGACCCGATCTTGGGGTGCCCGGTACCCTTGGTGGGTCCGGGCCCCGTGCCCGTTCTCGCCGGGGAGAGCAACCTCCCCCGCAGACCCACACACGAAGGACGATGAACGACGATGCATCGGTACAGGTCCCACACCTGCGGCCAGCTCCGCGCCTCTGACGTCGGCACCGACGTCCGGCTGAGCGGCTGGCTGCACAATCGGCGCGACCTGGGCGGCATCCTCTTCATCGATCTGCGTGACCACTACGGCATCACGCAGCTGGTCGCCCGCCCGGGCACCCCGGCGTACGAGGCCCTGGACAAGATCTCCAAGGAGTCCACGGTCCGCGTCGACGGCCGCGTTGTTTCACGTGGAACCGAGAACGTGAACCCCGACCTGCCCACGGGTGAGGTCGAGGTCGAGGTCGCCGAGGTCGAGCTGCTGGGCGCCGCCGCCCCGCTGCCCTTCACGATCAACGCCGAGGACGGGGTCAACGAGGAGCGGCGCCTGGAGTACCGCTTCCTGGACCTGCGCCGCGAGCGCATGCACCGCAACATCATGCTGCGTACGGCGGTCATCTCGGCCATCCGCCACAAGATGACGGCGCTGGGCTTCAACGAGATGGCGACCCCGATCCTGTCGGCGACCTCCCCCGAGGGCGCCCGTGACTTCGTGGTCCCCTCCCGTCTGAACCCGGGCAAGTTCTACGCCCTGCCGCAGGCCCCGCAGCAGTTCAAGCAGCTGCTGATGATCTCCGGCTTCGACCGCTACTTCCAGATCGCGCCCTGCTTCCGCGACGAGGACGCCCGCGCCGACCGCTCGCCGGGCGAGTTCTACCAGCTCGACGTCGAGATGAGCTTCGTCGAGCAGGAGGACGTCTTCCAGCCCATCGAGCAGCTGATGACCGAGCTGTTCGAGGAGTTCGGCAACGGCCGCCACGTGACCTCGCCCTTCCCGCGGATCCCGTTCCGCGAGGCGATGCTGAAGTACGGCTCCGACAAGCCGGACCTGCGCGCCCAGCTGGAGCTGGTGGACATCACCGACGTCTTCGAGGGCTCGGAGTTCAAGGCCTTCGCCGGCAAGCACGTGCGCGCGCTGCCGGTGCCGGCGGTCCAGGACCAGCCGCGCAAGTTCTTCGACCAGCTCGGCGACTTCGCCGTGTCCCTGGGCGCGAAGGGCCTGGCCTGGGTCCGCGTCGGTGAGGACGGCGCGCTGTCCGGCCCGATCGCGAAGTTCCTCACCGAGGAGAACGTCGCCGAGCTGACCAAGCGCCTCTCGCTGGCCCCCGGTCACGCGATCTTCTTCGGCGCGGGCGAGTTCGACGAGGTCTCCAAGATCATGGGCGCGGTCCGCGTCGAGGCCGCCAAGCGCGCCGGCCACTTCGAGGAGAACGTCTTCCGGTTCTGCTGGATCGTCGACTTCCCGATGTACGAGAAGGACGAGGAGACCGGCGCGATCGACTTCTCGCACAACCCCTTCTCCATGCCGCAGGGCGGCCTGGAGGCGCTGGAGACCCAGGACCCGCTGGACATCCTGGGCTGGCAGTACGACATCGTCTGCAACGGCGTCGAGCTGTCCTCCGGTGCGATCCGGAACCACGAGCCGGACATCATGCTCAAGGCCTTCGAGATCGCCGGCTACGACCGTGAGACCGTCGAGGAGAAGTTCGCCGGCATGCTGCGCGCCTTCCGCTTCGGCGCCCCGCCGCACGGCGGCATCGCCCCCGGCGTGGACCGCATCGTCATGCTCCTCGCGGACGAGCCCAACATCCGCGAGACGATCGCCTTCCCGCTCAACGGCAACGCCCAGGACCTGATGATGGGCGCCCCGACCGAGCTGGAGGAGTCCCGCCTGCGCGAGCTGCACCTGAGCATCAGGAAGCCGCAGCCGAAGTAGTACCGGGTGTCCGTGCGCGCCGATCTGTCCTGACTCACTCTTGACGATCGGCGCGCACAGCCGTATCCGGGCTCGGTGACTGCTTCCGTCCCTACCGTCCCGGCGCATGACCGATACCCCTGGAAGCACGGGAGACCGTGACCCGACCCGTCGTACGGTGCTCGCGGCGGGCGCCGTCACCGCCGTGGCCGTGGGCCTGGGCGGCGCCCTGGCCGTGGACGCGTCCGCGGACGACGACTCCGCCGCGGGCGCCTGCCGCACGCTGACCTCCGAGGCCGTCGAGGGCCCGTACTGCATCGATGCCGACAAGATCCGGCAGGACGTCACCGAGCACCAGGACGGCGTCCCGCTGACGCTCACCCTCAAGGTGATCGACGCCGGGACCTGCACGCCGCTGACGCTGGGCGTCGCCCCGGACGAGACGCACGACGGCTGCTGAGCGCCTCCGGTACGACGACGGGGTGCGGCCCGCGCGCGGACCGCACCCCGTTCTCGCCGGCGCGAGGCTCAGGACAGGGACTTGTATCCGCCCCAGCCCGTCGCGATCTTCGTGCGGGAGCCGAAGGAGCCCTTGCCGTCACCGTTGTTGCGGTAGAGGTTGCCGCCGGTGTCGCGGGAGACGAGGTCGGCCCTGCCGTCGTCGGTGATGTCGCCGACGCCCACGACCGCGTTGTAGGACCCGCCCCACGCGCTGAACAGCTTCACGCGGGCCGCGAAGGTGCCGTCGCCCTTGCCGTTGTACCGGTAGAGGGTGTCGGCCTTGTCCTGGGCGAGGAGGTCGCCCACGCCGTCACCGTTCAGGTCACCTGCGCCGACGATCTTCTGGTAGCCCTTCCAGTTGTCGTACAGCTTCACCCGGGCCGACAGCTTGCCGGTGCTCATGCCCTTGTAGAGGTAGACGGCGCCGGTGGAGGCGTTGCGGGCGACCAGGTCCGGGCGGCCGTCGCCGGTCACGTCACCGGGCGAGGTCAGCACGTCGTACTGCGTCCAGCCGCTGCTCGCGAGGGTCGTGTACGACGTCTTCGGCGTGACCGCGTGGCCGCAGCCCGGCTTGTACAGGCGCAGGGCCCCGCTGCTCAGCCGGACGAGGACGTCGTTGCAGCGGTCGCCGCTCAGGTCGCCGAAGGGGACGGCCGTGATGCTCGTGGCCCAGCCGGTGCCGGAGACCTTGTTGCCGAACGTGCCCTTGCCGGTGCCGGCCTGGAAGGTCAGCCCGCCGGAGGAGTTGAGCGTGAGCAGGTCGCCCCGGCCGTCCGGGCCGTCGAGGCTGACGAAGTCGTGGCGCACGGCCGCGCCCCGGGCCAGGAAGCCCTTGCCGGTCGCCACGGTGACCGGGGTCCCCGTGCCGGTGCCGGTGGCCTTGAGGGTCCAGGTGAACTCCCCGTTCGGAAAGCGGACGTTGGTGACCGTGGTGCCGTACCAGTTCGTCGTCACCCAAGCCGAGGACGCGCCCCCGGTGATCGTGTCGGTCACCTTGCCCGTCGCGCCGCTCTGGACGGAGGTGAACGTCACCGACCAGGACGTGACCGGGCGGGACAGCAGCCAGAAGCCCTCGAAACGCATGCCGGGGTCCACATAGCTCGAGGCCCGGGTCTCGAAGGCCGTCACGGCCGACGGCGTGACGCCGGTGGTGGCGACGTGCGTCCGCTCGTACAGGTCGGTCCAGGCGACCAGACCCGTGTACTCGTCCACGGTCCACTTGAAGCGGCGGTCCACGGCGAGGCCGGTGTCCGCGACGTCGGTGGCGAGCACCCGGGTGGCGCCCGTGGCCGCGTCGGTCAGCACCAGGGTGCCGGCGGCGCGGTCGTGGCGGACGGTGAAGCCGTCGCCGAGCAGCACGTCGCCGCCGGTCACCGCGCGGGACGTGGCGGCCTTGGTGTCGTACACACCGGCCGAACCGTCGGCGCACGCCCAGTACACCCAGCGGCCCGCCGCCTGCAGCTCGCTCGGCGCACAGCCGAGACCGGGCACGGTGACCGTGGCCAGGGTGCGGTCCTCGGCCAGGCTGTACGAGGTGAGCCTGCCGGTGCCCGCGGCGCTCCACAGCGTCGAACCGTTCAGGGCGGCGGCACGCACGGACCGCTTCAGCTTCTGTCCCTGCCCGAACTCACCGACGTACTGCGCCGGGGAGGCGCCGCCGGAGTTGTAGACCGCGTAGTCGTCGGAGACGTCGACGATCGTGCCGCCCTCGGTGCGGAACTCCAGGGGGTTGTCGGAGGCACCGTCGTTCATCGCGACCAGCCGGTCCGCGTGACTCAGGCCGGTGCCGCCCTCGTCACCGTCGTAGAACGTGGTGAGGTAGACGTCACGCGGGCCGTCGCCGAGGTTGCCCCACAGCGCCGAGCAGTCGGCGCCCGCGTACGGGCACACCGGGTCGATCCTGTCGCCGGCCTGCGGCTCGGACGCGGTCAGCCCACCGCCGATCGTGGCGAGCGTGCGCACCGAGGTGGTGTCCAGGGTGCCGCTCGGGTCGTCCTCGGCGACGCGCAGACTGCCCCGGCTGAGCGCGATGCCCGTCTTGGCGTTCTCCACGGCCGGGACCTGCGCCGTCTTCGTCACGGTCAGCGAGCCGTCGGCGGCCCGGCTCACCCGCTGGGCCCACCAGTCGGTGCCGCTGGTGCCGCCGGTGACCAGGGCGCTGTCGCCGGAGGCGCGGACCGCGTACGTGCCGGCCTTGCCCAGCAGGGTCTGTGACGACCCGTCGGCGAGGGACACGGCGGTCAGACTCGTGCCCGTCCCGCTGCCGATGCCGCCGGACAGCGGCAGCAGCAGCCGGTCGCCGAGCAGGACCGGGGCACCGTCCAGGACGCCGCCGGGCGGCGGCAGGTCGACCACCTGCGCGGTGCCGCCCGGGTCGGTGCGCGGCTCGAGGTGCAGATCACCGGAGCCGGAGTCGTACCAGCCGATCCGGTCGTCGCTCATGACGGTGACCGGCCGGGCGCCCACCGCGCTGAACGCCTTGGTGGCGACGGCCGTGTCGACGTCGAGGTAGTACAGGTCCGTGCCCACCCGGAACAGCGCGCCGTGCTCGTCGGCGGCCGTGATCGTGCCCGAGGTGACCCGCAGGCCCTCCGGCGTGATGGGCCGCGAGCGCCAGACGCCGTCCACCCGGTCGTGCAGGGAGCGCTCGGTGATCACGGTCCGGCCGGCCAGCCCCTGGTACGCCTCGTCGGAGGTGAAGGCCGAAGCCGTGCGGGTCGCCGGGTCCCACAGGGCCACGGATCCGGCCGACGGCAGCGCGACCAGGTCGCCGTCGGCGCCGTACCAGGCTTCCCCGCAGGTCGTCGAGCCCAGGTCCGCGCAGGAGCCCGTGGGCGTGTAGACGCCGTCGGCGGTCCGGACGACGACGCTGGAGCCGTCGGAGTAGTCCGTCCACAGGAGCCCCAGGATCCCGCTCTGCCGGTGCAGGAAGCCGCTCGGACCAGCGACGAGAGGCCGGTCGGTGCGCGGGCGGGTGGAGCCGGGGTCGGTCAGGGTGATCTCAGCGGTGCCGGCCGCCGGGGCGGCCGGATCGGCCGAGGCGCCGCCCTGCGTCAGGACGGCGCCGGACACGGCCGCCGCGGCGACCGTCAACGAGGAGACGACCGCGGCCAGTCCGCGTCGTCTCAGGGCGTGTCTGCCCACGTGCGATTCCCTCCCCACGAGGGCCCGTGCCCTCGCCAAGTGAGCGGACTTTACCAGTCCTTTTCCCGCTCTTGGGGTGCCGGGTGCCGCTTCAGTCCCCGGCGTCCGGAGGCTCCATGTCAGGGGAAGCGCCGTCCTCCAGCAGCCGTTCGGCGATGTCGTCGGACCATCGCTGGGCCCACGCGCGCACCTCGCCCACCTCGGGTTCCGTCAGGCCGTAGCGGCGGAAGTCGGCGTCCGCGTAGAAGTCGGTGCCGGTCAGCCGGGACTGCAGGGTGGGCAGGTCGAAGGGGTCGTGGGCGTGCCGGCGGCCCAGTTCCTCCAGGGCGGGGAGGGAGAAGCGGGCCGCCGCCGCGTGGGCGTCGACCAGGTCGACGGCGGCCCCCCGGTCGTACAGCGCGCGGATCTTCGTACCGACGGCGTCCTCCAGGGAGAGCGTCGGGCCGTACTCGGTGAGGTCCGGGGGCTGCCAGAACGCCTCCTTGTGCAGCCCGAGGACGCAGCTCCCGCCGCTCGCCGGGTCCGTGACCGTCAGCTGTGCCGTGAGCGCGGTGCCGGTCCCGGCCCGGACCTGCCGGCCCCGAGCCTCCAGGGCCGTACCGACCGCGGCGGCGATGCGGTCCATGGGCTCGGCGCTCTGGGTGGCGAAGTCGACATCGGCGTGCGGACGCGACACCAGGCCGTGCGCCTGCAGGGCGTATCCACCGGCGAGCACGAGCCCGTACGGGCCGCCCGTGGTGACGACGTCGGCGAGGAGCCGGCGGTGCGATTCGGGGAGGTTCACGACCCCCTTACTCTGCCAGAACCGGGCTCGCGCACCCGCGCGACCCGCGCCGGTCACCCGGAGCGGCGCTGCCACCAGCGGCGGCGTCGGGGCCGCTCGGCGGGCCCGAGGTCCGCGAGGGCCCCGCGGATCCGGTCGAGCGTCACCACCGCGTGGTGCCCGAAGCCGTGGTCGTCGGCGGGGAGCAGCACACCCGCGCACAGCAGCTTGAAGGAGTCGTCGCCCTGCGGGGCGCTGTAGAAGACCGGGGCGCCCGCACAGCCCTCCGGCAGCCTCGTGCCCCAGCGGATCGAGCCGTCGGCCGCCCGGGCCAGCGAACCCACCACGATCGCCTGGTCCCGGTCCTCGTCCTCCCCGGCCACGTCGTGGGCCAGGGCGTACGCCGTCACCGGGGCCGCGGTGATCAGGGCGAGGTCGTCCGCGCGGGCCGTCAGACCGTCCCTGATCCCGTCGGCGGCCCAGGTCCAGCCCTTGCGCGCCGCGTACGCGTGCAGCCCCGCCGTCGACTGCACGGCCACCCCGAGCCCGTCCAGATGGGCCCAGCCCCCGGCGAAGCCACGTATCAGCAGCTTCTCCGCGCTCGGCGCCGGATCGCACAGCTCCGGCCGGAGGGTCACCTCGGCGAGCTCGACCAGGCGCGCCGGTTCGGAGGCGGTCACCAGGAGCTGCCGGACGGTGTCCGCGTCCTCGGTGGACTCCAGCAGCTCGTTGAACCAGAACATCGTGCCGTACGGTCCGGACGCGTGCGCCCGCTGGAAGGGGAGCGTGGCCCGGCCGGCGTACGAGAGGATCGCGTCGATGGTGGCCCGGTGCAGGTCAGTGGCTTGCGAGGACATGGAGCGGGACCTTACCCGCCGGGGCGGCGAGGGGACACGGGGAACGGTCCCGGAATTTCTTTCCGGCCTCTGTCACACGACGCCCGGCACCGGTGTCGAAGAGGTGTCCGCAGCTCACCGAGTGCTCGATGGGAGCTCCTCATGCACCTCGCCCACGTCGTCGTCACCCTGCTCGCCGCGCTGATGGCCGGGTTCTCCGGGACCGTGCTGCTCCTGCGGGCCCGGTGGATCGTCACGGCACTCCGGGACTACTCCGTACCCCAGGGCTGGTGGACCTGGCTGGGGCTGGCCAAGACCGCCGGGGCCGTGGGGCTGGTGGCCGGGCTGTTCGTGCCGGTGATGGGGGTGCTGGCCGGGGTCGGTCTGGTGGCCTACTTCGCCGGCGCCGCCCTCACCGTGGCACGGGCCCGCTGGTACTCCCACATCCCGTTCCCGCTCGTCTACGCCGCACCGGTGGTCGCCGCGCTCGTCCTCGGATTCGCGAGCTGAGCCCGGAACTTCTCCGGGAGCACGGCAACTTGCCTCCGCGCGGCGGCCACTGAGGAGTCGCAAGGGATGTTCGGCACACTACGACGACGTGTACGACACCACGACGGTCGACGGCTACGCCCCGCTCTACAGCATCGACTCACGCGCCGAGGCCCAGGTCGTGGCACAGGCCGACTACTGGAAGGTGCCGTCCGGCGGCAAGGTCGCCAAGCTGCTCGGCGGCGCCGGCGCCGGCGCGATCGCGGGCAGCGGCAACCTGGTCGACGGCACGGTCACCGATCTGTTCGCCGCCTACAACCCGGCGGCGTCGAAGAAGACCAAACCGACGGTGAACGGGACGCCGACGCTCACGGCCGGTCTGGAGACGTCCGCGAAGAACCTGCCGTCCGAGCCGGCGACGACGGCCGGGCCGGGGTGCTGTCGTAGCCGCACCCCGCAACGGCGAGGGGCCCGGGAACTCTCCCGGGCCCCTCGCATCGTGCGTCCGCTACGCGGTCGGCTTCTCCTCCAGGCGCGGGAAGAGCACCGCGCCCTTGGTGATCGTGGAGCCCACCGGCAGCTTGCCCCACTCGCCCGCGTCCTGGACCCGCTGCCCGGCCAGGGAACCGAGGCCGGCCTCCGCGCCGAGGGAGTCCCAGAGCTTCTGGGAGGTCTCCGGCATGACCGGGTTGAGCAGGACGGCGACCGCGCGGAGCGACTCGGCGGCCGTGTAGAGGATGGTGGCCAGGCGGGCCCGGCCCTCTTCCGACTCGTCCTTGGCCACCTTCCACGGCTCCTGCTCGGTGATGTAGCCGTTGACCTGCTTGACGAAGTCGAAGACGGCCAGGATGCCGCCCTGGAAGTCCAGCTCCTCGCCGATCTTCAGGTCAGCCGTCGCGACGGCCTTCGCGAGACCGTCGTGGACCGCCTTCTCGGCCTCGCCGTCGGCCGTGGCCTCGGGCAGCGTGCCGCCGAAGTACTTGCCGACCATGGCGGCCACGCGGGAGGCGAGGTTGCCGTAGTCGTTCGCCAGCTCGCTCGTGTAGCGGGCGGAGAAGTCCTCCCACGAGAAGGAGCCGTCCTGGCCGAAGGCGATGGCGCGCAGGAAGTACCAGCGGTAGGCGTCCACGCCGAAGTGCGAGGTGAGGTCCTGCGGCTTGATGCCGGTCAGGTTCGACTTCGACATCTTCTCGCCGCCGACCATGAGCCAGCCGTTCGCGGCGACCTTCCCCGGCAGCGGCAGGCCCTGGGCCATCAGCATGGCCGGCCAGATCACCGCGTGGAAGCGGAGGATGTCCTTGCCGACCAGGTGGACATCGGCCGGGAAGGTGGCCTCGAACTTCTCCTGGTTCTCGTTGTAGCCGACCGCCGTGGCGTAGTTCAGCAGCGCGTCGACCCACACGTAGATCACGTGCTTGTCGTCCCAGGGGATCGGGATGCCCCAGTCGAACGTCGAACGGGAGATGGAGAGGTCCTGCAGGCCCTGGCGGACGAAGTTCACGACCTCGTTGCGCGCGGACTCGGGCTGGATGAAGCCGGGGTTCGCCTCGTAGTGGGCGAGGAGCTTGTCGGTGTACGCGCTCAGCTTGAAGAAGTAGTTCTCCTCGCTGAGGATCTCCACCGGCTTCTTGTGGATCGGGCACAGCTTCTGGCCCGCGAACTCACCCTCGCCGTCGAGCAGCTCGCCCGGCAGCTTGTACTCCTCGCAGCCGACGCAGTACGGGCCCTCGTAGCCGCCCTTGTAGATCTCGCCCTTGTCGTACAGGTCCTGCACGAATTCCTGGACGCGGTCGGTGTGGCGCTTCTGCGTGGTGCGGATGAAGTCGTCGTTCGCGATCTCCAGGTGCTCCCAGAGAGGCTGCCAGGCCTCGGTGACGAGCTTGTCCGCCCACTGCTGGGGCGTCACCCCGTTCGCCTCGGCCGTGCGCATGATCTTCTGACCGTGCTCGTCCGTGCCGGTGAGGTACCACACCTTCTCGCCACGCTGACGGTGCCAGCGCGTGAGCACGTCGCCTGCGACGGTCGTGTAGGCGTGGCCCAGGTGAGGAGCGTCGTTGACGTAATAGATGGGCGTGGAGACGTAGAACGCCTTACCCGCCTGCTTCTCGGATCCAGTGGCCGCCATAAGTCGAAATCCTACTGGGCCCGTGGAGATCGACTCACACGCGTTTCGGGGGGTGGACGCGGTGGTCCACCCCCGGACGGTGTCGGGCTTACGGGCGCCAGGCGGCGAGTACGCCCTCGTAGAGCTCGGTGTCCGTCAGCTCGCGGGGGGTGGGGCCCGCGTGGAAGAAGGACGTGTTGGCGGTCTTCAGCTTACGGAGGTAGTCGAAGGCCTTGTTGTCGTGCTCACCGAAGGCGACGAAGGAGAAGAACAGCGCGGGGTGCGTGTCCGCGGCCGCGGTGAGGGCCTGGGTCGCGGGGGTCTTCGCGTCCGGGGCGCCGTCGGTCTGGAAGACCACGAGGGCGGGGGTGCCGGGGGCCGCGTTCTTCTCGTAGTGGGTGAGGATCTCCTCGACGGCGGCGTGGTAGCTGGTACGGCCCATGCGGCCGAGGCCCGCGTGGACGTCGTCGATCTTCGTCTCGTGGTCGGGGTCGAGGGTGAGGTCGGTGGTGCCGTCGAGCTCCGTGGAGAAGAAGACGACGTGGACCGTGGCCTCGGGGTCCAGGTGGGCGGCGAGGGCGAGGGTCTGGTCGGCGAGGGCCTGGGCGGAGCCGTCCTTGTAGTAGGGGCGCATGCTCGCGGAGCGGTCGAGCACGAGGTAGAGCTTCGCCCGGGTGCCGGTGAGGTCGGTCTTCTTGAGGGCGGTGGCGGCGGCCTTGTAGGCGGTGGTGAGGGAGGGGGCGCGGGACTTCACCCGGGTGAGGGGGGTGGCGGGCTTGGGCTTGGGGCCGGTGGCGGCCGTCTCCGGGTGCGTGTCCGGCTCCGCCTGCGCCTCGGCCTCACCTTCGGTGTCCTCGTCCCCACCCGCACCGTCCGTGCGGCTTTCGTCGGCGGGTGCGGATGTCCCCTGCGGGGTGTCCTCGCCGTCGGCGGCTGCCGGCTCGTTCGCCTCTTCGGCCCCCGGTACGACGGAGTCGTCCACCTGCGCCGACACCGGTTCGGGAGCCGCCTCGGGCTCCGGCTCGGCTTCCGCAGCCTCGACCGCCGCCCGGGGCTCCGCCACCGCTTCCGCCCGCGGCTCGGCTTCAGCAGTCGGCTCGGCTTCAGCAGCCGGCTCGGGGGATTCCTCGGCCTCGGCCTTCTGCTCGGCCGCCGGCTTCTCCGCGACTGCGGGCTCGGCCTCTGCCTCCTCCGCGACTGCGGGCTCGGCGGCCGCCTCGGCCTCGGTCTTCTCCGCGACCGCGGGCTCGGCCTCGACTGCCGGCTCCTCTGTGACCGTGGGCTCGGCCTCTGCCTCCTCCGCGACTGCGGGCTCGGCGGCCGCCTCGGCCTCGGTCTTCTCCGCGACCGCGGGCTCGGCCTCCGCCTCCTCCGCGGCCGTCGGATCGGTCGCAGCCTCCGCCTTCTCCGTGACCCCCGGCTCAATCGTCCGGTCGTCCGTCGGTTCTGCGGGGTGGGGGACCTTCACGTTGTCGAAGGCCGCTGCCACCAGGTCGTGGGACTCGGGGACCTCGGGGGCCGAGCGGCGGGGTTCGGGGACCGTGGGTGTCGACTCGCGGGGCTCCGGGGTCTCGGACGCCGCCGGGGTGGGCTCCGTGGCGGGGGCGGGCACCGCGGCGGGCTCCGCAGGCTCCGCGGCCTTGGGCGGCGTCGGTGCGGCGGGCTCGGCCGGTGCCGTCGCCGGCTCCGTGGTGGCCGCCGGCGTAGGCGATTGCCGCAGGTCGGAGGGGAGCGCCGGGGCGTGGTCCGCACCCTCTGCTTCGGTGGCCCGTGCCTTGCGTGAGCGGCCGAATGCGTTCCGCAGGAGAGTGAGAATGCCCATGTGCGCACCCCTTCGTATGAGTTGATGCCCGTCAATCCCTGGCCAGGACGGACACGTAAGGTTAGCGAAGCCCTCAGTGGGGGGAAGCGATCGACCGGGCCGCGGCGACCTCCTGTCGGAGGGACTCCAGAACACTGCCGGACGGACCGGTCAGATCGGTACGGACCGGCGTCAGGGTCTCCGCACTGCGCACGCCCTCCGACAGCTCCCGGAGCTGCAGGGTGATCTGGGCGATCTCCGCGGGCGACGGGGGCGCGGCGCCGTGGCGGACGCGGACGCGGGCCGCGGTCGTGGCGTCCACGATGCGTTCCACGGCGACGACCAGCGGCCACCACGCGGCGGCCCGGCGCCCGGTCGGCGGGGGCTCGGTCAGGGCCCGCTGGAACTCCGTGCGGATGACGGAGAGGTCCCGGTAGAGGCGGCGGCGCATGCGGGCCCGCGCGGCGGGGTCGGTGTCGCCGAACGCCGTCTCCACGTAGCGCGCCGTGTCCGCCACCGCGTCGGCCAGCCGGTCGCCCACGCGGGTGCGCCAGCTCTCGGGCCAGAGGAGATAGCCGGCGATCAGGGCGATCGCGCAGCCGAGGAGCGAGTCCGCCAGCCGGGGCAGGAGCAGGGCCGTGCCCTGGTGGTTCAGGATGTGCGAGAGGAGGAGGATCACCGGGGTGATCGCCATCGTCTGGTAGCCGTAGCCCCGGGGGGTGAGCGCCGGGATCAGCGGGCCCAGCAGGAACATGACCAGGACGTCCCACGGGCCCAGCGGGACCTCCGTCAGCACCACCGCCGCGATCCCCAGGCCCGCCACCGTGCCGAGGGCGCGCAGCAGGGCGCGGGAGAAGACCGAGCCGAAGTCGGGCTTCAGCACGAAGGTGATGGTCAGGGCCACCCAGTAGGAGCGGGGGACCGGGAGCAGGGAGACCAGGGTCTGCGCGATGCCGATGCAGACCGCCAGGCGCAGGCCGTAACGCCAGGAGTTCGCCGAGAGGACGACGCTTCGGGTCGCCCGGGCGGTGCGGACGCCCAGGGCGGCAGGGCGGCCGAGGCGGTCGTCGATGCCCCGGGGGTCCACGTCCGGGGCCGAGACCACCTCGGCGGTGTGGCGCAGGGCGTGGTCCACCGCGCGGGCGGTCTCCGTGGTGGGCAGGGGGAGGGGCAGGGCTATCGGCCCTGTGTAGCCCGTCTCGACCGCCTGGGCCAGGTGGCGGGTGGACGCCGGGATCGCCGCGGGCAGGGGGCGCCCGGCCTGGTGGGCCGCGGGGGCCGCCTCCACCACCGGGGTGATCGCGTTCAACTGGGCCAGCAGCCGGGTGAGTTCGGGGCTGCGGCCGTGGTGGCGGGCGCGCCGGGCCAGGATCAGGTCGTACGACTGGTTCAGCGACTGGGTGACGGCGCGGCGCGCCTCGTCGTACTCCCCGGTGCGGTCGGTGCCGGAGACGGCGAGCAGGTCGGCGACCGTGCGGTAGGTGGCGGCCACCGCCGACCGTTCGGGGATGCCCGAGCGCAACGGCCAGGCCAGCAGGGCGAGGAGGAGGACCAGCAGGCCGCCGCCGGTCATCAGGACCGGCGCCAGCCACCAGGGACGGGGCAGCGGAAGGCCCGCGCCCACCACGCAGTTCAGCAGGAGCAGCAGCCCCGAGACCGACGCCACCGCGCCGATCGTCGAGATCATCCCGGACACCAGCGCGACACCGGTGACGGCCGCGACCGCGTACCAGCCGTGCCCGAACACCAGTGAGCCCAGCGCCACGCCGACCGCACCGAACAGCTGGGGCACGGCGATGTTGAGGATGCGCATGCGGTAGGCGTCGGCGGTGTCGCCGATGACTCCGGACAGGGCGCCCATGGAGGCGAGCGCGCCGTACGCCGGGTAGCCGGTCGCGAAGCCGATGGCGAGGGGCAGGGACAGGGAGACGGCGGCGCGGGCGGCGGCCGCCCAGTTGACGGGTGCCTGCTGGGGTTGGAGGTTCCGGACCAGCCAGTCGGGAGGGGTGAGGCCGACGGGGAACTCGCGGGACATGCGCCCATTATGGCCGGATCGCTCGGTCCCTCCTCGGCTCATCCGTGCTGGTGGAGCGTGACGTCCACGACGAGCGCGCGGTGGTCCGAGCCGGTCACGCGCAGGAAGCGGGTGTCGGTCGCGGTGAAGTCCCCGGAGAGCAGGACGTGGTCGATCTGGGCACCGATCACGGACGCGGTGCGGGCGGGCCAGCTGGGGGTGCGGTCGAGGCCGGAGAGGCGGGCCGCGTCGGTCAGGCCGGTGTCCAGGATGCGGCGGAAGGCCGCGTGGTCCTGGGAGGCGTTGAAGTCGCCCGCGAGGACGGTCGGGGTGCCCTGGCCGGCGGCGGCGAAGGCGCGCAGCCGGCCGAGTTCACGGCGCCACAGGCCCACCTGGCGCGGCAGCGGGGGCATGGGGTGGGCGAGCTGGAGGCGTACGGCGTGGCCGTGCACGTCGGCGACCGCGCCGGGCATGCCCATGGTGCCGCGGACGCCCGCGGTCGGCTTCAGCGGGAAGCGGCTGAGGATGAGGGAGCCGCGCGAGCCGTCCGCGTGGACCGCCTGCCGGTACGGGTAGACGGCCGTGAAGTCGTCCTCCAGCGTGGCCTGGCAGGTGTACTCGCACTCCTCCACGAAGACGACGTCCGGGCGGCGGGCGCGGATCTGCGGGACCAGGGCAGGGGTGCCGCGGCCGAACTCGACGTTGGAGGTCAGCACGCGGAACGTGGTGAGGGGTGGTCCGTCCGGCTCGCCGGTCCTGCCGTACGGGTCCAGGTACCAGGCCAGCAGGCCGAGCACGGCGACGCCCCACACCAGCCCCGGCCACCAGCGGGCGAGCAGCGCGCACAGCAGGGCGAAGCCGGTCGGGGCGAGCAGCCAGGGCAGGAAGGCGAGGAGCTGGGGGACGGGGGTGACACCGTCGGTGTCGGCCACGCGGCAGCCCACCACCACGCTGACTCCGGCCAGCAGCAGCCCGGCACACCAGGCGCCGAGCCTGCGTCCGGGGCGTCGGTTCACGGGCCGAGCCTACGGTCGGCGGGCGCGGCTCGCCAGGAAATCATCCGATACCGGGTTCAGCGCGGGCGAGTTGCCGGGAGCCGCGCGGCAACCGGCCGAGAATGTCCACAGGTTGGGGACAGCGGTCCCGTGTCGGGACCGTCGGCGCAGTCAGGCCCTGGCCCGTGTCGGTTCCTGTGCCTGTGTCTGTGCCTGTGTCTCTGCCGGTGCCGGTGCCGGTGCCGGTGCCGGTGCCTGTGCCTGTGTCTGTGTCTGTGCCGGGGTCCGGGCCGGTGCCGTGGCTCCGCGCCGGCGTCGCGAGGGGCGGACCAGGCGCAGATACCGGGTGAGCCAGGCGGTGAGGGCCACCGCGAGGCCGAGACCCAGCAGCAGCCAGGAGACCGTGCGCAGGGTGCCGGTCAGGGCGTCGTAGACGGCGCCCGCGGCCGGGTGGGGCACGTCGGCGGGCAGGTCGGCGAGGGTGAGGCTGCGGCCGAGCGCCACGGTGAGCCCCAGCAGCGCCCCGCCCAGGGCCGTGCCCAGCGCGGTCGCGGCGATGGCGCGGCGGCGGTGGACGGCGAGGGCGATCCCGGTGACGGCGAAGACGACGGCCGCCACGGGCAGCCAGAAACCGGCGACTTCGAGCACGTGGAACCCCTTTCGCAGCGCGGCCAGTTCGCCCGCCGGGAGCACGGCGACCGCCGTGTGCTCCACGGGGATGCGCTGGGCGAGCGGCATGTGGTCCTGGGCGAGCTGTCGTTTGACCTGGGCGGTGACGGGGGCGAAGTCGACGGTGACCGGCTGTTCGCGCTCGTCCTCGTCGCGCAGGGCGCGCAGCACCGCGTCATGGGTGATCCGGTTGCCGGTGTCCCAGGCCAGCCGGAAGGCCTGGGTCTGGGTGAAGGAGCGCACGGCGTCGTGCACGAACGGGCGGACCGAGCCGCGCAGCGGGCGCACGTCCACCACGTGCTCGTCCACCTCGCGCAGGATGCCGTCACCGACCGTGTCCGCGACGGCCTCCCGCACGGCCGGGTCGGCGGCGAGCGGGGCCATCGCGGTGACGTACCGGCCCGTGTCGGTGAGACCGTACGCCGCCCAGGCCGCCAGCGCGCCGAACGGTACGAGGAGGCAGGACAGGGCGATGAGTACGGCCGAAAGGGCGCTCCTTGCTCGTGGTGGCACCCTTCAAGGCAACGGCCGGGGGCGGAGCCGCGCGAGCGGTGCGCCCGCGTCCGGGCTACAACTGGGGCCGAACGGGTGTCACTCGGGCCGCACTCCGGGGCGGAGTTGCGGATTGCGCTCTCCGGTGGAGAGTTCGTCCGAACGGGTGTTTCCTGGTGCTGGGGAGAAGCCCGACCGCGTGACCGGGTGGTGGGTACAGGGGAGTGCGTGGGCCCCGGCCGACCGGCCGGGGCCCACGCACACACCGCCCCCGCTGCCGACTCAGCGGACCCGGATCCCGAAAGCGTCCTCCCGCGTGTAATAGCGGTAGAAGAACGTGAGGAACGTCACCGCCGACACCAGCAGCGACATCACCACCGCCCGCCAGATCGACGCATCGCTCTGGCTGTAGAGAAAACCGAACGCGAGGCCGGCGAACCCCGACCACAGCAGTGCGTGCAACTCCCGCGGCATCCGCGGGGCCAGCACCAGCAGCGCCATGCTCACCACCGCGAACACCAGCGCGCTGACGAACCCGAGCAGCAGGTTCCAGCCCGTGATGGGGCCACCGGAGCGGTTGTCGGCCGCGACCCAGTAGCCGTAGACCAGGCCCAGCCCGATCGGGACGACGATCCGGGCGATCGCATGGGTGCGCGCGTCGAAGACGTCCGGCGCACGGCGGGACACGTTCGTGGCCCGCCCCGTCACCTCGGGCGTCCGGCCGGGCCGGGACACCCCGCCTGGCGCGGGTGCCGCATGAGCCATGAGAGCACTCCTCTCTCCTCGCCCCCGCTCTCCAGCCCACACCTGGGGGCACGGCCTGGCAAGTCGGCCAGGAGGGTGACGAGTGCCCGGATGCGGCCGTTTCTCCCCCGTGTTTGGCTGGGGTCCATGGAGGGCTGCCCGCCGTGACCGAGATGGAGTACGGGCGGCGGCGCCGGCTGCTGCTGCGGGTCCACGGGCGGAGCATCGCCTGGATCCCGCCCCTGCTGCTGCTCGCCGGCATCGTGCTGCTGGACTTCGAGACCACCGAGCGGTTCCGGATCATCTCCTGGATCGTCCTGGTGCCGGGTATCGCCGCCGCCATCTGCGGGGTGTGGACGACGGTGGCCTTCACCCTGCTGTCGGTGGTGACGTACGTCGTCGTGGACAGTGCCTGGCCCGACCAGTACCAGGCCGGGCTCGGCGACTTCGTGCTGGTCGCCCTGGGCGGCCTGCTGGCCGTGCTGGCCTCCGCGGTGCGGGTGCGCCAGGAGCGGCAGAACCTGCACATCCGGGACATCGCCGAGACCACCCGGCGTACCGTGCTGCGCCCGCTGCCGCCGCGCTGGGCGGGTCTGGAGCACGCCGGGGTGTATCTGGCGGCCGACGTCGACGCCCGGGTCGGCGGCGACTTCTACGACATCCAGCCCGGCCCGCACGGCACCCGCGTCCTCGTCGGCGACGTGCAGGGCAAGGGTCTCGGCGCGGTGGAGGCCGCCGCCGCCCTGCTCGGCACCTTCCGGGAGGCGGGTTACCACGAGGAGGAGCTCGCGACCGTCGCCGAACGGCTGGAGATCCGGATGTGCCGGCACCGCTCCCACATCCACGCGACCGGCCGCGAGGACGGCGACCGCTTCGCGACCGCGCTCCTGATCGGCTTCCCCGAGTCGGGCGCGGACACGGTCGAACTGGTCAACTTCGGCCATGAGCCGCCGCTCGCCGTCGGCCCGCACGGGGTCCGTGAGCTGCCCAGCGGCGACGGGCTCCCGCTCGGCCTGTGCGACCTCGCGGGCGCCCTCCCGCCCGTGCGCCGGGTGCCACTGACCGCCGAGGAGACGTTGCTGCTGGTCACCGACGGGGTGACCGAGGCCCGCGACGAGCCCGGCCTCTTCTACCCGCTGGCCCGCGAGGTGACCCGCGCGGTCACCGCCGACCCGCGCCGCAGTGAGCCGCGGCGCCTGGTGAGCCTGGTCCGCGACGGCGTGCTGCGGCACGGCCGGGGCCGACTGGAGGACGACACCACGATCTTCGCCGTGCGGCGGACGACGGACGAAGGAGAGGGCGGGCAGGGCGAAGACCCTGAACCGGGACAAGGTGCCGAACGAGGGCGTTTGCGGTCCTGAGGCGCCGGTTTGCAGCCGCAGCGGTTACGGTGCTGGCTGGAGAGCGGATCTGGAGGCCTCGGGGTCCGCAGGGGGGAGGGACGATGCCCGGAACCGTGCTGCTGCTCGCGGCCTCGCCGCTGGGCCGGGGGCGCCTGGTGGACGCGGCCGGTGTGCTGCCGGTGCTGGCCGCCGTCGCCCCCTCCGTGCTGTCCGGCACCGACACCGCCAACGTGGTCGAGCTCGCCGACCCGCTGGAGCCGCAGGCCGTCCTCACCCGGCTGCGCGCCGCGGCCGCCGCACCCGGACCGCTCACCGTGTACATCACCGGCCAGCTGCACCTGGACCGCCGCCAGCGGCTGCCGCATCTGGCGCTGGCCCGCACCACGCCGGCCACCGTCCGCTACACCGCGCTGCCGTGGCACTGGATCCGCGAGGAGCTGCGGTTGCGCTCCGCCGCGGACACGGCGCTCGTCCTCGACCTGCACGCGGACGCGGAGGCCTGGCGGTACGTCGCCGAGCGCGGGCTGGACTGCGGGCGCACCAGCACCGTCCACGGCCGCGTCGCCCCGCCGCCCGGCCGGCGGGGCGTGGCCGAGCCGGCGTACATGAAGGCCGTGGCCACGCTTCTGCGGAGCGGGCACCGGCCGCCGCTGGCACAGTTGCACGAGCAGGCGTGGGCGCGGATCGCCGAGGCCGGCGGGGGCCGGGACCTGGTGCTGACCGTGCCCGGGGGCTTTGCCCCCGGACCCCCGTACGCCCACCCGCCCGCCTCCGCGCAGGACCCCCACACGGCCATCAGCGCCGCCGTGCAGGCCGGCCGGCACCTCGATGCCGACCTTCTCGCCGCCCGGCACGAGCAGTTCGCCGTCCGCTCCCACGGACCCGCCTCCGAAGAAGCCCTGCACTGGGCCGAGGTCCGGGCCGACCTCGCGATGTTCGCGGGGGACCCGGTGCGCAGCTGCCGGGCCTGGCTGGGGGTGGCCGAGGTGCGGCTGGCCGCCGGGCAGGCCGTGGACGCGCCTGCCGTGGAGGCGGCCGTGGACCGTGCGCACCACCAGTGGACCCGTATCAAGGACACGGCGCGGGCCCGTGAACTCGGGCCCGCGCTCGCGGAGTTGCGACTCAGGGTGCCGGGCCGGCGGACCGGCGCGCTGGAGAGCGTCCAGCGGCAGCTGGGCCGGCTCCAGGCCGCCCGGTGAGCCCTACTTGGTGAAGGTGAAGTACTTCCAGGCGCCGTGCGTCGTGGAGTTCACCGTGTCACCGGAGGAGCTGTTGATGTACGACGAGCGGACCCGGAAGCGCCAGCCGAAGTCCTCGCCGTGGTCGCCGGTGATGCGCACCTGGGAGACGCCGTCGCCGCCCAGCTTGAAGTAGGCCGGGTCGCCCGGGTACCAGCGGCCCTGGGCGTACACCTCGAACTCGAACTTCTGCGCCCGGCCCGGGAAGTACGACATCTTCGTCGTGATCAGCGGGTCCTTGGTCTTGTGGAAGAAGTAGTACGTGTGGCCCCACGCGGACTTCGACTTGTAGTGGTTGCCCACCGACGTGGAGATGCTGACCCGGGCCCCGGCCGTGCTGGACGCGGAGGCCGACGTGTACCGGGAGTCGCCCGCGAACTTCGCGGTGACCTTGGTGTCCCGCTTCATGTCCAGGGTGACCGACAGGTTGCCATGGGAGTCGACCTTGCCGGACCTCACCAGCTTGTTCGGCTTGTCGTAGCCGAACGGGTCGGCCCAGATCTCCACCGTGCGGTTCTTGTACGTCGTGCCCAGGTGGGCGGTGAACTTGACGTCCTTGCCGTACGAGTAGACCTTGCCGTTGTTGTCGACGGTCAGCGTCGGCTTGGCGCGCGAGACGGTCACCGAGTCGGAGCCGGAGGACGCCGCGTGGTCGGCGTCGCCCGCGTAGGCCACCTTGTACGTCACCTTGCCGCCGGCCGGCGGGGTGTCGGCGAAGGAGAAGGTGCCGTCGGCCTTGGCGGTCACCGGGGGCAGCGTCTTGCCCTTCGGGGAGTCCAGGTCGGTGCGGGTGACGGTCAGCCCGGTACCGGCCGCCAGGGCGACCTTGGAGGTGACCTTGCCCTTGACGGTGAGCGCCTTGGCGCGGGTGGCGGTGGCCGGGGCGTCCACGGTGACGGTGGTCGCGGCCTTGGTGGGCGCGGCGAGGACGCGCAGCGAGTAGACGCCGTCGCTGTTGTACGACACCGCGAACAGCCGCGAGGCGTCCGGGGCCCAGGCGAGGGCCGAGTCGGCCAGCTCGTCGGAGCCGCTGGTGTGCCCGGTGTTCGGGAAGTCGTACTCGCGCACCGAGGTGGTGCCGCCCGGCTTGTAGACGTAGACGTCCGGGTTGTACCAGCCGTCGACGCCCGCCGCGACCGTGCCGTCCGGGGCGACGGCCACCGCGTTCGGGTACGTGTCGCTGGCGTAGGTGCCGTCCGGCGTGAGGTCGGCCGTCTTGAACACCGGGTGGTGGTACGGCCAGCCGCTCGCGGTGACGACGTCCTTGCCGTCGGGTGTGACCGCGAGGTCCCTCAGGTTCTCGCCGGCCGACCCGGAGGCGACACGCGTGGCGGTCCCCGAGGAGACGTCGTACGACACGACGGTGCCGGAGCTGTCGCCGGGCTGGCCGCCCACCAGGACGTCCGAGCCGGGGGCCGCGTCGAGGACCGGCGCGGAGTACCAGCCCTTGTCCTGGTCGAGGGTGACCTCGTGCTGCTCGCCGGCGAGGTCGACGGAGCCGAGGTCGCCCGAGCCGGAGGCGCCGTAGCCGAACCACAGCCGCCCGCCCGCGAGGGCGACGCTGACCGGCTGGTCGCCGACGGCGTAGCGGGTGGTCTCGGTGTCGGTGGCGGTGTCGACGACCGCGATGGCGTCCTGGTCCTTGACGGCCGCGTAGAGCGTGCCGGAGTCGGCGGACAGCTCGAGGCCGGTCACCCCGGACAGGTCCGCGGTGAGCTGCTTGACGACCTTGCCGGCGAAGTCGGTGACGACGATCTTGCCGTTGGCCGGGTCGCTGACGAACACCTGCTGGTGGACACCGTCGACCACGATGTCGCCGGTCTGCTTGACCGGCAGGACGGTGCTGGAGTCGGCGTAGGCCGGAGCGGCGGCGAGAGCTGCCGAGCCGCAGAGGACCGCCAGGGTGGTGGCGGCCGTGAGAGAGCGCTTGCGCACGCTGATTCGAACCCCCCGGATCGAATGAAGAGTCGGTACGCCACGCGGGCACGACTGCGCGGCCCCTTGTGAAGCGGGTGTGCGCCGCGTGTGGCGAGTGAGCGAAGACTAGGTCATGTCACCGACAACAACGCCAGTGCCCCGGAGACCAGCGTGCGGACACCCGGGGCGATCACGGACAGGTCGGGCGCGAAGTGCGGGCTGTGGTTGCTCGGCACGGCAGCGAACTTCTCCGGCAGGGTGTTGCCGGGGGCCCGGTCCCACACCTCGGCGGGGGTCGTGGTGACGAACCAGTACGAGTACGGGATGGCGTTGTCCAGCGCGAGCTGAGGGAAGTCCTCGCTGCCCATCGCCGGGCCCGGGTCGAACACCGTGCCCGCGCCGAAGACCTCCGTGTGCACGGCCGCCACCGTTCTGTCGGTGCCGGCGTCGTTGACGGTCACCGGGAAGGTGTTGCCGATGGTGATCTCCGGCTCGCGCGGGCAGCCGGCGGCCAGGCACTCGCCCCGCGCGATGCGCCGGATCGCGTCCAGCATCCGCTGCCGTACGGCCTCGGACTGGCTGCGCAGGTTCAGCGAGATCCGCGCCTCGGACGGGATGATGTTGTGCCGGGTGCCGGCCTCGATCCGGCCGACGGTGAGTACGGCGGACTCACCGGCCGCGATCTCCCGTGAGACCACGGTCTGCAGCCGGGTGACGAGGTAGGCGGCGGTGACGACGGGATCCACGGTCGACTCCGGCCGCGAACCGTGCCCGCCCCGGCCGTGCACCACGATGTCGACGTCCGTCGCGGCGGACATGATCAGCCCCGGTGAGTGCGGGTACAGCCCCGCCGGGCCGGGCGCGGCGTGCTGCCCGAGCAGGACGTCGGGCCGCCCGAACCGCTCGTAGAGGCCGTCCGCGACCATCCGGGCCGCGCCCTGCCCGCTCTCCTCGGCGGGCTGTCCGATCACCAGCAGGGTGCCCCGCCAGGTGTCCCGCCCCGCCGCGAGCGCCGCGGCGGCCCCGGCCAGCCAGGTGACGTGCAGGTCGTGCCCGCAGGCGTGCATCACGCCGTCCGCCGTGGAGGCGTACGGCAGCCCGGTCTCCTCCCGCACCGGCAGTGCGTCCATGTCGGCGCGGAGCAGGACGGTGGGCCCGTCGCCGTTGGCCAGCCGCCCCACGACCCCGGTGCCGCCGACACCTTCGGCGGTCTCGAACCCGGCTTTCGCCAGCCGCCCGGCCAGCTTCCCGGCGGTGCGGTGCTCCCGCAGGGACAGCTCGGGGTGCCGGTGCAGGTCCCGGTAGAGGTCCTCCAGCGCCGGGACGGGCAGCTCGGCGGTCAGGTCCAGGGCGGTGCGGGCGGCGGCAGAGGTCATGGTCCGTCAGCGTAGGCCTCCGGCGGTTCGCCGAACATCCTCACCTGCGTGCGGTCGTGTGGCTACGCTCGGTGCATGGTGAACATCCGCGAACTGGATCCCGCGGCCTCGCCGTTGGACTACTTCGGCTACGAGCTGCGCCGCAGGCGTGAGGCGGCGGCGCTGACGCAGAGGGAACTGGGCGCGATCGTCTTCTGCACGGGCTCGCTGGTCGGCCAGGTGGAGACCGGGGCGAAGGTGCCGACACGGGAATTCGCCGAGCGCGTGGACGCGGCGCTGCTGACCGACGGCTTCTTCTCGCGGTTGGTGGGGCTGGTGCTGCGGAGTCAGTTGCCGAGTTGGTTCCAGCCGTTCGCTGACATGGAGGCTACGGCGGCGTACATCTCCACGTATCAGGCGCAGATGGTCTATGGCCTTCTGCAGACCGAGGCGTACTCCCGGGCGGTGCTGGCAACGGGCGTGCGGGACAGGCTGGATGAGCTCGTGGCCGCGCGGATGGAACGCCAGCGCATTCTGCTTCGCGAAGAGCCCCCGCTGACCTGGGTGGTCCTGGACGAGGCTGCCCTCCACCGGCCCATCGGCAGCCACCAGATCATGCGCGAGCAGCTCGCACACCTGCTGACCTTCCTCGACCACAAGTGGGTGCGGGTGCAGGTCCTGCCGTTCCTTGCTGGTGAACACGCCAGCCTGATCGGGTCGTTCACGAGCCTTCGCTTCGACGGTCACCCGGACCTCGTGTACACGGAGGACATCATCTCGGGGCACATGACGGCCAACCCGGAGACTGTCAAGGAGGCAGCCCTTCGTTACGCTCACTTGCAGGCGTCCGCCCTCTCCGTGGAGGATTCGGCGGCACTGATCACCCGCGTGATGGAGGAACGTTATGCGCAAGCTGCCGAACCTGACGGACGCGGTGTGGCGTAAGTCCTCGTACAGCGGCAACACCGGCGGCGAGTGCGTCGAGGTCGCCGATCTCCCCGCCCTCGTGGCCGTCCGCGACTCCAAGGACCCCGGGCACGGCACGCTCACCCTCTCGCCGGAGGCGTTCGCGGCGTTCGTGCGGTACGCGGCAGGGGAGCGCTGAAACGTAACAGCACACACGTTCGAGTGAACGGCTCAGGATTCGCCGGGCCGCATCCCCCCGTACGCTGAGATGGTCGCGCTGAGCGAAGGAGGTCTGTCATGGCGACGGCTGACACTGAGCCGATCATCATGCCCGGATATCAGGGCGAGGCCATCTACGGTCCCTACGACGACCCTGACGGTGACGACGCGGACAGCGGCATGCCCGACCAGTCGGACTCGAGCGTAGAGACAGCCTTCGAGCGCCTTAGTGCGGCGGCCCCCCGGGGTTGGCGCGTGGAGCTGATCGAAGGGGAGATCCACGTGACGCCACCGGCGAACGGGGAGCATGAGGAAATCGTGTCGGAAGTCGTTGACCAGGTGGCTGAGCGGCGCCAGGACCGCTCTCTGCGTAACTACACCGGCATCGGCTTGAACGCTCCCGGCGCATCCCCCACCGGTCACGTCATCCCTGACCTGGTGATCGCCCCGAAGGGCAGCTTTGACGACGAGGAGGAGTGGCACGAGCCGCACGGCGTCCTCCTCGTCGCCGAGATCACTTCCGCCGGCACCGCTGACCGCGACCGCACCAAGAAGGTCCACGGGTACGCCCGCGCCGGCATCCCTGTCTACCTGCTGATCGACCGCGAAGAGGCAGAGGTCGTCGTCTACTCGGAGCCCTCCGGCGACGACTACTCCAAGGGCTCCAAGTACAAGCTCGGCCTGGCCGTCCCCCTGCCCGCCCCCCTGGACTTCGAGCTGGACACCGCCGAGTTCTGAGCCTCCGGCCGTGGCTCAGCGGTACGCACGTGCCGGCTGCTGGTGCTGAGCGGTGTGTCCCGTTTCCGCCGCTCGCGCCGGGCCCGCGTTCGCCGCGGTTATCAGGGCCGCCACGGCGATCACGGCGGCGGCGACGGCCCTCCGCGCGGTGGGGTTTCCGTAGGGTGCGGATGTACGTCCGAACACGGCGACCTCGCAACACGACAGTGGCGTATTAAACAGGTTTAACCCGCCGTTTAACCTAGGGGCTGTACAACCCGAACGGCAAGAGGCGACGGGCGAGTTGGGGGGCCGGGGGTATGCGGGAGCGGGACGATCCCGAGGTCATCGGGCGGCGCGTGCAGAGATTGCGCACCCAAGCCGGGTTGACCCAGCGTCAACTGGCCGAACCGGCCTACACACCCGCCTACATCTCCACCCTGGAGGCCGGCCGGGTGCGCGCCTCCGACGAGGCGCTGGGGCACATCGCGGCCCGGCTCGGGGTGGCCTTCGAGGAGCTGGCCGTCGGCCGCCCCGCCCACCTCGCCACCGGCCTGAGGCTGCGGCTCACCGAGGCCCAGCGCATCCTCGCCGACGGCCGGGCCGAGGAGGCCGCCGCGCAGTACGCGGCGCTGCTCACGGAGGCGGAGACGCACGAACTGCGTCACGAGCAGGCGACCGCACTGCTCGGCCTCGGTGAATGCAGCCTGGAGACGGGGGAGTTGGGCACGGCACGCGACTGCTTCGAACGGGCCGAGGCGCGGCTGGCCGACGAGTCGCTGCCGGCCCGCGTGCCCGCCGTACGCGGCCGGGCGGTGTCCCACTATCTGGCGGGCGAACTCCGTTACGCCGTCTACCTGCTGGAGTCCACCCTCGACGAGCTGAACCGCGGCGGTCTGCACGACCCCGACGCCCTCCTGCTGCTGTACGCCAGCGTCATCGGCCCGTACATGGACATGGGCGCCCAGGCCCGCGCCGCCCAGGCCGCCGAGTTCGCCCTCGCGCTCGCCCCGCAGGCCGCCGACCCCGCGCTGATCGCCCGGATGCACCGCTCGGTGGCCCGCACCCTGCTCACCGAGGGCCGGGCCGCCGAGGCCGACGCCTCCCTCGCCAAGGCGGCCGAGCTGTACCGCCGACTCCAGCTGCGCACGGAACTGGCCAACTGCCACTGGATGCGCGGCTACGTCTGCGCCCAGAACGGCGAACTGGACCGCGCCGAGGCCGAGCTGCGCCAGGCGCACACCATGCTCGCGCAGACCCGGGCGGCCCTGTACCGCAGCCAGGCCGCGGTCGAACTGGCCGACGTGCTGCACCGGCGCGGCAAGTCGGACGAGGCGGCCGGACTGCTCCGGGGCGTCCTCGGCGACTTCTCCTCCGAACGCGGCGCCGTCCACGCCGCCGCGGCCCACCGCCTCCTCGGCATCATCGCCGAGGACACCCGCGACACCGAGGCCGCCGAGGAGCACTACGTCCGCGCGCTCAGCCTCCTGGAACGCGCGGGCGCCGCCGGTGACCTGGCCGACCTGTGCCGCCTGCTCGGCGACCTGTTCCGCCGCACGGGCCGTACCGAGGCCGCCCTGGACGCCTACCGCACCGGCCTGGGCCACCGCACGACCCCCGGCACCACCACCCTCGGCCCGGCCCCGGCCCAGCCACCCCTGTGACCCGGCGCGCGGGCGGTCCGGTCAGACCTGCGCCCGGCCCTGTCTGCGCACGTCCGCCAGGCGCAGCGCGCCGACCTGTACGGCGGCCTGCGTGGCGTCGTTCGGTACGTCGCCCAGGCCGCCGTTGGTGAGGGCGAAGGAGTCCTGACCCACCCGTACGGCGGCCACGTCCAGCGTGAGCAGGTACTCGTCCCCCTCGGACGTCGTCGTGGCGAGGCTGACCCGCAGCCCCTGACGCGCGTCCCCGGCCCGCGGCAGCGGCGCGTCCACGACCTGCACGTCCTCGACCAGCCCCAGCTCCGTGGTGGCGGTGAACCGCGCACACTGCACGGGCATCGTGCCCAGCCAGGCCAGCACCTTGTCGACGTCCGCCGGGCGCCGTGTGCCGATCTGGTAGCGCAGCTGGGCGTCGGTGTCGGCGTCGTCCAGGCCGACGGCGGCGCGGGCCGGGGCGCCGAGGAGTTCGTCGCTGTACAGGGCGTCCATGAACTTCTGGCACTCCCCGGTCGTGGTGGTCGCCTTCAGCAGCGCGTCCCGCCAGGTGGCCGCGCCGCGCGTCGCCGTCCAGGGGGCGCCGAGGTCGGTCTCGGTGAGGAGCGCGGCCTGGGCCTGCGCCTCCGTGAGCGAGGCGGCGTCGGCCCGGGTGCTCGTCCTGGGTGCGGGGGTGGAGGCGGCGATCGTCGGTATGGGGTACGGCGCGGACGCCGGCTGCTTCAGACCGAGGGCGGCGATGCCGCCGGTGGCGAGCAGGCCGGCGCCGATGAGGAGAAGGAGCGCGCGGGGAGGTATCGCGGCGACCATGGGGGAGCCTCCTGGGCAGCGGGCCGGTGGGGGTGCCTGCTCTCACGGCACCATCGCCCCGACCGCCCCACCAGCGCTCCGGGCCGTCCGGGTGAGCGGCCCCGGAAAACGCGTGGCTCCGCCGGCCCGGCGCTGTTACGGTCGCCGTATGCAGCGCGCCCCGCAGTGCCCGTCGAGCACGACGACGCCGGAGACCGTCCCGGCGCGCTGACACCTGACCAGCATCGAAGCCCCGGGGCGAGCGCCCCGGGGCTTCGGCGTTCCCAGCATCCGCACCCCGGTTCCTCGCCCCCGCACCGCGGAGGAACGCGATGAACGACCAGCTGCCCGACCACCGCCGCCTCGGCCGCGAACTGGACCTGTTCGACACCGACCCGCTGATCGGCGCCGGCCTGCCGTACTGGCTGCCCGACGGCGCGGCCGTCCGGCACGCCCTGGAGGAGTACGTCCGGGAGGCCGAACGCCGGGCCGGCTACCGGCACGTGTACTCACCCGCGCTCGGCAAACGCGAGCTGTACGAGATCTCCGGGCACTGGGACCACTACAGCGACGACATGTACCCGCCCATGAAGCTCGGCGCGGAGGAGGTCGTGCTGCGTCCCAGCCTCTGCCCCCACCACGCCCTGATCTACCGCTCCCGCTCGCACAGCTACCGCGAACTGCCGCTGCGCCTCGCCGAACTGGGCCCCATGCACCGCGCGGAGCTGTCCGGCGTGCTCGGCGGCCTGACCCGCGTCCGGGCCATCCAGCTCAACGACGCCCACATCTTCTGCACCCTCGACCAGGCCGTTCAGGAGGCCCGTGCCGCGCTGGAGCTGATCGCCCGTGCCTACGCCGACCTCGGCATCCGGGCCGTACGCCACCGGCTGTCCCTGCCCGGGGAGGGCGGCAAGTACGTCGCCGACCCGGAGCTGTGGCGGCGGGCGACCGCGCTGCTGCGGGAGGTCCTCGCCGAGGCCGGGGTGGCGTACGAGGAGGCGGCGGGCGAGGCCGCCTTCTACGGCCCGAAGATCGACGTGCAGATCGCCGACCCCGCCGGCCGCGAGTCCACCCTGTCCACCGTGCAGATCGACTTCCACCAGCCCGCCCGCTTCGACCTGCATTACATCGGCGGCGACGGCGCCAGGCACCGGCCCGTGATGGTGCACCGCAGCATCATCGGCAGCGTCGAGCGGGCCGTCGCCCACCTGATCGAGGCGCACGGCGGTGCCTTCCCGGCCTGGCTGGCCCCCGTCCAGCTGGTGGTGCTGCCGGTCGGCGAGGAGCAGCTGGAGCAGGCGTCGGCGCTGGTCCGCGAGGCCGTCGCGGCCGGCCTGCGCGCCGAGCTCGCCGATCCCGGCCAGGGCACCCTGGGGGCCAGGATCCGGGCGGCGCGCCTGGTGCCGTACCAGGCGGTGATCGGCGCCCGTGAGGCCGGCGCAGGCCTGGCCGCCGTACGCCTGCGGGACGGCCGCAGGCCCGGCGCCCTCCCCGTACCGGACCTGCTGCACCGGATCTCCGGACGGGTGGCGGCACGCGGCACCGCGCTGTGGGACTGATCTAGTGTGCTGAGCAGAGGGCCAGGTACGACGAAGGAGTCCGCTGTGACCGGTCAGCCCATCCCCGTGATCATCGACTGCGACACCGGTGTCGACGACGCCCTGGCCCTGCTGTTCGCCCTGCGCCACCCGGGGCTCGACCTGCGGGCGGTGACCTGCGTGGCCGGGAACACGGACGTCGACGGCGTGGTCCGCAACACCCTCACCGTGCTGGAGCAGGCGGGCGCCCCCGACATCCCGGTGGGGCGCGGCGCCGAGCGCCCGCTGATCGAACCGGCGCGCCCGGCCCGGCACGTGCACGGCGCCGACGGCATGGGCGACCTGGGCCTGCCCGCACCGGCCCGCACCCCGGCCCCGCTGGACGCCGTGGCCCTGCTGCGCCGCGAGATCCTGGCCTCCCCGCACCCGGTGACGCTGATCCCCACCGCACCGCTGACGAACATCGCCCTCCTGCTGCGCACCCACCCGGAGGTCACCCGCAACATCGAGCGGATCGTCTTCATGGGCGGGGCGGTCGCCGCCGGGAACGCCACGCCGGTCGCCGAGTTCAACGTCTGGCACGACCCCGAGGCCGCGGCGATCCTGCTCACGGCCGGGGTGCCGATCACGATGTACGGCCTGGACGTCTTCCTGCAGGTGGTGGTGGACGCGCCGGACGTCCACCGGCTGCGCACGAGCAGTGACCCCGGCACCCGGCTGGCCGGCGATCTGCTCGCCCACCGGCCGACCACCCAGGGCGGGGAACCGCAGGCGGAGGAGGCGGGCGGGCTCGGCGACGCGGGCGCGGTGTGCGCGGTCGCCGACCCGCAGGGCATCACCACCCGCCGCCTCCCGGTCGAGGTCTCCCTGGCTCCCGGCCCGACCCGCGGCCAGACGCTCGTCGACCGCCGCCCCCGCCCGGGTGAGTCGGAGATCCACGAGGGCCTGCGCGAACAGGTCCTCGTGGACGTGGCGTTGGAGGTCGACGTGGACCGCTACGTGAAGCTGTACCTGGAGACGGTGGAGCGGTAGCCGGCGCCCTGACCGCTCAGGCCCCCGCGTGAACGGCGCCGTGCCACGCGTTCACGGGGGCGCGCAGTCCGGCGACCCCGTCGGGCGTGCCGACGCCGGTCGGGGCGTCGTAGCCGGGGAGCGCGGGGAACGAGCCCGCCTGGCCGACGGTGATGTCGAAGAAGTCCTGCGGGTGGGCGTAGGGGTAGGAGTTGGGGAAGGTGCCCGGCGCGGGATTGCCGGCCAGGGCGTACGCGCCGGCCACCAGTGGAGCGGCCACGCTGGTGCCGCCCGCCACGAACCAGCCGGTGCCGCCGCCGGGGGTGGGGGCCGTGTCGTACACCGCGACGCCGGTGGCGGGGTCGGCGACGGCCGAGACGTCGGCGATGGTGCGGTTGTGCGGGCAGATGGTGTCGTGCTGGAAGGAGGGCTTGGGTTCGAAGGCGGAGCATCCGCATCCGGTGCCGCTCCAGGCCCTCTCCCCGAAGCCGCGCGGTGTGTGCAGGGGGATCAGCGTGGTACCGCCCACCGCGGTGACGTAGGGGGACGCGGCCGGATACTGCGTCATGCCCCCGTGGTCGCCTGAGGCGAAGGTGAAGGCCACGCCGGGGTGGTTGCTGAAGTGGAAGTCGAAGGCGGGCTCGAACGGGGCTTCGGGGAAGAGCCAGCTGTTGGAGATGAACTTCGCGCCCTGTGCGACGGCTTGGTCGACCCCGGCGAACATGTCGGCGGCGAAGGCGCTGTCGTTCTCGACGACCAGGATGCGGCAGTCCGCGCAGGCGGCGCTCACCATGTCCACGTCGATGGATTCCTCGAACGACCATTCCGGAACGACGGTGGTCGGCAGGGTGCTGCCGCCGCGCTGGTTGATCACACGCAGGCAGCCGCGGGCCTTCGTGCAGGGCGGGAGCCCGAACTGGCGCCGGTAGACGGCCAGGTCGCTCTCCAGGTTGGGGTGGTGGTGCGCGATGGTGATCGCCACCGTTCGGCCCTGCCCCCGCCGGCCGTTCAGCTTGTAGGCGCGGCGCAGGTCCTGGGGGCTGAGGCCGGGCGGTCTCGCGTTCGGCGGTACGGACGCCATGGGCGGCAGGTCGGTGCGCAGCATGGCCGTACAGGCCGCCACCAGGGGATCGGCCGGCTGGGGGCAGACGCGGACGGCGGTCGGCTGGTGACGGCCTCCAGGGGGCGAGCCGTGCGCCCCGGCGGCAGCCGGAGCCGCGGCCAGGCCCACCAGCACGAGGGCTGCGGCCAGCAGCGACCTGATCGGGCGGACACCCTGCATGACACTCCTTCGGGGCCGGACGGTGTGCCCTTCTCCATGGCAGACGCCGCTGCCCGACCCTCGCGTCCACGGCCTCACCCGTCCCGGCGCCAGCGCCGGTCCGCGAGACCCGGCACGGCATCCGCCGTGCGGGCCAAGTGTCGGCACGGGAACACCGCACCGGCCGGAGCCCGGCCTGACCGCCCGTCGGACGGCTCAGCGAATCCACCCGTGCAGCACAACGAACCTCGGGACTCGGCCGTCGGTCGGCCGCGGCCGGCTCCCCGCCGCACCGGCCGAAGGTTCCCCTTCCGGGCCATGTGGACAGGTTCTCTGGTGTCGTCCGACCGCCGCATCCGCCCGAACGGAGCCCGCATGGCAGACCTCACGCCGGACCTCTCCTCCAGGAACCCCGACTGGTGGCGTCAGGCCGTCATCTACCAGGTGTACCCGCGCAGCTTCGCCGACGCCGACGGTGACGGCCTCGGCGACCTGAAGGGCCTCACGCAGCGCCTGAACCACCTGGCCGCGCTGGGCGTCGACGCCGTGTGGCTGAGCCCCTTCTACCCCTCGGAGCTGGCCGACGGCGGCTACGACGTCGCCGACCACCGGGACGTCGACCCCCGGCTCGGCACCCTGGACGACTTCGATGCGATGGTCGCCGAGGCCCACCGGCTCGGCCTGAAGGTCGTCGTCGACATCGTGCCGAACCACACCTCCCACCTGCACCCCTGGTTCCAGGAGGCCCTGCGGGCCGGCCCCGGCTCACCGGCCCGAGACCGCTACGTCTTCCGCCCGGGCCGCGGTGCCAGCGGTGAACTCCCGCCCACCGACTGGCAGTCCGTCTTCGGCGGCAGCGCCTGGCACCGGACGCCCGACGGTGCCTGGTACCTCCACCTCTTCGCCCCCGAACAGCCCGACCTCAACTGGGACAACGACGAGGTCCGCGCCGACTTCCGCACCACCCTGCGCTTCTGGTCCGACCGGGGCGTGGACGGCTTCCGCGTCGACGTCGCCCACGGCCTGGCCAAGGACCTCACGGAGCCGCTGCGGGACGTCGGCGGCATCGGCGCCACCGGCGAACAGGCCCTGCCGCTGGTCCCGGCGGGCAGTCATCCCTACTGGGACCGGGACGAGGTGCACGAGATCTACCGCGACTGGCGCAAGATCTTCGACGCCTACAGCCCCCCGCGCACCGCCGTCGCAGAGGCCTGGGTCCCCGGCGCCCGCCGCGCCCTGTACGCCCGCGCCGACGAACTCGGCCAGGCCTTCAACTTCGAGTACCTGGAGACCGGCTGGGACGCGGAGGAACTCCGCCAGGTCATCACCGACTCCCTGGCCACCGCCCATGCCGCCGGAGCCTCGGCCACCTGGGTGCTGTCCAACCACGACGTCGTCCGGCACGCGTCCCGTCTGATGCTGCCGCCCGGCACCGACCCGGCGGCCTGGCTGCTGTCCGGCGGCCGGGCGCCCGCGATCGACACGGACGCCGGTCTGCGCCGGGCCCGGGCCGCCACCCTGCTGATGCTGGCGCTGCCGGGATCGGCGTACCTCTACCAGGGCGAGGAGCTCGGTCTGCCCGAGGTCGCCGACCTGCCCACCGAGGTCCTCCAGGACCCGATCTGGGAGCAGACCGGCCATGTCCGCAAGGGCCGCGACGGCTGCCGGGTGCCGCTGCCGTGGACGGCGAGCGGACCGTCGTACGGCTTCGGGCCCGGCGCCGCCTGGCTGCCGCAGCCGCCGACGTTCGCGTCGTACGCGGTCGAGGCGCTGACCGGCGCGGAGGGCTCGACCCTGGAGCTGTACCGCACCGCCCTGCGCCTGCGCCGCAAGCTGCTGGAGGGCGAGGCGCTGACCTGGACGCCGGACGCGCCCGCCGGGGTCCTGGACTTCGCCCGCTCCGACGTCTGGCGCTGCGTCACCAACCTCACCGCCGAGCCGGTACCGCTGCCGCCGGGCGAGGTACTGCTGGCCAGCACCCCGCTGGACGGCACGGCGGCACTCCCACCGGACACCACGGTCTGGGTGGCCTAGGGGGCTTCGTCCGGACGAAACCCCCTAGCCCACGGCCGGGCTGGGAGTGGGCGCGCTGCCGCCCCCGGGGAGGCCGCTGAGGTCCAGCGGGGTGGACGTGGCGGTCGGCGGCGGCGTCAGTACCACTTCCGGCTGACCGGCGGCGGGGGGGGGCGGGGTCAGGTCGGAGCTGGGCAGCTTCGGCGGGGTCGTCTGCTGGAAGAGGGTCTGGTCGAAGTCGACCAGACCGGTCTTCTCCATCACCGTCATGTGGTCGAGGACAGTGTCGTTGGCCTGGTCGGCGAGGGCCCGCACCAGCGAGTTCTTGGTGGTCGACCGGATCTTCGCGATCGTGTTGAAGATGGAGCCGTGCGTCATCCGCAGGATGTTGGCGAAGTCGCTGTCGAACTTCTTGCCGCTGTCCGCCTTCAACTGGCTCACGAAGCCCTGCTGCTGGGGGCTCGGCAGGTCGGGCAGGGTGATGTTCAGCATGGGCGCGATCTTGCGGCAGCTGGTGTCCAGCGCGGCGTGCCCGTCGACCAGGTGCTGGCTGGCGGTGATCACGCCCTTGGTGGTGCCCTTCTGCAGCCCGATCTGCCCCACCGGGTACTCCCACAGGCCGGCCGCGCGCACCTTCACCACGAAGTCCCGGTCCTGCTCGGTGAGCGGTCCCCACTGCGTGTTGGCGATGATGCGGTCCTGCGCGCTGGAGACCTGGTTCAGACCGAGCATGCTCGGGTAGGCGAGAGCACCGAGGGTCAGAGCCATCGCACCGCCCACGAAGAGAGTTCCCGTCGCGTTCCGCGAAAAGCGCACCGTGCCTCCTGCCCGGTCGTGGATCCCGCCACGAGGCGGTCTTGACGCACAGCAGTACGGACGGGAACGCGATCCGTCTCGGCCCGCCGGGCAAAAAACTGACCAACCTGCTTCCGGCTCAGGGCAGCAGAACGAGTCGCGCCTGGTGTGCATGACAAACGGTTGCCGAAACGTTGACCATTCCTCGGGAGAAGCGACGGCGCACGCAGGCCTAGATTCGCCCCATGCACCCCCGGATGCCCGCCGCTCTGCCCGTCCTCCCCTACCGCAAGCCCACCAAGGGCCGCGACTACTGGGTGCTGGACGACGTCCTGCCCGACGTGGACGCCGTGCGGGAGCGGTGCCTGGCCAAGGACGACTGGGTGAAGGGCTACCCGTACACCTCCGAGACCTGGCCCGGCCTGCGCGCCATGCCCGGTCTCGAACCGTCCGAACTGGCCCGCGTAGAGCGGCTGGTGAAGAAGGCGACCGGGGCGGAGGACCTGTGGGTGCAGCAGACGCCCGGCGGCGGCACCCTCAACCACAACTGCGTCCAGGTGGTCGGCGAGGGCGAGAGCGAGCCCCGCCCGCACACCGACTCCCGCGCCCTGTGCCGGTACGCGGCCGTCCTCTACCTCAACCCGAGCGCCCCCAAGGACTGCGGCACCGCCTTCTACCGCCAGTCACTGCCCGGCGGCCGGCTCGGCGGCAACATCGTCCAGGCCCCGCACAACAACCTCGTCGAGGCCCTCGGTACGCGCTTCGTGCCGGGCGACCACTTCGAGGAGGACGTCCGGGTCCCGCACAAGTACAACCGCCTCCTCCTCTACAACGCCAACCTCGTGCACAGCGCGACGGGTTACTGCGGCAAGGAACTGGAGGAGAAGCGCATGACGGCGGTCTTCTTCTGGATGGCCTGAGTCCGGACGGTCGGAGCCGTCACAGCACCAGCAGCAACGCCGCCGTCATGAGGACGGCGCACACCGCCAGGGTCACCGCCACACAGCGGCCCTTCAACTCGCGGTAGCGGTGTTCGTACTCCGCCCGCAGGGAGACGCAGCGGGCCGCGATGCGTTCGAGGTCCGCCCGGGCCCGGTGCAGGTGGTCGGCCACGTAGCGGCGCTCGATCTCCTCGCGCTGCCCTGTCGTCAGCCACTCCAGGGGCCCGGCGAACTCGCGTGCGCGCTGCTCGGCCTCCGCGACCCTGGCCTGCCAGAGCAGATAGCCCTCCACCTGGTTGCCGAGGTCGCCGGCGGCTCCCCGCCGGCGCAGTCCGCTCACCCGTGACCCCGGTCGGTCGGCGCCGGGGTGGCGGTGTGGGCCTCGTACTCCAGCATCGCGATGTCGGGGTGGTGCAGGTCGAACGCCGGGGACTCGCTGCGGATGCGGGGCAGGGTGACGAAGTTGTGCCGGGGCGGCGGGCACGAGGTCGCCCACTCCAGCGACCGGCCGTAGCCCCACGGGTCGTCCACGCCGACCGGCTTGCCGTACCTGGCCGTCTTCCACATGTTGTAGAGGAACGGCAGCATCGACAGGCCGAGCAGGAAGGAGCTGATCGTCGAGACCGTGTTCAGGGCGGTGAAGCCGTCGGCCGCCAGGTAGTCGGCGTACCGGCGCGGCATGCCCTCGGCGCCCAGCCAGTGCTGCACGAGGAAGGTGCCGTGGAAGCCGACGAACAGCGTCCAGAACGTGATCTTGCCGAGGCGCTCGTCCAGCATCTTGCCCGTGAACTTCGGCCACCAGTAGTGGAAGCCGGAGAACATCGCGAAGACGACGGTGCCGAAGACCACGTAGTGGAAGTGCGCGACCACAAAGTAGGAGTCGGACACGTGGAAGTCCATCGGCGGCGAGGCCAGGATGACACCGGTCAGACCGCCGAAGAGGAAGGTGATCAGGAAGCCGACCGCCCAGAGCATCGGCGTCTCGAAGGACAGCGAGCCCTTCCACATGGTGCCGATCCAGTTGAAGAACTTCACCCCGGTCGGCACCGCGATCAGGAAGGTCATGAAGGCGAAGAACGGCAGCAGCACACCGCCGGTGACGTACATGTGGTGGGCCCACACAGTGATCGACAGCCCCGCGATGGAGATGGTCGCGGCGATCAGGCCCATGTAGCCGAACATCGGCTTGCGCGAGAAGACCGGGATGACCTCGGAGATGATGCCGAAGAACGGCAGCGCGATGATGTACACCTCCGGATGGCCGAAGAACCAGAAGAGGTGCTGCCAGAGCAGTGCGCCGCCGTTGGCCGAGTTGAACACCTGGGCCCCGAACACGCGGTCCGCCATCGCGGCGAAGAGCGCGGCGGCCAGGACGGGGAAGGCGAGCAGGACCAGCACGGCGGTCAGCAGCACGTTCCACACGAAGATCGGCATGCGGAACATCGTCATGCCCGGGGCGCGCATGCAGATGATCGTGGTGATGAAGTTGACCGCGCCGAGGATGGTGCCGAAGCCGGAGAAGGCCAGACCCATGAACCACATGTTCGAGCCGAGGCCGGGCGAGTAGAACTCGCTGTGCAGGGGGGCGTAGGCGAACCAGCCGAAGTCGGCCGAGCCGTCCGGGGTGAGGAAGCCGCCCACCGCGATGAGCGAGCCGAACAGGTAGAGCCAGTAGGCGAACATGTTCAGCCGCGGGAACGCCACGTCGGGCGCGCCGATCTGCAACGGCATGATCCAGTTGGTGAAGCCGGCGAACAGCGGCGTCGCGAACATCAGCAGCATGATCGTGCCGTGCATCGTGAACAGCTGGTTGTACTGCTCCTTGGAGATGATCTGCAGGCCCGGCCGGGCCAGCTCGGCCCGCATGATGAGCGCCATCAGGCCACCGACCAGGAAGAACGCGAACGACGTCGCCAGATAGAGCGTGCCGATCGTCTTGTGGTCGGTGGTCGTCAGCCACTTCACCACGACGTTGCCGGGCTGGCTGCGCCTGACCGGCAGCTCGTTCTCGTAGGAGTCCTCTGCTGCCGCGGCACCCTGGGGTTCGTTGACGATGCTCACAAGTGGTCCGTCTCCTGATGCTCGCGGTCCGCGCACGCCATGGCGTCGGCTACCCGCCATCCTGGCGGCCCGTGGGCGGACTTGACACCGTGAGCGCCCGACGCGCGGCCGTTCGCGTGACGGATGCACACGGATGGCGCAAGATGAGCCGGTGACCGAACAGATACATCCGCCTGCTGCCCCTGCCTCCGTGTACCGACCCGTCCGGACGGCCGGGCAGCTCGCTGTCGGGGGACTGTCGCTCGCCGGGCTCGCCTGGGTCCTGCGGGCCGTGTGGGAGGTGCGGCTGGCGCTGGCCGGGGAGCCGGACGCGGGGCCGCCGGACCAGGGGGAAGGGGTGCACCGGCCGCTGGACGCGCTGGAGAACTCGTACCACGTCGTCACCGACATCGGCGGCCTGGCCGCGCTCGTGTGCGCCGTCTTCTTCATGTCCTGGCTGTGGCGCGTGCGGGACAACGCCATCGCCCTGTCGCGGCGGCCGCCGAAGTACGCGGGAGTCTGGGTGTATTTCGGCTGGATCGTCCCGCTGGTCAACCTGTGGTTCCCGCGGGGAATCCTCGTCGACGCGTTCCGCAACACCGCGCCCGGGCGGAAGCTGCCCGTCTCCGTGAACGTGTGGTGGGGGCTGTGGCTGGTCGGGATGGTCAGCGGGGTGGGGCTGGTGTACCGCGACGACCCCGACCAGCTCATCGCCCGCGCCTACCACGAGGTGTGGCCGCTGCTCGCGTCCGATGCCGCCGTCGTCGGGGCCGCCGTCGCCGGGGCGATCGCCGTACGGGTCGTCACCCGGGTGCAGCTGGAGCGGATGCGGGCCGACGGGCCGGAGGCCGTCGCCGCGTCCGTGGGGAGTACCGCGGCGGCGTAGCCCCCTGACTGTGCCGGGCGCGCGGGGTGTCGCGGCCCCGCGCGGCGGCCCATGCGGTACGTATGGTCGTCGTGAGCAGCATGGCCATCGTGGGAGCCGGGCCCGGGCTCGGGGCCGCCGTCGCGCGGCGGTTCGGGCGCGAGGGGTTCGGGATCGCCCTGGTCGCGCGGGACCGGGAGCGGCTCGACGCGCTGGTCCGGGAGCTGGGCGAGACCGGGATCACCGTCCGGGGGTTCGCCGCCGACGTACGGCGCCCGGAGGAGCTGGCGCACGCCCTGGACGAGGCCGGGCGGGCGCTCGGGACCGTCGAAGTGCTGCAGTACAGCCCCGTACCGCACCGCGACTTCATGCGGCCGGTGCTGGAGACCGGACACCGTGAGCTGGTCGGTCCCATCGAGTTCTCCGTGTACGGGCCGGTCGCCGCCGTGCAGCAGGTGCTGCCGGGGATGCGCCGGCTCGGCCGCGGGACGATCCTCTTCGTCAACGGCGGAACCGCCGTCGTGCCGCGGCCGGAGCGGGCCGGGACCTCCATCGCGTTCGCCGCCGAGACCGCCTACGGGCATCTGCTGCACGAGCGGCTGGCGGGCGAGGGCATCCATGTCGGGCAGCTCGTCATCCCGGGGTCGATCACTGCCGGGCACGCGCGCAAGGACCCGCGCGTCCTCGCGCAGTTGCTGTGGAACATGCACCGGGAGCGGCACGGGTTCCGGCACTTCGCCGACGACCTCGACAGCTGACGAGGCACCGTCAACCTGCGGGGGAGGGCTTTGTAAGCCAATATGGTGATGTTGGCCGCATTGCTCTCTTCAAGGGGGCCTTCATGGCTGTCGAAATTCCTGCGATCATCAGGCCGTCCCGGCTCAGAAGCCGGGGAGGGCTGCTGGGCGAGTGTCTCGCCGAGTTCCTCGGGACGTTCGTGCTCATCTCCTTCGGCTGCGGTGTGGTCGCGATGGCGGTCGCGGCGCTGCCCGGTTCGGGCCGTGCCGCCACCCCCACCACGATCTTCCTCGCGGCCGGGGACTGGCTGCTGATCACCTGGGGCTGGGCCTTCGCCGTGGTCTTCGGCGTCTACGTCGGCGGCGGCGTCAGCGGTGCCCACCTGAACCCGGCGGTGACACTGGCCATGGCGGTGCGCCGCGGATTCTCCTGGGCCAAGGTCCTGCCGTACTGGTTCTCGCAGGTCGTCGGCGCGCTCACCGGCGCGGCACTGGTGTACCTCGTGTACCACGACGCGATCAACGCCTACGACCAGGTGGCGGCGGCACCGAAGGTCAACGGGCACACGAACGCCACCTTCTCCATCTTCGCGACCTTCCCGGCGGCGTACTTCCACGGCGGCATCTGGGGACCGCTGATCGACCAGATCGTCGGTACGGCGTTCCTGCTCATGCTGATCGCCGCCGTACTCGACGTGCGCAACCAGGCCGTGAGGGCCAACCTCGCGCCGCTGATCGTGGGCTTCGTGGTCGCCGCCATCGGCATGTCCTACGGCGCCAACGCGGGCTACGCCATCAACCCGGCCCGTGACTTCGGGCCGCGCCTGCTCACCTATGCGGAGGGCTGGGGCAGTCTGGCGTTCCCGGGCAGCGTGGCCGGCGTGTACAGCGGCTACTGGTGGATCCCGATCGTCGGACCGCTGGTCGGCGGCGTGATCGGGATCGTCGTGTACGACCTCTTCATCGGTGATGTCCTGCTGGTCCGCGCGGAGATGGCCGAGCTGCCCGAACCGGGGCGGGCGACGCCGGTGCGCACCACCGACGAGGAGTAGCCGGCCGGGTGCGGACGATCGGTGGGGGACCGTCAGGTGCAGGACCCGCCCGGCGTGTCGTCCGTGCCGGTGTCGGTGCCCATGGCCGCGGCCCGGCGGGCCGTCGCCGCGATGTCCTCCAGTGCCGCCAGGTGCCGTGCGAGTGCCCGGCGGCCGCTGAGGGTGAGGCCGGCCCAGGTGCGCGGGCGCTTGCCCAGGTAGCCCTTGCGGATGCTGACGTACCCGGCCTTCTCCAGGGCGGTCAGCGTCTTGCTGAGCGTGGAGTCGGAGACCTGGCAGTAGTCCCGCAGGACACCGAACTCCGCCTCGCCGCAGGCGGAGAGGTACGCGGCGAGGGACAGCCGGGTGGCGTGGAGCAGCTCCCGGTCCAGGGGCGGGGGCGGCGCGCCGTCCGTCGGACCGGTCATGCGGTGCGGCCCTGCCGGGTCGCGCGCAGCAGGTACTCCGCCCCGGCGGCCGTGCCGAAGGCGACGAGCCAGCCCGTCGTGCCGTAGGGGATCGCGGCCAGCAGGCCGACCGCGACCGGGAGGAAGGGCACCACCCAGGCGTACCAGGTGGGCCGGCCGGTCGCACGGTCCCGGCTGAACCAGCGTGCCACCCCGCCGTGGTGCGCGCCGAGCCAGATCAGCACCAGGAACGCGGTCAGGCTCAGCACCCCGGCGAGCACCAGCCAGACCCCCCACCGCGGCTCCCGGTCGGCGATTCCCAGGGCGATGAAGCCGAACGCGAACGTCAGGCCCTGGCCGATGGCGTAGCCCCGGGGCCTGTTCCGGTCGTCGCTCGCCTTCCGCGCCGCGCACTGAGCGGCGCGCGCGGCGGCGAGTGCGTGCCGTGCCTGCTGGGCGTCCATCGGTTCCCCCGTGCTGTCCATGTGCCGGCCTCCGGTGTGCTTCGGCATGCGCCGGTACGGGGGCGGATGGTCGGCCCGCCCCCGGCCGTACCGGCCTCGGTCGTACCGTCATCATGGACACTACTTTCCATAAATTCAAGTACTTCCCGCCATGCGCGCGGACCGGTCGCGACGGTGGACGCGCCTCTCACAGCGGGCGGTCGGGCCAGCCCAGCAGGCGGGCGCCGATCACCGCCGTCTGGAGCATGTAGCGGTCCGCCGGGTCGGCCGGGTTGGCGTCGGTGAGCTTGTGGATGCGCTCCAGGCGGTAGGTGAGCGCGCGCACGCTGAGCGAGAGCCGGCGCGCGGCCTCGGCGGCAACGCAGCCGGAGTCGAAGTACGCGGTCAGCGTGTCCAGCAGCGGCCCGGCGCCGCCCCGGGCCGAGGCCAGCGGGCCCAGGGTGTGCTGGACCAGGTCGGCCATCGCCTGCCGGTCCCGGGCGAGGACCGGGTAGACCAGCAGGTCGGCGGCGCGCAGCACCGGCTCGCTGAGGCCGAGACGGGCCGCCATCTCCAGCGCGGTGAGGGCCTCCTCGTACGACTGCACCACCCCGCCGGGTCCGGGCTGCGGCCGCCCGATGACGACCCGGACGCCGTCCGTGGCCGCGTACGCCTGCTGGGCGAAGTGGGTGAGGATCTCGTCCTCGTCGCCCGGTGCCACGCACAGCAGCCGGCCGTTCTTGGTGGTGATCAGGAAGCTTCGGGAGTCGAACCGGGCGACGACGGCGGCCTCCACCCGGCGGGCGACCGAGCCGCCCTCGGCGTACGCGGCCGGGCCCTCGGCGACCGCCACCGCGTGCGCCCGGGACAGGCGCAGCCCGAACCGGTCGGCGCGCTCGGCGAGCCGGCCGAGGCCGCTGCGGCCGTGGAGCAGGTCGTCGATGAACTCCCGGCGCGCGGCCTCCTCCCGGCGCACGGCGAGCCGCTGGGCACGCTCGTACCCCTCGGCGAACGCGTCGACCGCCTGCTCGACGGCGGCCAGCGCGCTGCCGGCCGAGCCGCGGGTGTCGGGCCAGGCGGCGCGGGCGGCGGCGAGGTGGGCGACGACCAGGGCGCGCAGCCCGTGCCCGGCCTCGGCGGCCTGTTCTCCCAGGGCGCGGCGGACCCTCAGCTCCTCCCGGCTCAGCCGCCGGCCGGTGGCCGCGACCTCGGTCATCGTCCGCGCGAAGCCGTCCAGGAAACGCTCGGATATCCCGTACTCCGTCACCCCTGCCCCCGTGTCCCCCGTGCCCCCGCGTCCTTGACGCCCCGGTGACGCCTTCTTGACGGCTTTCCGGCACTCAGACAGTAGTGAACGCTGCCGGAGACCGGCAATGCGCCGGGGTGCGCCCCTCCCGCACCATCTTCCGCTGGGGAGCACAACGGATGGCTTCCGGTGCCGGGCACCGGACGACGCACGGCACCGGAACCACGGGGGGCTCCGACTTCATCGTCTGACGCAAGGACGTGTGCCATGGAAGCCCTCGGCGTGCTCGCCGCCGTCTGTCTCGTCGTCGTGCTGCTCGTACTGGTCGCCTTCTCCCGGCTCTACCGCAAGGTGGACCAGAGCCAGGCCCTGATCGTGTCGAAGACGCGCAGGGTCGACGTGTCCTTCACCGGGCAGGTCGTGCTGCCGATCCTGCACCGGGCCGAGGTCATGGACATCTCGGTGAAGACCATCGAGATCAGCCGCTCCGGGCGGGACGGCCTGATCTGCCGGGACAACATCCGCGCCGACATCCGGATCCTGTTCTTCGTGAAGGTCAACAAGACCGTCCCGGACGTCATCAAGGTCGCCCAGTCCGTCGGAACCGAGCGCGCCAGCCACCAGGACACGCTCCAGGAGCTGTTCCACGCGAAGTTCTCCGAGGCGCTGAAGACCGTCGGCAAGCAGATGGACTTCACCGACCTCTACACCAAGCGCGAGGAACTCCGCTACCACATCATCGAGTTGATCGGTGTCGACCTCAACGGCTACCACCTCGAGGACGCGGCGATCGACTACCTGGAGCAGACCCCGCTCTCCCAGATGGACCCGGCCAACGTCCTCGACGCCGAGGGCATCCGCAAGATCACCGAGCTGACGGCGATCGAGCACGTGCGCACCAACGAGGCCAGGCGCAACGAGCAGAAGGAGATCACCCGCCAGGATGTCGACGCCCGCGAGGCCATCCTGGAGCTGGAGCGCCGGCAGGCGGACGCCGAGATCAAGCAGAAGCGGGAGATCGAGACCTCCCGCGCCCGCGAGGAGGCCGAGACCGCCCGGGTGGTGGAGGAGGAGCGGCTGCGCGCGCAGGGCGCCTTCCTGCGCACCGAGGAGCAGTTGGGGGTCCAGCGGGAGAACCAGGCCCGGGAGATCGCCGTCGCCGCGAAGAACCGCGAGCGGGTCATCGCCGTCGAGAACGAGCGCATCGAGAAGGACCGCCTGCTGGAGGTCATCGCCCGGGAACGGGAGACCCAGCTGACGAAGATCGCCGCCGAGAAGGAGGTCGAGGCGGAGAAGCGGGAGATCGCCGAGGTCATCCGGGAGCGGGTGGCGGTGGACCGTACGGTCGCCGAGCAGGAGGAGTCCATCAAGAAGCTGCGTGTGGTCGAGGAGGCGGAGCGCGAGCGGCAGGCGCTCGTCATCGCCGCCGAGGCGGAGGCGCAGGAGAAACTGGTCAAGGACATCAAGGCCGCCGAGGCCGCCGAACAGGCGGCCACGCACCGCGCCGCCGAGGAACTCACCCTCGCCGAGGCCCGGGTGAAGACCGCCGACCTCGACGCCCGGGCCAAGCTGCGGCTCGCCGAGGGCATCCAGGCCGAGGCCGCCGCCGAGGGCCTGGCCGCCGCGCAGGTCCGCGACAAGGAGGCCGAGGTCACCGTGAAGGCCGGCCGCGCCGAGGCGGAGGCCACCGAGGCACGGCTGCGCGCCGAGGCGGAGGGCACCCAGGCGAAGGCACTCGCCGAGGCCGAGGGTGCGCGGGCGAAGCTGCTGGCCGACGCCGAGGGCGCGAAGGCCAAGGCCCTCGCGGAGGCGACGGGCATCGGCGAGAAGCTGAAGGCCGAGGCGGAGGGCCTGACCGAGAAGGCAGCGGCGATGGCCGCGCTGGACGAGGCCTCCCGCGGGCACGAGGAGTACCGGCTGCGGCTGCAGGCGGAGAAGGAGATCCGGCTGGCCGGCCTGGAGACGCAGCGGCAGGTCGCCGAGGCGCAGGCGACGGTCCTCGCGACCGGTCTGGAGCACGCCGACATCGACATCGTCGGCGGCGAGTCCGTCTTCTTCGACCGCCTGGTCTCCGCGGTGTCGCTCGGCAAGGGCGTGGACGGGTTCGTGGACCACTCCCGTACGGCCCAGTCGCTCGCGGGGCCCTGGCTGGACGGCTCGGGCAGCTTCACGGAGGACGTCACCCGCATCCTCGGCTCACTCGGGTCGGCGGACGTGCGGAACCTGACGGTGTCGGCGCTGCTGGCGAAGCAGATCAAGAACGGCGGCCCGCAGGCGGGTCAGCTCCAGAAACTCCTCGACCGGGTGAGCGAACTGGGCCTGTCGGACACACCGGTGACAGCACTGAACGGAAGCGGCACGGTGAGCTGAGGCGGGGGTCGGGGCGCTGTCGGCAAGCGCCCCGAGGGGCGCGGGGAACTGCGCGACCCGCCCACCACCGACCGCACTCGGCATACGACGCGCAGCCCCGAGCTCGTAGCCGCACAGCCCACGAAGGGAAGCACACGCCATGGCCACCGCTGAGGCGCCGCAGGCAAGCGTCGACGCCGGTACCTACGAGGTGCTGCGCGACCGGCTCGCCGGGCATGCCGCCGAGCTCGCCCGGCGGGCCGAGGACCTCAATGCGCGCCGGGCCGAGGAGTTCGGCTCGGCGCGGCTGGACCTCGCGCGCACCGCTCGCCTCCACACCGAGCACGCGTGCGTGCCGAGCGACATCGTGGCCGTAGGGGACGCGCTCCTCTTCGGCGTGACCGGTGGAGCCACGGACGTGCTCGCGCTGTACGGCCGTGACGGCGAGCGGCTGGCCGAGGACGCCGTACCCGGTCTGCTGGACGACCCCGTGTTCGTGCGGGAGTTCACCGCGCTGCACCGTTACTACCGCGGAGCGAGCCTGCTGCGGCTGCGCCGGGTCGAGGGCCGGCTGCTGGCGGTGTTCCGCACCGGCGAGAAGGCCGACGACGTGCGCGCCCTGCGGTGGAGCGTCGCCGACGACGGCCGGGTGACGTTCCTCGACGCCCGCGGGGACCGTGACGACGCCTTCCCGCCGGCCCAGGACCTGACCTGGACGGAGACCAGCCGCGAGGACCACGTGCTGGGCCGTGCGCCGTACGTCGCCGTCCCCGGCGGTCTCGGGGTGTCGACCGTCGGCGGCACCCTCACCGTGCGCGCCACGGACGGCTCCGGCGGGTCCGGCGGTTCCGGCGGGGAGGAGCTGTACGCCGAGCCCGTGCAGGAGCCGCTGCAGTCGCTCGCGGACGCGGCGGTCGCGCACGCCCGCGTGGGCCCGCTGGTCCTGCTGCGGGTGCGGCCGTACAAGGAGGACGCCGACCGGTACCTGGTGTTCAACGCCCTCACCCGGACGGTGGTCCGGCTCGACGGGATCGGGCAGGCCTGCCGCCGGCTGCCCGAGGAGCAGGGGGTGATCTTCCCGGGCGGTTGCTGCCTGGCCACGGGCGCGTACAAGACGTACGAACTCGACGTGCTGGGGCTGGAGTTCGAGCGGGAGGTGCGGGCGCCGAACGGGGAGGACGTGCTGTACGCGTTCCGCTCCCGCGCCGAGGGGCGGACGCTGCTGCTGTCGTACAACACCCTCCGCAAGGAGGTCGCGACCCCGCTGCCCTGCCGGGGCTGGGCCCTGTTCGACGACGGCGCCCTGGCCGTGCTGCGCGCCGAGGGGGAGGAGCCCGCGCACACGCATCCGCTCCAGTGGTGGACCTCGCCGTACGTCTCCGACACCCACGCCGCCGCCCTGCGCACCGGCACCGGCCCGCTCGCCCGGGTCGGCAACGCGGACCTGGTGCGCGGGCTCGCCGACTGTCTGTCCGTCGCCCGGCTGGTGACGGACGGGATCGAGACCGGCGAGGGGTACCGGGCGCTGACCGCCGCTTGTGTGCGGGCCGCCGACACCCACCACTGGCTCGCCGACCCCGAACTCGGGGAGCTGCTGCTGCCGTTGGCGGCGGTGCGGGAGACCGCCGAGCAGGTGCTGGGCGAGTTCGAGACGGTACGGGAGCTGACCCGGCAGGCCGCCGAGGCGCTGGAGGAGGCCGCCGAGCGGATCGCCTCCGTGGTGCGCCGGCTGCGCGGCGAGGCCCCGCGGGAGGCCGCCGCCTGGGTGCGCGGACTGACCGAGCTGAGGCGTGCGCACGGCCACCTGCTCACCCTGAGGGAGCTGCGGTACGCCGACACCGCCCGGGTGGACGAGCTGGCCGCCGCCACCGAGGACGACCTCGCCGGGTTCGGGCGGCGCGCGGTGGCCTTCCTCGCCCGCGAGGACGCCTTCGCCGCCCAGCGGGACGAGGTCGAGGGGCTCGTCGCGGCGGCCGGGGACATCGCCACGGTGGCCGCCGCCGCGCCGGTCACCGCCCGCCTCGACGACCTCGCCGACGGGCTGCGCACGGTCACCGAGGTCGTCACCGGACTCGACATCGCCGACGCCACCGTCCGTACGGCCGTACTGGAGCGGATCGCCGATGTGCTGGCCGGCGTCAACCGGGCCCGTGCCACCCTCGACGCCCGCCGCCGGGACCTGCGGGACCACGAGGGCCGCGCCGAGTTCGCCGCCGAGACGGCCCTGCTCGCCCAGGCCGTCACCGCCGCGCTCGCCTCCTCCGGCACACCCGAGGAGTGCGACGACCGACTCGCGTCCGTGATGGCCCGGTTGGAGGACCTCGACGGCCGGTTCGCCGAGTTCGACGACTTCCTCACCGAGCTGGCCGGCAGACGCACCGAGATCTACGAGGCCTTCGCCGCCCGCAAGCAGTCCCTCACCGACGCCCGCGCCCGCCGCGCCGAGCAGCTCGCCGTCTCGGCCGGACGGCTGCTGGAGACGGTCGCCCGCCGTGCGGCCGGCCTCGCCGACACCGACGCGGTCGCCGCGTACTTCGCCTCCGACCCGCTGGTCGCCAAGGTCCGCCGCACCGCCGACGAGCTGCGCGCCCTCGGGGACAGCGTGCGCGCCGAGGAACTCGACGGCCGGCTCAAGGCCGCCCGCCAGGAGGCGGCCCGTGCCCTGCGCGACCGCACCGACCTGTACGCCGACGACGGCCGCACCCTGCTCCTCGGCGGCCACCGGTTCGCCGTCAACGCCCAGCCGCTCGACCTCACCCTCGTCCCGCACGGTGACGGCCTGGCCTTCGCCGTGACCGGCACCGACTACCGCGCCCCGGTCACCGACCCTGCCTTCGCCGCGTACCGCCCCTACTGGGACCGCCACCTGCCCTCCGAGTCGCCGGAGGTCTACCGCGCCGAGCACCTCGCCGCCCGTCTGCTCGCCGAGCACGGCCCGGCCGCCCTCGCCGCCGCCGACCTGCCCGGCCTGGTCCGCCGGGCGGCGCAGGAGTCGTACGACGAGGGGTACGAGCGGGGCGTCCACGACCACGACGCGACCGCGATCCTCACCGCCCTGCTGCCCCTGTACGACGGCGCCGGCCCGCTGCGGCACGAGCCCGCCGCCCGCGCCGCCGCCCAGCTGTTCTGGGCCCACGGCACCACGGACACGGCCCGCACGGCCTGGACGCGCCGGGCGGTCTCCCTGGCCCGGGCCCGGGACGCCTTCGGCCCGTCGGCCGCGCTCGCCGAGCTGGTGGCGGAGCTGGCGGAGGCGATCGGGCGGTGGCACGGCGAGGCCGCCCCGCGGGCCGGGGCCGCCGCCGCGTACCTCTTCGAGGAGCTGACCGCCGGCCCCGAGGGATTCGTGCTCGGGGCCGGTGCGCGCACTGTGCTGGAGAAGTTCCGCCACACCGCGGCGCGTTACGGCGACGAGCTCGACGCGCTGACCGACCTGGCGGCCCGCCGGCAGGTCGTCGAGGCCTGGCTCGGCTCCTTCGCCGAGGCCACCGGCACCGAGGCCGGTCCCGGTGAGCTGGCCGAGGCGGTGGCCGCCGAACTCTGCCCGGCCCTGCCCCGCTACGAAGGCGACGCCCCGCTGACCGCGACCGCGGAGGGCCTGCTGGGCACGCACCCGCGCCTGACCGGCGGCCGGCTCACCCTGCGCCTGGACGAGTTCCTCGCCCGCACGGCCCGGTTCGCGGCCGAGGAGGTGCCCGCGTTCCGCGCCTACCAGCGCCGGCGTACCGCCCTGGTGTCCGCCGAACGCGAGCGGCTCCGGCTGGACGACCACCGCCCCCGGGTGATGCCGGCGTTCGTCCGCAACCGGCTCGTGGACGAGGTGTACCTGCCGCTGGTCGGCGCGAGCCTGGCCCGTCAGCTCGGCACCACCGGCGAGGGGAAGCGGACGGACACCGGCGGCCTGCTCCTGCTGGTCTCCCCGCCGGGCTACGGCAAGACGACCCTCATGGAGTACGTCGCCGACCGGCTGGGCCTGATGCTGGTCAAGGTCAGCGGGCCGGCGCTCGGCCACACCGTCACCTCGCTGGACCCGGCCGACGCCCCGAACGCCACCGCCCGCCGCGAGATCGAGAAGATCAACTTCGCGCTGGCGGCCGGCAACAACACCCTGCTGTACCTGGACGACATCCAGCACACCTCACCGGAGCTGCTGCAGAAGTTCATCCCGCTGTGCGACACCACCCGGCGCGTGGACGGCGTGTGGGACGGCGAGCCGCGCACCTACGACCTGCGCGGCAAACGCTTCGCGGTCTGCATGGCCGGCAACCCCTACACCGAGTCCGGCGAGCGCTTCCGCATTCCCGACATGCTCGCCAACCGGGCGGACGTGTGGAACCTCGGCGACGTCCTCACCGGCAAGGAGGACGTCTTCGCGCTCAGCTTCGTGGAGAACGCCCTCACCGCCAACCCGGTGCTGGCCCCGCTCGCCGCCCGCGACCGGGCCGACCTGGACCTGCTGGTCCGGCTGGCCACGGCCGACCCCACGGCCCACCCCGACCGGCTCACCCAGTCCCTGCACCCCGCCGAACTCGACCGCGCCGTCGCCCTGTTGCGTCACCTCCTGGTCGTCCGCGACACGATCCTCACCGTCAACGCGGCCTACATCGCCTCCGCCGCCCAGTCGGAGGAGGCCCGCACCGAGCCGCCGTTCCGGCTGCAGGGCTCGTACCGCGACATGAACAAGATCGTCCAGCGGCTGCGACCGGTCATGAACGACACCGAGCGCGAGGCCGTCGTCCGTGACCACTACACGGCCGAGGCCCAGACCCTCACCACGGGCGCCGAGGCCAATCTCCTGAAGCTCGCCGAACTGAGCTCCACGCTCACCCCCGCACAGTCCGCCCGCTGGACCGAGCTGAAGACCGCGCACGTCCGCTCCCGCACCCTCGGCGGCCCCGCCGACGACCCCCTGACCCGTGCGGTGGCCGCCCTCGGCCTGCTCGCGGACCGGGTGGCGGCGGTGGAGTCGGCGATCACCCGGGCCCGTTCCGGCGGGGAGGACCGGTGATGGTGTACCACCTGGCCCCCCTCTCGGCGGCCTTCGGGTCGTCGTCGTGAACACGGCGGTACTGATCCGCCGGGACCCACGACTGGCGGGCCGAAGCGTGACGCCGGGGCGGGGCGAGCGGGCTCAGCAGCCGGTGTCCTGCGGCCCCTGGGGGACGAACTCCAGACGGGCGTGATCGTCGGCGGCCAGGGTGGTGTCGTAGTCCGCGCGGGTCACGCGGTACCAGACGTCGTCCTTCTTGCGGTCCCCGTCCACATCGTCCAGACGCACGCACCACCGCTCCGGCCGGAGTACCTTCGTGTACCTCTCCGTCCCGCTGCGCACCCGGTGGCAGTCCTGGTGGCGTTCGGTGGTGTACCAGGTGCGGGTCGTGCGGTGGGAGCCCGAGCCGCTCCTCGAGGTGTGCCGGACCCTCCGTGTCCCGGTCGTGCACCTCCGGACCGTGCGCGGCCGGGTGGCCCTGGTGGTCCGCTCGGACAGGTGCCGTGTGCCGTCCCGGAGCCCGGTGACGGTCTCGGGGGTCGCGGAGGGGGCCGGGGCGCCACCGACGCTCGCGGAGGGCCGGTCCGGGGCGGAGTCGTCGCCGCGGTGGCCGGAACATCCGCCGAGCCCTCCCACGACCACCGCCGTCAGCGCGGTCACGAGCAGTCGTTTGACGAACATGTGTCTCCCCCGTGTGTCGGACGGGCGCAGCGTAGCGGACCACCGTCGTGGCCCGTCAGGGGTGGTCGGCCGGTCCCTGGAAGTGCCGCACGACCTGCTCCCCGACCGCCCGTGCCGCCCGGGACGGCCGGCGGCGGCTGTGGTGGGCCAGATGGACGGAGACGGCGGGGAGGGCGGGGCCGGACACGGCCGCCAGGCGGCCGGTGGTGAGGGATTCGGCCACGTTGGCGTGCGGGAGGACGGTCAGGCCCAGTCCCGCGGTGACGCAGGAGCGGGTGGCCTCGATGCTGCCGAAGCGGGTGAGCCGGGGCCGGGCGCCGGGCACCGCCTGCAGACGTTCGGCGAGCCGGTCGCTGTAGGAGCAGCCCTGTTCGTGCAGGAAGAAAGTCTCCTCGGCCAGTTCCGGCCAGGTCGCGGGCCGGCGGCGGGCGGCGAGGGGATGGTCGGGGGCGCACAGCAGGACCAGGGGCTGGCCGGCGATGCGCTCGGCCGTGATGTCCGGGTGGCCGACCCGTTCCTCCAGCAGCAGAGCGAGGTCCAGCCGCCCCGCCCGCAGCCCCTCCACGGCGCCGACGGTGCCGCACGGCTCCAGGTGGACGTCCACCTCCGGGTGCAGTCCGCGCAGCGCGGCGATCACGCCGGGCAGGTGGGCGGCGCACAGGGTCTCGCCCGCGCCCACCACCACCGTCCCGGCGACCGGGCCGTCCTCGCCGGCCGCCGCGAACAGCCGTGACTCGGCCTCCAGGACCTCCTCGGCCAGGGCGAGCAGCCGGTGCCCGGCCTCGGTGAGCAGCGCACCCCGGGCCAGCCGGTCGAAGAGGCGGGTGCCCAGCGCCTTCTCCAGGGTTCTGATCTGCACGGTGACCGTGGACTGCGCGAGCTGCAGCTCGGCGGCGGCAGCGGTGAAGCTCCCCGTCCGGGCGAGCGCGGTGAAGGTCTGCAGCAGCCGGGTGTCCATGACCGAATCCTAGCGAGCCATCGAGATTCTCGATCGGCAGTATGAAAAACTATCGTTGGTATTGATGCCGTTCGGGCGGGACGATGAGGGCATGGCTCTTCCCACCGCTACCGAAGTCCTGCGCTACGCCGCGTTCACCTCGCGCCCCGACGGCGGAAACCCGGCCGGTGTCGTCCTCGACGCCACCCGCCTCGACGAGCGGCAGATGCTGGCCGTCGCCGCCGAGGTCGGCTACTCCGAGACCGCGTTCGTCACCTCCCGGGACGAGGACCGGCGCCGGTTCACCCTCCGCTACTTCAGCCCCCTCGCCGAAGTCGCCTTCTGCGGGCACGCCACCGTCGCCGCGTCCGTGGCGCTCGCCGAGCGCATCGGCCCCGGAGACCTGGTCTTCGAGACGCCGGCAGGTGAGATCGCGGTGGCGACCGTCGCCGACGGCCGGGGCGCGGTGCGGGCCACGCTCACCAGCGTCCCCACCCGGTCCCGCCCTGCCCATGACGCCGAGGTGGACGCCACGCTGGCCGCCCTGGGGTGGCGGCGGGCCGACCTCGACCCGGCGCTGCCGCCGCACGTCGCCTTCGCCGGCAACGACCACCTGGTGCTCGCCGCCGGCTCCCGGGCCCGGCTGGCCGACCTGGACTACGACTTCGAGGCCCTCGCCGCAGTGATGCGCGAGCACGGCTGGACGACCGTGCACCTGGTCCGGCGCGAGAGCGACGACCGCTTCCACGCCCGCGATCCGTTCCCCGTCGGCGGTGTCGTCGAGGACCCGGCCACCGGGGCGGCGGCCGCCGCGTTCGGCGGATACCTGCGGGCGCTCGGGCTGGTGACCGCACCGGGCGCGTTCACCATCCGGCAGGGCGAGGACATGGGGCGGCCGAGCGACCTGACCGTCGAGGTCGACCCGCACGACGCCCGGGTCCGGGTCAGCGGGCATGCGGTGCCGATCACGGGGTGAACCCGTTCAGGCGCCCGTACCGCGAAATCGGGGCGGACCGGACCCTAGCGTGGCCGGTGAGGCGTCAGACGCGACGGGCGCCCGGGTCCGAGAGGAAGAGCGCCCATGATCGAGGCACGGCAGCTGACCAAACGGTACGG
>NZ_JBIUBE010000010.1:0-290076 GCF_044593395.1 Streptomyces sp. NPDC052301 | reverse complement strand
CGGTTACATTCCGAACCCGGAAGCTAAGCCTCACAGCGCCGATGGTACTGCAGGGGGGACCCTGTGGGAGAGTAGGACGCCGCCGAACAATCTTTCAAAAAGGTCGGATCCTGAACTTCGGTTCGGGGTCCGGCCTTTTTCTGTTGTGCGTAACGTGTCGTTCACGTTGCGCGCCCAGCATCCATGACATGGGAACTGCAGCAATGCTCAGGGCCGCCGGCGTCGGAGTCGGTGACGAAGTCGTCGTACCGGCCTTCGGGAACATCGAGGTCGCCGAGGCCGTGACCCTGGTGGGCGCGCTCCCGGTGTTCGCCGACATAGACCCGGTGACGTACTGCCTCGAGCCGGGCGCGGTCGAGGCGGCCATAACGTCCCGCACCGCGGCGGTCGTTGTGGTGCATCGCTTCGGACGGCGGGCCGACATCGGGCGGTTGCACGCGCTCGGGCAGCGGCACGAGCTGCTGGTGCTGGAGCAGGGCGAGTCCGAGGCGCCGTACGACGAGATAGCCCAGCGCAGGGAGCGGGCCGCGTATCTCGACGCCAAACTCAAGGGCGTACGGACGCCCGACGGGGGCGACGGGCACACCTATCAGCAGTACGTCGTGCGGGTGCCCGGGAACGGCCGGCCGGACCGGGACGCCTTCGCACGAGCCCTGCGTGCCAAGGGAGTCGACTGCCGGGTGCCCGTGAAGACGCCCGTGCACCGGCTGCCGGAGTTCCGGCGGTGTGTGTCGTTGCCGGAGACCGAGCTGGCCGCCGACGAGACGCTCACGCTGCCCGTGGACGCGGCGCTCACCAAGCGCGAGATGCAGCGGATAGTGTCGGCCTGCAACGCCCTTGGCGGCCTGCTGCAGCCCGCCTTCTGAACGGGTCCCGAACGAGTTTGGGAAAGCGGGCCTGTTCGGGGTACAGTTTCTTCGTCGCCGCGAGGGAAACCTCGAAAGGGACAGGCCCCTATAGCTCAGTCGGCAGAGCGTCTCCATGGTAAGGAGAAGGTCAACGGTTCGATTCCGTTTGGGGGCTCCAGAAAAAAGGCCCCACCCTTCCGGGTGGGGCCTTTTCGTGCTTTCTCATGCTTCCTTGTGGATTCCCGGGACCCGCATCGCCAGGATCGCCATGTCGTCCGACGGGGCGTCCGACGCGAAGCGCTCGACCGCGCGCATGATGCGGGCCGCGACCGCGCCCGCCGTCAGGCCCGTGCAGGTGGTGAGGACGTCGGCGAGGCCGTCGTCGCCCAGCATCCGCGTGCCCTCACGGCGCTCGGTGACGCCGTCCGTGACACAGAGGAGCACGTCACCCGGGTCGAGGGTGACGTGCTCCTCGTACAGTTCGAGGTCCTCGATGACACCGAGCAGGGGCTGCGGCTCGGCCGCGGCCACCACGGTGCCGTTCTGCCGCAGGCGCAGCGGGAGCGGGTGGCCGGCGCAGACGACCTTGAGCTCGGCGCTGCCGTCCTCCTGCGGGCGCATCTCGCCGTACAGGAGCGTCAGGAAGCGGCTGCGGTCGCCCTCGTCGAGGATGGCGGAGTTCAGGCGCTGCAGTACCGCCGGGCCGCTCAGCCCCTCGCGGGCCAGCAGGCGCAGGGCGTGCCGCGCGAGACCGGTGACCGCCGCCGCGTTGGGGCCGGTGCCGCAGACGTCGCCGATGGCGAAGCCGTAGGCGCCGTTGCCGATGGGGAAGAGGTCGTAGAAGTCGCCGCCCACCTCGTTGCCCTCGCCGGCCGCGCGGTAGATGACCTCGACCTCGACGCCCTCGATGTGCGGGGTGTCGGGCGGGAGCAGGCTGCGCTGGAGGGCCTGGCTGATGGCCGTGCGCTCCGAGTACAGGCGGGCGTTGTCCAGGGCGAGGGCGGCTCGGCGTGACAAGTCCTCGGCCAGTTCCAGGATCTCCTGGCGGAAGTGTTCGTCGGTGGGCTTGCCGAGGACGAGCATGCCGATGACGCGGTTGCGGGCCACGAGCGGCAGAACCACCGTCTCGCCGCCCACCGCGGAGGCCGTGGCCAGGGTCGGTCCGATGCTCGACGAGATCTGGTGGGTGGGGCCGCCGGACAGCCCGAGGCTGCGCATGGAGCTGCGCAGGGCCGCCTGGTGGGCGACCTCGCCGGGGACGGTCCAGACGCGGGCGCCGGGGGTCGGTACCGGATCCGGCGGGGCGATCTTCGACAGCAGGGACTTGATGCCGTCGATGAGTTCCTCGTCCTCGTGCAGGACGTACGAGAGATAGGGGTCCGAGGCCTGGTCGGCGATCGTGTAGACGGCACACCAGGTGGCCAGGGTCGGGACCGTCATCTGGGCCATCAGGGCCAGCGTCTGGTCGCGGTCCAGGGTGCCGGCCAGCAGGTCGGAGGCCTCGACGAGGAAGCTCAGGGAGCCGCGGCGCAGCCGCTCCAGCTCGCCGAGGCGGGCCGACTCGACGGCCAGGGCGATGCGGTCGGCGGCGAACTGCAGGCGCAGCGCCTCCTCGTTCGAGTACCTGCCCGGTGCCTCGGCCGCGACGCCGAGGGAGCCGGTGAGGCGGCCCTCGACCTTCAGCGGCACGGTGACCACCGAGCGCATGCCGGTCCCGCTGAGCAGGGGTACGGCCCCGGGGACGGCGGCGAGGTCGTCGTGGACGGCGGGCATGCGCGCGGAGCCGTACCGGCCGGGGCCCGCCTCCACGGGCACGCGCGCGAAGCGCTGGCGGGCGGAGGGCAGGCCGGTGGAGGCGCGGACCTCCAGTTCCGTCTCGTCGTCGGTGGCCAGCAGCAGGAACGCGGAGTCGCCGTCGAGCATGTCGCGGGCGCGCTCCACCGTGCGCTGCAGCAGGCCGTCGAGGTCGTCCGGCGCCGGGGAGCCGATGAACACCTCGAAGGGGTCTGTGTTCTGCCCGTCGGCCGACGAAGTCTGGTCGGTGGCCGGGACGCGGGAGGGCGACTGCAGGACGGCGCGCTCGTGGTCGCGGACCAGGAGGCAGACGGTGGACGGCTCGCCGCCGGTGTCGCGGACCCTGAGGTGGGAGGCGTACACCCGGGTCACCCGGCCGTCGGCGCCGCGGATGCCGTAGCTGCCCTCCCAGCGGGAGAGCTGGAGCGCCTCGGCGACGCCGGTGCTGGTGCCGGGGGTGTGGGGCCACGCCGCCAGTTCGGTGAGGGGCCTGCCGATGACTTCGGCGGCGGAGTAGCCGAAGAGTTCCTCGGCGTCCTCGTTCCAGGCGTTGACGGCGCCCTTCCGGTCGATCTGGAGGACGGCGACGCGGACCCGGCCGTCGGCCAGCGGGAGCAGGTCGGCGGGCAGGGAGGGGCCGGCGGTGCGGGTGCCGACCGGTCGTTCGGGGAGGTTGAGCTGGAACCAGACGTTCTTGTGGGTGGGCGTGTAGTCGACGCCCCAGCGGGTGGCCAGGGCCGCGCACAGCTGGAGTCCGCGGCCGCCCTCGCGGTCGGGGTTGCCCATGGTCGCGGCGGCGTGCTGGAGGGGGACCTCGCGCTCGGGGTAGCGGTCGGAGACCTCGATGCGCACGCCGTCCTCGGTGCGCAGGCACAGCACGTCCGCGTGGGTGCCCGCGTGGACGACCGCGTTGGTCACGAGTTCGCTGGTGAGGACGACGGCGTCGTCGATGATGTCGGCGAAGCCCCAGCCCTGGAGGGTGTCGCGGACGAACGACCGGGCCGTCGCGACCGATCGCCCGACGGGTTCGAAGGTGGCGGCCGCGCGCGCGGTGATCACAGAACTCCTCGACCGGTTGTCGACGTGCAGGGCTGCGGGGCCGGCCGGCTCGCGCCGCTGCTGCGGCATCAGCTCGCCGGTCGGCTGTGGCTCCGGGGGCTGTCCCCCGGGGATGACTCCGGTGGTCATGGTCTGCGGCCGCCCCTCCGATGCCCGCTCGTTCTCGTGCCACCGCCCAGGCCGGTCGGACCGGTGCGGCTGGACAGCCGCATGCAAGGTTACTTACCTTCGCCGTCCGCGCGGATGCCGGTCGCCGGTGTTTACCCCCCAGGGTGTGCGGACGATGTGCGAAGCTGCCGAACTGTTATGGCCTGGTTCGGGCAGAGTGAAACACTGGGCAAGCTTCTGATGAAGGTCGGGTCGGGCTGCGTGCATTCCGTGCACGGCGGGCAGCAGCCCCTGGTGTGGCCGGATCTCGTCTGGCAGAAATACGCAGCAGTAACTGGTACGCCGAAGTATCCGGTATGCCGATGACCGGCACGCCGGGCCGAAGCGGCCGAGCACAGCAGTAACGGTCTACCCCTCCGGGAGGGACACAGTGGAGTCTGGCGCGGCGACGCGTGGCACGAAGGCGCGCGCGAAAGGCGGACCGTCCCTGGGCAGGCGCGGTACCACCACCGAGGTGGACACCGCTGCCCTGAACCGGCTGCTGGCGGCTCTCGTCTCGATGCGTGACGGGAACTTCCGCAAGCGGCTCACCGTCTCCGGGGACGGTGTGATGTCGGAGATCGCGGCCGTCTTCAACGAGGTGGCCGACCGGAATCTGCATCTCACCGGTGAGCTGTCCCGGGTGCGGCGCATGGTGGGCCGTGAGGGAAAGCTCACGGAGCGGCTGGACACGGGGGCCTGTGAGGGCTCCTGGGCGTCCGCGATCGATGCCTCCAACGCGCTGGTCGACGACCTGGTCTGGCCGGTCTCGGAGGTCGGCCGGGTGCTGACGGCGGTCGCGGAGGGCGACCTGTCGCCGCGGATGGAGCTGCGGACGCAGGCGCAGGACGACGGCACCGGGCATCCGCTGCGGGGCGAGTTCCTGAAGGTCGGCCGTACCGTCAACAACCTGGTCGACCAGCTCTCGACGTTCACGGACGAGGTCACGCGCGTGGCCAGCGAGGTCGGTACCGAGGGCAAGCTCGGCGGGCAGGCCCGGGTGCGCGGTATGTCCGGTTCGTGGAAGGACCTGACCGAGTCCGTCAACACGATGGCGGACCGGCTGACGGCCCAGGTGCGGGACATCGCACTGGTGACCACGGCAGTCGCCAAGGGTGACCTGTCCCGCAAGGTGACCGTCCATGTCGCCGGCGAGATGCTGGAGCTGAAGAACACCGTCAACACGATGGTGGACCAGCTGTCGGCCTTCTCCTCCGAGGTGACGCGGGTGGCCCGGGAGGTGGGCACGGAAGGCATCCTCGGCGGGCGGGCGCAGGTGCCCGAGGTGGCCGGCGTGTGGAAGGAGCTGACCGACTCCGTCAACACGATGGCGGGCAACCTGACCGCGCAGGTCCGCGGGATCTCGCAGGTCACGACGGCTGTGGCCAACGGTGATCTGTCGCAGAAGGTGACGGTTCCCGCGCGCGGCGAGGTCGCGCAGCTCGCCGAGACGATCAACCAAATGACCGAGACGCTGCGGATCTTCGCGGACGAGGTCACGCGGGTCGCGGACGAGGTCGGCGAGGAGGGGCGGCTCGGCGGTCAGGCGAACGTGCCCGGCGCCGCCGGTACGTGGAAGGACCTGACGGACTCCGTCAACACGGTGTTCCGGAACCTGACCACGCAGGTACGGGACATCGCCACGGTGACGACCGCCGTGGCCAGCGGTGATCTGTCGCAGAAGGTCACGGTCGACGTGGCCGGCGAGATGCTGGAGCTGAAGAACACCGTCAACGGGATGGTGGACCAGCTGTCGGCGTTCGGTGCCGAGGTGACGCGGGTCGCCCGGGAGATCGGTGTCGAGGGTGAGCTGGGTGGTCAGGCGCAGGTGCCCGGCGCTGCCGGTGCCTGGAAGGACCTGACCGATTCCGTCAACACTGCGTTCCGCAACCTCACCGGGCAGGTGCGCAACATCGCCCAGGTGACCACGGCGGTGGCCAACGGCGACCTGTCCCAGAAGGTCACCGTGGACGTCTCCGGCGAGATGCTCCAGCTGAAGAACACCGTGAACACGATGGTGGACCAGCTGTCGAGCTTCGCCGACCAGGTGACGCGGATGGCCAGGGACGTGGGTACGGAGGGCCGGCTCGGCGGTCAGGCCCGTGTGGACGGCGTGTCGGGCACCTGGAAGGAGCTGACGGATTCCGTCAACTTCATGGCCGGCAACCTGACCTCCCAGGTGCGGCAGATCGCCCAGGTGACGACGGCTGTGGCGCGCGGTGACCTGTCGCAGAAGATCGACGTCGACGCGCGCGGCGAGATCCTCGAGCTGAAGAACACGATCAACACGATGGTCGACCAGCTGTCCGCCTTCGCGGACCAGGTGACCCGGGTCGCCCGTGACGTGGGTACCGAGGGCCGGCTCGGCGGTCAGGCGCAGGTGCCCGGTGTCGCCGGTGTGTGGCGGGACCTGACCGACTCCGTGAACGGCATGGCGGGCAACCTGACGGCCCAGGTGCGCAACATCGCGCAGGTCGCCACCGCCGTGGCGCGCGGTGACCTCTCCCAGAAGATCACCGTGGACGCGCGCGGGGAGATCCTGGAGCTGAAGAACACCCTGAACACGATGGTGGACCAGCTGTCGTCGTTCGCCCAGGAGGTCACGCGGGTGGCCCGTGAGGTGGGCACGGAGGGCATCCTCGGCGGTCAGGCCGAGGTGCAGGGTGTCTCCGGCACCTGGAAGGACCTCACGCAGTCCGTGAACTTCATGGCGAACAACCTGACGATCCAGGTGCGCAACATCGCCGAGGTCACGACGGCGGTCGCCAAGGGTGACCTGTCGAAGAAGATCACTGTCGACGCGAAGGGCGAGATCCTCGAGCTGGTCACGACGGTCAACACGATGGTCGACCAGCTGTCCAGCTTCGCCGAGCAGGTGACCCGGGTGGCCCGTGAGGTGGGTACCGAGGGCATCCTGGGCGGCCAGGCGCACGTGCCGGGCGTCACCGGCATCTGGAAGGACCTCAGCAACAACGTCAACCTGATGGCCAACAACCTGACGATGCAGGTGCGGAACATCTCCCAGGTGGCCGCGGCCGTCGCCAACGGAGATCTGACGCGGCAGGTGACGATCGAGGCGAGCGGTGAGGTGGCGCAGCTCGCCGACACCATCAACACGATGGTGAAGACGCTGAGTTCGTTCGCCGACCAGGTCACCAAGGTGGCCCGCGAGGTGGGTACGGACGGCATCCTGGGCGGTCAGGCGCATGTGCCGGGTGTCGCCGGCACCTGGAAGGACCTGACCGAGTCCGTGAACCAGATGGCCTCCAACCTGACCGGCCAGGTGCGCAACATCGCCATGGTCACCACGGCCATCGCCAAGGGCGACCTGACGAAGAAGATCGACATCGACGCCCGCGGTGAGATCCTCGAGCTGAAGACGACGATCAACACCATGGTCGACCAGCTGTCCAGCTTCGCCGAGGAGGTCACGCGTGTGGCCCGTGAGGTGGGCACCGAGGGGCAGCTCGGCGGTCAGGCACGCGTGCGTGACGTCGACGGCACCTGGCGGGACCTGACGGAGTCGGTGAACGAGATGGCCGGGAACCTGACCCGGCAGGTGCGTGCCATCGCGCGCGTGGCGACCGCGGTGACCCGTGGCGACCTGAACCTGAAGATCGACGTGGACGCGTCCGGCGAGATCCAGGAGCTGCAGGACTACATCAACAAGATGATCGCCAACCTGCGCGACACCACGATCGCCAACAAGGAGCAGGACTGGCTCAAGGGCAACCTGGCGCGCATCTCGGCTCTGATGCAGGGCCGCCGGGACCTGGAGGACGTGGCCTCGCTGATCATGAGCGAGCTGACGCCGGTCGTGTCGGCGCAGCACGGCGCGTTCTTCCTGGCGATGCCGCTCATGGACGGCAACGACGCCGGTGCCGGCGAGGAGAACTACGAGCTGCGGATGCTGGGCTCGTACGGCTACTCGATGGGCTCGATGCCGACGTCGTTCCGGCCCGGTGAGGCGCTGGTGGGCACGGCCGCCGAGGAGAGGCGCGCGATCCTCGTGGAGAACGCGCCCAGCGGCTACCTGAAGATCTCCTCGGGGCTCGGGGAGGCTCCGCCGGCGCAGGTGATCGTGCTGCCGGTGCTGTTCGAGGGCACGGTGCTCGGCGTGATCGAGCTGGCCTCCTTCACGCCGTTCACGCAGATCCAGAAGGACTTCCTCAACCAGATCGCCGAGATGATCGCGACGAGCGTCAACACCATCTCGGTCAACACCAAGACCGAGCTGCTGCTCAAGCAGTCGCAGGAACTGACCGAGCAACTGCGGGAGCGTTCGGAGGAGTTGGAGAACCGGCAGAAGGCGCTGCAGGCCTCCAACGCGGAACTGGAGGAGAAGGCCGAGCTGCTGGCCCGGCAGAACCGCGACATCGAGGTGAAGAACACCGAGATCGAGGAGGCCCGGCAGGTCCTGGAGGAGCGGGCCGAGCAGCTCGCGGTGTCGATGCGCTACAAGAGCGAGTTCCTGGCCAACATGTCGCACGAGCTGCGCACCCCGCTGAACTCGCTGCTGATTCTGGCCAAGCTGCTCGCCGACAACGCCGAGGGCAACCTCTCGCCGAAGCAGGTGGAGTTCGCCGAGACCATCCACGGCGCGGGCTCCGACCTGCTGCAGCTGATCAACGACATCCTCGACCTGTCGAAGGTCGAGGCGGGCAAGATGGACGTCTCCCCGACGCGGATCGCGCTCGTCCAGCTCGTGGACTACGTCGAGGCCACCTTCCGGCCGCTGACCGCGGAGAAGGGCCTGGACCTGTCCGTACGGGTGTCCCCGGAGCTGCCCGCGACCCTGCACACCGACGAGCAGCGGCTGCTGCAGGTGCTGCGCAACCTGCTGTCCAACGCCGTGAAGTTCACCGACTCCGGATCGGTGGAGCTGGTGATCCGGCCGGCCGGCGCGAACGTGCCGCAGAAGATCCGGGAGCAGCTGCTGGAGGCCGGTTCGCTGACCGATCCGGACGGCGAGCTGATCGCGTTCTCGGTGACGGACACCGGCATCGGTATCGCGGCCAGCAAGATGCGGGTCATCTTCGAGGCGTTCAAGCAGGCGGACGGCACGACCAGCCGCAAGTACGGCGGCACCGGCCTCGGCCTGTCGATCTCGCGGGAGATCGCCCAGCTGCTCGGCGGTGAGATCCACGCACAGAGCGAACCGGGCCGCGGCTCGACGTTCACGCTGTATCTGCCGCTGCACCCGAGCGAGCTGCCGCCGCAGGGCTACCAGCAGTCGGTGCCCCCGCTTGAAGCCGGCGAGCTGGTCGCCTCGCAGGCGGAGCAGTCCTCGGAGCTGTCCGCCGTGGAGATCGAGACCCCGGCTGAGGTGAAGTCGTACCGGGAGACGCAGAACGGTCCCGCGGCGCTCTTCCGGCGCCGTCGCCGGGGCCTGCCGCAGGGCGAGCAGCGGACCGAGCAGTGGACGGTGGTGCCGGAGCAGGAGAGCGCGCCGCAGTCCGCGCGCGGGGTGCGCTTCGGTGGCCAGAAGGTGCTGATCGTCGACGACGACATCCGTAATGTGTTCGCGCTGACCAGCGTGCTGGAGCAGCACGGGCTGTCGGTGCTGTACGCGGAGAACGGCCGCGAGGGCATCGAGGTCCTGGAACAGCACGACGACGTGGCGGTCGTCCTGATGGACATCATGATGCCCGAGATGGACGGGTACGCGACGACCACGGCGATCCGCAGGATGCCGCAGTTCGCGGGGCTGCCCATCATCGCGCTGACGGCGAAGGCGATGAAGGGCGACCGGGAGAAGGCGATCGAGTCGGGTGCCTCCGACTACGTCACCAAGCCGGTCGACCCGGACCATCTGCTGGCGGTGATGCAGCAGTGGATGGGCGGAAAGTGACGGGATCCGCCGACCGGGATGTGAACACCGCGGGAACCTGCGGGGTGTGCGGGGAGTTGCCTGCTTAAGGTGGCTGTCAACGTATGGGAACGCGGGATTCCGGGAACCATCCGGGCTCGTCCCGCGTTTCCGTTACGTGCACAGTGACATCGCGGTGACAGGGTGTGGCGACAGGCGGGGTGCGGCTACGATGACCGGCACAAGGACGGGCGGCGAAACGGAGTCGTCCCCTGGGGCGGCGCCCGGTGTACCGCCGGGGCGAGGAGGGCGGGCCATGGTGCAGAAGGCCAAGATCCTCCTGGTCGATGACCGGCCGGAGAATCTGCTGGCGCTGGAGGCGATCCTCTCTGCGCTCGATCAGACGCTGGTACGGGCATCGTCCGGGGAGGAAGCGCTCAAGGCACTGCTCACGGACGATTTCGCGGTCATTCTGCTGGACGTCCAGATGCCGGGCATGGACGGGTTCGAGACGGCCGCGCACATCAAGCGGCGGGAGCGGACCCGGGACATCCCGATCATCTTCCTCACGGCGATCAACCACGGCCCGCACCACACCTTCCGGGGTTACGCGGCGGGGGCGGTGGACTACATCTCCAAGCCGTTCGACCCGTGGGTGCTGCGCGCGAAGGTCTCGGTGTTCGTCGAGCTGTACATGAAGAACTGCCAGCTGCGGGAGCAGGCGGCACTCCTGCGGCTGCAGTTGGAGGGCGGCAACAAGGGCGCGGTCGGCGGCAAGGAGTCGGCGGGGCTGCTCGCCGAGCTGTCCGCGCGGCTCGCGGCCGTCGAGGAGCAGGCCGAGGCGCTGTCCAAGCAGCTGGACGACGACTCCGCGGACGCTGCCGCGGTGGCCACGGCGGCCCATCTGGAGCGCAAACTCACCGGGTTGCGCCGCGCGCTCGACGCGCTGGAGCCGGGTGCAGGCCCGGGCGGCTCGCCGGTGCCGTCCCAGAACTGACACGGGACGGGACCACAGTTGCCCATGAGCCCGCGTCAGTTCTGCGCCTCGGCAAGGGCGACACGAACGGGTGAAGCTGTGGGCACGCGTGTCCGCTGTCGTCTCCACCGGTAATCTCACACCTATGGCCTCACGTCCCTCCGCAGCCAAGAAGCAGCCCGCCAAGAAGGCGGCCGCTCCCGCGAAGGCTCCGGCGAGGGCGGCCGTAGCGAAGAAGGCCCCGGCCAAGAAGGTCCCGGCCAAGAAGGCGCCCGCGAAGAAAGCGGTGAAGAGGTCCGCGCCCCCGAAGCCGGCGCCGAGCCCGACCGGGGGCCTGTACCGGCTCGTGCGCGCCCTCTGGCTCGGCCTGGCGCACGCCGTCGGCGCCGTCTTCCGCGGCATAGGGCAGGGCGCCAGGAACCTGGACCCGGCCCACCGCAAGGACGGCGTGGCGCTGCTGCTGTTCGGTATCGCGCTGATCGTCGCGGCCGGCACCTGGGCCGACCTGAAGGGCCCCGTCGGCGATCTGGTGGAGATCCTGGTCACCGGTGCCTTCGGCCGGCTCGACCTGCTGGTGCCGATACTGCTCGCGGTGATCGCCGTACGGTTCATCCGGCACCCGGAGCAGCCGGAGGCCAACGGCCGGATCGTGATCGGCCTGTCCGCGCTCCTGATCGGCGTGCTCGGCCAGGTCCACATCGCCTGCGGCTCACCCGCACGCAGCGACGGCATGCAGGCCATAAGGGACGCCGGCGGCCTCATCGGCTGGGCGGCGGCGACCCCGCTGACGTACGCCATGACCGAGGTGCTCGCCGTACCCCTGCTGGTGCTGCTGACCGTCTTCGGTCTGCTCGTGGTCACCGCCACCCCGGTCAACGCCATCCCGCAGCGGCTGCGGATGCTCGGCGTACGCCTGGGGGTGCTGCACGACCACGAGGCGGAGGAGTTCCCCGAGGACGACGCGCGCTACGACGAGCAGTGGCGCGAGGCGCTGCCCGCGCGCCCCCGGAAGCGCTCGAGCGCCCCCCAGTCGTACGACCCGGCCAGCGCCGAGGAGGAGGCGCTCTCGCAGCGCCGAGGCCGCCCCCGGCGCTCCGCGGTGCCCCAGCCGGATCTGCAGCGCCAGATGGACGCCGTGGACGTGGCGGCGGCAGCCGCCGCCGCGCTCGACGGTGCCGTCCTGCACGGCATGCCGCCGTCCCCGCTCGTCGCCGACCTCACCCAGGGCGTCAGCGTCGGTGACCGGGAGGACACCACCCCGGTGCCCGTGCCCCAGCCCGAGCCGGCTCCCGCTCCCTCCCCGGTCCCGGCAGCGCGCCCCAAACAGGAGAAGCTCGTCGGCGGCAGCGTCCCCGACCTCACCAAGAAGGCCCCCGAGGAGCCCCGCGACCTGCCCGCGCGCGCGGAGCAGCTCCAGCTCTCCGGTGACATCACCTATGCGCTGCCGTCGCTCGACCTGCTCACGCGCGGCGGACCCGGCAAGGCGCGCAGCGCCGCCAACGACGCGGTCGTGGCCTCGCTCACCCAGGTCTTCACCGAGTTCAAGGTCGACGCGGCCGTCACCGGGTTCACCCGCGGCCCGACGGTCACCCGCTACGAGGTCGAGCTGGGCCCCGCCGTGAAGGTCGAGCGGATCACCGCGCTGACCAAGAACATCGCGTACGCGGTCGCCAGTCCGGACGTGCGGATCATCAGTCCCATCCCCGGCAAGTCCGCGGTGGGCATCGAGATCCCCAACACCGACCGCGAGATGGTCAACCTCGGCGACGTCCTGCGCCTCGCGGAGTCCGCCGAGGACGACGACCCGATGCTGGTCGCCTTCGGCAAGGACGTCGAGGGCGGGTACGTGATGCACTCGCTGGCGAAGATGCCGCACATGCTGGTCGCCGGTGCGACGGGCTCCGGCAAGTCGTCCTGCATCAACTGTCTGATCACCTCGGTCATGATGCGGGCGACCCCGGAGGACGTCCGGATGATCCTGGTCGACCCCAAGCGGGTCGAGCTGACCGCCTACGAGGGCATCCCGCACCTGATCACGCCGATCATCACCAACCCCAAGCGGGCCGCCGAGGCGCTGCAGTGGGTCGTCCGCGAGATGGACCTCCGGTACGACGACCTCGCCGCGTACGGCTACCGGCACATCGACGACTTCAACCGCGCCGTCCGCGAGGGCAAGGTCAAACCGCCGGAGGGCAGCGAGCGGGAGCTGCAGCCCTACCCGTACCTGCTGGTGATCGTCGACGAACTCGCCGACCTGATGATGGTCGCCCCGCGGGACGTCGAGGACGCGATCGTGCGCATCACGCAGCTCGCGCGCGCAGCCGGCATCCACCTGGTGCTCGCCACCCAGCGCCCGTCGGTCGACGTGGTCACCGGTCTGATCAAGGCCAACGTGCCCTCCCGGCTGGCCTTCGCCACCTCCTCGCTCGCCGACTCCCGGGTCATCCTCGACCAGCCCGGCGCCGAGAAGCTGATCGGCAAGGGTGACGGCCTCTTCCTGCCGATGGGCGCGAACAAGCCGACCCGTATGCAGGGCGCGTTCGTGACCGAGGACGAGGTCGCGGTCGTCGTCCAGCACTGCAAGGACCAGATGGCGCCGGTCTTCCGGGACGACGTCACCGTGGGCACCAAGCAGAAGAAGGAGATCGACGAGGACATCGGCGACGACCTCGACCTGTTGTGCCAGGCGGCCGAGCTGGTCGTCTCCACGCAGTTCGGGTCGACCTCCATGCTGCAGCGCAAGCTGCGCGTCGGTTTCGCCAAGGCCGGGCGCCTCATGGACCTCATGGAGTCCCGCAACGTCGTGGGGCCCAGCGAGGGGTCCAAGGCGCGGGACGTTCTGGTGAAACCCGACGAACTGGACGGCGTGCTCGCGATGATTCGAGGGGAATCCGAGGGATAGTACTAAGAGCCGTCCGGTGGGCGCGCGTTGCGCCGGGCGGTGCCTCGTCGTGATCCACCCGTTAGAGAGCGGCGAGCAACCGTTTCCCTTTGCCGTACGTCAAGTTGAGCGAGAGGACAGGTAGGCCTCCCGATCCTGGGTAACAGCCTGTCCAGCCCTCGGAGTGTCCGGCCATTCCGATGGCGTACAAAGTACGACCGCCCGGTTGCCCCACCCTTTCGTACCCCCCCTAGACTGAGCTTCCAGCACAGGTGGCTACACGCTCGAAAGGCGCCCCCGTGTCCATCGGCAACTCCCCTGAAGACGAGCGTCCCTTCCAAGACGAGTCCCAGGAAACCCGTACCTCCGTGGGCCGTGCCCTCCAGCAGGCGCGGATCGCAGCCGGGCTCACCGTGGACGACGTCAGCAGCGCCACTCGTGTCCGCATCGCCATCGTGCACGCCATCGAGGCGGACGACTTCGCGCCATGTGGCGGCGACGTGTACGCACGCGGGCACATCCGCACGCTGGCCAAGGCCGTCCACCTCGACCCCGGGCCGCTGATCTCCCAGTATGAAGCCGAGCACGGCGGCCGTCCCGCACCCACTCCGGCAGCACCTCTGTTCGAGGCCGAGCGGATCCGTCCTGAGCGGCGCGGTCCGAACTGGACCGCGGCGATGGTCGCCGCGATCGTCGTCGTGATCGGCTTCGTCGGGTTCACCGCGTTCAAGAGCGGCGGCACCGGCAGCGACGCGAAGTCGTCCGTCGCCGAGGGCTCCACACCCGCCACCAGCAAGCCGGCCTCGCCCACGCCCACGAAGGACAAGCCCGCCGCGCCGACCGGCGAGCCCTCCGACAGCGCCATCGCCGCGGCCCCCCAGGACAAGGTGACCGTTCAGGTCAGCGCCCCGAACGGGCGCAGCTGGATCTCGGCCAAGGACCACAACGGCCGCATGCTCTTCGACGGCCTGCTGAAGAAGGGCGACTCCAAGACCTTCCAGGACAGCACCAAGATCAACCTGATCCTCGGTGACGCCGGTGCGATCGAGCTCTACGTCAACGGCAAGAAGATCGACGACAACTTCCGGCCGGGCGCGGTGCAGCGCCTGACCTACACCAAGGGCGACCCGGTCGCGGGCTGACGGCTCCCGGGCGGGGCACCGGTGTGACGGGGTCGGCCAAGATCGGCCAACCCCGTCGACGTGGGCTGTCGGTGAGACGAAGTAGTCTTGAGCCCATGCCTGAACGCCGTACCGTCGCACTCGTCACTCTTGGCTGCGCTCGTAACGAGGTGGACTCCGAAGAGCTCGCAGGCCGTTTGGAGGCGGACGGCTGGCAGCTCGTCGAGGACGCCGCGGACGCCGATGTCGCCGTGGTCAACACCTGCGGCTTCGTCGAAGCCGCGAAGAAGGACTCCGTCGACGCCCTCCTCGAGGCCAACGATCTCAAGGACCACGGGAGAACCCAGGCCGTCGTGGCGGTGGGCTGCATGGCCGAGCGGTACGGCAAGGAGCTGGCCGAGGCACTGCCCGAGGCCGACGGGGTGCTCGGCTTCGACGACTACGCCGACATCTCCGACCGCCTGCAGACCATCCTGTCCGGCGGCATCCACGCCGCCCACACCCCGCGCGACCGGCGCAAGCTGCTGCCGATCAGCCCGGCCGAACGGCAGGAGACGGCCGCGTCCGTCGCGCTGCCCGGCCACGGCCCGGCCGACCTCCCGGAGGGCGTCGCGCCCGCCTCCGGCCCCCGCGCGCCCCTGCGCCGCCGGCTGGACGGCGCCCCGGTGGCCTCGGTCAAGCTCGCCTCGGGCTGCGACCGGCGCTGCTCCTTCTGCGCCATCCCGTCCTTCCGCGGCTCCTTCATCTCCCGCCGGCCGAGCGACGTGCTGAACGAGACCCGGTGGCTGGCCGAGCAGGGCGTGAAGGAGATCATGCTGGTCTCCGAGAACAACACCTCCTACGGCAAGGATCTGGGCGACATCCGCCTGCTGGAGTCGCTGCTGCCGGAGCTGGCCGAGGTCGACGGCCTCGAGCGGGTGCGCGTCAGCTACCTGCAGCCGGCCGAGATGCGCCCGGGGCTGATCGACGTACTGACCTCCACGCCGAAGGTCGCCCCCTACTTCGACCTGTCCTTCCAGCACTCCGCGCCCGGCGTGCTGCGCGCCATGCGCCGCTTCGGTGACACCGACCGCTTCCTGGAGCTGCTGGACACCATCCGCTCCAAGGCCCCCGAGGCCGGCGTGCGCTCCAACTTCATCGTCGGCTTCCCCGGCGAGAGCGAGGCGGACCTGGCCGAGCTGGAGCGCTTCCTGAACGGCGCCCGGCTGGACGCCATCGGTGTCTTCGGCTACTCCGACGAGGAGGGCACGGAGGCGGCGACGTACGACGACAAGCTCGACGAGGACGTCGTCGCCGAGCGTCTCGCCCAGATCTCCCGGCTGGCCGAGGAACTCGTCTCCCAGCGTGCCGAGGAGCGCGTCGGTGAATCCGTGCACGTCCTGGTGGAGTCCGTGGACGAGGAGGAGGGCGTTTACGGCCGCGCCGCGCACCAGGCGCCGGAGACGGACGGCCAGGTGCTCCTCACGAGCGGCGAAGGCCTCGCCGTCGGACGTATGGTCGAGGCGAAGGTGGTCGGTACGGAAGGTGTCGACCTGGTGGCCGAGCCGCTGACCGGCTCGCCCGCATGGAGCGAGGAGGCGGGCAGATGACCGGAGTCCCGGCATCCGCCGCGGGCGGCTCCTCCGGTGCGCACGGCGCGCCGGGTTCCGGCGCCGCTGCCGACGGTGTGGCGTCCGAGGTCTCCGGCTCCGCTCCTGCCCCTGGCTCCGACGGGACGGCCGACGCCAGGCCCGCGCGCGGCGGGAAGATCGCGGCCGCGGCGGTCAACCAGGCGAGCGTCTGGAACGTCGCCAATCTGCTGACGATGCTCCGGCTGGTCCTGGTGCCGGGCTTCGTGGCGCTGATGCTGGCGGACGGCGGCTATGACCCGGCCTGGCGCTCGCTGGCCTGGGCGGCCTTCGCCGTCGCCATGATCACCGACCTGTTCGACGGGCACCTGGCGCGCACCTACAACCTGGTCACGGACTTCGGAAAGATCGCCGACCCCATCGCCGACAAGGCGATCATGGGAGCGGCGCTCATCTGTCTGTCCGCCCTGGGCGATCTGCCGTGGTGGGTGACCGGCGTGATCCTCGGCCGGGAACTCGGCATCACGCTGCTGCGTTTTCTGGTCATCCGGTACGGCGTGATTCCCGCCAGCAGGGGCGGGAAGCTCAAGACCCTGACCCAGGGCGTGGCCGTCGGGATGTATGTCCTGGCGCTGACGGGGTGGCTGGCCACTCTGAGGTTCTGGGTGATGGCCGCGGCGGTCGTCCTCACCGTCGTGACCGGCCTCGACTACGTGAGACAGGCCATTGTGCTGCGTCGGCGGGGAATCGCCGAGCGTGCGGCGGCGTTGGAGGAGAAGGAAGCGTGAGCACTCAGGCCACCGAACTCGTGCGGCTACTGACGGTGAGCGGCGAGACCCTCGCTGTCGCCGAGTCGCTGACCGGTGGTCTGGTAGCGGCTGAGATCGCCGGGGTACCCGGAGCGTCCAAGGTGTTCCGGGGCTCGGTCACCGCCTACGCCACCGAGCTGAAGCACGAGCTGCTGGGCGTCGACGCCACCCTGCTGGAGCAGCGGGGAGCGGTGGATCCGCAGGTCGCGGTGCAGATGGCGGCCGGGGTGCGCAAGGCTCTGGGCGCCGACTGGGGCATCGCGACCACCGGGGTCGCAGGCCCCGATCCGCAGGACGGACAGCCCGTCGGGACGGTCTTCGTGGCCGTCGACGGACCGCTGACCGCCCGGCCGGGTTCTGCCGGTGGCGGAAAAGTCGAGGCGCTGCGGTTGAACGGCAGCCGTGCGGAAATTCGTATGGAGAGTGTACGGAGCGTACTCGCCCTGCTCCTGAAGGAGCTCGTGGGCGAACAGACTGGGAATGAGCGGGCACAGGATACGGAACGGAACGGGGGGTTTTGATGTTTGCAGCCCTGAGTGAACACGACATCGCTCCCCGCACGGCCGCGGCGCGAGGCGGTACGGTGGGGCGAGAAGGATGCGGCTACGCGGTCCGAGGAGGGAGCCACCGATGATTCTGCTCCGTCGCCTGCTGGGTGACGTGCTGCGTCGGCAGCGCCAACGCCAGGGCCGTACTCTGCGCGAAGTCTCCTCGTCCGCCCGAGTCTCACTCGGCTATCTCTCCGAGGTGGAGCGGGGGCAGAAGGAGGCTTCCTCCGAGCTGCTCTCCGCCATCTGCGACGCGCTGGACGTACGGATGTCGGAACTCATGCGAGAAGTGAGCGACGAGCTGGCGCTCGCCGAACTGGCCCAGTCCGCCGCGGTCGCCGAGCCCGTGCCCGCGTCGGTCCGTCCGATGCTGGGTTCCGTGTCGGTGACCGGTGTGCCACCGGAACGGGTGACCATCAAGGCGCCCGCGGAGGCGGTGGACGTGGTCGCCGCCTGAGGTTCGCGTACGCGGCCCAGCGACCCGATACGAGCGAGGCCCCGGTGGCCTCTCCAGGTAGACCTGGGGAGGCGGCCGGGGCCTCTGCCTTTTCCACCTCTCATGGACTGCGGACTGCAATACCCGTTATGGGTGCATTTGCCGTGTTCGGGTGGTGCGGTCATGGTGGAGGGACGTGATGGCGGCGCCCGAGCACCGGAGGAAGCGGATGTACGTCGTGAAGAGCCCGTTGGGTGACGCGGAACTGAAGGCGGTGTCCGAGGCGCTGCAGGGCGCCCTCGTCGACCTGGTGGACCTCGCTCTGGTGGGCAAGCAGATCCACTGGAACATCGTCGGGCCCCGCTTCCGCTCCATCCACCTTCAGTTGGACGAGGTCGTGACGTCCGCGCGCGCTCACTCCGACACCGTGGCCGAGCGATCCTCGGCGCTGGGGGTCCCTCCGGACGGGCGCGCCGCCACGGTGGCCTCCGACAGCGGCATCGGAGCCACCCCGGCGGGCTGGATCAAGGACGCCGACGCGGTGGGGGCGATGGTGAACGCCCTGGGCGCGGTCATCACCCGGATGCGGGAGCGCGTGGAAGCGACCGGGCAGCCGGACCCGGTCTCCCAGGACCTCCTCATCGGGATCACCGCGGACCTGGAGAAGCACCACTGGATGTTCCAGGCGGAGAACGCGTAGCGAGGTACGGCGGGCTCTGCTCCGTGGTGACCGGCGTTGCATCGGTGAGCCCGTCGGTGCGCCTCCCGTGCCGGGCAGGTGGGGTTCTAGCGTCCGGCTGGAGGTGACGCCATGGTGGGGCGCAACGTGCGCAGGGCGGTGGCGCTGGGACTCGGGGCGGTGTGGTGGTGGGCCGCGCTGCGGCTCGCCCTGGGGCAGGGTGCGGGAGTGCTGGAAGGGGCCGTCGTGACCGGCGGGTGGGGGCTGAGTCTGCTGCCCGTGCACTGTGTGCCCAAGCGGGGGGCGAACGGCGCCCTGGAGGCGGGCCGGTGGTCGGCCGCCTGGCGGGCGGGGGTCGTCACCAGGGCATCGCCACACCCCCGTTCGGGCGAAGTATCTGACCTGTCGTGAACACCGAGGCGTCCGACGCCAGATACAGCACCGCGTGGGCGACGTCGTCCGGCTCACCCACCCGACCCAGCGGTGCCATCCGGGCCATCACGGCCTCGGTATGCTCCTGTGCATCGCGGTCGTGGCGGTCGGTCATGGGGGTGCGGACCCAGCCGGGCGCGATCGCGTTGACCCGGATGCCGTGCCGGCCGACCTCGGTGGCCAGCGTCTTGGTCAGCTGGACCACGGCCGCCTTCGCCGCGCCGTAGCAGAGCAGCCCGGCGCCTCCGGTGTCGACCGCGCCGGAGGCCATCGTGACGATGCTGCCCCGGGTCTTCCTGGCGAGCATCAGGCGGGCCGCCTCCTGGCAGGCGTACAGCACACCCTTGAAGTTGACGTTCAGCACCCGGTCGAGGTCCTCGTCGCGGGTCTCCAGCACCTGGCTGCTGTGCATGATCCCGGCGATCGCCGCCATCACGTCCAGGCGCTCGCAGGACCGGACGGCCTCGCCGAGCCCGGCCCGGTCGGTGACGTCGAGAACGTGGACGAGGGCCGTACCGCCCCGGTCCTTGACCAGCGCGGCCGTGCCGTGCAGGCCGTCCGCGTCCCGGTCGGCACAGTGCACCGTCGCGCCCGCCTCGGCGAGCAGGACGGCGGAGGCCCGGCCGATACCGCCGGCGGCTCCGGTGACGAACGCGGTGCGTCCGGTGAGGTCGTACGCCGTGAGGGGCATGTAGGGACCGTACGAGCGTTTCTGACGGTCCGTCAATTGACGTGCGACACGACTCGTTCCGGATGTGACTCGGCGTCAGGTGGTCCGGCGGGGATAGCGCTCCCGCCAGCGCTGTGCCGAACCGGGGGCGGGAGCGGGGCCGATCTGGCAGGCGGGGCACCAGTACGTGGGGCGTTCCTGGGTGCCGTCGCCCTGGTCGGCCACGCGGACCGAGGTGTGGCAGCGCAGGCAGGGGCGGGGCGCGCGGCCGTACACGAACAGGTCGGGCCGGGGCAGGCCGGTGGTCTGCCGGACCGGGCGGTCGCGATTGGCTTCGAGGATCTTCTTGGCGAGGGCGGGCAGCTTCTCGGCGCGGTCCGCGGGGAGGGCGCCGGCCGGCAGCCAGGGCGTGACGCCCAGCAGGAAGCACAGCTCGCTCTTGTACACGTTCCCGATGCCGGCGAGATTGCGCTGGTCGAGCAGGGCCTCGCCGAGCTCCCGGGCGGGGTCGGAGAGGACGTTGGCCAGCGCGCGCTCGGGGTCCCAGTCCGGGCCGAGCAGATCGGGGCCGAGGTGGCCGACGACCCGCTCCTCGTCGGTCGTGCGCAGCAGCTCCAGGACCTGGAGGCGATAGCCGACGGCGGTGCGGTCGGTGGTGCCGAGCACCACCCGGATCTGGTGCGCCGGCCCGCCCCGCCAGCGCTCGCCCGCACCGAACACCTTCCAGGCCCCCTCCATGCGCAGGTGGGTGTGCAGGGTGAGGCCGCCCTCGAACCGGGTGAGCAGGTGTTTGCCGCGCGGGATCGTGTTGAGCACGGTACGGCCGGTGAGGTCGACCGTCGCGTACTTCGGCACCCTGAAGTCGCTGCGTGTCAGCACCTTGCCCGCGAGGGCCTCGTGCAGCCGCCGCGCGGCCTGCCAGACCGTGTCACCTTCGGGCATGCGTCAAGGGTGCCACGACGGGGGGAGGCGGAGGTTCGGTGGTGTCGTGGTGGTGGATGGACGGGGCTCCTCAGGCTCTCAGGCGGAGGCCGCGTGGGGTCGCCACGAAACCCGCCGCTTCCAGCAGGGTGCCGACGGGTGAGGTCAGGGCCTGGGCGCCGTTGATCTTTTCGACCGTGACCGTGCCGAGCGAGCCCGCGCGGGCCGCCGCGGCCAGGGCCTCGGCGGCCGTACGGAGGCGGGGATCGTCCGGGGCCGCGGTGTCCGGGGCGGCGGGCCAGGCCAGCAGCGTCTTGCCGCCGCGCTCCATGTAGACCGTCAGCTCGCCGTCCACCAGCACGATCAGCGAGCCGGCCTTGCGGCCCGGTTTGTGTCCGGCACCGGCCGGTGGCTCCGGCCACGGGAGGGCGGCGCCGTAGGCGTTGGCGGGGTCGGCCGCGGCGAGGACCACGGCACGGGGATCGGGCTGCGGACCGCCGTCACGGCCGTTGCCGTGGCGCCGGGTCGCGGCCGAGCCGTAACCGGTGGTGCCGCCTCCTCGGGGGCCGCCGTAGCCGGGGGAGGCGAAGGGGTCGGCGAGGTCGCGGGGGGAGACGTATTCGCCCGGAGCCGGAGAGGGGTCCGTCGGAGGCCAGGTGAAGTCGCCGTCGAGACCGGGGTGGGCGAAGCCGCCGTCGGCTCCGTCGAAGGCGTCGGAGGGTGCGTGGCCGTGCCGGGCGCCGTCGGTGAAGCCGCCTGGGGCGCCCGGGGCGGCGAAACCGTTCGGCCACCCCGGCTCCGCGAAGCCGCTCCCGGCAGCCGGGGCGGGCAGGCCCTCGCTCCGGTCCCGGGCGTTGGACACCGCGCGGAGCCGGTCCACCGCGCCGTCCATGGCGAACTGGGCCGCGCCCAGGCCCTCGACGACGTAACCGCGTCTGGCCTGCCCGCTCTCCTCGAAGACGGACAGCACGCGGTAGACCGCCGAGAAACCGCCCTCGACGCCCTCCGCGGCGACCGCGCCCCGGGTGACCACGCCGTGCCGGTCGAGCAGGGTGCGGGCCAGCGCGTGGGCGCGCACGGTGGCGTCCGGCTCGGCCGCGGGCAGCAGGGACCAGCGACCGGCGACGGTGGGCGGCCCGGTGCGGGAGGCCGTGCGCGCGGCGGCCGTCAGGGAGCCGTAGCGTCCGCGCGGGACGGTGCGCTTGGCACGGTGGGCGGTCGAGCCGGCCGTACGGCCCGAGCCCAGCAGGGAACGCATCGGCGCCAGGGTGTCGTTGGTGAGCCGCCCCGACCAGGCCAGGTCCCAGAGCGCGTCGGCCAGCTGGGGGTCGGTGACGTCGGGGTGGGTGGTGGCGCGCACCTGGTCGGCGATCTGGCGGAAGAACAGGCCGTAGCCGCCGGAGAGAGCGTCCAGCACGGACTGGTGGAGCGCGGTCAGCTCCAGCGGATGCGGCGGTGGGAGGAGCACCGGGGCCGCGTCCGCCAGATACAGGGAGACCCAGCCGTCCTTGCCGGGCAGGGCGCCGGCCCCGGCCCACACCACCTCGCCCGCCGCGGTCAGCTCGTCGAGCATCGACGGCGTGTAGTGCGCGACGCGCGAGGGCAGGACCAGCTTCTCCAGCGCGGAAGCGGGCACGGAGGCGCCCTGCAACTGTTCGACGGCGCGCACCAGTCCGTCGATGCCGCGCAGCCCGTGTCCCTTGCCGATGTGCTGCCACTGCGGCAGGAACTGGGCGAGGGCGGCGGGCGGTACGGGCTCCAGCTCGTGCCGCAGCGCGGCCAGGGAACGGCGGCGCAGACGACGCAGTACGGCCGCGTCGCACCACTCCTGGCCGATGCCCGCCGGGTGGAACTCGCCCTGGACGACGCGCCCGCCCGCGGCGAGACGCTGGAGGGCGCCCTCGGTGACCGCGACGCCCAGACCGAAGCGGGCCGCCGCCGTGGCCGACGTGAACGGGCCGTGCGTGCGGGCGTACCGCGCCAGGAGGTCGCCCAGCGGATCCTTGACGGGCTCCGTGAACGCCTCGGGGACACCGACGGGCAGCGCGGTGCCGAGCGCGTCGCGCAGCCGGCCCGCGTCCTCGACCGCCGCCCAGTGGTCGGCGCCCGCGATGCGCACCTTGATGGCCCGGCGGGCGCCGGCCAGCTCCCGCGCCCACTGTGGGTCCGCACCCCGCGCGACCAGCTCGGCGTCGGTCAGCGGGCCGAGCAGGCGGAGCACGTCGGCCACGCCCTCCACGTCCTTGACACGGCGGTCCTCGGTGAGCCACTGGAGCTCCCGCTCCAGCTCGGTGAGGACCTCCGCGTCGAGCAGCTCGCGCAGCTCCGCCTGGCCCAGCAGCTCGGCCAGCAGCCGGGAGTCCAGGGAGAGAGCGGCGGCCCGGCGCTCGGCGAGCGGGGAGTCCCCCTCGTACAGGAACTGGGCGACGTACCCGAAGAGCAGGGAGCGGGCGAACGGGGACGGCTCCGGAGTGGTGACCTCGACCAGACGCACCTTGCGGGACTCGATGTCGCCCATCAGCTCCACGAGCCCGGGGACGTCGAAGACGTCCTGGAGGCATTCGCGGACCGCCTCCAGGACGATCGGGAAGGAGCCGAACTCGCTCGCCACCTGCAGCAGTTGGGCAGCGCGCTGGCGCTGCTGCCACAGCGGGGTGCGCTTGCCGGGGTTGCGGCGCGGCAGCAGCAGCGCGCGGGCGGCGCACTCGCGGAACCGGGAGGCGAACAGCGCCGAGCCGCCGACCTGGTCGGTGACGATCTGGTCGACCTCGCCCTTGTCGAAGGCGACGTCCGCCGCGCCGACCGGCGCCTGCTCGCTGTCGTACTCCGCGCCGGCCTTCACCGGCTCCTGGTCGAGCAGGTCCAGGCCCATCAGGTCGGCATCGGGCAGGCGCAGCACGATGCCGTCGTCGGCGTGCATGACCTGCGCGTCCATGCCGTACCGCTCGGAGAGACGGGCGCCGAGCGCGAGCGCCCAGGGGGCGTGGACCTGGGCGCCGAAGGGGGAGTGGACGACGACCCGCCAGTCACCCAGCTCGTCGCGGAAGCGCTCCACGACGATCGTGCGGTCGTCCGGGACATGGCCGCAGGCCTCACGCTGCTCGGCCAGGTACGACAGCACGTTGTCCACGGCCCAGGCGTCCAGGCCCGCCGCCAGCAGGCGCGGCCGGGCTTCCTCCTTGGGCAGGGAGCCGACCTCGCGCAGGAACGCGCCCACCGCGCGGCCCAGCTCGAGCGGGCGGCCCAGCTGGTCGCCCTTCCAGAACGGCAGCCGGCCCGGCACGCCCGGCGCGGGGGAGACCAGGACGCGGTCGCGGGTGATGTCCTCGATGCGCCAGGAACTCGTGCCCAGCGTGAAGACGTCCCCCACCCGGGACTCGTACACCATCTCCTCGTCCAGCTCGCCGACCCTGCCGCCGCCCTTCTTGGGGTCGGATCCGGCGAGGAACACCCCGAACAGACCGCGGTCGGGGATCGTGCCGCCGGAGGTGACGGCGAGCCGCTGGGCTCCCGGCCGGCCGGTGACGGTGCCGGCCACGCGGTCCCACACCACGCGCGGGCGCAGCTCCGCGAACGCGTCGGACGGGTAGCGGCCGGCGAGCATGTCGAGCACCGCCGTGAACGCCGACTCGGGCAGGGAGGCGAACGGGGCCGCGCGGCGGACCACGGTGAGCAGGTCGTCGAACTGCCAGGTGTCCAGTGCCGTCATGGCGACCAACTGCTGGGCGAGCACGTCCAGCGGATTCGCGGGCACCTTCAGGGACTCGATCGAGCCCGAGCGCATCCGCTCGGTGACCACGGCCGCCTGGACCAGGTCACCGCGGTACTTGGGGAAGACGACACCGGTGGAGACGGCGCCGACCTGGTGGCCCGCGCGGCCGACGCGCTGGAGCCCGGAGGCGACCGACGGCGGGGACTCGACCTGGACGACGAGATCGACGGCGCCCATGTCGATGCCGAGTTCGAGACTGGAGGTGGCGACCACCGCGGGCAGGCGCCCGGCCTTCAGGTCCTCCTCGACCAGGGCGCGCTGCTCCTTGGAGACCGAGCCGTGGTGCGCGCGGGCGATCACCGGCGGTGCGCCCTGGGCCGCGCCCGAGCCGCCCATCAGCTCGGCGGGGCCGTGGTGCTCGTCCAGGGTCTCGCCGGTCGCGCGCTCGTAGGCGATCTCGTTGAGCCGGTTGCACAGGCGCTCCGCCAGCCGACGGGAATTGGCGAACACGATCGTGGAGCGGTGGGCCTGGACGAGGTCGGCGATCCGCTCCTCCACGTGCGGCCAGATGGACGGCCGCTCGGCGCCCTCGCCGGCGTCGGTCGCGGGTGAGCCGCCCAGCTCGCCCATGTCCTCGACGGGAACCACCACGGAGAGGTCGAACTCCTTGCCGGACTCCGGCTGGACGATCTCCACCTTCCTGCGCGGGGACAGATACCGGGCGATCTCGTCCACCGGGCGGACGGTCGCCGACAGGCCGATCCGGCGGGCCGGTGCCGGCAGCAACTCGTCCAGTCGCTCGAGGGAGAGCGCGAGATGCGCACCGCGCTTGGTGCCCGCGACCGCGTGCACCTCGTCCAGGATCACTGTCTCCACGCCCGTCAGCGCGTCCCGCGTGGCCGAGGTCAGCATCAGGAACAGCGACTCGGGCGTGGTGATCAGGATGTCCGGCGGGCGCGTGGACAGCGCGCGACGCTCGGCGGCCGGGGTGTCGCCGGAGCGGATGCCGACCTTGACCTCGGGCTCGGGCAGTCCCAGGCGCACGGACTCCTGGCGGATGCCGGTCAGCGGGCTGCGCAGATTCCGCTCGACGTCCACGGCGAGGGCCTTCAGCGGTGACACGTAGAGCACCCGGCAGCGCTTCTTCGGGTCGGCCGGCGGCGGGGTCGAGGCCAGCTGGTCCAGGGCGGCGAGGAACGCGGCCAGCGTCTTGCCGGAGCCGGTCGGCGCGACCACCAGCACGTCCGAGCCCTCCCCGATGGCCTGCCACGCGCCGGCCTGGGCCGCGGTGGGCGCGGAGAAGGCCCCCGTGAACCAGCCGCGGGTCGCGGGGGAGAAGCCGTCGAGGGCTCGATGTGCGGAGCTGACCATGCGTCCATCCTGCACCCGGCCACTGACAATCGGGCTGACCTGCGCAGACGTCGTGCCGCAGGGCGGGAGCGGCGGCTGGTTCCGGGCGGTGGGGCGGAAAGGGTTCCGGATGGTGGGGCGGAGAATGGGGGCATGGCGGGTACAGCGGGACGGCGCGGGGACCGGTCGGGTGAGGGCCGGCCCGGCGAGGACCGGCGGGGCGAGGACCGGGGCCGGCGGCCGGCGGAGCGGGCGCGGCACTGGCGGTACGAGGAGCTGCCCGGGGTCGATCTGCTGCGGGCCCGGTACATACACAAGACCTTCGTGCGGCACACCCACGAGCACTTCGTGATCGCGGCCGTCGCCGACGGCGTCGAGATCTTCCAGCACCGCGGCTCCGACGTGTCCGTGGGCGCGGGAGCCCTCGCACTGGTCAACCCGGACACCCCGCACACCGGCCGGGCCGGCGTCCCCGAGGGCTGGCTGTACGGCGCGGTCTACCCCTCGCCCGAGCTGGTCGCCGCGATCGCCGCCGAGACGACCACCATCCGGGGCACCCCGGGCTTCGTCAGCCCCGTCCTCGACGACCCCTACACCGTCCGCCTGGTCCACCAGGTGCTCCGCGCCGCCGACGAGGGCAACGCGCTCGCCGCCGACACCCTGCTGCGGGTCGTCGTGACCCGGCTGCTGCGCCTCAACGGCGGACCGCTGCCGCAGCGGCGGACACGGCCGGCCGGGGCCCGCGTCGCCGACCGCGCGCGTGCCGTGCTGGAGGAGCGGATGGCCGCGCCGCCGACGCTCGAACAGCTCGCCACCGACCTGGGGACCAGCCCTTTCGCGCTGCTTCGGGCGTTCCGTGACGTCCACGGCATGCCGCCGCACACCTGGCTGACCGACGCCCGCGTGCGCCGCGCACGGCTGCTGCTGGACGCGGGGACGACACCGGCCGACACAGCCGTCGCCGTCGGCTTCACCGACCAGCCCCACCTCACCCGGCACTTCGCCCGGATCGTCGGCGTGCCCCCGGGCGCCTACCAGCGTGAGCGCAAGAACGTACAAGACGCGGGCTGACGGCCACCCGTAGCGTCCGGGGCGTGGCACAGCAGACAGCACGCGCCGACATGACCGCCGACGGTGCACAGAACACGGACAAGCCGGACAAGGCGGTGGTGCGGGACGCCCTCGGGGTCGGCGTCGCCGTGGGCCTGTCCGGATTCGCCTTCGGGGTGACCTCGGCCGGCAGCGGACTCGGGCTGCTCCAGAGCTGCGCGCTCAGCCTCCTGGTGTTCACCGGCGCCTCCCAGTTCGCCCTGGTCGGAGCGCTCGCCGCCGGGGGCGGCCCGTTCACGGCCGCCGCCGGCGCCTTCTTCCTGGGTGTGCGCAACGCCTTCTACGGGCTGCGCCTGTCGCAGGTGCTCGCCCTTCCGCGCGCGGTGCGGCCGTTCGCCGCCCAGTGGGTGATCGACGAGACCACGGCGGTCACCCTGGCACAGCCGACCCGGCGCGCCGCGCGCATCGGGTTCACCGTCACCGGGCTCTCCCTGTACGTGCTGTGGAACCTCACCACGCTGCTCGGCGTGCTGGGCGCCAAGGCCATCGGCGACACGCGCGCGTGGGGTCTGGACGCAGCCGGCCCTGCCGTGTTCCTGGCCCTGCTCGCGCCGATGCTGAAGACGTCCACCGAGCGCACGGCAGCGGGCCTCGCGGTGCTGCTGGGTCTCGGCCTGCTCCCGGTCCTGCCGGCCGGCGTGCCGGTCCTGGCGGCGGCGCTGGCGGCACCGGTGGCGCTCTGTGTCGAGGGCCGGCGCAGGGGGCGCGCACGAGGGGGCACACCGGGTGGGGTCGAGAGGGCCGCCGTATCGGGCGTACAGGCAGGACCCGCCGCGTCGGGCGTACCGGAAGGATCGGAGGAGGACCGGTGAACACCTGGATCGCGATCGCCGTGACCGTCCTGGGTTGCTACGCCGTCAAGCTCGCCGGGCTGCTGGTGCCGGCCGGCGCGCTGGAGCGGCCGGTCGTGCGGCGGCTCGCCGCCCTGCTGCCGGTCGCCCTCCTCGCCGCGCTCACCGCGCAGCAGACGTTTGCCGACGGGCACGCGCTCGTGCTGGACGCCCGGGCCGCCGGGCTCGGCGCGGCCGCCGCCGCTCTCGTGCTGCGTGCGCCGTTCCTGCTGGTGGTCACCGCCGCGGTGGTGGTGACGGCGGGCGTACGGGCTTTCGGCGGGTGAACGCGGATCTGCCGGGGGAGCGGCCGGAGCAGGCTCAGCCCACGAAACGGCCGTGGGCCCGCAGCGTGCGCAGCGCCTCGATCGTGACCATGGAGCGTGCCTCCAGCGCGGGCGCCGGTGCCCAGTGGCGCCAGCGGACCGGCCAGCCGCCGTCCTCCTGCTGCTCGGCGGCCAGCCGGTCCAGGGAGCGCGCCATCTCGTCGTCGGTGAACCACGCGCGCGCGAGCGAGTCCGGAGTCCTGGCGAAGTCGTGCGGGAAGTGGTGCTCGCCCGGGGCGTAGCCGGATGCGACCGGATACGCCTCGAGCCGGTCCGGGTCCAGCGCCGCGAGCCGCTGGTCTCGCACCAGGCGGCCCAGCCGGTCGGCGGCGGCTTCCGCGCGCGGGCGGTCGGGAACGGAGTCGAGGAAGGCCACGGCGGCCTCCACCTCGTAGGGATGGGACTTGTCCAGGGTCTCCACCGCCTGCCAGCAGAAGTCCGTGGCCCGGAACAGCCAGGCGTGCCACACCTCGTTGCGGTGCAGCAGCCCGACCACCGGACCGGTGCCGAGCAGCTCGCTGGGTGGGTCGTCGACGACCGGGACGAAGGGCGCCGTCGGATAGCCGCGCTGGCCGGGGTGGATCGCCGGCAGGGCACCGTCGGCGGTCGAGACGGAGGTCAGATAGCGGCACACGCGCTCCGCCCGCTGCCCGCCGCAGCGCCCGACGGCGTCCAGGACCCGCAGGGCGTGCGCGGTGTGCAGGGGCTGGCTGACGGGTCCGCGTAGATCGGGCTCCAGTGCGTGCCCGTAGCCGCCGTCCTCGTTGCGATAGGCGTCCAGTGCCGTCTCCACCGCGTCCGCGGTGCCGTTCAGGAAGTGGTACGCGAAGAGGCGCTGCTCGAGCACGCGCGCGGTGAGCCACACGAACTGTTCGGCGCGGAACAGGGGGGAGCGCGCGGGGGGCGTGGCAGGGAGTGGGGAAGCTCCGGTTTCGGACATGCGTCAGACCGTAGGGCGGAAAGCGTTCTCCCAAGGCCCTCCCGGGCGGGGCCCACCCTCAGGGGCGGGATACTGGAGTCATGCGGTTGACGGTCTTCTGGCAGCGGATGGCGGAACACTTCGGTCCGGGGTACGCCGACACCTTCGCGCGTGATCACGTCATGTCGGAGCTGGGCGGACGCACGGTGAAGGAGGCGCTGGACGCCGGCTGGGAAGCGAAGGACGTCTGGCGCGTCGTCTGCACGGTCATGAACGTGCCGGGCGAGAGGCGCTGACGCGGGCCCCAGCGTGACCGAAATGTTCTGATCGTCCGGGAAGAGCTGCACGCTACGCCACTGATCTGTCACGAAAACCGCAGGTGGGCGCCGGTTGTCGGCGACGTGGGTGACACTGGGCCCGTGGCACGCACTGACGAGGACAACGAGTCGCCCACCCGGCACACGACACCGACCGGTACGGCACCGCCCGACCGGCCTCCGGCCCCCGGTACCGCCGCTCCGGCCGCCCGCATGCCGCGCTGGCTGCCGCGCGCCATGGTGCTCGCGCTCGCACTGATCGCCACGTTCCAGCTGGGCAGCTGGGCCTTCCACCAGCTGACCGGGCTGTTGATCAACATATTGATCGCGTTCTTCCTGGCCCTTGCGATCGAGCCCGCGGTGAGTCGGATGGCCGCCCGCGGCATGCGCAGAGGGCTCGCCACCTTCCTGGTCTTCCTCGGGCTGACGATCGTCGTCGCCGGGTTCGTCACCCTGCTCGGCTCCATGCTGGCCGGACAGATCATCAAGATGGTCGAGGGATTCCCGGAGTACCTCGACTCGCTCATCCACTGGATCAACGAGACGTTCCACACGCAGCTCAGAAGAGTGGACGTCCAGGAGGGCCTGCTCCACTCCGACTGGCTGCGCAAGTACGCGCAGAACAGCGCGGCCGGTGTCCTCGACGTGTCCGCCCAGGTGCTCGGCGGGCTGTTCCAGCTGCTGACGGTCGGGCTGTTCTCGTTCTACTTCGCCGCCGACGGTCCCCGGCTGCGCCGCGCCCTGTGCTCCGTCCTGCCGCCGGCCCGCCAGGCCGAGGTGCTGCGCGCCTGGGAGATCGCCGTCGACAAGACGGGCGGCTACCTCTACTCGCGCGGCCTCATGGCGCTCATCTCCGGCATCGCGCACTACATCCTTCTCCAGGCCCTCGGCGTGCCGTACGCGCCCGTGCTCGGCGTCTGGGTGGGCCTGGTCTCGCAGTTCATCCCCACCATCGGGACGTACCTCGCGGGCGCCCTGCCCATGTTGATCGCGTTCACCGTGGATCCCTGGTACGCGGTGTGGGTGCTGGTCTTCGTCGTGGTCTACCAGCAGTTCGAGAACTACATGCTGCAGCCCAAGCTGACCGCCAAGACGGTCGACATCCATCCGGCGGTCGCCTTCGGCTCGGTCATAGCCGGCACCGCGCTGCTGGGCGCCGTCGGCGCGCTGATCGCCATCCCCGCCGTGGCCACCCTGCAGGCGTTCCTCGGGGCCTACGTGAAGCGGTACGCCGTCACGGACGACCCGCGGGTGCACGGGCACCGCCGCGGGCCAGGGGGTCCGGGGCTGATCGCGCGCGTGCGGCGGCTGTGGGACGGGCGGCCCGGGCCCGGCCTGGAGGAGTCGTCGTAGGCCGGTTCGGTCGCGCCCCGGTCCCCGGGCGTCGTCAGGCGCTCAGAAGATGAGCACCGCCCACACCCCCGCTCCGGCGACGGCCGCCGCGTAACAGCCCACCGCCGTGGTGACGATCCGCACGCGTACCGGCTCGCTCCAGGCGGAGCGGGACAGCAGCCGGGCCAGCAGGGGCAGGACGAGGACCGCGTGCAGGCTCACGCCGTGCAGCGGCTTGAGCGGGGCTGTCGAGTGATAGGCCGCCTCCTGGTGGCCGGTCCGGGTCAGCACGACACCGCGCGCGATCATCGCCGCACCCGAGGCCAGCGCCACCAGCAGGATCGCGAAGCCGGAGCGGACGGCGAGGGGCATGCCTGCCGGGCCCGTCGGGCGGTGCCGGAAAGACGCTACGGCGAAGACGGTGAGCAGGGCGACCAGGATGCCGCCGCCCACCGCGAGGGTCATGGACACCGCTGTGTCGAAGGGTGTCTCCATGTTCAGGTGCGAGGGCACCCGGCGCCATGCCTGAAGGGTGATGCCGCCCACCTCCGTCACGCAGTCGGCGGCGAAGACCAGCAGCAGGACCGAGCGCAGCCGCGCGCCGACCCGCAGATACGACGTCACCCAGGTGATCGCCATCAGCGTCAGCCCGAAGGAGAGCCCGAAGGTGGCGGGCTTGCGCCAGGAGACGGGGCCGTCCCATGGGCCGCCGTCGACCGCGAACACCACCAGGTGCGCAAGTCCTGACAGGGCGAGGAAAAGCCCCGTCGCATGACAGAGACGGTCGGTGGCGCGCGGAATCTTCATGGCCCAAGGCTCCCGGGAGCGGGCCGTGAGGTCGTCGTCCGGCCGAAGGCAGCCGCGCTACGCCGCCGGGAGCAGGGCACTCGGCCACCGGTCCCGGCGGGTGGCCTCGCTTCCGCGCATCGCCTCGGGGCGCTGACGTGGCGCGCTTGACACCAAAATCGAACATCCATTCTCATTGAGGCTCAGGCGAGGCTTTCGACAAGAGACTTCGTCCCGATTTGCGGGGAGAAGTACCTCGGTTATCCACAGGCTGGGCCTGCGTCGGGGCGCATTGTCAGTGGCAGGCGTTAGCGTCTTTGACGTGAAGCGATCGACTCAAGCAAACCGGGTGGAACCCATGGCAGGAACCGACCGCGAGAAGGCGCTCGACGCCGCGCTCGCACAGATTGAACGGCAATTCGGCAAGGGCGCGGTCATGCGCATGGGCGAGCGGTCGAAGGAGCCCATCGAGGTCATCTCGACCGGGTCGACCGCGCTCGACGTCGCCCTCGGTGTCGGTGGCCTCCCGCGCGGCCGTGTCGTCGAGATCTACGGACCGGAGTCCTCCGGTAAGACGACCCTGACCCTGCACGCCGTGGCCAACGCCCAGAAGGCCGGTGGCCAGGTCGCGTTCGTGGACGCGGAGCACGCTCTCGACCCCGAGTACGCGAAGAAGCTCGGCGTCGACATCGACAACCTGATCCTCTCCCAGCCGGACAACGGCGAGCAGGCCCTGGAGATCGTGGACATGCTGGTCCGCTCCGGAGCCCTCGACCTCATCGTCATCGACTCAGTCGCCGCCCTCGTCCCGCGCGCGGAGATCGAGGGCGAAATGGGCGACAGTCACGTCGGTCTCCAGGCCCGCCTGATGAGCCAGGCACTGCGGAAGATCACCAGTGCGCTCAACCAGTCCAAGACGACCGCGATCTTCATCAACCAGCTCCGCGAGAAGATCGGCGTGATGTTCGGCTCTCCGGAGACCACGACCGGTGGCCGGGCGCTGAAGTTCTACGCATCGGTGCGTATCGACATCCGCCGCATCGAGACCCTGAAGGACGGCACCGAGGCGGTCGGCAACCGCACCCGCTGCAAGGTCGTCAAGAACAAGGTCGCGCCGCCCTTCAAGCAGGCCGAGTTCGACATTCTCTACGGCCAGGGCATCAGCCGCGAGGGCGGCCTGATCGACATGGGCGTGGAGCACGGCTTCGTCCGCAAGGCCGGCGCCTGGTACACGTACGAGGGCGACCAGCTCGGCCAGGGCAAGGAGAACGCGCGCAACTTCCTCAAGGACAACCCCGACCTGGCCAACGAGATCGAGAAGAAGATCAAGGAGAAGCTGGGCGTCGGTGTCCGGCCGGAGGAGCCCGCCGCCGAGCCGGGCACGGACGCGGCGGTCACCACCGCGGCCGAGGACTCCGCCAAGACGGCGCCCGCCACGGCAGCCGCCAAGGCCACCAAGCCCAAGGCCGCCGCAGCCAAGAGCTGACCCGTGACACGACGAACCGACTGGGCCGAGTACGAGTACGCCACCCCCGGTGCCCCACGGGGGAGGGGCACCGGGGACCACGGGGGCTCCGCCAAGGACGGTGACGGCGGGTACGGGAGTGACGAGTACGGCGCGCACCGCTCGGCCGGTGCCCGGGAGGGCGACGGCATCCACCCGAACGGCGCGGACGACGAGCCGTACGGGGGCGGTTCGCCCGGCCGTGGCTCCGGGGACCACGCCGGTCCGCGAGGCGGGCGGCGACGCGGCGGTCGGCGGAGGCGCGGCTTCGGGGACGCGCCCGGTGAGGACGAAGGCGCCCCTTCCTCGTCGAGGGCCGAGCGGGGGGAGTCTTCAGGGGACCCGGCTGAGCGGGCCCGGGCGATCTGCCTGCGCCTGCTCACCGGGACCCCGCGCACCCGCAAGCAGCTCGCGGACGCCCTGCGCAAACGGGAGATCCCCGAGGACGTGGCCGAGGAGGTGCTGTCGCGGTTCGAAGAGGTCGGCCTCATCGACGACGGCGCGTTCGCGGACGCCTGGGTGGAGTCCCGGCACCATGGCCGGGGGCTCGCCCGGCGCGCACTCGCCCAGGAGCTGCGCACCAAGGGGGTCGACTCGACGCTGATCGACGAGGCCGTCGCCCAGCTCGACTCCGAGCAGGAGGAGGCGACCGCGCGCGACCTCGTCGCCCGCAAACTGCGCGCCACCCGCGGCCTCGACCGTGACAAGCGGCTCCGCCGCCTCGCCGGCATGCTCGCCCGCAAGGGCTACCCGGAGGGCATGGCCCTCCGAGTCGTCCGTCAGGCACTGGAGGAAGAGGGCGAGGACGCGGACTTCCTCGGCGACGGGGACTTCTGACGGCCGAGCGACCCGCCGGGCGGGGCGGGACCGGCCGGGCGGGGCGGGACCGGCCGGAAGTCCACCGGTGTGCCACGCAGGCTCACCGGCCGGGGCAGCATGTCATGGGCACGCCATGCAGTGGGGTTAACCCCCGGCGAAGACGCCGGACCACCGCAGTGCTCTCCCACCTCCGCGCGGGCGATTCTGTACGCACGCTCCGGACCACGGCACGCACCAGCCGAGGCCGACCGCGTACGACACACCCCATACGCGCAACAGAAGAGAGCCCGCCCCGATGATGCTGCGTTACGCCCTCCGGACAGTCCGCGCCCGAAAGGCCGGCTTTCTCGGCGCCTTCCTCGCCCTGATGTGTGCTGCCGCCCTGATCACCGCCTGCGGCACGCTGCTCGACACCGGCCTGCGCGGCACCATCCCCACCGAGCGCTACGCCGCCACTCCCGTGGTGGTCTCCGGCGACCAGTACGTCCACCAGACCACCGTCAAGCACAAGCACGGCAAGACCAAGGTCAAGCACAAGGCGAAGCCCATCGCCGAGCGCGCCTGGCTCCCCGCCCGCCTGGGCAGCAGAATCACCGACCTCCCCGGTACGGCCCGGGTAGTGCCCGAACTCACCTTCCTCGCCGAGCCGTCGACCCCGGCCGGAACGGGGGGCCGTACCGCCTACGGACACGCCTGGGAATCGGCCGCGCTGACGCCGTACCGGCTGACCGCGGGCAGCCCGCCCACCTCCGACGGGGACCTGGTCGTCGACGACTACCTTGCCGCGCGGGCGCACCTGCGCCCCGGTGACCGTCTCACCGTGCAGTCCACGCAGGCCCCGCGCCGGTACCGGATCACCGGTATCGCCGCCCCGGCCACCGCCGTACGCCACCAGACGTCCCTGTTCTTCTCCGCCGCAGAGGCCCGCCGGCTGGCCGCGCACCCGGGGCAGGTCACCGCGTTCGGTGTGCTGCCGGCCAAGGGCGCCGACCCCGAGCGAGTGCGGCAGGAGGTGGTCCGGGCGCTGCACGGCACCACCGCCCAGGTCGGCACCGGAGACGCCCGCGGACCCGTCGAGTTCCTGGACGCGGCCGCCGCCCGCGTCCGGCTGGTCAGCATGGGGGCTGCCATGGGAGGCACCTCGCTGCTGGTGGCCGTACTCGTGGTCGTCGGCACCTTCGCGCTCACCGTCCAGCAGCGCCACCGCGAACTCGCTCTGCTCCGCGCCATCGCCGCCACGCCCGGACAGATCCGCACGCTGCTCGGCCGGGAGGCACTGATCGTCGGCGCGGCGGCGGGCACGGCCGGCGCACTGCTCGGGCTGCCGCTGGGCGGCTGGCTGTACTCCCGGTTCGTCGCCCTGGGCGCCGTACCCGCCACGCTGGAGCGCACCGTCAGCGCCTTCCCACCGCTCGCCGCCCTCGCCGCCACCCTGTTCGGAGCCTGGGCCGCTGCCCGGATCGCCTCCCGAAGGGTCGCGAGGATCCGCCCCGCCGAGGCCCTCGCCGAGGCCAGGACCGAGCGCGCCCGCCCCGCCTGGGGCCGGATCGCGGCCGGGCTGCTGCTGCTCGCCGGAGGAGGCGTCCTCGTCGCCGTCCTCAGTGTCCTGCGCACCGAGGCCGCCTCGACCCCTGTCACCTTCCTCGCCGTCATCATCCTGTCCACCTCCGTCGCCCTCCTCGGTCCCCTTCTGGTCAGGACGGCCGCGCTGCTCCTCGCCGGACCGCTCCGGCTCACCGGTCACGGCGGCAGGCTCGCCACCGCCAACCTGCGCGCCAACGCCGCCCGCATGGCCTCCGTCGTCACCCCTCTCACCCTGCTCATCGGTATGACCTGCACGGTCCTGTTCGTCCAGTCCACCCTCGGCGACGCCGCCCGCACCCAGGCACGTGACGGTGTCAGGGCGGACTGGGTGGTCGCCGCCCCCGGCCCCGGTGTCCCCGCAGAGGCCGCACAGCGGCTGCGCGCCCAGCACGACACCGTCACCGAAGTGATCCGCACGACCGTCCGCGTCGGCCTCGACAAGTACCCCGCGCAGGGCGTCACCCCGGCCGGGCTGACCCGCACGTGGGACCCGAAGGTCACCGCCGGCTCGCTCGGCCGGCTCGCCCCCGGAACGGTCGCCGTCAGTCAACTGGCTGCCAGTCACAACCACTTGAAGCTCGGGAGCACCCTGAAAGTCACGCTCGGTGACGGCACGCCCGCCACGCTCACCGTCGCCGCCGTCTATGCCCGGGGTCTCGGCTTCGGCGACCTCACCTTCGCGCATGACCTCATCGTCCGCCACGTCGACAACCCGCTCGCCTCCTCGGTCCTCGTCGGCACAGCCCGTACACAGACACAACTCGCGACTACGCTCCGTGAGTTCCCGGGGCTGAGGATTCTTTCGCCGGCCGCCGCCGACAACCTGCAGGCCGAGCAGCAGCAGACGAACGCCGAGGTCAACTACCTGGCCATGGGACTCGTCCTGGCGTTCACCGCCATCGCCGTCGTCAACACCCTCGCCATGTCGGTCGCCGAACGTGTCCGGGAGTTCGCCCTGTTGCGCCTTGCCGGCGCGACCCGCCGTCAGGTGCTGCGCATGCTGCGCACCGAGACGCTGTCCGTGCTGCTCCTCGCCACCTCACTCGGCAGCGGAATCGCTCTCGCCGTGCTCACCGCTTTCAGCCTCGGCATGACCGGCCGCGCGGCCCCCAGCGTCACTCCGCTGCTCTACGTCAGCGTCGTCGCGGTGGCCGGCCTCCTCGCGCTGATGGCCGGTGCCGTCCCGGGGCGTGCGGCGCTGCGGGTGCGGGCGGTGACAGTGGCCACGGCACAGGAATAGCGTCAAGGAAGAGGGAGCAGCGGGGCGCTGCCGACCGTACGTCACCCGTACCGTCGGCAGCGCCCCGTACCGTCATCGCCGTACCGTCATCGCCGTACCGTCATCGCCGTACCGGCTCCACCGGCAGTCCCGCCGCCCGCCACGCCTGGAAGCCGCCCACCAGGTCAGTCGCCCGGTGCAGGCCCAGTTGGTGGAGCGAGGCGGCGGCGAGGCTGGAGGCGTAGCCCTCGTTGCAGATCACCACGACCCGCAGATCGTGCCCGGTGGCCTCCGGGAGGCGGTGGCTGCCCTGGGGATCGAGGCGCCATTCCAGTTCGTTGCGCTCCACGACCAGGGCGCCGGGGATCAGACCGTCGCGCTCGCGCAGGGCCGCGTACCGGATGTCGACCAGCAGGGCCTCACCGCTCTGCGCCGCCTTGTGCGCCTCCGGTGCCTCGATGCGCCGGTAGCCCGCGCGCACCCGCTCGAGCAACGTGTCGATGCCGACCGGCGGTCGACGGGTGGTGGCGCTCATTGCCAGTCCTCCGGGCGCTCGACCTGCTCCAGGCGCAACACCTGGCCGGCGCGACTGTAGCGACGGATCTGTGGCAGGGGCGGGTAATAGGCGTGCACGGAGATCGCGTGTCGGTCGGGCGACTCGTTGAGCACCTCGTGCACATGGTGACGGCCGAACGCGCGGCCCTGACCGGCGGGCAGCCGGCGTTCGCGGTCCACGTCCTCGGTCAGTTCCAGGGTCTTCCAGCCGTCGCTCGGCAGCCGCGCGGCGAGCGAGTTCTCCGTGAGTTCGCCCGCGGCGGTGAGGAAGGCGCCGACCGAGTCGGCGTGGTCGTGCCAGCCGGTGCCGGTGCCGGGCGGCCAGCCGATCAGCCAGGCCTCGCTGCCGCCCGGCCCGTTCAACCGCACCCAGGTGCGGCCTTCGGGGTCGAGCGGAAGGGAGGCGATCAGCTCGGCGTCGGCGGCCGTACGCCGCACGAAGTCGAGGAGGTCCGCCTGGGTGGGCGTCGAGCCCACGGCGGCAGGGGACGCGGAAGGAGCAGGGGACGCGGAAGGAGAGGAGACAGACACGTACACCGTCCTGAGGCCTGGAGAAGGTTCGCCGAACGGGCGCGCGACGGCGCCCGGAGAAGGGGGATGCGAAGTTCAGCAGGACGGACGACACACGCAGCCCGCATAGCGGACGAGGTCCATGTGGACCCTCCGCCACAGGCGTACACAGGTGTCGGTCACGATCCGGAGTACAGCATGCGGCCGCAGCGTGGTCAACTCACTGTCACCATGTGGACCGCGGGGCGACGGGACCCACGGTCAGCGCGCGCCGGAGCCGGCCTGCGCCTCCTCCTTCACCGCGCCGCCCATGGTGGCCTCGGCCGCCGCGTACAGGTCGGCCGGCCGGACTCCGCTCAGCGCGGTGACCAGGTGGCCGTCCGGGCGCACGAGCAGCACGCTGTGCGCCGGCGCACCCGGGTAGCTCTCGGCGACCAGCAACTCGGCCCGGCACGGCAGCGCGGTCACGGCAGCCGCGAGCCGCGGCATCACCCCGGCGGACACCCAGTGCTTGCGGTCCCACACGCCCGTACCCGGCGCGATCAGCACGACGAGCAGGGCACCGCGGCCGAGCCGATCGCGCAGTTGAACGAAGGAACCGTCCTCCGCCGTGACCCGTACGTCGGTGACCGGCGTGCCCGGCGGGGTGTCGACCGCGATCTCGGCCTCCAGATGCCGGGGTGCGAGCGGCGAGTCGGCGTACGCCCCCGGCGCTCCCACCGGGCCGCGCCCCAGATGCCCGTCCGTGAGCAGCGCGTCGTGCCCCCGCGAGGCGCCCGGGACGATCTGCCGCAGGCCGCCACCCCCGCGCAGCACCGGCAGCACCTGGTCGGCGGCGCGCAGCCGGGCCGCGACGACCGCACGGCGCTCCGACTGATAGCTGTCCAGCAGCGCCTCGTGCGAGCCGTGGTGCCAGGCAGGCCCCAGCTTCCAGGCGAGGTTGTCCGCGTCCCTGAGCCCCTCGTCCAGCCCCTGGGTGCCGAGCGCGCCCAGCAGGTGGGCCGCGTCCCCGGCGAGGAAGACCCGGCCGACCCGCCAGCGGCGGGCCAGCCGGTGGTGCACCGTGTGGACACCGGTGTCGAGCAGCTCGTACGCCGGTGCGGAGGCGCCCGTCCACCCCGTGAGGGTCTCGCGGATCCGGGCCAGCAGGGCCTCGGGCGTGACCAGGTCCTTGCCCGGTGGCAGCAGCCAGTCCAGGCGCCACACACCGTCCGGGAGGGGGCGGGCGGTCACCTCTCCGGCCGAGGGCCCGGACTGCCGCCACGGCGGCATCCGATGGAGCAACGCCCGGCCCTGGCCGGGAAGTTCCGCACGCAGCGCGGCCACCGCGTGCCGCTCCACCGCCGTACGGCCCGGGAAGCGGATGTCCTGGAGTTTGCGCACGGTCGAGCGGGGACCGTCGCAGCCGACGAGGTGACTTCCGCGCCACCAAGTGCCCTTGTCGCCACGGGTGTGTGCGATGACACCGGAACGCTCCTGCTCGATCGCGTCCAGGCGGCTGTCCACGACCACCTTCACCAGCGGCTCGTCGGCGATGGCCGTGCGCAGGGCGGTGGTCAGCACGTGCTGGGCGACGTGCAGCGGGGCCGCGGGGCCCGCCTCGTCGAAGGTGACCTCGCTCATCACCTGCTTGCGCCGCAGGGAGCGCCATCCGGCCCAGCGCACGCCCTGCTCACCGAGTGCCGCTCCGGTCAGCCGCTCCAGGAGGGCGGCCGTGTCCTCGCGCAGGACGACCGTGCGTGCCGGGCGGGGTTCGTCCTTGCCCGGCCCCTCGTCCAGGACGACGGACGGCACCTCCTGGCGGGCCAGCCCCAGGGCGAGGGTGAGCCCGACGGGCCCCGCTCCGACGATGATCACCGGGTCCACGGCGTGGCGCCCCCTGCCCGTGACGATGCCCTGACGGAGACAAGTGAACAGGAAGGTGGAGCGGGGTGCACGATCACACAACGTATGCAACCCATTGGCAGAGTTTGCGTCAAGCGACCAGGGGCAGTGGCGATCATGCCACTGCCCCTGGGAGCCGTACAGGTGACTGTCGAGACGTCAGGCGTAGGTTCCGGCGCCGAAGCCGCCGTTCACCGCCGCCGGGTTCATCTCCTCGATGTCCTCCGCTCCGAGCACCGCACCCGTGCTGCGCTTGCTGCGCCGCAGCCGCCGCTCCAGCCAGCTCGCGAAGGACGTCAGGGCGAAGTTGAGCACGATGTAGACGGCAGCGACGACGATGAAGCTGGCGATGACGTTGGCGTAGTTGGCCGCGAGCGTGCCGCGCTCGCTGAGCAGCTCTCCGTACCCGATCATCACACCGCCGAGCGCCGTGTCCTTCACGATGACGACGAGCTGGCTGACGATGGCCGGCAGCATCGCGGTGACCGCCTGCGGGAGCAGGATGGTGCTCATCGTCTGCCCCTTGCGCAGACCGATCGCGTACGCCGCCTCCGTCTGCCCCTTGGGCAGGGAGAGGATGCCCGCCCGGACGATCTCGGCGAGCACCGAGGCGTTGTAGAGCACCAGGCCGGTGACCACCGCGTAGAGGGGCCGGTCGTCGCTGGTGACCTGCGTGTAGCGGTTGTAGAACTCGTTGGCGAACAGCATCAGCAGCAGTACCGGGATGGACCGGAAGAACTCGACCACCACACCCGCCACGATGCGCACCCAACGGTGGTCCGACAGGCGGGCTATACCGAAGACGGCGCCCAGCGGGAGGGCGATGACCATGGCCAGCGCCGCTGCCTTCAGGGTGTTCACGAGGCCGGGCAGGAGGTACGTCGTCCAGGCCTCGGACGTGGTGAACGGCTGCCACAGCGCCCACTTCAGCTGCTGCTTGTCGTCCATGGTCCGCCAGACCCACCAGACCAGCGCGGCCAGCAGGACGACGAAGACGACGGAGAGGAGCGCGTTGCGCCGCTTGGCGCGCGGGCCGGGAGTGTCGTAGAGGACGGAACTCATCGTTTCACCGCCAGTCGGTTGCCGAGCCAGCCCAGGAGCAGTCCGACGGGCAGGGTGAGGATCACGAACCCGAGGGCGAAGACGGCGCCGATGGCCAGCGTCTGGGCCTCGTTCTCGATCATGGTCTTCATCAGGGTCGCGGCCTCGGCGACGCCGATGGCGGCCGCGACGGTGGTGTTCTTCGTCAGGGCGATCAGAACGTTGGCCAGCGGGCCGATGACCGAGCGGAACGCCTGGGGCAGCACGATCAGACGCAGGGTCTGAGTGAAGTTCAGTCCGATCGCGCGGGCGGCCTCGGCCTGGCCCAGCGGCACGGTGTTGATGCCGGAACGGATCGCCTCGCAGACGAACGCGGCCGTGTAGGCGATGAGCCCGAGGACGGCGAGGCGGAAGCCCTGGACCTTGAAGTCGGAAGCGCCCAGCGTCACCCGGAAGATGTCGGCGAGACCGAGCGAGGTGAACAGGATGATGATCGTCAGCGGGATGTTGCGGACGATGTTCACGTAGAACGTGCCGAACCCGCGCATGAGCGGCACCGGGCTGACCCGCATCGCGGCCAGCAGGGTGCCCCAGACCAGGGAGCCGACCGCGGAGAGGGCGGTGAGCTTCACCGTCATCCAGAACGCCCCTAGGACGTCGTAACCTTGAAGAAAGTCGAACACGATCTCCCGCGCTTCCGGGTGTGTGGCGTACGTGGAGGGCAGGGCGCGCCGCCGGGACAGCGGAGGCGGCGCGCCTTCGGACCCTGCGTCACCCGCCGGAATGAGCGCCGGCGGAGTTCCGCGTTACTTGACGATCTGGCCGATCTTCGGCGCGGGCTCGTTCTTGTAGTTCGCCGGGCCGAAGTTCTTCGCCACGGCGGCCTTCCAGGAGCCGTCGCTGACCATCTTCTCCAGCGCCTTGTTGATCTTGTCGAGGGTCGCGGAGTCGCCCTTCTTCACGCCGACGCCGTAGTTCTCGTTGCTCAGCTTCAGGCCGGCGAGCTTGAACTGGCCCTTGTACTTGTCCTGCGCGGCGAAGCCCGCGAGGATCGAGTCGTCGGTGGTCACCGCGTCCACGGCACCGCTCTGGAGGCTCGCGATGCACTCCGAGTAGGTGCTGTACTCCTTCAGGTTGGCCTTCGGAGCGATCGTCTTCTGGATGTTCTGGGCCGAGGTGGAACCGGTCACGGAGCACAGGTTCTTGCCGTTGAGGTCCTTGGCCTGGACGATCTTCGAGCTCTTCTTGAGCAGCAGGTCCTGGTGGGCCAGCAGGTACGGGCCGGCGAAGTCGACCTTGGCCTTGCGCTCGTCGGTGATCGAGTAGGTCGCGGCGATGAACTTCACGTCACCGCGAGCCAGCGCGTTCTCGCGGTCGGCGCTCTTGGTCTCCACGAACTGGATGTCGCTCGCCTTGTAACCGAGCTCCTTGGCGACGTACGTGGCCACGTCCACGTCGAAGCCCGAGTAGGAACCGTCGGGCTGCTTCAGGCCGAGACCGGGCTGGTCGAACTTGATACCGATCTTGATCTTCTTGCCGCCGTCCGAGCCGCTGTCCGACTTGTTGCCGCCACAGGCGGTGGCGCCCACGGTGAGGGCGAGTACGACGGCCGACGCGGCGGTGACCTTGCGGAGCTTCATGCTGAACATCCTTCGAATGGTGAGGAACGAGGTCCGTTGGAAAAGCGACCCTGGGCGTGCGGGAGCCGGGCCCGCACCGTCAGTGGTGCAGGATCTTGGACAGGAAGTCCTTGGCCCGGTCGCTGCGCGGGTTGCTGAAGAACTGGTCGGGCGCAGCCTGTTCGACGATTCGGCCGTCGGCCATGAAGACCACCCGGTTCGCGGCCGAGCGTGCGAAGCCCATCTCGTGGGTGACCACGACCATCGTCATGCCCTCACGGGCGAGCTGCTGCATGACCTCGAGGACCTCGTTGATCATCTCGGGGTCGAGCGCCGAGGTCGGCTCGTCGAAGAGCATGACCTTCGGGCCCATCGCCAGGGCCCGCGCGATGGCGACGCGCTGCTGCTGGCCGCCGGACAGCTGCGCGGGGTACTTGTCGGCCTGCGTGCCCACACCGACCCGGTCCAGCAGCGACCGTGCCTTCTCCTCGGCCTGCTTCTTGTCCGCCTTGCGGACCTTGAGCTGACCGAGCATCACGTTCTCGAGCACGGTCTTGTGCGCGAAGAGGTTGAAGGACTGGAAGACCATGCCGACGTCGGCCCGCAGCCGGGCCAGCTCCTTGCCCTCCTGGGGCAGCGGCTTGCCGTCGATCGTGATGGTGCCTGCGTCGATCGTCTCCAGGCGGTTGATGGTGCGGCACAGCGTCGACTTGCCGGACCCGGAGGGCCCGATGACCACGACGACCTCGCCGCGGGCGATCGTCAGGTCGATGTCCTGGAGCACATGCAACGCGCCGAAGTGCTTGTTGACGCTCTTCAGGACGACCAGTTCGTCGGAAGCGGCCCCGTCTTCCTTGGCCACCGATACTTTGGTCATCGCTCTCGGGCTCCGTCCTCCTCGGTTTCGCAGGACAGTAGTGAGCGGCTGTGACCTGCGTCATCACATCTGAGGGAGATCTGAGCATCACGATCCGATAGCAATCGGACACGTGTCGTAGCACTTGTCCCGCGCGCGCGTATCGGCCGGATAACGGAAGCGCCGGGCAACCGGAAGCCTCTTGACGCCGTCCTTGTCCATCGGCGTCACTTCCATGGTGCACGCGCGCGTGTGCGCTACGAGTCGGATGAGAACCAAGACCGTACGACCGCTGAACCGGAGGGGGCCGGGATGAGACTGCTGCTCGTCGAGGACGACAACCACGTCGCCGCGGCCCTGTCCGCCGTCCTCGCCCGGCACGGCTTCGACGTGACCCACGCGCGCAGCGGCGAGGAGGCCCTGCAGGCGCTCGTCCCCGAGGGCGCCGGTTTCGGCGTCGTACTGCTCGACCTCGGCCTGCCCGACCAGGACGGCTACGAGGTCTGCGGCAAGATCCGCAAGCGCACCAGCACCCCGGTGATCATGGTCACCGCGCGCTCCGACGTCCGCTCCCGCATCCACGGGCTCAACCTGGGCGCCGATGACTACGTGGTCAAGCCGTACGACACCGGAGAGCTCCTCGCCCGTATCCACGCCGTCAGCCGGCGCACCGTCCACGAGGACCCGGCGAGCGGCGGCGACAGCGCCCTGCACCTCGGTTCCGTCCGCATCGAACTGCCCACCCGGCAGGTCAGCGTGGACGGTTCGGTCGTCCAACTGACCCGCAAGGAGTTCGATCTGCTCGCCCTGCTCGCCCAGCGCCCGGGCGTGGTCTTCCGGCGGGAACAGATCATCAGTGAGGTCTGGCGCACCAGTTGGGAGGGCACCGGACGCACCCTGGAGGTGCACGTCGCCTCCCTGCGCGCCAAGCTGCGCATGCCCGCGCTGATCGAGACCGTACGCGGCGTGGGCTACCGGCTCGTCGCCCCGGCCGCCTAGCGGGGACGGGTGCGCGCACGCCTCCTGCCGCTGCTCATCGTCCTGCTGGCGGCCGTCCTGCTCGCCCTGGGCGTCCCGCTCGCCCTCAGTGTGGCCGCCGCCCAGCAGCAGAAGGTCGTCGTCGACCGGATCGACGACACGGCACGCTTCGCGGCGCTCGCCCAGTTCGTCACCGACGGTCCCAGCGGACCCCGGCGCACCAGCACGGACGAGCGCTGGGAGGCGCTGCGCAGCGAACTGCAGAGCTACTACGGCGTCTACGGCATCCGCGCGGGCGTCTTCTACCGCAACGGTTCAGCCATGGCCAACGCACCCGGCGACTGGTTCGTACCGCACAAGGGCGAGGTGCGCGAGGCGTTCGACGAGGCGCTGCTCAGCCGGCGCAGTCACGACCCGCGGCAGGTGTGGCCCTGGCAGCGCAGCCGGCTGGTCGTCGCCTCGCCGGTGATCCGGGACGGGGACGTGGTGGCGGTCGTGGTCACCGACTCGCCCACCGGACAGATGCGCTCACAGATGCTGCGCGGCTGGCTGCTGATAGCGGCCGGCGAGAGCGCGGCGATGCTCCTCGCCGTCGGCGCGGCGCTGCGGCTGACCGGCTGGGTGCTCAGGCCCGTGCGGGTCCTGGACGCCACCACCCACGACATCGCCACCGGCCGATTGAAGTCCCGGGTCGCCGCAGCCGGCGGACCGCCGGAACTCAGACGGCTCGCCCGCTCGTTCAACGAGATGGCGGACAACGTCGAGGACGTGCTGGAGCAGCAGCGCGCCTTCGTCGCCGACGCCTCGCACCAGCTGCGCAACCCGCTCGCGGCGCTCCTGCTGCGCATCGAACTGCTCGCCCTCGAACTCCCCGAGGGAAACGAGGAGATCGCCTCGGTCCGCACCGAGGGCAAGCGCCTCGCGCAGGTCCTGGACGACCTGCTCGACCTGGCGCTGGCCGAGCACGCCGAGGCGGACCTCCGGCTCACCGACATCGGCGCGCTGGCCGGGGAGCGGGTCGCCGCCTGGGCACCGACTGCCGAGGCGCAGGGCGTCCGGCTGACCGGTGACTGCCCGCCGACCACCGCCTGGGCGGACCCGATCACCCTGTCCAGCGCGCTGGACGCGGTCATCGACAACGCCGTGAAGTTCTCCCCCGAGGACGGCACGGTCACGGTGACCGTCGCCTCCGACGGCGACGCCTCGACCGTCGTCGTCACGGACACCGGGCCCGGTCTCACCGACGAGGAACTCGCGCGCGTGGGCGACCGTTTCTGGCGCAGCGGCCGCCATCAGAACATCAAGGGCTCGGGTCTGGGCCTGTCCATCACCCGCGCCCTGCTCGCGGCGGGCGGCGGCTCCATCGCCTACGCCCACCACGAGCCGAAGGGGCTGCGCGTGACGGTCAGCGTGCCCCGACACGCGCAGAGCGATCCCGCGGACTAGGGCTTCACCGACCGGTAGTAGCGCCGGGCGCCCTCCTGCAGGCGGAGCGGGTCGGTGTAGATGGCGGTGCGTACGTCGACCAGTTGGGCGGAGTGGACGTGGGCGCCGATGCCGTCGCGGCTCTTGATCACCGTACGGGTCATCCATTCCGTCAGCCGTGGATCCACGTCCGTGCGGGTCATCAGCACGTTGGACACGGCGATCGTCGGCACCTCGGTGCCCTGCTGTACGGCGGGGTAGGCCGACTCGGGGATGTTGGCGGCCCGGTAGTAGCGCGCCTCCTCGCCCTGGCCGTGCAGCCGGGTGACGACGTCCCCGTCGATCGGTACGAACTTGAAGGCCGCCTTCTTCGCGAGCGCCACCAACCCCTTCGTGGGCAGCCCACCCGACCAGAAGAAGGCGTCGATCCTCCCCTGCTCCAGCTGGTCCGGACCGGTGTCGATGCCGTCCGCGACCGGTGTGATGTCCTTCTTCGGGTCGATGCCGGCGGCCTTCAGCACCCGGTCGGCGATCAGCCGCACCCCGGAGTCGGGCAACCCCGTCGCCACCCGCTTGTGCCGCAGGTCGGCGACGCTGCGGACGTCCGAATCCGTCGGTACGACGAGGTGCACGTAGTCGTCGTAGAGCCGGGCCACACCGCGCAGCCGTCCGGCGCCGGCGCCGTGCGCCAGTTCGTACGCCTCCACCGCGTCGGCCGCCGCGATGGTGAAGTCGGCCTTGCCGGTCGCCACGCGCTGGACGTTCTCCTGCGAGCCGGCGCTGTCGAGCAGCTTCACCTTGAGACCGGGCATGTCCCTGCGCAGCTCGCTGCGCAGCCGCTCGCCGTACTCCTGGTAGACCCCCCGGGGCGAGCCCGTGCTGAAGACGATCGTCCCGCTCGGCGGCCTCTCGCCCAGGGGCAGCAGCCACCACATCAGCAGCCCGAGAGCCACCACACCGACGGACGCGCACTGCAGCGCTCGACGCCTGCTGACACGGGGGAACACCTTGGACATGCGGTGATCCTGCCAGCGCGACGCTGCGCTGAACAGGGCCGGGGTCACTTCGTCGGGGTGCCCGATGGGCGGGGAGCGGGCATGTGAGGGGCAGTGGCAGGGACGCGGGGCGGCGGGGGGTGTCAGTGGTGGCCGTTAGAGTCGCCGTATGAGTTCTTCGCCCGCCGACCTCGTCCGTGAGTTCCACCTCGCCTTCGGCCTCGACGCCCGCAGTACGCCGACGGAGGTGGCACCCCAACTCGCCGCGCACCGCGGGGAGCTGCTCGCCGAGGAGGCCGCGGAGGTCGCCGAGGTCTCGGTCGAGGGCCCGCTGGACCGGCTCGCGCACGAGCTGGCGGACGTGGTCTACGTGGCGTACGGCACCGCCCTGGTCCACGGCGTCGACCTGGACGAGGTGATCGCCGAGATCCACCGCGCCAACATGAGCAAGCTCGGCCCGGACGGACAGGTCGCCCGCCGGGCCGATGGCAAGGTCCTCAAGGGCGAGCACTACCGGGCCCCGGACGTGTCGGCCGTACTGCGCCGACAGGGCTGGACACCGGCGGCGCAGCAGGGTGCCTCGACCGGGCGCGGCTAGGGGTGCGCGCCGGGGTCTGCGTGCCGGGGCTTGGCGGCCCGGGCCTCGGACTGCGCCTTCAATGCGCGCCCGCAGAAGGCCTCTCCACCGGCGCACGCGGGAGGCACCTCCCACTGGGAAACGCCGCCCGCCCGGACGTGACGCACGCGCCCGGGCGGGACCGCGCCTCCCGGCCTACCGGCTCCCTCGTGCTGCCTGCCCCGACAAAGTGCCGCCCGCCAGCTTCCACTCGCGGTGCAGGGCGCCCAGGGGGACGTTCCGCTGGATGATCGGGGTGCCGAAGACGGACAGTTGGATGCGCAGGGTGCCCGAGAGGTCGAGGCCGCCGTACACGGCCCAGTCGGCCTTGGCGTCGGCCCCGCCGCCGTCCGAGGAGACGGAGGCGGAGGCCTCGCCGCGCAGGTACGGGGCCAGGTCGGCGGTGACGCCCACGGTGCCGTAGAGGCCCACCGAGGCCTCGGCACCGAGTGCCGTCTTCACGCTCCCGGCGCTGGTGACGGAGGCGTGTACGGGCGTGCTCGACAGGTCCGAGGAGCTGACCGGAGTCCAGCCCTTGGTCGGGGCGAAGGTGCCGCCCGCGGTGAAGCCGCCCTTGAGGCTCTGTTCGACGTCGACGGTGACCTTCCCGTCGCCGCTGAACTGGACGTAGCAGGTCAGGTCGAGGTTGACGACGACGGGGACGGGGCCGACCTGCAGGACGGGGTCGGCGTGCAGCTTGGCGAACGGGATACGCAGCGGAGTGCCGGTGGCCGCCGCCCGGCCCTTGACCGCCCAGCCGGAAGTCCACTTGCCGGACACACCGAGGTACGCGGAGCCGGGCGCCGCGTCGGTTCCGGTGCCGCCGTAGGCGAAGTCGACCTGTGGGGCGACCTGGACGAAGCCGTCCACGGAGGCAGTGGCCGAGGCCGGGGTGTCCGCCGCCGTCGGCACCTGGGCACGCACGTCGAGCCGCAGGCTGCCGAGCGGCACCTTCGCCCCCTTGGGGCCGATGTGCACGTCACCGGCCTTCGACCAGGACACCTTCACATCGGGCAACAGCTTGTCGACGGCGAAGGACGAGGGGTCGACCGGTACGGCCCCCTTCGCCGTGTCGTCGCCCAACAGCGCGTTGAGGGTGGCCGGTTCCGTCTGCACCTCGGTGCCGTGGTCCGTCTCGCCGAGCACCTTGGTGACCTTGGCGAGCAGTCCGTGCGGCGCCCCCGGCGCGGGGGCGCTGGCGATCACGTCACCCACGGTGGCCTGGTGCGAGGGGCCGGAGGAGGTGGGGGAGGGCGCGGGAGGGGTGGGTGAGTTCGTCCGACCGGGTTGATGAGAAGGCCTGTTGGCGATGACGGCCCGTCGGGTGCGGCCGTCGTACGAACTGACGGTGAGCGTGGTCCGGTGCGCCCGCCGTGCGGAGCCGGTCGGACCTGCCGTGGCGGTCGCGGTCGCGGCGGGAGCGGCGGCGACGGTGAGCGAGTGATGCGTACCGTCGGAGGGAGAGGCCGTGGTCCGCACCTGCTGAGCGGCCGTCGACTGTTCGGCGTGCGGCGCGGGCGAGGAGCAGGCCGCGGCGAGGAAGAGGGTGGTCACGGCGAAGGCGGGCAGCAGGGTACGCCTGTGCCTCGTGCGTCTGCGCAAGGTCGGTCCTGAAGAAGGTGGGGGGTGGCAGAGAGGCACCGACGATCGGGCTACTCACAGGTAGAACCGATCGGTAACTCGGTGATGGGCCATGAGCATGCCACGTGCATGCGCATAGGCCCCTCACATTCCAGCCACAACTCAACGTGACCTGAACCACGCCGAGTTCAAGCCGTGGGTGACGGTGACCGCAATCCTGGTGCTCGGGCGGTGACCGGAATCCGTGTGCTCGTCCTGGTGCTCAAAAGAGGCCGGTGCCGCCGAGACGGCTGAGCAGGCTCGCCAACCCCGTGATGTCCTGTGTGCTCCAGCCCGGCGCCGCGAAGAGTTCCGCCGCGGTCTCCTCCGCCGTCGTCAGCATCTCCCGCAGCAGCTCCCGGCCCGTGCCGGTCAGCGACGCGTAGGCCACGCGCGCGTCCCGGGCGTCCGGTTCGCGGCTCACCAGCCCGATCCGCTCCAGTGGGGCCAGCCCCCGGGTGACCCCCGAGGCAGTCAGTCCCAATGTCTCCGCGAGGTCGACCCGGCGCATCCGCCCGCCGGGAGCCTGGCTCAGCCGCAGCAGCAGGGTGAAGTCGGCGAGGCTGACCCCGTGCAGACCGCTCAGCCTGGCGTCGAATCGCCGTACGAGCGCGGCCTGGGCCCGCATCAACCGCAGAGAAGCGTCCAGGGCCTCGCTCATGGCCGGCCTTCACCCTCCCCCGTCACGTTGATTCCCCTGTCCTGTTCGTTGCCTTCACTGCTTTCATTGTCAACTCCTTGACTACTCAAGTTTATGGCCGAGGTCAGAAGCCGGTCGCGCGTGCTGCCCGCCGCTGCCGCTTGCCCAGCGGTGCCCGGGAGAGGTCCTCGGCGGTGGAGCGGAGGTTCTTGAAGCCGTAGCCCCGCTCGTTCAGCCACGCCCGCGCCGCCTCCTCGGCGTGCTCGGTGGCTTCGAGGATGTCCTCCTCTTCCTCACCGGCGGCGGCGAAGCGGAAGACGAAGGCCGGCCGGGCGGCGATGTCGTAGGTGAGGGTGCCCTCGGTGGTGAAAGCGGCGCGCAGCACGTCGTGCTGGGCGGCGTCGGCCAGCAGCGCGGCCCGCTGCTCGTCGGTGAGGCCGTCGAAGGCGCCTCGGACAGTGATCCGGAAGGTGCGAGTACTCATCTCGCGACCTTAGGCACAGCGGGCGCAGGTCCTCCACCGGGTTTCGGGAGGCCGCCGGCCCCCCGACAGGCCCGTCCCGGGGACCCGGCCCCTGTCGTACCGGGCGTGCGCCCCCCCCGGCAGCCGGGACAGAGGCCTCTCGGGGACCGCCTACCCTTGAGGCATGACCAGCAGCAGCGACCGGAGCCCCGCAGTGGACGTTCACGCACCCAAGAGCTACGAGATCCGCACCTATGGGTGCCAGATGAACGTCCACGATTCCGAGCGCTTGGCGGGGCTGCTCGAGGACGCCGGATACGTGCGGGCCCCCGAGGGCGCGGACGGGGACGCGGACGTGGTCGTGTTCAACACCTGCGCGGTCCGGGAGAACGCCGACAACCGCCTGTACGGCAACCTCGGCCGGCTCGCGCCGAGGAAGGCGTCGCGGCCGGGGATGCAGATCGCGGTCGGCGGCTGCCTGGCGCAGAAGGACCGCGACACCATCGTGAAGAAGGCGCCCTGGGTGGATGTCGTCTTCGGCACGCACAACATCGGCAAGCTGCCGGTCCTGCTGGAACGCGCGCGCGTGCAGGAGGAGGCGCAGGTCGAGATCGCCGAGTCCTTGGAGGCGTTCCCCTCCACCCTGCCGACCCGGCGCGAGAGCGCCTACGCGGCCTGGGTGTCGATCTCCGTCGGCTGCAACAACACCTGCACCTTCTGCATCGTCCCGGCCCTGCGCGGCAAGGAGAAGGATCGCCGGCCCGGCGACATCCTCGCCGAGGTGGAGGCGCTGGTCGCCGAGGGCGTCTCGGAGATCACGCTGCTCGGGCAGAACGTCAACGCCTACGGCTCCGACATCGGCGACCGCGAGGCGTTCAGCAAGCTGCTGCGGGCCTGCGGCGGCATCGAGGGCCTGGAGCGGGTCCGCTTCACCTCCCCGCACCCGCGCGACTTCACCGACGACGTCATCGCCGCCATGGCCGAGACCCCGAACGTCATGCCGCAGCTGCACATGCCGCTGCAGTCCGGCTCGGACACGGTCCTGAAGGCGATGCGCCGCTCGTACCGGCAGGAGCGGTACCTCGGCATCATCGAGAAGGTCCGCGCCGCCATCCCGCACGCGGCGATCACCACCGACATCATCGTGGGCTTCCCGGGCGAGACCGAGGAGGACTTCGAGCAGACCCTGCACGTCGTCCGTGAGGCCCGGTTCGCGCAGGCCTTCACCTTCCAGTACTCCAAGCGCCCCGGCACCCCGGCCGCGACCATGGACGACCAGATCCCCAAGGAGGTCGTCCAGGCGCGTTACGAGCGGCTCGTCGCCCTTCAGGAGGAGATCTCCTGGGAGGAGAACAAGAAGCAGGTCGGCCGCACGCTGGAGCTGATGGTCGCGGAGGGCGAGGGCCGCAAGGACGGTGCCACCCACCGCCTGTCCGGCCGCGCTCACGACAACCGGCTGGTCCACTTCACCAAGCCGGAGCAGGAGGTGCGCCCCGGTGACGTGGTCACCGTCGAGGTGACGTACGCCGCCCCGCACCACCTCCTCGCCGAGGGTTCCGTCCTCGACGTGCGCCGTACGCGCGCGGGTGACGCATGGGAGAAGCGCAACGCCGCCCAGAACGCCAAGCCGGCGGGTGTCATGCTGGGCCTGCCGAAGATCGGCGTACCGGCTCCGCTGCCGGCCGCCACGGGCACCGGCTGCGGCTGCGACTGACCAGCACACGAGGGGCACACCGGGCGCGGGCGCGGCGGTGAGGGACCGCCCGCCGTGCCGGAGGGTCTCGTCGCGCTGCCAGGGACGTCCGGACCGCTCGCCCGAGGTTCGTTCCGGCCGCCGCTGAGTGCCGCGTCCCGTCGCCCGGAGTACCGGTTCCGGAGTGCCGGCCCCTGTCGCCCCGGAGTGCCGTCCCCCGGGGCGACGGCGTTACCCTGCCGATCATGCTTGTCGCCGCCGCAGTCTGCCCTTGCCCCCCACTGCTCGTGCCCGAGGTCGCCGCCGGTGCCGCGCCCGAACTGGACGCCGCGCGCGCGGCCTGCGTGGACGCGCTCGGCGTGCTCGCCGCCGCACGCCCGGACCTGCTGGTGGTCGTCGGACCCGCCGAACAGACCGGGCGCGGGCCGTTCGCGCAGGGGACGCCGGGCGGCTTCCGCGGATTCGGCGTGGACCTGACCGTACGCCTGGGCTCGGCCCTCGACACTGATCATGCCCCTGATCACGCCGCCGGGAGCGAGCTGCCGACCTCGCTGGCCGTCGGCGCCTGGCTGCTGGAGCGCACCGGCTGGGCGGATGCCCCGATCGAGGGACTCGGCGTGGGGGAACCTCTCGCGCCCGAGCGGTGCATCCACAGCGGAAGGGAGATCGCCGCCCGGGCGGGACGGGTGGCCTTGCTGGTGATGGGAGACGCCAGCGCATGCCGCTCGGTCAAGGCGCCGGGGTATCTGGACGAGCGGGCGGCACCCTTCGACGCGGAGGTCGCGCGTGCGCTGGGAGCGGCGGACGTGGCGGCCGTGAAGGCGCTGGACGCCGACCTGGCGGCCGAGCTGAAGGCCGCGGGCCGGGCTCCTTGGCAGGTCCTGGCCGGGGCTGCCGAGGGCGCCGGCCTGAGCGGCGCCCTGCTGTACGAGGACGCGCCGTACGGCGTGGGGTACCTGGTGGCGACCTGGTCGTAGCCGCGCCGTGCACCCGGCGGCGGGGCGGGTGGGCACGTGAAACCACGCACGCCCGGACGGCGTACGCCCGGACGGCGTACGGCAGAACGTGGCCCGGCAGAACGAGGCCCGGCAGAACGGGGCCCGGCGGGACGGCGGATGCCCAGGGCGGCGAAAGCCCGGACGGCGGATACCCAGAACGGTGAAGGCCTGAAACGGCGGACACCCTGAACGACACACGTACGGCCGGACGGACGGCGGACGGCGGACGGCTGAAACGGCGGACGGCCGGGAGCCGTTCCGCTCCGCGGCCGTCCGCCGATCATCCTGCCGAGAGCCTCATGACGTAGGCGGTGGACCCTCCGGCCGTGTCGGGGGCGTCGGGTCGGTGGCCGTCTGCGGACCCTCCTTGTGCGCAAGGCGGTCCATCGCCTCCTTGGCCTTGCCCGTACCCGCATGGATTTTGTCGCTGTACTTGTGCTTGGTCCGATCGTCGACGGCCTTCGCGGCCTTGTCGATGCTGTGCTGGACCTTGTCCCCGTGCTGCCGCGCGAGGTCCGACACCTTGTCCCGGGCCGGGCCGAGCTTGGCCTTCATGTTGTCCAACAGACCCATGGTCCACCTTCCCTCGCCGGACCGTTACCTGCGGGCGCCCTCGCCGGCCTCGCTGTCGGCGGCCTCCCCGGCGGACTGCTGCTTCGGGATCCCGGTGCCCTCAGAGGCCTCGTCCGTACCGGCGTCCGACCGAGCCGTCACGTCCTCGCGCTCGTCCTCGGCCGATGCCTCAGCCTCCGCCGTCCCGGCTCCCTCCGCCGACTCCGCTGCCTCCGCCTCGGCCCCGGTCGGTTCCGTGCCGGCCTGAGCCTCGGTGGCCGACGCCTCCTGAGCCGCCTTCGACCTGCCGAGAAGTCGTGCAAACACGCCCATATCCACTCCATACGGTACTCGTGCGGGCGAATTCCCGCGTCACCCGGTGCGTACGGTTGCGCCGCCGGGGTCACCGCCTCCGGTGGACCAGGGGCGGTATCTCGCCACGGGCAACGACCAGGCGCGCGCACTGTCACGTAACTCGTTCGAGACCCCGCCCGGAGGTTTGCGAGACTGGTGCGGTGAGCAGTGCACTCCCCGCCCCCCGCGTCATCGCCGTCGTCGGACCCACCGCGGCCGGTAAGTCCGATCTGGGTGTCTTCCTGGCCCAGCAACTCGGTGGGGAGGTCGTCAACGCGGACTCCATGCAGCTGTACCGAGGGATGGACATCGGCACCGCCAAGCTGACGCCGGAGGAGCGCGCCGGTGTCCCGCACCACCTGCTGGACATCTGGGACGTGACGGTCACCGCCTCGGTCGCGGAGTACCAGAAGCTGGCCCGCGCCCGGATCGACGCCCTGCTCGCCGCGGGCCGCTGGCCGATTCTGGTCGGCGGTTCCGGCCTCTACGTGCGCGGAGCCGTCGACAACCTGGAGTTCCCCGGCACCGACCCCGAGGTCCGGGCCCGCCTGGAGGAGGAGCTGGCGCTGCGCGGCTCGGGCGCGCTGCACGCGCGCCTGGCCGCCGCCGACCCCGATGCCGCCCGCGCCATCCTGCCCAGCAACGGCCGCCGTATCGTCCGGGCCCTGGAGGTCATCGAGATCACCGGTCAGCCCTTCACCGCGAACCTCCCCGGCCATGACTCCGTCTACGACACCGTCCAGATCGGTGTCGACGTGGCGCGTCCGGAACTGGACGACCGCATCGCGCGGCGCGTCGACCGGATGTGGGAAGCGGGTCTCGTGGACGAGGTGCGCGCGCTGGAGGCGCAGGGCCTGCGCGAAGGGCGTACGGCGTCGCGCGCGCTGGGCTACCAGCAGGTGCTCGCGGCGCTCGCCGGGGAGTGCAGCGAAGCGGAGGCCCGCGCGGAGACCGTACGTGCCACCAAGCGCTTCGCGCGCCGCCAGGATTCGTGGTTCCGGCGCGATCCCCGGGTGCACTGGCTCAGCGGGGCCGCGGCGGACCGCGGGGAACTTCCGGACCAGGCCCTGACGTTGGTCGAGCGACCGGTTACAGCCTGATCACGTGATGGCATCGGGATGCGCCGCCGGTCATCCCGGCCTCCGGGGCCGTGCCATCATCGAGCTTCGATCGACCAAGTGGAGCCTAGTTGGGAGGGCGCGTGGCGATGGAGGCCGGCCCTCGCGACACCGCACGAAGTGCCGAACACGTCACCACCGACAGTGACGACCCGGACCGGGCCGACGACCGCATGACCGCGGACCGGCTGGGCACCGGCGGACTGGGTTCCGACGGACTGGACACGGACCGTCCGACGGAGGACCGCTTGGCCGAGGACCGTCTGACCGACGACGGCCCCGACGAGATCCCGAGCGGCGTGACCGCCGACGGCCCGGCGCCCGAGGAGATGTACCCGGACGGGCTGGAGGTCGAGGTCGAGCTGCGTCCGCAGCGCCGGCTGCGGATCTGGCAGCTCGCGCCGATCGTGGGGCTCTCCGCCGTGGGCTCCCTGATGTTCGCCTTCCCGCTCGCCTTCGACTTCGGCGACAGCGGTGCTGTGATCGCCATGCTCGGCCTGCTGATCTGCTCCTGTGCCGCGGGCTGGGGCATGATGGCCGCCCGCAGGGTCGGTCACACCTGGCCGGGGCTGCCCCCGCGCGGCTCCGGCCGCCGGGTGGACTGGCGGGTGGTGCTCGGGTACGTGCTGCTGGTCGCCGTGGTGGTGGTTCTCGCCGTCTGGCGCGTCGCGAGACTCCGCTGAGGCACCCACCTCCCACCGGCCCCCGGGCGGAGCGCTCCCGTACGATCGAGGAATGAGCACGCGGATCGCCTTCCTCAAGGGGCACGGCACGGAGAACGACTTCGTGATCCTCCCGGACCCCGACAACGCCCTCGAGCTGACCCCGGCCGCCGTCGCCGCGCTGTGCGACCGCCGGGCGGGCATCGGTGGCGACGGGGTGCTGCACGCGGTGCGGTCCGCGAGGCATCCGGAGGCCCGGGAGATGGCCGCCGAGGCCGAGTGGTTCATGGACTACCGCAACGGCGACGGCTCGATCGCCGAGATGTGCGGCAACGGCGTCCGTGTGTTCGCGCGCTACCTCCAGCACGCCGGGCATGTGGCCGAAGGCGACCTCGCGATCGCCACGCGCGCGGGCGTGCGGACCGTCCACATCGCCAAGAACGGAGACATCACCGTCGGCATGGGCCGTGCCCGCCTCCCGGAGGGCGACGTCACGGTGCGGGTCGGCGAGCGCAGCTGGCCAGCGCGCAACGTGAACATGGGCAACCCGCACGCGGTCGCCTTCGTCGACGACCTCGCGCACGCGGGCACCCTGTACGCCGCGCCGCCGGTCAGCCCCGCAGAGGCCTACCCGGACGGGGTCAACGTGGAGTTCGTGATCGACCGCGGCCCCCGCCACGTGGCCATGCGGGTGCACGAGCGTGGTGCCGGCGAGACCCGCTCGTGCGGCACGGGTACGTGCGCGGTGGCCGTGGCCGCCGCCCGCCGCGACGGCGTCGACCCGGCCGTGACGGGCACCCCGGTCACGTACACGGTCGACGTGCTCGGCGGACGCCTGGTCATCACCGAACGGCCCGACGGCGAGATCGAGATGACCGGACCCGCCGTGATCGTCGCCGAGGGCGAGATCGACGGCGCTTGGCTGGAAAACGCCATCGGCTGAGCCGGCGCAGGCGCTCCGGACAACGGCTTCGGGCGTCCGGATCAGCGGTGATGCGTCACTGGGGCCGTTCGAAACCCCGGCCGAGCGCAGCGCGCGTGGCGCAAAGCCTAAACCTCTTTCCCGTCGCTCGAATGGGTGATCCGTTTCACGCTCGGCGAGAGGCGGTCTACCGCACGTGGTGGGCTCGATAGCATCAAGCACCGGCACGGACGGGGGAACGTCGCCATCCCTGAGCCGCTTGCGCCCTGGGGCCCCGTCCGCCGGTCCACGAGCCGGAGGTGCCCATGAGTGCGGAGGCCACGAACCCTGCGACGCCTGGCCCGGTAGCGCCCGCGGCGTCCGCTGCGGCCGCGCTGCCGGTGACGGTCCGCCGGAAGTCCCGCCCCCGGCTCGATCTGCGTCGCCTCGGCCGGGCCGCGCTGCTCGGCCCCGCCGGCCGCGGCAGACTGCCCGACGCCATCAGCCACGTCGTCGAGGCGCACCGCGCACACCACCCCGACGCGGACCTCGACCCGCTGCGCCGCGCCTACGTGCTCGCGGAGTCCTCGCACCGCGGCCAGATGCGCAAGAGCGGCGAGCCGTACATCACGCACCCGCTCGCGGTGACCCTGATCCTCGCCGAACTGGGCGCCGAGACCACCACGTTGACGGCCTCCCTGCTGCACGACACGGTCGAGGACACCGATGTGACGCTGGAGCAGGTGCGGGAACAGTTCGGGGAGGAGGTTCGTTATCTGGTCGACGGCGTCACGAAACTGGAGAAGGTCGACTACGGAGCCGCCGCCGAACCGGAGACCTTCCGCAAGATGCTCGTCGCCACCGGCAGCGACGTGCGCGTGATGTCGATCAAACTCGCCGACCGTCTGCACAACATGCGGACCCTCGGCGTGATGCGCCCGGAGAAACAGGCGCGGATCGCCAAGGTCACCCGCGATGTCCTCATCCCGCTCGCCGAGCGTCTAGGCGTGCAGGCCCTGAAGACCGAACTGGAAGACCTGGTCTTCGCCATCCTCCACCCCGAGGAGTACGACCACACCAGGGAACTCATCGCCGCGAACGCCGCCCGCCCCGACGATCCGCTCGCCGAGGTGGCCGACGAGGTGCGCGGGGTGCTGCGCGAGGCCGGCATCCAGGCCGAAGTCCTCATCCGTCCCCGGCACTTCGTCTCCGTCCACCGCGTGGCCCGCAAACGCGGACAGCTGCGCGGCACCGACTTCGGCCGCCTGCTGGTGCTGGTGGGAGAGGACGCGGACTGTTACGGCGTGCTCGGCGAACTGCACACCTGTATGACGCCGGTCGTCTCGGAGTTCAAGGACTTCATCGCCGTACCGAAGTTCAACCTCTACCAGTCGCTGCACACCGCCGTCGCCCGGGCCGACGGCCAGGTCGTCGAGGTCCTCATCCGCACCCACCAGATGCACAAGGTCGCCGAGGCCGGCGTCGTCGCGCTGGGCAACCCGTACGCCCCCGCGTCCGACACCCCAGCCTGCGACGACCCCGCCGACGGAGAGCGCGCCGACCCCACCCGCCCCGGCTGGCTCTCCCGTCTCCTCGACTGGCAGGAGGCCGCGCCGGACCCCGACACCTTCTGGTCCACCCTCCGCGAGGACCTCGCCCAGGACCGCGAGATCACCGTCTTCCGCCCCGACGGCGGCACCCTGGGCCTGCCCGAGGGCGCCACCTGTGTGGACGCGGCCTACGCCCAGTACGGGGAGGACGCGCACGCCTGCATCGGCGCCCGGGTCAACGGCCGCCTGGCCACCCTCAGCACCGTCCTGAAGGACGGTGACACCGTGCAGCTCCTCATGGGCCAGGACCCCGCATCCGAGCCCTCCCGGGAATGGCTGGAGCACGCCCACACCCCGGCCGCCCGCATCGCCATCCAGCGCTGGCTGGCGACCCACCCCGGCGGCGGCACCGACACCGACGAGGCGAGCGACCCCCGCCGCGAACCCGCCGGGGGCAGCGGCCCCCGCCCCGCCCCCGCCGCAGGCACGGCGCCCGCGCGTGCCGCGGTGAGCGGGACCGGCGAGAGCGATGCTTCCGGCCGCCCCGCGGCCCCCGCCTCCCGGCCCCGGGGCGCCGAGGTGATCGTGGACCGGTCCGGGGCCGCCGTACGGCTCGCCGGGTGCTGCACGCCCGTGCCACCGGACGAGATCACGGGCTTCGCGGTCCGCGGGGGAGTGGTGACCGTGCACCGGGCGGAGTGCGCCGCGGTGGCGCACATGAAGAGCCGGGGGCGCGCGGAGGTCGGCGTGCGCTGGGGCGAGACCACCGGGTGCCGGGTCACACTGGTCGCTGAATCGTTCGGCCGCCCGCATCTGCTGGCCGACCTCACCGAGGCGATCGCCTCAGCAGGAGGCGACATCGTCTCCGCCACCGTCGAGCCGCCCAGCCAGCAGCGGGTCCGGCACACCTACACCCTTCAGCTCCCCGACGCGGCCCACCTGCCCGCCCTGATGCGCGCCATGCGGGACGTGCCCGGCGTGTACGACGTGAGCCGGGCCCAGCACCAGGCACCGGCCTCCTGAAGACGGCCTCCTCGGGCCAACCCGTTCGAGTGGGCCGGGCGCGCGTCGCCGCCGTAGCGCGGGTGCGCACTGGTAGCGGTGGTCCATGCTGCTCACCCCGCGCCCCCGGCTCAAGCCCGGGATCTCCCGGCATCGGAAGGCGGCCCTGCTCGCCTCCGCCGTCTCCGTCTGCCTCCTCGCCGCCGCGGCCCCGGCCGAGCCCCTGGGCGTCGGCGACCGGCTCTACCCCCACCTGGGCAACCCCGGCTACGACGTGGCGTCGTACGACCTCTCCCTCACCTACCCCGGCAGCAATGACAAGCCGCTGCAGGCCGTCACCACCATCGACGCCTGGACCACCGCCGACCTGGACCGCATCAACCTCGACTTCGCGCACGGCACCGTGAAGTCCGTCGCGGTCGACGGCCGTCCCGCCGGTTTCGCCGGTGCCGGCGAGGACCTGGTCGTCACCCCGGCCCGTCCCCTCAGAGAGGGCCGCTGGACCAGGATCACCGTGCGGCACACCAGCGACCCCGTCACCGGCCGGGACCAGGACGGCGGCTGGGTGCGCACCTCCGACGGCCTCGCCATGGCCAACCAGGCCGACGCCGCCCACCTGGTCTTCCCGTGCAACGACCACCCGTCCGACAAGGCGATGTTCACCTTCCACATCACCGCCCCGAACGGCTACACCGCCGTCGCCAACGGCCTGCCCGCCGGAGCGGACCGGGCCGGACGCACCACCACCTGGACCTATCGCACGCGACACCCCATGGCCACCGAGCTCGCCCAGGTGTCCATCGGCCGCTCCGCCGTGGTGCACCGCGAGGGACCGAACGGGCTGCCGATGCGTGACGTCGTGCCCAGCAGCGACCGCAAGGCCCTCGAACCCTGGCTGGCGAAGACACCCGGCCAGATCTCCTGGATGGAGAGCAAGGTCGGCCGGTTCCCGTTCGAGACCTACGGCGTGCTCATGGCCCAGGCCTCCACCGGCTTCGAACTGGAGACCCAGACCCTCTCGCTGTTCGAGAAGAACCTGTTCACCGACCCCGCCTACCCCCGGTGGTACATCGAGTCGGTCATGGTGCACGAGCTGTCCCACCAGTGGTTCGGCGACAGCGTCAGCCCCCGCACCTGGTCCGACGTCTGGCTGAACGAGGGGCACGCCACCTGGTACGAGGAGCTGTACGCCGAGGAGAAGGCGCACCGGCCCATGGAGGACCGGATGAAGGCCGCCTACGGCGCCTCCGACCGCTGGCGCGAGGCCGACGGGCCGCCCGCCCGGCCCAAGCCTCCCGCGCCCGGCCAGAAGATCGGCATCTTCCGGCCCAACATCTACGACGGTGCCGCGCTCGTCCTCTACGCCCTCCGGCAGGAGATCGGCCGTCCCGCCTTCGAGCGGCTGGAGCGGATCTGGGTCCGTGAACACCGGGACTCCACCGCCACCACCGACGACTTCGTGCAGCTGGCCTCGATGGTGTCCGGCCGTGACCTGAGCGGCTTCTTCCAGGGCTGGCTCTACGGCGCGAAGACCCCGCCCATGCCGGGCCACCCGGACTGGAAGAGCACGCAGCCCGCCAAGGCCCCGGCCCGTGAATAAGACGGTGACGGGGTGTGCCGACCCGTGCGACCATCTTCGGGTCGGCGCAACACGGGACACGGGAATCTCCCGGGGTACTCGTGCGTTGAACAGGACGAGCGGTCCCGGTGACCGTCGTCCCGGCGCCGCCACGGCATTCCCATCGACGTAAGGATCCAATGACCTCCTCTTCTTCCCCTTCCCAGGACGCCAAGCGCCTCGCGCACGCCTATCCCGAGGGCCTTCGGGCCGATGCCCTGATGGAAGAGGACGTCGCCTGGAGCTACGAGATCGACGGCGAGCGTGACGGCGAACAGTTCGACCGTTCCGAGCGCGCCGCGCTGCGCCGCGTCGTGGGCCTCTCCACCGAGCTGGAGGACGTCACCGAGGTCGAGTACCGTCAGCTCCGCCTGGAGCGGGTCGTGCTCGTCGGCGTGTGGACCACCGGCACCGCGCAGGACGCCGACAACTCCCTCGCGGAGCTGGCCGCCCTCGCCGAGACCGCCGGCGCGCTGGTGCTCGACGGCGTCATCCAGCGCCGCGACAAGCCCGACGCGGCCACCTACATCGGCTCCGGCAAGGCCGCCGAGCTGCGGGACATCGTCCTCGAGACGGGCGCGGACACCGTCATCTGCGACGGTGAGCTGAGCCCCGGCCAGCTGATCCAGCTCGAAGACGTCGTCAAGGTCAAGGTCATCGACCGTACGGCCCTGATCCTCGACATCTTCGCCCAGCACGCCAAGTCCCGAGAGGGCAAGGCGCAGGTCGCGCTCGCGCAGATGCAGTACATGCTGCCGAGGCTGCGAGGCTGGGGTCAGTCGCTGTCCCGGCAGATGGGTGGCGGTCGCGGTGGTCTCGCCACGCGTGGCCCCGGTGAGACCAAGATCGAGACGGACCGGCGACGGATCCGCGAGAAGATGGCGAAGATGCGCCGGGAGATCGCGGAGATGAAGACCGGCCGCGAGATCAAGCGTCAGGAGCGCCGGCGCAACAAGGTGCCGTCCGTCGCCATCGCGGGCTACACCAACGCCGGAAAGTCCTCCCTGCTCAACCGCCTCACGGGCGCCGGGGTCCTGGTCGAGAACGCCCTGTTCGCGACCCTGGACCCGACCGTCCGACGGGCGGAGACCCCGAGCGGCCGGCTGTACACGCTGGCGGACACCGTCGGCTTCGTCCGGCATCTGCCCCACCACCTGGTCGAGGCGTTCCGTTCCACGATGGAGGAGGTCGGTGACTCCGACCTGATCCTTCACGTGGTGGACGGCTCGCACCCGAACCCGGAGGAGCAGCTCGCCGCCGTGCGCGAGGTGATCCGGGACGTGGGCGCCACCGACGTGCCCGAGATCGTCGTGATCAACAAGGCGGATGCGGCCGACCCGCTGGTCCTCCAGCGACTCCTCAGGGTCGAGAAGCGCTCGATCGCCGTCTCGGCCCGCACCGGCCGGAACATCGACCAGCTGCTCGCCCTGATCGACAACGAGCTGCCCCGTCCCTCGGTCGAGATCGAGGCGCTCGTGCCGTACACCCACGGCAAGCTCGTGGCCCGCGCCCACACCGAGGGTGAGGTGATCTCCGAGGAGCACACCGCGGAGGGCACCCTGCTCAAGGTCCGGGTGCACGAGGAGCTTGCGGCCGACCTGGCGCCCTACACGCCGGTCTCGGCGGCCTGATCCACGGCTGTACGAAAGGCCCGCCCCCTTCCGAGGGGGCGGGCCTTTCAGCGCTTACGTGCTTACTGCCCGGCGAACTTCTTGCTCACCGACTGGTACACACCCTTGGCCACGTCACCCAGCCGGGGACCGGCCAGCCAGCCCGAACTCACCGGGCCGATGGAGGTGTTCGACACCAGCGCCGGCTTGCCGTCCGCACCGGTCTCCACCCAGCCGCCGCCGGAGGAGCCTGCGGTCATCGTGCAACCGATCCGGTACATCGTCGGGTCCGACCGCTCGATCGAGAGCCGGCCCGGCTTGTCCTTGCACTGGTACAGCAGCTGACCGTCGAACGGAGCCGCCTCCGGGTAACCGGACGCCGTGATGCCGGCGACCTTCGGGACCGCCGGGGCGTTGAAGTTCACCGGCAGCGCCCCGCCGACCGTCTCCTCCAGCGACTTGCCGCCGCTGCCCTGCTCCGGCGTCACATGGATCACCGCGAAGTCGTACGGGGCGCCGTTGCCGCCGGTCTCACCGCCCTGGTCGATCCACTGCTGCGAGGTCTGCGCCGCATCGGCCCACCACACGCCGTACGGCGCGATCTCGGACCTGCTGGCGGTCTGCAGCTGATCGGCCGACTTGCCGGAGTTGTTGTACGACGGCACGAACGCCATGTTGCGGTACCAGCCGCCCTCCTTGCCGGCGTGCACACAGTGCCCCGCCGTCCAGACGAGGTTCGACTTGCCGGGGTGCGCGGGGTCCTCCACCACCGTGCCCGAGCACACCATGTGGCCCTCGGGGGAGTCGAAGAACACCTTGCCCGAGGTCGCCGCGTTGGTGTGGTACGGCGCCGTGACCGCCTGCGCCTTCACGGGCTGCGGGGTCGGGTCCGTGACGCCCTGGTCACCGGAGATGTCGTTCTCGTCGACCCCCTTGTTCGGGTCGTTGGCGTGGCGCATCCGGTCCGGGTCCCACAGGCCCTTGATGATCGGGTTGATGAAGTCGTTGGCCTCGCGCAGCCAGTCCTGCTTGTTCCAGTCCTTCCAGGCGCCGGTCTTCCACTTGTCGATGTCGATCCCGTGCTCCTTGAGCCTCTTCCTGAGGTCTTCCGGGATCCTGATCTTTCCGTCGCCGGAGCCGCCCGCGGTCGCGGTGGCGGTCGGCGTGCCGTCGGCGTGGTCGTCACCGTCGCCGTTGCAGGCGGTGGCGGTCATCGCCAGCGCCGAGACGAGGGCGACCGTCGCCAGCGCGGAGGAGGTGCGGCGGGCGCCCCTCCCTCGCCGAACGGTGAACGACGGCCGTATGGATCGCATGCTCTTGACTCCCCCTGCTGTGAAGGTACTCGGCGCTTCGGCCGTGACACCGGCGCTGAACTCATGGGGAGTTCATGCCGTTCTCACGACCGTCTGGGAACGGCAGTACACACTATGCGGTCGCTGTGGGGGAGTTCCGACGGTACGGCAACGGTTCGGCTACAAGCAGCCTGACCTGGTCAATCGCGTCCCATGGTGCCGAGTTGGCGTCTGATCACGTCTGAGGGGGTTTCGGCCGTACCGGCGGGACGGCCCGCACACAGACGGCCCCGTCGATCGCCGCGCTCCCCCTGCCGTCCCGAGGCGCGGCTGCACCGGGCGGTGCTGGAGCGGCCACAGGCACCCACCGGAAAGGATCTTGTGATGACCCGTAACCCGTCGGGCGGTCGGCGGTTGTAGCGGTGTGGGGCCTGCTGTCTGTGACCGGTCTCCATGGATCAACATGCCTGTGAACAACGGGGAGGACAGCGAGCCGTGTCCGTAACGGAGTCGGTGGCTGAGGGCACGCACGGGGAAGCACGCACCGTGCACGAGGGGATCCTCAGACGCCAGTCGGCGCGCGAGTCCTCGGCGCGCACCTACGCCCGCGCCCTGCCCATCGTGCCCGTCCGGGCGCGCGGCCTCACCATCGAGGGCGCCGACGGCCGCCGTTACCTGGACTGCCTCTCCGGCGCCGGCACCCTCGCCCTCGGCCACAACCATCCCGTCGTGCTGGAGGCGATCCGCAGCGTCCTCGACTCGGGCGCCCCCCTCTCCGTCCTCGACCTCGCGACACCCGTCAAGGACGCCTTCATCACCGAGCTGTTCCGCACCCTGCCGTCCGGCCTCGCCGACCGGGCCCGCGTCCAGTTCTGCGGACCGGCCGGCACCGACGCAGTCGAGGCCGCCCTCAAACTGGTCCGGGCCGCGACCGGGCGCACCGGCATCCTCGCCTTCACCGGCGCCTACCACGGCATGACCGCCGGCGCCCTGGCCGCCTCCGGCGGCGCCCGTGACATCCAGGTCGCCCGCCTGCCCTATCCGCAGGACTACCGTTGCCCCTTCGGCGTCGGCGGACCGCGCGGCGCCGAACTCGCGGCCCGCTGGACCGAGTCCCTCCTCGACGACCCCAAGTCGGGCGTGCCGCTGCCCGCCGGGATGATCCTCGAACCGGTCCAGGGCGAAGGCGGAGTGATTCCGGCACCGGACGACTGGCTGCGCCGCATGCGGCAGCTCACGGCGGACCGGTCCGTCCCGCTGATCGCCGACGAGATCCAGACCGGAGTCGGCCGGACCGGCGCCTTCTGGGCCGTCGACCACAGCGGCATCACCCCCGACGTGATGGTCCTGTCCAAAGCGATCGGGGGCAGCCTTCCGCTCGCCGTGATCGTCTACCGCGAAGACCTCGACGTCTGGCAACCCGGCGCCCACGCGGGCACCTTCCGAGGCAACCAGCTCGCCATGGCCGCGGGCACCGCCACCCTCGCGCACGTCCGCGAGAACGGGCTCGCCGAACGAGCCGCCGACCTCGGCTCCCGAATGCTGACCCACCTCAGGGAACACACCCGGCAGTTCGCGTGCGTGGGGGAGGTGCGGGGCCGTGGGCTGATGATCGGGGTCGAGCTGGTGGAACCGGAGGCGGACGGAGCCGCGGCCGGCGAGACACCCGCCACCGGCGAACGCAGCTCCACGCCGACCGGCCTGGAGCCGACGCGCATTCCGCGCCCCGCCGCCCCCGAACTCGCCGCCGCCGTACAGCGGGAATGCCTCCAGCGCGGGCTGATCGTCGAACTCGGCGGCCGTCACTCTGCCGTGGTCCGGCTGCTCCCTCCCCTCACGATCAGCGACGAACAGGCGGCGGCCGTGCTCGACCGCCTGGCCGACGCGCTGGCCGCGGTGGCCCGCCACCACGAGGAGCACGGCCCACGACACCGCCGACACCACGGCCCCGCCCAGCGCGCGGGCTGAGAGCCGTACGCCCGCCACCCGGCCCCCGATCCCGGCACCAGCCCCCGTGCCCTGACCGACCCCCATCACGCCCACTCCTCCTTCCACGAACATCCAGGCCCCCACCGGCCTCCGCAGACGACCCGCCCCTCCGCCTCGCTCACACCCCCCGCCCCACCGGAGCGGCCGCTGGACGATGCCCGGCCAGCCACCCGACCGGCCACCGACCCATTCGTGCCGCCCAGGAGGGGAGGGCAACCGATCCGTTGCCGTGACCGCCCCGCGCACCAACCGTCCCCAGCCCCCGAGGAGCCGCCATGAACGCCACGCCCGCCCCCGACGGCCGCTCCGACACCCCCGACGACCAGGGGGACACCGGCGCCCCCCACGCGCCCGTGCCGCTGGCCGAGACGGTGCCCCCGCAGAAGCGGCGGACCGCGGACCTGACGCGCCGCACGGAACCCGGCCCCGATCCACTCGAGGACCCCGATCCGCGCACCGCCGCCGAGGCCGCCGCCGTGGAGAACCTCCTGCGGTGCTGGGTACGCGAGACCGACCTGACCGCGCCGACGACGGGAAGCCTGTGCATCCCCCTTCCCGCCAGCGGCACCTCCCTGGTCGTACCGGTCCGCTACTGGTCCCCGACGGGCTGGCACCGCTTCGGACCACCGCGCCTCGCCGAGGCCCCCGACACCGCTCCTCCCGTCGACGCCGTCACCCTCGCGGCGCTGCTCACCCGTGAGACAGCCGGGGGCACCGGCAGCGCAGTGAGCAGCGCCGCCCACACCTCGGACCCCGCCGCCACCGGCGACGGCGGCGACCTGGTGGCCAGGGTGGCGGACTCGCTCCGCCGGACCGTGACCTTCATCCGCGACCGACGCGCACACCCCGCCGACACCCCGGACCTCTTCCTCAGCACCGAGCAGGCCCTCCTCCTCGGACACCCCCTGCACCCGACCCCCAAGAGCCGGGAAGGCCTGACCGAGACCGAATCCCGCCTCTTCTCACCAGAGGTGCGCGGCTCCTTTCCCCTGCACTGGCTGGCAGTCGCACCCCGTCTCCTGGCCACGGACTCGGCCTGGACCGAACGTGGCCGTGCCGTCCCGGCGGGCCATCTCACGCGACGCCTCGCCGAAACCGAGCTCCCTCTGCCCGACGGCTACACCGCCCTTCCGATGCACCCCTGGCAGGCACGCGAGCTACTGCTCCGGGAACCTGTGGCCGCCCTGCTCGACGCCGGGCACCTCCGGGACCTCGGCCCCCTCGGCCCTGCCTGGCACCCCACGTCCTCCGTACGAACCGTCCACCGATCCGGCGCCCCCGCGATGCTCAAGCTGTCGCTGGGCCTGCGCATCACCAACTCCCGCCGCGAGAACCTGCGCAAGGAACTCCGTCGTGGAGTCGAGGTGCACCGGCTGCTGCGCACCGGTCTGTGCAAGCGGTGGCAGGCAGCCCATCCCGGCTTCGACATCGTCCGCGACCCGGCCTGGCTGGCCGTCGACGGCCCGGACGGACTGCCCGTGCCCGGGCTCGATGTGATGATCAGGCACAACCCGTTCACCCCGACCGACGACGTCGGCTGCGTCGCCGGACTCGTATCACCTCGGCCCGTCCCCCTCGAGCCGGCTGGCAGCCCCGCCACGCACCCTCCCGCGTGGCCCATGCGCTCCCGGCTGGCCCAGCTCGTGGCTCGGCTCGCCGCACGCACCGGCCGCCCCGTCGGAGCCGTCGCCGCCGAGTGGTTCCTGCGCTATCTGGAGCAGGTCGTGCGGCCCGTGCTCTGGCTGGACAGCGAGGCCGGCATCGCTCTCGAGGCCCATCAACAGAACACGCTGCTTCTGCTCGACAGCGAAGGCTGGCCCACCGGCGGCCGCTACCGCGACAACCAGGGGTACTACTTCCGCGAGTCCCGGCGGGCCGACCTGGACGCACTGCTCCCCGGCATCGGCGAGCGCAGCGACACCTTCGTCGCCGACGAGGTCACCGACGAACGCTTCACGTACTACCTCGCCGTCAACAACGTGCTGGGCCTGATCGGCGCGTTCGGCTCCGAGCGTCTTGCCGACGAGCGACTGCTCCTCGCGGCCTTCCGGCGGTTCCTCGGCAACCTCGCCTCCGGGCCCGCTCCTTTGCGCTCAACCCTGCCCGGCCGCCTGCTCGACTCACCCGTCCTGCGCTGCAAGGCCAATCTGCTGACCCGGCTGCACGGCCTGGACGAACTCGTCGGTCCGGTCGACACCCAGTCCGTCTACGTCACCATCGCCAACCCCCTTCGTCCCTGACCACATCACACCGATCTCCCGCACTTCCGAGGAACATGACCCACCACGTCTTCCGAGAGGAGCGCACCGTGCCTTCCACCGACGCGAGCGCCGGCTCCGGTCCCGCCGCTGTCCCACCGAGTCGCACCGGCCCCCGAACGGGCACCGCGGGCATGCCGGACGCCCTGTTCAGCCACTTCACCGTCGAGGACGACGACGCCGACAGTGAGGACACCCTGGACCTCCACCTGCCCTCGGAGTTCGTCGCCCTCTTCGCCGGAGGGACGGCCTACCTCCTCGACCGGCTCCCCACGTGGGGTCCGGTCGTCACCCCTGTCGGCGCCTTCCAACTCGTGCCCGTACGCCTCGACCACGACCTGCCGCTCGTCCACCGCTGGATGAACGACCCCGCCGTCGCGGAATTCTGGGAACTGGCCGGGCCCCCGGACCGGACGGAGGAACATCTGCGGGCCCAACTCCACGGTGACGGACGCAGCGTGCCGTGTCTCGGGGTGCTGGACGGCACACCCATGAGCTACTGGGAGATCTACCGGGCAGACCTGGACCCCCTGGCCCGCCGCTATCCAGCCCGTCCGCACGACACCGGTGTCCACTTCCTCGTCGGCGATGCCGCGAACCGAGGCCGCGGGCTGGGAACCGCCCTGCTCAGAGCCGTGACCGACCTCATCCTCGATCGGCGTCCCGCATGCGCACATGTCGTGGCGGAACCTGATGCACGCAACACCCCCTCCGTCGCCGCCTTCCTGAGTGCCGGCTTCCGGCTCGCGGCCGAGGTCGACCTGCCCGGCAAGCGGGCCGCCCTCATGATCCGGGACCGGCACCTGCGCGATGTGCCGTAGCGCCGAGTCACGACGCTTTCACACCTGGTACACCGGCCGGGCCGGTCCGGTTCCCACTCGGCTGAGAAGAAAGTGAGCCCGTCGCTCGGAGCGTGCGACGGCTGCGGAGAGGTCCTCTTCCCCGTAGCTCTCCTGCCTCCGTCGTCCCTCACCCCGTAGCCCCCGTAGCCCCCGTCCCCCCCGCCCAGTCCCCGACATCCCCCCACCCAGGAGCCCGGCCGTGATCCCGCTCGTGGTCCCGTCCCACGTCACCGCCTTGATCGCCCGTTTGTCAGTGCCGGGCCGTAGGGTGGTCGGGCTATGACGAAGCCCTCACTCTCCGAACTCCTGCATGCCGCTGTCACAGCCGTCGGCGGCACGGAGCGCCCTGGCCAGGTGACCATGGCCGAAGCGGTCGCCGAGGCGATCGACGACGGATCCCACCTGCTGGTCCAGGCCGGTACCGGCACCGGAAAGTCGCTGGGCTATCTCGTGCCCGCGCTCGCGCACGGGGAGCGAGTGGTCGTCGCGACGGCCACCCTCGCCCTCCAGCGCCAGCTCGTGGAGCGTGACCTGCCGCGCACGGTGGAGGCCCTGCACCCGCTGCTGCGCCGTCGCCCCGAGTTCGCGATGCTGAAGGGCCGGTCGAACTACCTCTGCCTGCACCGCCTGCACGAGGGCGTACCACAGGACGAGGAAGAGGGACTCTTCGACCAGTTCGAGGCCGCCGCGCCGACCAGCAAGCTGGGCCAGGACCTCCTGCGGCTGCGCGACTGGTCGGACGAGACCGAGACCGGCGATCGGGACGACCTCACCCCGGGCGTCTCGGACCGCGCCTGGGCGCAGGTTTCGGTGTCGTCACGGGAGTGCCTGGGCGCCTCGAAGTGCGCGTACGGCGCCGAGTGCTTCGCGGAGATGGCGCGCGAGCGCGCCAAGCTCGCCGAGGTCGTGGTGACGAACCACGCGCTGCTCGCCATCGACGCCATCGAGGGCGCCCCGGTGCTGCCCCAGCACGAGGTGCTCATCGTGGACGAGGCGCACGAGCTCGTCTCCCGCGTCACCGGCGTGGCCACGGGCGAGCTCACGCCAGGCCAGGTGAACCGCGCGGTGCGGCGTGCGGCCAAACTGGTCAACGAGAAGGCGGCGGACCAGCTCCAGACCGCCGCCGAGGGCTTCGAACGGCTGATGGAGCTGGCGCTGCCGGGCCGGCTGGAGGAGATTCCGGAGGATCTCGGCTACGCCCTGATGGCGCTCAGAGACGCTGCCCGCACGGTCATCTCCGCGATCGGCGCGACGCGCGACAAGTCGGTGCAGGACGAGGACGCGGTACGCAAGCAGGCGCTGGCGTCCGTGGAGACGGTGCACGACGTGGCGGAGCGGGTCCTGAACGGCTCGGAGTGGGACGTCGTCTGGTACGAGCGTCACGACCGCTTCGGCGCTTCGCTGCGGATCGCTCCCATGTCGGTCTCGGGGCTGCTGAGGGAGAAACTCTTCGCGGACCGCAGCGTCGTCCTCACCTCCGCGACCCTGAAGCTGGGCGGCGACTTCAACGGGGTCGGCGGTTCCCTGGGGCTCGGTCCCGAGGGCGTGGAAGGCGACGACCTGCCGACGTGGAAGGGCGTCGACGTGGGCTCGCCCTTCGACTACCGCAAGCAGGGCATCCTGTATGTCGCCAAGCATCTGGCACGGCCCGCGCGTGACGGCGAGCGCGCCGACATGCTGGACGAACTGACCGAGCTGATCCAGGCGGCAGGCGGTCGCACCCTCGGGCTGTTCTCGTCCATGCGGGCGGCCCAGCTCGCGGCGGAGGAGCTGCGTGCCCGAATCCCGGAGTTCCCGATCCTGCTCCAGGGCGAGGAGACGCTCGGCGAACTGATCAAGAACTTCGCCGCCGATCCGAAGACCTGCCTCTTCGGCACGCTGTCCCTGTGGCAGGGCGTCGACGTGCCCGGCCCCAGCTGCCAGCTGGTGGTCATGGACAAGATCCCCTTCCCCCGCCCCGACGATCCGCTCATGAGCGCGCGGCAGAAAGCGACGGAGGAGGCGGGCGGCAACGGCTTCATGGCGGTGGCCGCCACCCACGCGGCCCTGCTGATGGCGCAGGGTGCCGGCCGTCTCGTCCGCGCGTCGGGGGACCGGGGCGTGGTCGCCGTACTGGACCAGCGCCTGGCCACCGCGCGGTACGGCGGTTTCCTCAAGTCCTCGATGCCGGACTTCTGGTACACGACGGACCGTAACCAGGTCCGCAAGTCGCTCGCGGCGATCGACGCGGCGGCGAAGCAGGCAGAAGCGCAGTAGAGCCTCGGAACGTGCAGGGCCCCGGAACCGGCGCAGGGGTTCCGGGGCCCGGTCAGGGAGCGAGCCGGCCGGCCCGCCCGCCGCGGACGTCACACGCGGCGCAGCACGGCGACGACCTTGCCGAGGATGGTCGCGTCGTCGCCGGGGATCGGCTCGTAGGCCGCGTTGTGCGGGAGGAGCCAGACGTGGCCGTCCTCGCGCTTGAAGCGCTTGACGGTGGCTTCGCCGTCGAGCATGGCCGCGACGATGTCGCCGTTCTCGGCCACCGGCTGCCGGCGTACGGTGACCCAGTCGCCGTCGCAGATCGCTGCCTCGATCATGGAGTCGCCGACGACCTTCAGGACGAACAGCTCGCCGTCACCGACCAGCTGGCGGGGGAGGGGGAAGACGTCCTCGACGGACTCCTCCGCGAGGATGGGGCCACCGGCGGCGATACGGCCGACCAGCGGGACGTACGACGCGGCGGGCTTGCCGGCGGTGTCCGTGGGCTGAACCGTCACCGCCTGGTCGGAGCCGCGCACCTCGTACGCGCGCGGGCGGTGCGGATCGCGGCGCAGGAAGCCCTTACGCTCCAGTGCCATCAGCTGGTGTGCGACCGAGGACGTGCTGGAGAGGCCGACGGCCTGGCCGATCTCGCGCATCGACGGCGGGTAGCCCCGCCGCTGGACGGAATCCCTGATGACCTCGATCACCCGGCGCTGCCGGTCGGTGAGGCCCGAGCTGTCCGCCCGGATCCCTGGAGGTCGGCCCGGCAGGGAGCGCTTGTGTCCCTCGGGATTCGCGGCTTCGTTCATCGCATGTACCGGCTCGACTCGGCCCTGGGAGCGGTCCTGGGCAGTGATGGTGGCACTGTCTGCGGTGGTGGTCACGTCGGCCCCTCTCGATGGTCTCCCTGCTGGACAACGGTAGTTGCTTTCGAAAGGTTGCGCCAAACACACGTTCGAGTGAAAAAGTGCGTTTCACCTGACGTGATCATGTGTCTGGGTGTATGGCTGACGCGACAGTCGATGGGCAAAAGTGCCCATTGTTGTACTCTTCACCGCCAGGGTTGCTCGCCTCGTGGGCTGTGGCCCCAGTCTGCCATCCGGAACCCGCTCCTCCGTGACCCGGGTTCCTTCTGTGCCGGAGTCCTACGCGTCCTCCGTGCCGCGCCCACGGTATCTCCGTAACCGCCACAGCGATACGGCTGTGCGTCCGCGTGTCCCGGACGGGTGCCGCAGGTCCTCGCGGAGCGTCGTCGCACTGCGACACGCGAGTCTGCCTCGGTGTATGAGCCAATCCCCACATCTAGTGGTTGGATGGCTACAGCAGCCCACAAGTTGTGGTCCCCCGGGTCGGAGCCGACTCCGCGATCGCCTATGCTTAGGGCTGCTTCGCGGGACCCATGGGGTCTGACGAGGCTTTTGAGTCTGCTGTGAGGAGGGTTGGAGATCATGCACTGCCCCTTCTGCAGGCACCCCGACAGCCGTGTGGTCGACAGTCGTACGACCGACGACGGCACGTCGATCCGCCGGCGCCGCCAGTGTCCTGACTGCTCCCGTCGTTTCACGACCGTGGAGACGTGTTCGCTCATGGTGGTCAAGCGGTCCGGCGTCACCGAACCATTCAGCCGCACCAAGATCATCAATGGTGTGCGCAAGGCATGCCAGGGGCGGCCTGTCACCGAGGACGCGCTCGCCCAGCTCGGCCAGCGGGTCGAAGAGGCGGTGCGGGCCACCGGAAGCGCCGAGCTGACCACCCACGACGTGGGGCTGGCCATACTCGGCCCGTTGCAGGAGCTCGACCTCGTCGCCTATCTGCGGTTCGCCTCCGTCTATCGGGCGTTCGACTCGCTCGAGGACTTCGAGGCCGCCATCGCGGAACTGAGGGAGGCGACGCGAGGCCGCGCCGTGGACGAGGAAGACGCGGGCGCGGGGAGCCACGAAGACGTTCGCGGGCCGGATGGAACCTCTCAGGTTCCCGTGCCCGCCCACGCCGCCGACTGACCGGCGGGCCGGAAACCGGGAGGAGCCCGGGTTCCGGCCGGGAGGCGGCGACCGAAGACCTGTTGCGGGTGGCAGCTGAGGGTGCCCGCAACACAAGACACAACACCGTGCCACGGGAACAAACGGGGCACTTCAGGGCGTTTTTTGCCCGTATAGGGAGGCGGCATGACAGAGACGGCGAGCGGTCCGGCACGAGGTTCCCGAGCCAAGGGTGCCAAGGCGGGTAACAAGGGACTGCACATCGAGCGCATCCACACCACCCCCGGCGTGCACCCGTACGACGAGGTTTCGTGGGAGCGCCGTGACGTCGTCATGACCAACTGGCGCGACGGCTCGGTCAACTTCGAGCAGCGTGGCGTCGAGTTCCCCGACTTCTGGTCGGTGAACGCGGTCAACATCGTCACCAGCAAGTACTTCCGGGGTGCCGTCGGCACCCCGCAGCGCGAGACCAGCCTGCGGCAGCTGATCGACCGCATCGTGAAGACGTACCGGAAGGCCGGTGAGGACCACAAGTACTTCGCCTCGCCCGCCGACGCCGAGATCTTCGAGCACGAGCTGGCGTACGCCCTCCTGCACCAGATCTTCAGCTTCAACAGCCCCGTCTGGTTCAACGTCGGCACGAAGCAGCCCCAGCAGGTCTCCGCCTGCTTCATCCTGTCCGTCGACGACTCCATGGAGTCGATCCTCGACTGGTACAAGGAAGAGGGCATGATCTTCAAGGGCGGCTCCGGCGCCGGCCTGAACCTCTCCCGCATCCGCTCCTCCAAGGAACTGCTCTCCTCCGGCGGCAACGCCTCCGGTCCCGTCTCCTTCATGCGCGGCGCCGACGCCTCCGCCGGCACCATCAAGTCCGGTGGCGCCACCCGCCGCGCCGCCAAGATGGTCGTGCTCGACGTCGATCACCCCGACATCGAGGACTTCATCGAGACCAAGGTCAAGGAGGAGGAGAAGATCCGCGTCCTGCGTGACGCGGGCTTCGACATGGACCTGGGCGGCGACGACATCGCGTCCGTCCAGTACCAGAACGCCAACAACTCGGTCCGCGTGAACGACGAGTTCATGACGGCGGTCGAGGACGGCGGCCAGTTCGGCCTGCGCGCCCGGATGACCGGCGAGGTCATCGAGGAGGTCGACGCCAAGGCGCTGTTCCGCAAGATCGCCGAGGCCGCGTGGGCCTGCGCCGACCCCGGCATCCAGTACGACGACACCATCAACAACTGGCACACCTGCCCCGAGTCCGGCCGGATCACCGCGTCGAACCCGTGCAGCGAGTACATGCACCTGGACAACACGTCCTGCAACCTGGCCTCGCTGAACCTGATGAAGTTCCTGAAGGACGACGGCAAGGGCAACCAGTCCTTCGAGACCGAGCGCTTCCAGAAGGTCGTCGAGCTGGTCATCACCGCGATGGACATCTCGATCTGCTTCGCGGACTTCCCGACCCAGAAGATCGGTGAGAACACGCGCGCGTTCCGCCAGCTCGGCATCGGCTACGCCAACCTCGGCGCCCTGCTGATGGCCACCGGCCACGCGTACGACTCGGACGGCGGCCGCGCCCTCGCCGGCGCCATCACCTCCCTGATGACGGGCACGGCCTACCGTCGCTCGGCCGAGCTGGCCGCGGTCGTCGGCACCTACGACGGCTACGCCCGCAACGCCGACGCCCACAACCGCGTCATGAAGCAGCACGCCGACGCCAACGGCAAGGCCGTCCGCATGGACGACCTGGACACCCCGGTCTGGGCCGCCGCCACGGAGGCCTGGCAGGACGTCGTCCGTCTCGGCGAGAAGAACGGTTTCCGTAACTCCCAGGCGTCCGTCCTCGCCCCGACCGGCACCATCGGTCTCGCGATGTCCTGCGACACCACCGGTGTCGAGCCGGACCTCGCCCTGGTGAAGTTCAAGAAGCTCGTCGGCGGCGGCTCGATGCAGATCGTCAACGGCACCGTCCCGCAGGCCCTGCGCCGCCTGGGCTACCAGGAGGAGCAGATCGAGGCGATCGTCGCCCACATCGCCGAGCACGGCAATGTGGTCGACGCCCCCGGCCTCAAGCACGAGCACTACGAGGTCTTCGACTGCGCCATGGGCGAGCGCGCCATCTCCCCGATGGGCCACGTCCGCATGATGGCCGCGATCCAGCCGTGGATCTCCGGCGCCATCTCCAAGACGGTCAACATGCCGGAGACGGCGACCGTCGAGGAGGTCGAGGAGATCTACTTCGAGGCCTGGAAGCTGGGCGTCAAGGCGCTCGCCATCTACCGCGACAACTGCAAGGTCGGCCAGCCGCTCTCCGCCAAGACCAAGGAGAAGGAGAAGGCCGAGGTCACCGAGAAGACCGAGGCGGCCATCCGCGCGACGGTCGAGAAGGTCATCGAGTACCGCCCGGTCCGCAAGCGCCTCCCCAAGGGCCGCCCGGGGATCACCACCTCCTTCACCGTCGGTGGCGCCGAGGGCTACATGACCGCCAACTCCTACCCGGACGACGGTCTCGGTGAGGTCTTCCTGAAGATGTCCAAGCAGGGCTCGACTCTCGCGGGCATGATGGACGCCTTCTCCATCGCGGTCTCCGTCGGTCTGCAGTACGGCGTGCCGCTGGAGACGTACGTCTCGAAGTTCACCAACATGCGCTTCGAGCCGGCCGGTATGACCGACGACCCGGACGTGCGGATGGCGCAGTCGATCGTCGACTACATCTTCCGCCGCCTGGCGCTGGACTTCCTGCCCTTCGAGACCCGCTCCGCGCTCGGCATCCACTCCGCCGAGGAGCGCCAGCGGCACCTGGAGACCGGTTCCTACGAGCCGGCCGACGACGAGGTCGACGTCGAGGGCCTGGCCCAGTCGGCGCCGCGTGCCCAGGAGCTGAAGGCGGTCGCCACGCCGAAGGCCGAGTCCGAGGCGGCCGCGCCCGCCCCGAAGCAGGCGCACACCAGCGCGGAGCTGGTGGAGATGCAGCTGGGCATCCAGGCCGACGCCCCGCTGTGCTTCTCCTGCGGTACGAAGATGCAGCGGGCCGGTTCCTGCTACATCTGCGAGGGCTGCGGCTCGACCAGCGGCTGCAGCTGATGACACACGGTTGTTGAAGTAAGGGGCGCCGGCCACTGGCCGGCGCCCCTTACCGCTACCGGGCTCTGCCCATGACCCGGGGGAAGTCCGCCGGGTCCTCGTCGAAGCCGTGCACACCCGGGCGGAAAGCCCACTCCCCGGAGTCGTCCCGGACGAACTCGGCGATCGTCGCCGCCGTGGCCCCGAGGACGGAGCCGAAGTCGTCCTCGGCGAGCACGGTGTAGCCCTCCCGGATGCGCATGGCCGGATCCAGCACGTCCACGAACGCCTTGTGCGCGGCGCGCTGCTGGATGACGACACCCACCACCACGCGCGTGTACCGGCCGTCGAGGCGGTCCAGCTCGAGCGTCATCACCTCGTCCCAGCCGAACCCCTTGCCGTCGGTGCTGTCCCGGTTCAGGAAGATCGTGCCGTCCGGTGAGCGGCTGTCGAAGTGCACCAGATAGGCCGGAGTCCCGTACGCGTCAGCCGAGACGAAGGTCGCAGCGACGATGTCCAGATCCGTCGGCGGCTGCCCCGCCGGGCTGGGGTCCCACTTGAGCGCGACCTCGACCTTGCGGATCCCCTTGCTGAAGCCGGTCACCAGGCGTCCCCTTCCCCCCTGTAGGAACCTCGGTCCCCCAACTCGCCGAAAGTCAGGGCTCCTTGTCCATCGTGCCATGCGCGCGGGGGCGTGTGCGCGGGCGATCTCCGCCGGAGCGTGACCGACGCCACGCCCGGTGGCCTTACGATGGCGCGGTGCTGGTCAAGTGGATTCGCTGCACCGTGGTGGACCGCCGCGGGTTCGAGCGGGGGCAGCGGAAATGGGCGGGGCTTCTGGGAGAGCCGGGTTTTCGCGGACAGGGCGGGGGCTGGAGCCGGCAGCGGGCGGGGAGGGCGCACATATTCGCCTTCTGGGAGAGCCGTGCCTTCTACGACTCCTTCATGGCCCGCTCGCACGACCGCCTCGCGACCGCTCAGTCCGGCACGTTCAAGGACGCCCAGGTCAAGCTCTTCGAATACCGCTTCGACGTGAAGACGGGCTTCGAGCCGCGCTTCACCGACGCCGATCTGATCCGGGTGGCCCTCTGCCGGGTCCACGAGGAGCGCGTCGAGCACTTCACGCTCATGCAGGAGAAGGTCTGGAACCCCGCGATGGCCGGTTCCCCCGGCATGATCCGCGGGATGTTCGCCGAGGCACCTGAGCAGGAGTTCCTGGTGCTGTCGATGTGGCGGTCGGCGGCCGAGCACGGCAAGTACCGCACCGAACGTGTGGAACGCCTGGCCCTGCGGGCCCAGACCGAGACGGACGTCATGGGGCTTTCGGGTGACATCGTTGATCTTGAACCGTCCTGGACGGTCTGAGACTCCGCCGACGGGTTTGAAAATCAAACCCTCACGTCGAGGGGTATGGGAGGGGCGCCGCGAATCCCGCAAAAGCGCCGTAGACCGCGCTGGCGCATGTCCCCGGCCATCGGATTCGTGTGACGTATGACGTATGAGGCCTGTACGAGTGCTCGACTTCGCCCCGCTGGATCTAGGGTTTTGGCATGGCACGACCACGGCGCATCGTCCTTGTCCGGCACGGCGAGTCAACGGGCAACGTCGACGACTCCGTGTACGAGCGCGAGCCCGACCACGCTCTCGCGCTGACCGAGCGGGGCCGACGGCAGGCCGAGGAGACCGGCAAGCAGGTCCGGGAGCTGTTCGGCCGCGAGCGTGTGAGCGTGTACGTCTCCCCGTACCGCCGTACCCACGAGACCCTCCGCGCCTTCCACCTCGACCCCGACCTCATACGCGTCCGGGAGGAGCCCAGGCTGCGCGAGCAGGACTGGGGGAACTGGCAGGACCGCGACGACGTGCGCCTGCAGAAGGCCTACCGCGACGCGTACGGCCACTTCTTCTTCCGCTTCCCGCAGGGGGAGTCCGGCGCCGACGTGTACGACCGGGTCGGCGGCTTCCTGGAGAGCCTGTTCCGCAGTTTCGAGGCCCCCGACCACCCCCCGAACGTGCTCCTGGTGACGCACGGGCTGGCCATGCGGCTGTTCTGCATGCGCTGGTTCCACTGGACGGTCGCGGAATTCGAGTCCCTGTCGAATCCGGGGAACGGCGAGATGCGGATGCTCGTCCTCGGTGAGGACGGCAAGTACACACTCGACCGGCCCTTCGAGCGCTGGCGGAAGCCGGTGCCGTACTGGGTCACCGGATAAAGTGGCAGAGCGATGACCGCTGACTTCTCTTCCCCAGGACGCCTGGAGCGCACCCTGGCCAGCCTGCGCGGACTGGCCGTCGGGGACGCCCTGGGCTCCCAGTTCTTCGTACCGGCGAACTACCCCCTGTTGAAGCGGCGCGAGCTGCCCGCGGGGCCCTGGCAGTGGACGGACGACACCGAGATGGCCGGCTCGGTGGTCGCCGTACTCGCGGCTCACCACCGCATCGACCAGGACGCGCTCGCCCGCTCCTTCGCCGAGCACCACGACTTCGACCGGGGGTACGGCCCCGCGGTCAACCGGCTGCTGCGGCTCGTCCGGGAGGGCCAGGACTGGCGCGAGCTGGCCGCCGGGCTCTTCGACGGCCGGGGCTCCTGGGGCAACGGAGCGGCGATGCGGATCGCACCCCTGGGTGCCTGGTACGCGGATGATCCGGAGCAGGCGACCCATCAGGCGGAGATCTCCGCCTACCCCACACATCAGCATCGGGAGGCCGTGGTCGGAGCCATGGCCGTGGCCGCCGCGGCGGCTCTGGCCGGCTCGCCCGACGGGCCGCCCGGCCCCGAGGCGCTCCTGGACGGCGTCATCGCGCTGGTGCCCAAGAGCGCGGTCGGCCAGGGGCTGCGCCGGGCTCGCGACATGCTCGACTACGGCGACGCGGCCACGGTCGCCGCAGTGCTGGGATGCGGGCGCCGTACGACGGCCCATGACACCGTGCCCTTCGCCCTCTGGTCCGCGGCGCGGAGCCTCGGGGACTACGAGACGGCCTTCTGGACCACCGCCCAGGTGGGCGGCGACGTGGACACGACCTGCGCGATCATGGGTGGCGTTCTCGCGTCCGGCAAGGCGGGGGCACCGCCCGCCGAGTGGGTGGAGCGCACCGAGGCGCTGCCGGGCTGGGTCCCCTCGGGACCGTGAGGGTTCCGAGCGGCGTGATTCGCCCGGCGTGGCGGCCGTGAGCGTTCGGCATGCGCGCGGTTCCAGCGGATAGGCGTCGCAAACTCTCCGTGTCCACCGGGAACTCTCCGTGACCACGGCTCGTTCTTCCCGTATCCGCCGTGTGCCGCGTCTTCGGGCGCCTGGTCGAAGCCGGCGGGTCAGCGGTGAGGTGCGAGGAGGGATGGAGGGGGTGTGCCATGGTGCTCAGTTCGATGGCGCCTGCGGCGTTTCCGCCGTTGATCCTGGTTCTCCTCCTGATGCCGGCTCTGCCGTCAGTGGTGCTGGTGGCCGTGGTGCGGCCGATCGGGCCGCCGCATGCGCCGTCGGTCCCCGGGCAGCGGTCCGTTCGGCCGCGGCTCTGCGCGGCTCGTGGGGGATCAGCCCATGCCCGGGCCCGCCACGCCGGCAAGGGAGTCGAGGTCGCTCTTGCGGACCCGGATCACCAGCCAGGCGGTGAGGAACGCCAGGCCGGCCATCGCGGCGGCCGGCACGAAGGCGGTGGAGATGCCGTGGGCGAGCACCTCGTGGCCCCAGGGCGCGGGCAGCTGGTGCGTCTTGGCGAACTGAGCCTTCTGCTCGGGAGAGGCGTCGGCGAGGAACTTCGGCAGCTGCTTCTTCACCTCGTCCTTGCCGGCCGAGCCGAAGACGGTCGTCAGGATGGACAGTCCCAGGGAACCACCCACCTGCTGCATGGCGTTGAGCAACCCGGAAGCCGCACCCGCCTCGTGCTGCGCCACGCCGGAGACAGCCGTGACGGTGACCGTCACGAAGTTCAGGCCCATGCCGAACCCGAACACCAGCATCGGCCCGAGCACTCCACCGAGGTAGGAGCTGTCCGGGCGGATGAACGTCTGCCAGATCAGGCCGATCGCCACGAGCGCCGTGCCGACCATCATGAACGGCTTGGGGCCGAGTGTCGGCAGGAAGCGCTGGGACAGTCCCGCGCCCACCGCGATCGCGACGGTCACGGGGAGGAAGGCCAGACCGGCCTCGATGGCGCTGTAGCCGAGCACGTCCTGCACGAACAGCACGATGTAGAAGAACATGCCGAACATGGCCGCGGCCAGGCTCAGCATGATCACGTACGTGCCCCAGCGGTTGCGGTCGGCGAACATCTTCAGCGGGGTGATCGGCTCTTTCGCCCGCATCTCGGTGAAGACGAAGGCGAGCAGCAGCACCACGGCTGCGCCGAACGAACCGAGGGTGAGCTCGTCCCGCCAGCCGTTCTCCGCGGCGCGGATGAATCCGTACACGAGCGAGGCCATGCCCGCCGTCGAGGTCAGCGCACCTGTGACGTCGAAGCGTCCGGGATGCCTCTGGGACTCGTTGATGTACAGCGGCGCGAGCGACGCGATCAGCACGCCGATGGGGACATTGACGAACAGGACCCACCGCCAGTCCAGCCAGTCGGTGAGCATGCCGCCGGCGAGCAGGCCGATGGCGCCTCCGCCCGCGGAGACGGACGCGAACACGCCGAAGGCCCGGTTGCGTTCCGGGCCTTCGGGGAAGGTCGTGGTGATCAGCGCCAGCGAGGTCGGCGACGCGATCGCGCCACCTATGCCCTGCAGGGCGCGTGCGGCGAGCAGCTGCCAGGGTTCCTGGGCCAGGCCGCCCAGCAGCGAAGCGAAGGTGAACAGCAGGATGCCGGCCATGAACACCCGGCGGCGGCCGAGGATGTCACCGGCCCGCGCTCCGAGCAGCAGCAGACCGCCGAAGGTGAGGGTGTAGGCGCTGACCACCCAAGTGAGGTCGGTGGTGCTGAACTTGAGCGCGTCTTGAATGTGCGGGAGCGCGATGTTCACAATCGTCGCGTCGAGTACCACCATGAGTTGGCAGGCGGCGATGACGGTGAGTGCGATGCCGGGATGCCCCTCCCGGCGGGCCACGCCCGGTTTCTGGTCCTGGAGCAGCTGAGAGGTCGTCACTATGGGTCCCCCATGAAGGCATTAGTGAACGCTCGCGTTCACTGGCGCATCCACGGTAGTGAGTCCCCAACAGTGAACGCAAGCGTTCACTTAATCTCGAGCCCCGCCCGGCGTCCCCCTGTTGCTGCCGCGTGGCGCTCCCCGCCCCGGAATCCCCGCTTCCCTTGCATGTTGGAGAAACGCACATGGTTACCTCGCGCTGGTCGGCCGCCTCCACGCGGCCGGCTGCTCCCCGTCGGCGCGGTGCGGTGCTGGAACGAGCGATCCTGGACGCCACTCTCGAGCAGTTGGGCGTGGTCGGCTGGAAGGGTCTGACCATGGAAGGGGTCGCGGCCGGTGCTCAGACCGGCAAGGCCGCGGTGTACCGCCGATGGCCCCGCAAGGAGGACCTCGTCGCGGACGCGCTGGTGGCGGGCCTGCCTCGGATGGAGACGGCTCCGGACCTCGGGAGTGTGCGCGAGGACCTTCTCACCCTGTGCCGGCAGGTGCGGCGGATCATGTACTCACCGCCCGGGGTGGCCATCCGTGCAGTCATTCACGAATGCGACCAGATGCAGGCCGAGCGCTTCCAAAGTGTGATCGTCGAGGGGGTGGTGGGGCCGACCGTCCGGCTGCTCCGCGAGGTCATCATGCGTGGAATAGAGCGGGGAGAGGTTCGAGCGGATGCGGCGAACGGGTACGTCTTCGACGCCGTACCGGCCATGATGATGTATCGCTCGAAGATGTGCGCAAGCGAATGGAGCGATCAGGATCTCGAGGAGATGATCGACCAGCTGATGCTGCCGCTGCTACGTCCCTACGCAGCTTGATCCCCCGCGCCGAAGATCTCGCCGAGGGGCGGGAGACCGGGGTGTCGCCGGGTGATCCCGGCGGCGTAGTCTAAGGGCGCCATGCCGTACGAACCGCCTACACACACCGTCGAGCGCTCCTTGCGCGCCACGACCGGAGCGAAGGTCATTGCCGGTGTCGACGAGGTGGGGCGCGGCGCCTGGGCCGGACCCGTCACCGTCTGTGCCGCGATCACCGGACTCCGCCGGCCCCCGCAGGGGCTGACCGACTCCAAGCTGCTGACGATCAAGCGACGTACGGAACTGGCCGAGATTCTGCATGCGTGGGTGACGTCCTATGCGCTGGGGCATGCTTCCCCCGAGGAGATCGACCACTTGGGGATGACGGCCGCGCTGCGGCTCGCCGCGGTTCGTGCCCTGGACGCCCTTCCGGTCCGCCCCGATGCCGTCATCCTCGACGGGAAGCACAACTATCTCGGCGCTCCCTGGGCGGTACGCACGGTGATCAAGGGCGATCGATCGTGTGTGGCCGTCGCCGCGGCGTCGGTGATCGCCAAGGTTCAGCGCGACAAAATGATGGCCGAACTGGGTATCGACCATGCAGACTTCGGATTTGCGGACAACGCCGGGTATCCGTCCCCCGTGCACAAGGCCGCATTGGAGGAGTGGGGGCCCACCCCGCACCACCGCTTGTCGTGGGCGTATCTTGATGCGTTGCCCCAGTGGCGGCACCTCAAGAAGGTCCGCAGCTGGACGGAAGGAAGCGTTCCGGAAATCGAGGGTCAGCTCGGCTTCGATTTTTGACGGTTCCGCTCGCACTGATGTGCCACCCGGTCATCCGCGCCGCACCAATGTTTGATAAATATCAGCTCATGCCTCTCATTCCCGAGGAGCCTCAGATTCACGAGAGTGCCCAGGGTCCCCGCGTCACTCCGGCCAGCGGCCGTACCGCGCCGACCCCCCGCCCCGTACCCGGCCCCCGCCCCGCGGCTCCGGCTCGCCCCGGTCGTCCCGGCCCTCTGCGGCCCGCGGCGCCGGTGCAGCGCACGCCGCGTGACGTGGCTCCGGTCAAGCCGGGCCCGTCCGGCCCGATCGCTCCCGCCGCCGCAGCGGCGACCCCGCAGATCCAGCTGATCCCGGCCTCGGCCGAGGGCGCGCTGGACGCCGCCGAAGAGGCGGTGGACCTGCTCCTGGACTCGGGCCGTGCCCCCGGCGACGTGCTCGTGCTCACCACCGGTGCCCAGCACCCGTGGGCGGAGCATGAGCTGTCCTTCGGTGAAGCCGCCTATTGGGCGCAGCACGACGCCGGTGACGACGTCTTCTACGCCGACGGCGCCGCCGCCTCGCGTGCCGGATCCCGCCCCGTGGTCGTCGTGGCCGTCAACGGAGGCCCTGCCTCCGCCGCTGCCGCCGCGCTTCCGCTGGCCCACGCACGGGCCGGTGCTCTGTTGATCGTCTGCGGCGACCCGCAGCAGATCAACTCGGTGCTGGGCGCCGGGGTCTGAGCCGAGCCCGGCCCCTCGGGGTACCGGGTGAAGTGGCGGCCGCTCCCATGGTCGTCCGCACGGTGTGCCCTTTGGCGTGCCCGGATGACGTGCGGGGGCCGTTCCGCTGATGGTGCGTGTTTCCGACGCCCGCAGCGGAGAGCGTTCAGGCGGGCCGGTCTCAGCCCGTCGTGGCCGTGCATGCCCGGCCGGTCCGCGGGCGGAGCCCGCACAGCCGCTCCCGGTGTGCCGCGAGTGGTGCCCGTGCGGCGGCCGGGGCGGCCGTACGCCGAACCGGCCGCGCGTAGCGCGATGAGTGAGCGTCGGTCGTCGGCTGTTCGGCGCCGGATGGCGCGCATGGCGTCCCGGTCGAGCCGGCACCGGGCCTTGCCGCCCAACTGGCCGGTGGACGGCCCAGGAGTTCGGGCAGGCGGAGGGACCGGCGCCGCTCTTCAGCGGGCCGCCGCGCGGCGCAGGACCTCGGAGACCGGGCCGCCGGTGCGCGGTGCGCGCGGCGGGGCCTCCGCCATGGCGAAGGACTCCGGCTCCGAGTGAGCGCTCGGACGGCGTCCACCGCGTCCCTCGCCGAGCACCTGCCAGCCCTCATGGGTCAGCGTGATGTACGCCCCGCACCGCAGCCCGTGCAGGGTGCAGGCGTCGCGCAGGCCCCACATCCAGGCGCCGTCCTCCTCCGTCCAACGCCCGTCGCCCTCACGGCAGTAGAGCAGTACCGCCGTGCGCACGGGCGTACGGCGGCGCAGGTCGTGCGGGATGATCCGGCGGAGCTGGGCCAGCAGCGCGTTGCGGAACATCCAGCCGTCGGCCGGAGCCGGACGGCGGGTGAAGGAGGCGCTGGCGCACAGCCGCTCCTCCGGATCGAGCACCGCCACGACCGCCGTGGACGGCTTCGGGCGATGCCGGGTATGCAGCCCGCTGACGACCTCACGGGGGTTGCGCAGCAGAGGGATTCCGGCGGAAGCCCACTCGGCCGGCTCGAGCAGGCGACTGGCGGAAGCGGCGGACACGGAGGTCGACAACGATGCCGCCGAGGACGAGGCGAATCCGAAGGTCACGTTCCTCCCTTCGGCTACGCGCCCATACTGCGGGCGAGGTCGGATTCGGGGGAGCGCGCACCGCAGCGAAGCCCTACCGGATCACGGACGAGCCGTGCGGGGAGCGGATCTCAATTCTTCCTGTCGAACTTGGCTGCGGCAACGAGCAATTGAGGCCACCGACTCTTATCTGGTGGTGTGAGGCTTATATCCCTACCCAAAGGTTCGACTGCTGACGCCTGGACCCCTGCCGGCGGGTACGGCTGCCTCGGGAACCGTGACCCGGTCAGCCCTGGACGGCCAGGACCAGCGGCAACACCCCCTGGGCGCCGGACTTCCTGAGCAGGCGTGCCGCGACCGCGAGCGTCCAGCCCGTCTCCGTGAAGTCGTCGACCAGCAGCACCGGCCCGCGGGCCTCGGAGAGCGCCGAGACGAGGCCGGTGGGCACCGTCAGCGCACCGTCGAGCGCCTTCAGCCGCTGCGCGCTGTTGCTGCGCGGCAGCCGGGGCGCGTCCCCGGCATAGTCCACGGAGCCGAGCAGGGGCAGCCGGCCGATCTCGGCGATCCGCGCGCCCAGCGACTGGATCAGCCGAGGCCGGGAGCGCGAGGCGATGGTGACCACACCCACGGGCCGGGGCGGAGCGTCGGTTGCGCCGGAAGCCCAGCCGCCGGGCCCCTTGGCCCAGTCGGCCAGCACGTCGACCACGGCTCGCGCCACATCGTCCGCCACCGGGGCGTCCGGTGCCTGGGGTGCGAAGAGCGGACGCAGCCGATTGCCCCAGCCGATGTCCGACAGGCGCCCGAGAGCGCGCCCCGGCGAGGCCTGTTCACCGGCCGGGATGCGCCCCTTGAGGTCGATGCCGATGGCAGCCAGGCCGGTCGGCCACATGCGCCGGGGGTCCACCTCCACCCCGGCACGGCCCAGGTCGCTCCGCGCGGCGTCCACTGCCGTGGCGGACGTGTCGGCGGTGAAGCGCGGACCCGCGCAGTTGTCGCACCGGCCGCAGGGTTTGGCGCCCTCGTCGTCCAGCTGACGCTGCAGGAACTCCATGCGGCACTCGGCCGTGGACGCGTAGGCGCGCATCGCCTCCTGTTCCGCCGCCCGCTGCCGGGCCACCCACTCGTAGCGCTCGGCGTCGTACGACCAGGGCTGTCCGGTCGCGATCCAGCCCCCCTTGACGCGGCGCACCGCCCCGTCCACGTCGAGGACCTTCAGCATGGTCTCCAGCCGGGAGCGGCGCAGTTCGACACGTGGCTCCAGCGCGGGCAGTGAAAGCGGCCCGTCCGCCCGGGCGAGGACGTCCAGGGTGCGCCGGACCAACTCCTCGGAGGGGAAGGCCAGCGACGCGAAGTACTGCCAGATCGCCTCGTCCTCCCTGCCCGGCAGCAGTAGAACCTCGGCGTGCTCGACACCGCGGCCGGCCCGGCCGACCTGCTGGTAGTAGGCGATGGGGGAGGAGGGCGAGCCGAGGTGGACCACGAACCCGAGATCGGGCTTGTCGAAACCCATGCCGAGCGCCGACGTGGCGACCAGCGCCTTGACCCGGTTGGCGAGCAGGTCCTCCTCGGCCTGCTGCCGCTCGGCGTTCTCCGTCTTGCCCGTGTACGAGGCGACGGTGTGCCCACGCTGCCGCAGGAACGCGGTGACCTCCTCGGCGGCGGCGACGGTCAGCGTGTAGACGATGCCGGAGCCCGGCAGCTCGTCGAGATGGTCGGCGAGCCAGGCCATCCGGTGCGCGGCGTCCGGCAGCCGCAGCACGCCGAGGCTCAGGCTCTCCCGGTCCAGCGGTCCGCGCAGCACCAGAGCGTCCGAGGTGCCGCCGGTGCCGAGCTGCTCGGCGACGTCCGCGGTCACCCGTGCGTTGGCCGTGGCGGTGGTGGCCAGCACAGGAACACCGGGTGGGAGGTCGCCCAGCATGGTGCGCAACCGTCGGTAGTCCGGCCGGAAGTCGTGGCCCCAGTCCGAGATGCAGTGGGCCTCGTCCACGACCAGCAGCCCGGTGGCCGCCGACAGCTTGGGCAGGACCTGGTCGCGGAAGTCCGGGTTGTTCAGACGCTCCGGGCTGACCAGCAGGACGTCGACCTCACCTGCCGCGATCTCGGCCTGGACCGCCTCCCACTCCTCGGTGTTGGCCGAATTGATGGTGCGGGCGTGGATCCCGGCCCGAGCGGCGGCCTCCACCTGGTTGCGCATGAGCGCGAGCAGGGGCGAGACGATCACCGTGGGGCCGCTGCCTCTGGCCCGCAGCAGCGAGGTTGCCACAAAGTAAACCGCGGACTTTCCCCACCCGGTCCGCTGCACGACCAAGGCCCGGCGGCGGTCGGCCACCAGCGCCTCGATCGCCCGCCACTGGTCCTCGCGCAGCCGGGCCGCGCCCGTGGCGTCCCCGACGAGCCGGGCGAGGACGGCGTCGGCCTGGGCCCGGAGATCCGCGTTGCTCGTGTGCTCCATGCGTCCCATACAACAGGACGGGACCGACAATCGGGCCGGGCGGCCCCGAGGCTGTGGACAACCACATCGACGTTGTCGTGTCCCTGATTCGACTTATCCACAGGCCCAAGCGGAATCTCAAGATCCGCGAGATCGTCGGCGCATGACGAATCACAGCGAAACCACCGGACCGTTCGAAAACAGCGACATCCCGGGACGGGAGCCGTCACCCGGCCCGTCCGCGCACGACCCGCAGGTCACCCTGCGCACCCCGGCCGAACTGGCCGATGCCCTGCCCTACCTGCTCGGCTACCGCCCGGAGGACAGCATGGTGCTGGTCGCCCTCCACGACCACGAGGGCCGGGGCAGGTTCGGCGGCCGGGCCCGGCTCGGCATCCCCGAGAACGAGGAGGACTGGGACGCGGCCGCACACCAGCTGGCCCACGGCCTGGTGACCGGCAGCGAGCGGCGCGGCACCCGTCCAGAGCGGATGGTGGCCTACGTCTGCCAGGAACCGGGTCCGGGAGAGTCGGGCAAGGACGTCAAGCGACGACTCGATCGACTGGCCCACCTGCTGCGCACCCAGTGCGGTGACCTCGACGTGCCGGTCGTCGAGGCACTGTGCATCTCGGGTGGCCGCTACTGGTCGTACTGCTGCCCCACGAAGGGCTGCTGCCCCGACGAGGGCTCGCCGATGGGCCTGCCCGGCACGTCCGTACTGGCCGCCGCAGCCACCTACGCCGGCATCCAGGTACGCGGCACCCTGAGGGAGTTGCGTGCCAGGCTGCAGCCCTGGGAAACCGGCGCCGCCTTGCAGCAGGAGATCGCGCTCGACGCGGCCGGCATGTCCCTGGTACCCCGCATGCTGGACGAGGCGACCCGCGAGGACGTGGCGGAGGAGACCCTCGATCTCGCCGAGCGGGTCATCCGCCGCTTCGCCGCGGCCGCGCCCGTGTCCGGCACACATCCGGCCGACCTGCGCGACGACGACCTGCTCGGAGACGACGAGGCGGCGACACTCGTCCTCGGCCTCCAGGACCGTACGACCCGTGACCGGGCGGCCTCGTGGATGGAGGGCGACGAGGCAGGCCCGGCGCTCCGGCTGTGGCGCGCCCTGGCCCGTCGTTGTGTCGGGCCCTACGGCGAGCACGCCGCCGCACCGCTGACCCTGGCCGGTTGGGTCGCCTGGTCGACAGGTGACGAGCTGGAGGCCCGAGAGGCACTGGCCATGGCGCTGGGCGCCGATCCCGACTACCTCTTCGCGCGCCTGCTGCACCAGGCGTGCAACGAAGGACTGGATCCCGAATCGATCCGCCGCTGCCTGCGCGCGGAACGCGCGGAGCGGACATCACCGGAGAGCACCGGGCACTCCGAGTCGGCGCCGGGACCCACGGGGACCGAGCGCGCCGAACCGCCGGTGGCGACGCCCGGAGCGACCGAGCGGACGGATCAACAGGCCGGCGGATCGGGTGCCGAGGAGAGGGCTGATGCCGACTGCGGGACGGCCACACGGCGTCGGCACCGAGTTCGCCCCGCCGACCCCGGTGACGCTGTCCGTACCGCCCGCGCGGCGACCGGACGACGGCGTCCGGCCGGCTCCCGCCCTCGATCGTCCGCCGCCGAACCCGCGCGGCCCGGAACCCGGGGTCGGGGCGCCACGCGTACCCGTGCGGCCGGAGCCGACGACAGCACGGCGAGCGGCGCACAGTCGGGAAGCGGTCATCTTGAAGCCGAGGGGGATGGATGAACGCCGGGCGGGTCGACCGGGGCCGGCGTTCGGAGGGCCAAGGGGCCGTCCGCGCGGATTGCCGCCCGGTCGCGCAAAAGCCGACCCCCGAGGTGAAGGCTCCCGGTGCTCGGGTGTCGAGTGGGGCACAGGGTGCGCGCCGCCGTGACAGGCGCTCGGCGCGGCGCCTCGGGCGGCCGCAGGTGAATGATCAGCGCCGCTGCCGTCGCGTCGGGGCCAACCTGCACCGTCTCGGGCACCTGGCCCGCCGTGGGCGCTCGGCCCACTGTCACCCATTGACCCGCTTGAACCGCTGGGCCCGCCCGGGCCGTACTCCATATGGGGGTTGCCCGGCCGGCTCGTCCCGCCTCGGGTGCTTCGCCCACCAGGCTCGTACGGCCCGCTCGGCGCCCCCGCCCCGCTCGACACCCTCACCCGCTCGTGCTCCCTCACCCGCTCGTGCTCCCTCGCCCCGCCGGGTCTCCTCGCTCCGTCAGGCCCGTCTCCCGGGCCGGCTTCACCGCGCACGCCGGAGCGCGCCGCTGGTACATACAGGCGCATCGCGCGACGGATGGTGGCACCGGCTCGGGCGAGCGCTCACAGGCCCCCTCCCCACCCCGCCACGCCGCCATTCGGTCGGCTTCCCCCGGCCGAGCCGTGACCCGGAGGAGTCCGTCTCCGTTCACCTGAGTGGCGGAACGCCTCGAGGGGCGCTCGCCGCACGACCCCAGCTCCCCGGGGCGCCCCAGCGGCCGCCCAGCACGTCAGAGGCCCACCGAGCGCAGAAGAAGCCACCCCATGTACCAGCAGCCGACTTCGCCCTCCGCGGCCGACGACGAACGTCCGCCCTGGGACAGGTGTGAGCCGTTCCCGCCGGGCCGCGCCCGGCGCCGTCCCACGGACGGCCATCGGGGTGCCACCGCACCCGCCGACGCCACCACCGCCTCCAGCGTTCATGCCCGCATCCCCGGGCCGCCCAGGCAGGCCCCTGTCACCGTCCCCCGGCCGCGGCCGGTCCCGAGCCGCCCCACCGTCTTTCACGGCCCGGGGCAGTCGTCCGGCGCCCGAGCTGCCCTCCACCCACGCGGCACTGGTCTGCGTCGCCCTGCCCGGCCTCGTCATCTCCGACGAGCTGGGACAGCTGACCGGCCGGGGCCTGGACGGGTACTACCGCGACGGCAGGCGCTTGCTCTCGCGGTGTCAGCTCCGCGTCGCAGGCCGCGAACCACTACCGCTGCAGGCGAGGATGACGGGAGCGGACGGTGTCCGCTTCGTGGGCATGCTGCGCATGTGCCAGGCCGCGCGCCCCGATCCGGACGTCGTGGTCGAGCGAACGCGTCACGCCGACGGAACCGAGCGGATCACCCTTCGCAACGCCGCACCGCGTGCCCTGCGGCTGCCCGTCGAAGTCGCCCTCGGCACGGATCTCGCGGAACTCGGCACCATCGCCTCCGGCACGGCGGGCCCAGAACTCCCGGCCACGGTCCACGACTCGGGCCTGCGCTGGGCCCACGCCGGCTTCGCCGCCTGCGTCACCGCCGATCCGCCGCCCGCCGACTCCCTGGCGTCCGCGGGGCTGCTGCGCTGGGAAGTGGAGCTGCCACCTGGCGGTACGACATCCGTGGAACTGCGGGTACGACCAGCCGGCGGGGGGCCGTTGCGGGCGGCGGGGTCCGCCGCGACCAGCGCCCCCGCCCGCGCGGCAGGCGACGACCCTCGCGTGGCAGCCCTGCTGCACGCGGCTGTCGCCGACCTCCAGGCGCTGCTCGTGCGTGACCCCGCGCACCCCTGCGACACCTACCTCGCGGCGGGCGCACCGTGGCGCTGCGGGATGGCCCCCGCCGAGGCTCTCGCCGCCGCCCGCATGACTCTGCCCCTCGGCACCCGGCTCGCCGCAGGGACACTGCGCACCCTGGCCCGCACCCAGCTCACGGGCCCGGGATCTCAGGCCGGCATGATCCCCGGGCCGAGACGGGACGTCGGCCCGCTCCTCCCACCGGGCTGCACCGGAACGGAGGCCACCCTGCTCTTCCCCGCCCTCCTCGCGGAGGCCCGCCGCTGGGGACTGCCCGAACAGGAGACGAGAGAGCTGCTGCCCACGGCCGAACGTTGCCTGGCCTGGCTACGCGCCGCAGCCGGCGACGGTCCCTACCTCCCCGACCCGCAGCCGGCAGGCCCTGTCCGCTGCGAGACACAGGCCCACGCCTGGCGTGCGGCCCAGCTCGGCGCCGACCTCCTGGATGCCTACGACAGACCGGGTGCGAGGGAACTGAGCGAGTGGGCGCAGGCCTTGCGGACGGCTTTCCGGACCGACTTCTGGATCGAGGACCACGGCGGCGGACGCCCGGCCGCGGCCCTGGCACCCGACGGACGGCCTCTGCCGCATCTCGGCTCCCACGCAGTCCATCTGCTCGACACCGGCCTGCTCGGTTCCGGTCGGCTCGCCCCGGGCCTGCTCGACAAGGTGCAGACCGAACACCTCGCCCGGTTGCTCGGCGGGCCCGCCATGGACGCGGGCTGGGGGCTGCGGGGTCTCGGCGCCAAGGAACCGGGACACAATCCGTTCGGCCACCGGACCGGAGCCGTGCGTGTCCACGAGACCGCGCTGGCCGTCGCCGGGCTGGCCGCCACCGATCATGAGAAGGAAGTCTGTGGCCTGCTGAGAGGACTACTGGACGCCGCGGAGCACTTCGACCACCGGCTGCCGGAGATGTTCGCCGGCGAACAGCGCACCGCCGGGAGCGCACCCGTCCCGCACCCCGCGGCCTGCCGCCCGGCGGCCACCGCCGCGGCCTCAGTGATCCTGATCCTCACCGCGCTCGCGGGCATCCGCCCCGACGCCCCTGCCGGTACGGTCACCCTCCGCCCGGTGCGGAGCGCGCCGCTCGGCGAGCTGGGGCTGACCGGGCTGCGCGTGGCGGGCGCCCCCTTCGCGGTACGGATCAGCCGACTGGGACTCGCGATGGTCGAGGAGGCGGCGGACGGCCTGCAACTGGGAGTGTGACCTCGTACGACGGGGCGGGTGACCTCGTACGACAGGACCGGTACGGACGGAAGGAGCCACCCTGCGCCCCATACCGGAACGAAGTGGAACCACCACCCATGCGGGCGGGGAAGGGAGTGTTTATCGTCAGGCAGACGACTATGATCGCGGCATGCCCTACGACCCGTCAGCCTTTCCGCCCTTCGCCGTCACCGTGGACCTGGTCGTGCTGACCGTGCGCCGCCATGCCCTGTGCGCGCTGGCGGTGCGCAGGGGCGAGCCCCCGTTCCAGGGGCGCTGGGCGCTGCCCGGCGGTTTCGTACGGGCCGACGAGGACCTGTCCCAGGCGGCGGCGCGCGAGCTGGCCGAGGAGACCGGGCTGTGCGCACACGATCCCTCGGTTCCGGCTCAGGACAACGGCGCCCACCTGGAGCAGCTCGCCACCTACGGCGACCCCAAGCGGGACCCGCGTATGCGCGTGGTCAGCGTCGCCCACCTGGCGCTCGCGCCCGATCTGCCCGCACCCCGCGCGGGAGGCGACGCCAGCAACGCCCGCTGGGCACCGGTCGAGGAACTGCTCCAGCAGGGTGGCTACGGCCGGGACGGCGAGCCCGCGGCACCGCTCGCCTTCGATCATGCGCAGATTCTCGCCGACGGGGTGGAGCGGGCCCGCTCCAAGATCGAGTACTCGTCGCTGGCCACCGCGTTCTGCCCGCCCGAGTTCACCGTCGGCGAGCTGCGCAGGGTGTACGAGGCGGTGTGGGGGGTGGCCCTCGACCCGCGCAACTTCCACCGCAAGGTCACCGGGACCCCCGGATTCCTCGTGCCCACGGGAGGAACGACCACGCGCCAGGGCGGCCGGCCCGCTCAGCTCTTCCGGGCCGGCGGCGCCACCCTGCTCAACCCGCCGATGCTGCGTCCCGAGGTCTGAGACGCGCGGTGACCGGCCGCCGTGACGACAGGCGGACCGACCGCGCCGGATGGCCCCCGGCTGCGTCGAACGGTGGACATGAGCCGGGTCGGGATCCGCGGCGCCGCGGGAGCAGACCCGGTTATACCGGAAAAACTGGACATCGCACGCTATCTTGCTGCAGGTGATCCAGGCCTTCGGACTGACCAGCAATCCCCGCAAGGCGCACCCGCCCGCCCTCGACAACGTTTCCTTCGAAGCGCGCGCCGGGCATGTCACCGCGCTCCAAGGAGCCGTCGGGGCGGGCAAGACAACGGCGCTCAGACTGATGCTCGAGCTCCAACCCGGCCGCGGCATCACGTACTTCAAGGGGCGCCCCCTGCACCGGATCGCTCATCCGGCGCGGGAAGTCGGCGTGCTCCTCGGCGATGTACCGGGGCATCCCTCCCGCTCGGTCCGCGGACATCTGCGCATGCTGTGCGCGGCGTCCGGAGTGCCCGCCCGGCGCGCCGACGAGGTCCTCGAAGTGGTCGGCCTCGTCAGCCTGCGCGAGGAACGCCTCGGCACGCTCTCACGCGGCATGGACCGCAGACTCGGCCTGGCCGGTGCCCTGCTGCCCGACCCGCACACGCTCGTCCTGGACGAACCCGCAGCCGGTCTCTCCGCCCGCGAGGCGGAATGGATGCACAGCATGCTGCGCGCCCACGCCGACCAGGGCGGCACCGTCCTCTTCACCACCGCCGACTCCAAGGAAGCGGCGCGCACAGCCGACCGGGTCGTCACCCTCGACGGCGGCAGGCTCGTCGCCGACCAGGAGGCCAAGGAGTTCGCCCGCACCAGGCTGCGCCCGCGCGTGGCCGTGCGCAGCCCTCACGCCGCGCGTCTCGCGGCGCTGCTCACCAAGGAGGCCCGCACCGCCCGCCGCTCCGTGGAAGTCGTCCGGGAAGGCGGCAACCGCCTCTCGGTGTACGGCTCCACGACCGCCGACATCGGCGAGACGGCGTTCCGGCACGGCATCCTGGTGCACCAACTGGCCGACGAGGTGGGCGACATGGGGCCGGGCGCCGTTGGCGTGTCCGGAACCTCCTCGGCGGAGCAGGGGCACATCGTGGGAGAGGAGGCGAAGGCCGAACGCGAGATGACCGCTCCCGGCCGGCCGGAGGCGGAGTCCGAGGCCACGGCCCTCGGCTCGTCCGCCGCCGACACGGATGACGCGGCGCTCGGCCCGACGCCGGAGGAGTCGGACACGGCGACGCCCGGTCTGCCGGCTGCGGGGAACGAAGAATCCGAGTTCGACTCGTCCGTGCCCGAGCAGGACGCCAACGCGGTCGGCCTCTCCTCCGAGGAGCGAGAGCGCGCCGCGTCAGGGCCACAGGACGCCACGGCAGCGGGCCCCTCCTCGGAAGAGCGCCATGTCACCGTGGCCGCGTCGGTGCCGGAAGCGGAGCGGGCGCTGTCAGGCCTCTCCGTGCGCGCCGAGACCCAGAGAGTGTTCGGTTTCTCGGCGCCGGAGCGGTCACAGGCCGGTGACGGCGAGCGGTCGGTGCTCGGGGACGGCTCCGATCAGCGGCCGGAGTCGCAACGGACGGAGACCGCTCGGACCGGGTCGTCGACGGCCGTGGTCCCGGAAGCCGGCGACACACCGCAAGGGGCCCTCGGGCCCGTCGGCGAGGGCGTACCCGGCAGTGACCCCGGGGCACTTCCCGCCGGGACCGTCTCCTCCGGTACGCCCGCGGCATCCGACCGCGGCCGGTCCGCCGACGCGACGGCCACGACGCACATCGGTCGTGCCACCGTCTCCACGGTCCCCGAATCGCACGACCGCGGTGCGGCGCCCCCCTCGGCGGGCATCCCCGCCAGCCGCACCCGCCTCCCCGGTGCCAGGAACCCCGGCACCCGCCCCTCGCCGGCCAACCGCACCATCCGACCGGACACGGTCCGCACCCTCGAAGCCCCGACGCTCCTCCCGCCCCCCATCTCCGTCCGCGCGGCCCCCAGCCCCCTGCGCCCTCTGCGCTACGAGATCCGGCGTGCGGCGGGTGTCGGTGCCGGTTTCCTCACCTGCGGTGCTGTCCTGGCGGTGTCGGCGATCACCGCCGTACTGCTGGCCCGAATCGGCCACACCCCACAGGCGCGGCTGTTCGCGGCGTGGCCGCGGGAGCTGCCGCTGCCGCCCGCCGCGCTGGCAGCCGGGCTGCTCGGCGCGCTGGCCTTCGGGGACGAGTTCCGCCACCCCGCCCTGGCGGCGGACCGCGGCACTGTGCCCCGCCGACTGGGGCTGCTGACCGCGAAACTGCTCGTCGCGGGGGCCACAGCGATGCTGCTGGCCTTCCTCACCATGGGCTGCGACGCCGAAGTGCTCTACATCTTCTACGGACGGGAACTCACGCAGGTTCCCGCGGACTGGCTCTCGCTGACCGCGAGTTGGTTCGGTCTGGTCGTCGGCTGTGCCTGGGCCGGTGTGCTGGCGGCCGGAGTCTTCCGGTCGACCACGGCCGGCCTGGCCGCCGTACTCGCCGTACCCGTCCTCGTCGTTCCCCTGGCGCACATGGTGCTCCAGGGGAACGGCGTGCGGATGGCAGCCGGGTTGCCCGTACGGATGCGGGAGCTTCTGCTGCTGCAGTGGCCCTTCGGGGGCGATCGCTATCTGGTCGGCGCGGTGCGGATTCTCGCCCAACCGGTCGGCGTCGCACTGGCGTTGTCGCTGGCGGCGCTGCTCTGTGCGTATCTGCTCACCGCACTGCGCACCAGGCTCCGGTGACGAGCATGTGTAAGTTTCTGGTCCCAGTGTGTGCGCAACTCCCCGCAGAAAGCCCATTTCTTTCCGATAAGGCGTCAATTGCGACGTTGTGAGCGATCACCCTTTCGTGTGCTTTTCACCAAAGACCTCAAGGGAGTTGGAGGCGACGCCGACAAAGGATCCGTGAGTACCCTTGCGCACACCATGATGACCGCCGCCCGCTCCTCCGACTCCGGTCTGGCCGGCCCGGGCGAACTCGACCGCTACCCCTACGCCGAGGCCCCGGTGGCCGACCGCGTCGGAGCGCCCTCCTGGGACGGCGCGGAGCCCGATCTGGGCCGTGTCGGCCGGCGGGCCGCGGGCAGCCGCGGACGCGGCCTGCACGGCCAACTCGTTCAGCAGCTGGGACAGATGATCGTCTCCGGCGACCTGGGTGCCGACCGCCCGCTGGTGCCGGAGGAGATCGGCCAGCGCTTCGAGGTCTCCCGTACCGTCGTCCGCGAGTCCCTCCGCGTCCTCGAGGCCAAGGGCCTGGTCAGTGCCCGCCCCAACGTCGGCACGCGCGTGCGTCCCGTCAGCGACTGGAACCTCCTCGACCCGGACATCATCGAGTGGCGGGCTTTCGGGCCCCAGCGCGACGACCAGCGTCGCGAGCTCAGCGAGCTGCGCTGGACGATCGAGCCACTCGCCGCTCGGCTCGCCGCCGGGCACGGGCGCGAGGAGGTGCAGCAGCGCCTGTGCGACATGGTCGAGATCATGAGCCACGCCATGGCGCAGGGCGACGCGCTGACCTACTCGCGCGCCGACGCCGAGTTCCACACGCTGCTCATCCAGATCGCGGGCAACCGCATGCTGGAGCACCTCTCCGGCATCGTCTCGGCCGCCCTGCAGGTCTCGGGCGGCCCGGTCACCGGCTGTGACCGGCCGAACGAGACGTCGCTCGCGCAGCACGCGAGGATCGTCGACGCCCTCGGCACCGGCGACGGCACGGCGGCGGAGGCGGCCATGCGCCAACTGCTGACGGTGCACCCCGAGGTGGAGCGTGTGGTGCCCGCCCCGCGCGAGCACTGACCGAGACGAAGGTGGTGCGGTCGCCAGTGTGCGGCGTCCTCGTGGTTCTCGTGGCGGCGCCGGGGCGGGTACCGGCCGTCGCCGGACCTCGCCGGATCCTTGTGGGTCCGGCGAGGTCCGGCGGTGCGACGGGCCGCCGTGACCGCGCGGGCTACCAGGTATGACGACGCGGGCGATCCGTTCTGTTCATAATTGACAGCCTTCGACCACTTATGGGGTGTGACTCGGGCCACGCAGATTGGGCGTAACGCTCGTGGGAGCAACGCGATGACCTAAGAGGTGACAGCCGCGGAGGGAATACGGACGCCGTACCAGGCGCTGTGAATCTTCCCGGCCCCCGCCCGCGCCGTCGGCCCATCCCCAGGCCGGTGGTCGGCTCCTGTCCGCAGTGGACGGTGCCGGAAGCCGTTTTCCAACGTTCCGAGAGGTTGTTCGTGTCGGCCAGCACATCCCGTACGCTCCCGCCGGAGATCGCCGAGTCCGTCTCTGTCATGGCGCTCATTGAGCGGGGAAAGGCTGAGGGGCAGATCGCCGGCGACGATGTGCGTCGGGCCTTCGAAGCTGACCAGATTCCGGCCACTCAGTGGAAGAACGTACTGCGCAGCCTCAACCAGATTCTTGAGGAAGAGGGTGTGACGCTGATGGTCAGTGCAGCAGAGCCCAAGCGCACCCGAAAGAGCGTCGCAGCGAAGAGCCCGGTCAAGCGCACCGCCACCAAGACGGTGGCGGCGAAGACGGTGACCACCCGGAAGGCCACCGCCACCACGGCTGCCCCCACGGCGCCTGCCGCTCCGGCCGAAGCCGATTCCGCCGAGGAAACCGCGCCCGCCAAGAAGGCCGCCGCCAAGAAGACCACCGCCAAGAAGGTGGCCGCCAAGAAGACCGTCGCGAAGAAGACGGCCGCCAAGAAGACGACCGCCAAGAAGGACGACGCCGAGGTTCTCGAGGACGAGGTTCTCGAGGAGACCAAGGTCGGCGACGAGCCCGAGGGTGCCGAGAGCGCGGGCTTCGTCCTGTCCGACGAGGACGAGGACGACGCGCCTGCTCAGCAGGTCGCCGCGGCCGGCGCCACCGCCGACCCGGTCAAGGACTACCTGAAGCAGATCGGCAAGGTCCCCCTGCTCAACGCCGAGCAGGAGGTCGAACTGGCCAAGCGCATCGAGGCGGGTCTGTTCGCCGAGGACAAGCTGGCCAACGCCGACAAGCTCGCGCCGAAGCTGAAGCGCGAGCTGGAGATCATCGCCGAGGACGGCCGCCGCGCCAAGAACCACCTCCTGGAGGCCAACCTCCGCCTGGTGGTCTCCCTGGCCAAGCGCTACACCGGCCGCGGCATGCTCTTCCTGGACCTCATCCAGGAGGGCAACCTCGGTCTGATCCGCGCGGTCGAGAAGTTCGACTACACCAAGGGCTACAAGTTCTCCACGTACGCCACCTGGTGGATCCGTCAGGCGATCACCCGCGCCATGGCCGACCAGGCCCGCACCATCCGTATCCCGGTGCACATGGTCGAGGTCATCAACAAGCTCGCGCGCGTGCAGCGCCAGATGCTCCAGGACCTGGGCCGCGAGCCCACCCCGGAGGAGCTGGCCAAGGAACTCGACATGACCCCGGAGAAGGTCATCGAGGTCCAGAAGTACGGCCGCGAGCCCATCTCGCTGCACACCCCGCTGGGTGAGGACGGCGACAGCGAGTTCGGTGACCTCATCGAGGACTCCGAGGCCGTCGTCCCTGCCGACGCCGTCAGCTTCACGCTCCTGCAGGAGCAGCTGCACTCCGTTCTGGACACCCTGTCCGAGCGCGAGGCCGGCGTCGTCTCCATGCGGTTCGGTCTCACCGACGGTCAGCCGAAGACCCTCGACGAGATCGGCAAGGTGTACGGCGTGACGCGTGAGCGCATCCGCCAGATCGAGTCCAAGACCATGTCGAAGCTGCGCCACCCGTCGCGTTCGCAGGTGCTGCGCGACTACCTCGACTAGGTCCGGCCGTACGGCTCCGAAGGCCCGGTTCCCTCGCGGGAGCCGGGCCTTCGTGCTGCGCGACATCGCACTCTGGATGACTCTGGGTGTCCCAGTAGATCTCCAGAGTGAGGAGCCTGCATGTATCGCTGGATTGCCAGGGCGCTCATCCGGCCGCTGGTGATGGCGGCCGCCATGACCGCCATACCCCTGGTCGACGCGGCCCCGGCGGCCGCCGACAGCGTGGTGGTCGGGGGATTTCCGATAGAGGTCTCACAGGCTCCGTGGACCGTGGCGCTGTCCAGCCGTGACCGGTTCGGGGGTACCCGGGCCGGCCAGTTCTGCGGGGGTGTGGCGGTCGCGCGGACCGTCGTGCTCACCGCGGCCCACTGCATGGGCGAGGAAGTCCTGGGGGCGCCGCCGGACCGTGCGCGTGATCTCAAGGTGATCGCGGGCCGTACGGACCTGCTGGCGAGCGAGGGCCAGGAGATCGCCGTGCGGGACGCGCACGTCAACCCCGGCTACGACGCCGCCACGAACTCCGGTGACTTCGCCGTGCTCACCCTCGCTGAGCCGCTGCCCCAGAGCGCGGTCGTCCCGATGGCGCGCGCCGGCGACCCGGCCTACACGCCGGGAACGAAGGCGCTGGTCTCCGGATGGGGCGACACGACCGGCGGGGGCGCCTACGCGCACCGGCTCTACGCCGCACGCGTACAGGTGCTGCCCGACGATCTCTGTTCCCGCGCCTATCCGGGAGGCCCGGACGGCGCCTACCGGGCCGGCTCCATGCTCTGCGCAGGGGAGGCCGCGGGCGGGCCCGACGCCTGCCAGGGCGACAGCGGCGGACCCCTGGTGGCCGGAGGGCGGTTGATCGGGCTCGTGTCGTGGGGCGACGGCTGCGGGCAGCCGGGAAGCCCCGGGGTCTATACGCGCATCTCCGACGTCGTGCGCGTACTGGGACCGGCCTCGACGGCCCCGAAGGGTCCCGCCAGGCACTCCTGAGGGCGCTGTGAAGGTACGAGCACGGGCGGCCGCTCCTTGGAGAGGAGCGGCCGCCCGTTCACCGGCCTGTGCCGGGGCTGGCTCGTCGTGTGTGCGAGATTCAGCGCTCTTCTTCGGAAACCGAGTTCGGAACGGACGTCAGCCGCTCCGTCTCGTCCTGTATCTCAGCGGCGATCTTCTTGAGTTCCGGCTCGAACTTGCGACCGTGGTGGGCGCAGAAGAGCAGTTCTCCGCCGCTGAGCAGGACGACGCGCAGGTATGCCTGGGCGCCGCAGCGGTCGCAGCGATCGGCGGCCGTCAACGGGCTCGCGGGGGTCAGAACAGTAGTCACGTCGCCTCTTCTCTAGCTCGACGAGCTGTCGTACCAGGGTCAACATCCAACCAGCCCGAAAACGTTCCCGCTCGTGGCTTTTCCTCGAAAAAATCTTTCCGGGGCGGCTGTCTGCTGCCGGTTGGCGGCGAATGTGCCGTAGTGCGTGTCTGGGTGCTTACGGTTTCGCGCGGTCTTGTGTGTCTCGGTCCTCCCGGCTGGGTTGCCGGTTGTTCATGAGGACGTGCCCGGAGCCTAAATGGTTCATGCCTCCAAGGGAACGTGATATGTACTTCACTCCAACGAGGGATCGAACATGCTTACGAACCTGGACTAGTCTGAGTTCTCAGCGAGGGTGGCGTTACACCGGCTCTACCAGGCCTCGGTACCCTCTGAGCGGCAACCGAAGCCGCCCCCTTACCCAGTAGGGGGGAACCTGAAATTCAGCGAGGAGCGAACCGCGTGACCGCCGATACGTCCGTGCCGTCCACAGCGCTGCTGGCAGGAGCAGACCGGGACGGTTCCAACTACACCGCGCGGCACCTGCTCGTCCTCGAGGGGCTCGAGGCCGTACGCAAGCGCCCGGGCATGTACATCGGCTCGACCGACAGCCGCGGTCTGATGCACTGCCTGTGGGAGATCATCGACAACTCCGTGGACGAGGCCCTTGCGGGCGTGTGCGACCACATCGAGGTGATCCTCCACGACGACGGCTCCGTGGAGGTTCGCGACAACGGCCGCGGCATTCCCGTGGACGTCGAGCCGAGGACCGGCCTGTCCGGCGTCGAGGTCGTCATGACCAAGCTCCACGCGGGCGGCAAGTTCGGCGGCGGCTCCTACGCCGCCTCCGGCGGTCTGCACGGCGTCGGTGCCTCTGTGGTCAACGCCCTGTCCGCCCGTCTCGACGTCGAGGTCGACCGCGGCGGCCACACGCACGCGATCAGCTTCCGACGCGGCGTGCCGGGTGCCTTCGCAGCGGACGGCGCCGACGCGAAGTTCGAGGCCAAGAGCGGCATGCGCAAGGCCAAGAAGATCCCCAAGACCCGCACCGGCACGCGCGTGCGTTACTGGGCGGACCGGCAGATCTTCCTCAAGGACGCCAAGCTCTCCCTGGAGAACCTGCACCAGCGCGCCCGGCAGACCGCCTTCCTGGTGCCGGGCCTGACCATCGTCGTCCGTGACGAGTTCGGCCTCGGCGAGGGCGGCAGCAAGGGCGAGGAGTCCTTCCGCTTCGACGGCGGCATCAGCGAGTTCTGCGAGTACCTGGCGAGCGACAAGCCGGTCTGCGACGTGCTCCGCTTCTCGGGCCAGGGCTCCTTCAAGGAGACCGTCCCGGTGCTGGACGAGCACGGCCAGATGACTCCCACCGAGGTCACCCGCGAGCTCGGCGTCGACATCGCGCTGCGCTGGGGCACGGGCTACGACACCACCGTCCGGTCCTTCGTCAACATCATCGCCACCCCCAAGGGCGGCACCCATGTCGCCGGCTTCGAGCAGGCCCTCACCCAGACGATGAACGACGTGCTGCGCGCGAAGAAGATGCTGCGGGTGGCCGAGGACAACATCGTCAAGGACGACGCCCTGGAGGGCCTGAGCGCCGTCGTCACGGTGCGTCTGGCCGAGCCGCAGTTCGAGGGACAGACCAAGGAGGTCCTCGGCACCTCGGCGGCCCGGCGCATCGTGAACAACGTGGTCACCAAGGAGCTGAAGGCGTTCCTGACCGCCACCAAGCGGGACGCCGCCGCCCAGGCCCGCGTCGTGATGGAGAAGGTGGTCGCCGCCGCCCGTACGCGCGTCGCGGCCCGCCAGCACAAGGACGCCCAGCGGCGGAAGACGGCCCTCGAGTCCTCGTCCCTGCCGGCGAAGCTCGCCGACTGCCGCAGCGACGACGTCGACCGCAGCGAGCTGTTCATCGTCGAGGGCGACTCCGCGCTCGGTACGGCCAAGCTGGCGCGGAACTCCGAGTTCCAGGCGCTGCTGCCGATCCGCGGCAAGATCCTCAACGTGCAGCGGTCCTCGGTGACCGACATGCTCAAGAACGCCGAGTGCGGGGCGATCATCCAGGTCATAGGAGCGGGCTCGGGCCGCACCTTCGACATCGACCAGGCCCGCTACGGCAAGATCATCATGATGACCGACGCCGATGTGGACGGCTCTCACATCCGCTGCCTGCTGCTCACGCTGTTCCAGCGCTACATGCGGCCGATGGTCGAGGCCGGCCGGGTCTTCGCCGCCGTGCCGCCGCTGCACCGCATCGAGCTGATCCAGCCGAAGAAGGGGCAGGACAAGTACGTCTACACGTACTCGGACCGTGAGCTGCGGGACAAGCTCATGGAGTTCCAGAGCAAGGGCATCCGGTACAAGGACTCCATCCAGCGCTACAAGGGTCTGGGCGAGATGGACGCCGACCAGCTGGCCGAGACCACGATGGACCCGCGCCACCGCACCCTGCGCCGCATCAACCTCTCCGACCTGGAGGCCGCGGAACAGGTCTTCGACCTGCTGATGGGCAATGACGTGGCGCCGCGCAAGGAGTTCATCTCCAGCTCGGCGGCGACGCTGGACCGGTCGCGCATCGACGCGTAGCCGCTGCGCTGGGCCCCGGCCGATCGGGGGCTTGCCGGGAGTCTGCTGGGGCACAGGGTGCGGGACTCGTGGCCCGGTGCCGGGGGCTCGTGGCCCGGTGCCGGGGCCTGGTGGTCCACGGGACCTCGGTCGGCGTGGGGCTGGGTCGGCCGAGGCGGATCCGGTGGCGGCGCGGGCTGGGTCGGCCGCGCGGGCGGGGCATGGCTGTCCGGGTGGCGTCGATGCCCGTGGGCGGTCGCGGTGATGCACGCCCCCGCCTTCCGCCCGCCGAGCCCCTCCGCCGCCTACCGGGCCCGTCCGCGCCCAACGGCGCCGCCTGCTCCGCCCACCGCGGCCGTGCCTCCTCCGCTTGCGGCTCTGCCTCCTCCGCTCACTGGGCCGCGTCGCTTCCGTCTGCGTGCGGCTTCCTCCGTGTCCGGGGTCGGGCTGCTTCCCCCTGCCCCTGGCCTCCTGCGCTCGCCGAGTCGCGCCTCCTCCGCCTGTAGGACCGGCATCGCCTCGCCGCCCGCAGGGCCCCGCCTCCTCCACCGGCCGCCCCCGCCCGCCCCGGCGAGGCCTCCTCCGCGTACCGACCCTCCACCCCCGCCCACCGAGGCCTCGTTCGACCCGCCCAGCGCTCCATCCCCTGCGCGCCCCCCAGCCGTCGGGCTTCTCCACCCCTGGGTTGAGAGAACCCGCGTCAGGAGTCCACCCGTGATCCACCCCGGCTCCGATCCCCTGGCCTGGGAATTTCCGTAGCTTCGATGGTGCCGGCGGCGTTCGCTTCCGGCACCGACCCTCTTCCGCTCACGGAGGTTCTGATGTCCGGGCTCGTCAACGCGCTGGTGATCGTGGCCGTCGCCGCCATCGTGATCGGGAGGCAGCTCCGCCCTCGCGTGATCAAGGCCGACCGGCGTTGGTGGCTGCTGCCCGTGATCCTCGCCGTCGTCGCGTTGCGTGAGCCCGGCATACTCGATTCCCACCATCGCACCGAGTCCGCCACCCTCCTCGCGGTGGAGCTGTTCATCGGCCTGGCCATCGGCGCCGGCTGGGCCTGGACGAGCCGGGTCTGGGCGGCACCGGACGGTGTCATATGGGCCAAGAGCACCAAGGCGAGCGCCGCGGTGTGGGCCGTGGGCATCGCCCTGCGGATCGGCGTCTTCGGCCTAGGCGCCGCACTGGGCCTGCACCAGGACAGCTCCGCCCTGATGCTCGGCTTCGCCGCCACCCTGCTGGTCCGGGCCGGTGTCCTGGTCTGGCGGGCGCAGTCCCTGCAGGGCGTGAGCCGGCCCGCCCCGACATACGGTGACGGCATGCCGTCGGCCTGGAAGGAGCACGCGTGACGGAGAACGCCTGGACACGCTGGCCGTCGCGGGAGGCGCTCGGCCGCGAGGGAGCCTCTCGGGCCCGGCGCCTGCTCACCGTGGCCGTCAGGCTCCTGGTGATCGCCATGCTGCTGTGGGGCGCGTACAACCAGAAGCATGTCGGCGTCTGGAACGGCTTCGCGGCGCTGGCCGGGGTGCTTGTCGCCGCTGCCCTCGGCTGGGCCTTCTTCCGGACGACCTATGAGCACCGGCTGGTGCCCTCCCTGGCCCTGATAGGCGCCCTGCTGACCGTCGCGGTCGCCGCCGAGGCCACGGGGTTCCGAGGCCTCTCCCTCGTCCTCTGGTGCGGCTGTGGCATCACCGCGCTGGAACGGATGCCGCTCGCCGCCGCGACCCCGGTGACATCGGTGGGCCTGGCCGCGTACTCCGCCTTCAACAACGACGTCTGGCTGACCACGGCCGCCTCGGTGGTGGGCATGGCCCTCGCCGGATACGTCCTGCGGCTGGACGCCGAAGCCCGCGGCAATGCGCAGCAGTTGCTCGCCCAGGAGCGGGCCGCCCGGGCCGCCGAGGCGGAGTCCGCCGCCCTGGCCGAACGGGCCCGCATCGCGAGGGAGATCCATGACGTGCTGGCGCACAGCCTCTCGGCGCAGCTGGTGCACCTGGAGGCGGCCCGGCTGTTGATCGAGAACGGCGCCGACCGTGACCGCATCCTGGAGCGGGTGGTGGCCGCCCGGGGCATGGCCCGCGACGGCCTCGCCGAGACCCGGCAGGCGTTGTCCGCGCTGCGGGGCGAACTGACCCCGCTGGAGGACTTCCTGGCCGAACTCGTCAGTGGGACGGCCGGTGCCGAGGTCACCGTCACGGGTGAGCGCAGACATCTGTCGGCCGAGGCGTCCCAGGCGGTGCGCCGGGTCGCGCAGGAGGCGCTGACGAACGTCCGAAAGCATGCCCAGGGCGCCAAGGTGCATGTGCAGCTCGACTACAGCGGGCACGAAGTGACTCTGGACGTACGGAACTCGGGCGGTCGCGCGGGCGAACTGGCGGGGGCCGGAGGTGGGTACGGTCTGCTGGGTATGCGTGAGCGCGCCGAACTGCTCGGCGGTTCGCTCGACGCGGGGCCGGACGAGGAGGGATTCGTTGTGACGCTGAAGGTGCCGGTATGACGGAGACGGGGGAGGAGAAGAAGCCCGCACGGGTGGTGGTCGCCGACGACCAGACCGTGGTCCGCGAGGGCATCGTGATGTTGCTCGGGCTGTTGCCCGGAGTCGAGGTCGTCGGTGCCGCGGGAGACGGTGAGGAGGCCGTGCGACTGGTCGGCGAACTCGCCCCGGACGTCGTCCTGATGGATCTCAGGATGCCCCGCTGCGACGGCGTGGAGGCCACCCGGCGGATCCGGGCCCGGTACCCCGGGACCCAGGTCGTGGTGCTCACCACGTACGCGGACGACGAGTCGTTGTTCCCCGCCCTGCAGGCCGGTGCGCGCGGGTACCTGACCAAGGACGCGGGCGGAGACGAGATCGTACGTGCCGTGGAGAGCGTGCTGTCGGGGGACGCGGGCCTGTCGCCGAGTGTGCAGCGCCGGCTGCTGGAGCGGCTGTCGCAGCCCGAGCCCACCCCGGCCCAGGGTCCGCCCGAGCCGCCCGACGGACTGACCGCGCGCGAGACCGAGGTCCTGCTGCTGATCGCCGACGGGCTGAACAACCAGGAGATCGCCCGCAGGCTGCATGTCTCGACCGCGACCGTCAAGACACACATCAACAACCTCTTCTCGAAGACGGGCCTGAAGGACCGGGCGCAGGCGGTGCGTTACGCCTACAGCAAGGGGCTGGTGCGACCACCGGTGAAGTGAGTCACCTGATGGGGTGAAGAGCGGGGGGAAGAAGAGTCAGGGAACTTCCCGATCTGTCCATCCTTGGGCATGCAGTCAGGCAACGGACGCGCCCGTGGAGTCGGGGACGGTCCCGAGAGTTCGGGCGAGAGGCAGCAAGACGCCGGCGCGCCCTCCCGCGACGCCGCGTACGAGGACCCCTGGTACGACGCGCTGGCCTCCGGCTGGGGCGAACTGGACGGCGCCGGGATGCCGACGCCGGCCGTACCGACCCCGCGTGAGGAGCGGAGCGGGGCGGCGGTCCGAGCACGGGACGTGTACGTCGAGGTGCAGCGCAGCGCGGCGTTCCAGGAGGTGCGCAGCAGGTACCGGCGGTTCGTGGTGCCGGGTGTCGCGGCCTTTCTGGCCTGGTACGTGGCATACGTGGTCGCTGCGACGACTGCGCCCGCACTCATGGCCCGGCCGGTGGTTGGGGCGGTGAACGTGGGCATGCTGGCGGGGCTCGGACAGTTCCTCACCACCTTCGTGCTCACCTGGGCCTATGCCCGGCATGCGCGGTTGCGCCGGGACCGGGCCGCGCTGGAACTGCGCTGGGACACCCAGGAACTGACTCGCGAAGCGCAGGGAGGTGCCTCGTGACCGGCGACCACCAGACGCTGGCGTTGCTGCTGTTCAGCGGCTTCGTGGCCGTCACCCTCGGGATCACGACCTGGGTGAGCCGCAGACGGCATGGTTCGGCGGAGGAGTTCTACGCGGGCGGGCGGTTGTTCTCCCCGATGGAGAATGGTTTTGCCATCGCAGGTGACTACATGTCGGCGGCCTCCTTCCTCGGTGTCACCGGGCTCATCGCGCTGTACGGGTACGACGGGCTGCTGTATGTCGTGGGCTTCCTGGTGGCGTGGCTGATCGTGCTCTTCCTGGTGGCCGAACTGGTCCGCAACTGCGGGCGGTTCACCCTGGCCGACGTGGTGGCCGCGCGGATGAGCGAGCGGCCGGTGCGGATCGCGGCGGGGACGTCCTCGGTCACGGTGTCCGTGCTCTACCTGGTGGCGCAGATGGTCGGCGCGGGCAGCCTGGTGGCGCTGCTGGTGGGGCGGACCAGCGGGCCGGCCCAGACCTGGACGGTCGTCGGCGTCGGCGCGCTCATGGTGATCTACGTGACGTTCGGGGGGATGCGGGCCACCACCTGGATCCAGATCGTGAAGGCGGTCCTGCTGCTGAGCGGGACGATCGCGTTGACCGTGCTCGTCCTGCTCCGCTTCCACGGAGACTTCGACCGGCTGCTGCTGACGGCCGCGGAGCGCAGCGGCCACGGAAGGGCGTTCCTGGCGCCGGGACTGAAGTACGGCGGGGACTGGACCGCCCGCCTCGACTTCATCAGCCTGGGACTCGCGCTGGTGCTGGGCACCGGGGGGCTGCCGCACATCCTGTCCCGCTTCTACACGGTGCCGACCGCGCGGGCCGCCCGCCGTTCCGCGGTCTGGTCCATCGGGCTGATCGGCGGGTTCTACCTGATGACGATCGTCCTCGGGTTCGGGGCGGCGGCGGTCGTGGGGACGGATGCCGTGCGCGGTTCCAACGCCGCCGGGAACACGGCGATTCCGCTGCTCGCCCTCGACCTGGGCGGTGGAACGGACTCCACGGGGGGAACGGTGCTGTTCGCGGTCGTCGCCGCCGTCGCCTTCGCCACCATCCTCGCCGTGGTCGCCGGTATCACGCTGGCGTCCTCCGCCTCGGTGGCCCATGACCTCTACGCCTCGCTGCGACGGCCGCACGGCACGGGGCGCAGCGAGGTGGCGGTGGCACGGATCGCCGCGGTCGGGATCGGCGTCGCGGCGATCGCGCTCGGGCTGCTGGCCCGCGACATGAACGTCGCCTTCCTGGTGGGACTCGCCTTCGCGGTCGCCGCGTCGGCGAACCTGCCGGTGCTGCTCTACTCGCTGTTCTGGCGCGGCTTCACCACACGGGGCGCGGTGTGGGCCGTCTACGGCGGGCTGGTCCCGGCGCTGGTGCTCGTGCTGCTGTCCCCGGTGGTGTCCGGCAGTCCCGGCTCGCTGTTCCCGGACGTCGACTTCCAGTACTTCCCGCTGCAGAACCCGGGCATCGTCTCCATCCCGCTCGGCTTCCTCGCCGGCTGGCTGGGCACGGTCACCTCGGACGAGGCCGCCGACGAGGCCAAGTACGCCGAGACCGAAGTACGCTCGCTGACCGGCGCCGGGGCCGCCTAGGGCCACGCGGTTCGTTACGGCGCCACCCACGCGTACCGGTGCTCCGGGCGGCCGGTGTCGCCGTACTTCAGGGACAGCCGGAGCCGGCCCGCCTGTTCCAGGTGGCGCAGATAGCGCTGGGCCGTGGACCGGCTCAGACCGGTCCTGTCGGCCACCTCGTGGGCGGAGAGCGGATGGTCGGCCCTGTGCAGAACACCGCAGATCAGATCGGTGGTGGGCTCCGAGTGGCCGCTCGGCAGGCCGGGCGCGGACGGTGCGGGGGCCGTCCGCAGCGCCCCGAAGATCCGGTCGACCTGCTCCTGGCCGGTCAGGCCCCGGCCGCCCACCCGGTCCACCGTGCGGCGTAGGGCGGCATAGGAGTCGAGGCGGGCGCGCAGGGCGGCGAAGGTGAACGGCTTCACCAGGTAGTGCAGCGCGCCCAGGCGCATCGCCTGCTGGACGGTGGTCACGTCGCCGGCCGCGGTGATCATGATGACGTCGGTGTGATGTCCCTGCTCACGCATGCGGTGCACCAGGTCGAGGCCGGTCCGGTCCGGCAGATAGTGGTCGAGCAGGACCAGGTCGATTCCGCCGCGCTCCACCGCGGTCAGGGCCTGGGCAGCGCTGTGCGCCCGGGCGGCCACCCGGAAGCCGGGAACCTTCCCCACGTACTTGGCGTTTATCTCAGCGACGCGGAAGTCGTCGTCCACCACCAGGACGTCAATCATCAGGCCTCTCCTTCAAGGCCGACGAGCGTTGAGCCCGTGTTTCGGCTCCGCAGTTGTAACGCGAGCAAAATGAGCACAACAGGTGCTTGCGAGCAAAAGAACGGCTTGCGCTCACAAGACTGCTGCTGTGGCCGGGGCCACACCTACCGTCCCGGGCCATGAGCGCACACACCAGCCCCGCCATCGAGTTGCGGGGCGCGAGCAAGACCTTCAGAACCCCGTCAGGGGGACTGCACACGGCCGTGCGCGGTCTGGACCTCACTGTCGAGCGCGGCGAGTTCGTGGCCGTCGTAGGGCCGACCGGCTGCGGCAAGTCCACCACGCTGACCCTGGTCAGCGGTCTGGAGGAGCCCAGTGAGGGGGAGGTGCTGGTGGCCGGCGCACCGGTCGACGGCGTCGGCGACAAGGTCGGCTTCGTCTTCCAGCAGGACGCCACGTTCCCCTGGCGGACGGTGCTGTCCAACGTCATGGCGGGCCCGCGCTTCCGGGGCGTGCCCAAGGCGGAGGCGAAGGAGAAGGCACGGGACTGGCTGTCCCGGGTCGGACTCGCCGGCTTCGAGGACCGTTACCCGCACCAGCTCTCCGGCGGCCAGCGCAAGCGCGTCGCCCTCGCGGCCACCTTCGTCAACGACCCCGAGATCCTGCTCATGGACGAGCCGTTCTCGGCGCTCGACGTGCAGACCCGGGCGCTGATGTCGGACGAGCTGCTGGAGCTGTGGGAGGGCACCGGCGCCTCCGTCGTCTTCGTCACCCACGACCTGGAGGAGTCCATCGCGCTGGCCGACAAGGTCGTCGTGATGACGGCCGGGCCCGCGACCGTGAAGCAGGTCTTCGACATCGACCTGCCCCGGCCGCGCAAGGTCGAGTCCGTGCGCCTGGAGCCGCGGTTCATCGAGATCTACCGCGAGATCTGGGAGTCCCTCGGCGAAGAGGTCCGCATCACCCGCGAGAGGGGTGCCGCCCGTGTCGCCTGAGGTTCTCAGCACTCCGGTCGTCGACACCGCCAAGGCCCCCGACCGCGCGCAGACCCGCGCCCAGGCCGCCCGCCGCCGCAAGGTCTTCGTGAACGCCGCACGCGTGCTGCTCCTGGTGGCCGTCCTCGGTCTGTGGGAGGGGCTGTCCCGGGCGAAGGTCATCGACCCGTTCAACTTCTCCATGCCCTCGAAGATCTGGGACCAGATCTGGACCTGGGTGATGCACGGGACCGCGCTCGGCTCGCTGGGCGAACAGATCTGGTACACGCTCTACGAGGCACTCCTGGGCTGGGTCCTCGGTGTGGTCGCCGGTGTACTGCTCGGCATTGCGCTCGGGCGGATCAGATTGCTCGCCGAGGTTCTTGGTCCCTACATCAAGGTACTCAACTCGATCCCCAGGATCGTCCTGGCGCCGATCTTCCTGATCTGGTTCGGGCTCGGGCCGACCTCCAAGGTCGCCTCCGCCGTCGTGCTGGTCTTCTTCCCGGTGTTCTTCAACGCCTTCCAGGGTGCCCGCGAGGTGGACCGCAATCTGGTGGCCAACGCCCGCATCCTCGGTGCCAGCGACCGCAGGGTGACCCTTCAGGTGGTCATCCCGTCGGCCACCTCCTGGATCTTCACCAGCCTGCACGTGAGCTTCGGCTTCGCGCTCATCGGCGCCATCGTCGGCGAGTACATCGGCGCGACCAAGGGCATCGGTCTGCTCGTCTCGCAGTCGCAGAACACCTTCAACCCCGCCGGTGTCTACGCCGCGATGGTCATCCTCGCCGTCGTCGCCCTCGCCGCCGAGGGGCTTCTGACCTTCGCCGAGCGCCGCATCTTCCGCTGGAAGTCCACCGGCTCCGACAGCTGAACCACGCTCCCCTGCCCTTCCCCGCACCGCCCTCTCACAAGGACGTGAACCGCCATGCGCAAGACCGCCAGATACGCCTCCCTGGCCGCCGCCGGCCTGCTCGCCCTCTCCTCGCTCACCGCCTGCGCCAACGACGCGGCCAGCTCCACGGCCGACACCGGCAGCGGCGGGGGCGGCGGCAAGGGGGAGAACGTCAAGATCATGGTCGGTGGCCTGGACAAGGTCATCTACCTGCCCGCGATGCTCACCCAGCGCCTCGGCTACTTCCAGGCCGAGGGACTGAACGTCCAGCTCCTCAGCGAGCCCGCAGGGGTCCAGGCCGAGACCGCGCTCGTCTCGGGCCAGGTGCAGGGGGCGGTCGGCTTCTACGACCACACCCTCGACCTCCAGGTGAAGGGCAAGTCGGTGGAGTCGGTCGTGCAGTTCTCGCACGCGCCCGGCGAGGTCGAGGTCGTGTCGAACAAGGCGGCCGGCGATCTCACCTCGCCGAAGGACTTCAAGGGCCGCAAGCTGGGCGTGACGGGGCTCGGGTCCTCCACCGACTTCCTCACCAAGTACCTGGCGGTCAAGAACGGGGTGAACATCAGTCAGTTCACCCCGGTCGCCGTAGGGGCCGGTCCGACGTTCATCGCGGCCCTGCAGAAGGGCGCGATCGACGGAGGCATGACCACCGACCCGACCGTCGCGACGATCCTGGACAAGAAGGCCGGCAAGGTCCTCCTCGACATGCGCACCCCCGAGGGTTCGCAGAAGGCGCTGGGCGGCCCGTACCCGTCGTCAAGTCTGTACATGCAGACGGACTGGGTGAACGGGCACAAGGCCACCGTCCAGAAGCTGGCCAATGCATTCGTCAAGACGCTCAAGTGGATGGCCACCCACAGCGCCGACGAGATCGCCGCCAAGATGCCCGCCGACTACTCCCAGGGCGACAAGGCGCTCTACGCGCAGTCCATCAAGAGCACCCTGCCGATGTTCACCGACGACGGTGTGATGCCCCAGGACGGCCCGGCGACCGTCGAGAAGGTTCTCAAGGCGTTCAACCCCAACATCAAGAACGCCGAGGTCGACCTGAGCAAGACGTACACGACCGAGTTCGTGAAGGCCGTCAAGTAACGCGCGCAGTGGCCGCGTTCAGGCGCGGGTCGCCCACACGTAACGGTGTTCCGGGCGGCCCGCGTCGCCGTACTTCAGCGTCAGCCGGGCCCGGCCCGTGCGCTCCAGGAGCTTCAGATACCGCTGGGCGGTCTGCCGGCTCACGCCCGTCCGCTCGGCGATCTCCTGGGCGGACAGCGGGTCCTCCGCGTTGATCAGCGCCTGGCGCACCAACGCGGCCGTCGTGGGCGAGTGTCCCTTGGGCAGCGCGGGCTCCGACGGCGCGGACAGCGCGCCGAAGATGCGGTCCACCTCCGCCTGCTCGGCCTCACCGCCGCCGTCCAGGGTCCGCCGCAGCCGGGCGTACGCCTCCAGCTTGGCCCGCAGGCCGGCGAAGGCGAACGGCTTCACCAGGTACTGCAGCGCCCCTTGGCGCATCGCGGCCTGCACGGTCGACACGTCCCGTGCCGCCGTCACCATGATCACGTCGGTCTGGTGGCCGCGCCGGCGCATCTCGCGAACCACCGCGAGACCCGTTTCGTCCGGCAGATAGTGGTCCATGAGGACCAGGTCGACGTGCGGCAGCCGCTCCACCTGCTGCAGCGCCTCGGCCGCGTTGTGCGCCTCACCGGCCACATGGAACCCGGGCACCTTCTCCACGTAGGCGGCGTTGACCCGGGCGACCCGGGTGTCGTCGTCCACGACCAGGACCTCGATCATCACGCCTCCTCCTCGGCGACGGCGACGCGCTCCAGGGACTCGACGGGCGCGACCGGCTCCGGCTCGGTCAGCGCCTCGGGCAGCACCACGGTGAACTGCGCGCCGCCGCCGTCCGCCGTACCCACGGTCGCGCTGCCGCCCTGCCGTTCGGCGAGCCGGCGCACCAGGGAGAGTCCGATGCCCCGCTTGCCGTGCGCGGGCGGCTTCTTGGTGGTCCACCCGTCCGTGAAGATCAGTTCTCGCTGGTCGGCCGGGATTCCGGGCCCGGTGTCCCGCACTCGCAGGACGACGGTTCGGCCCTCCGTGCGCACCTCGACCTCCACGCGCGCGTGCGGGGTGCCCGCGACCGCGTCCAGGGCGTTGTCCACGAGGTTGCCCATGATCGTGACCAGCCCCCGCGGGTCGATCAGCCGGTCCGGCAGCCGGCTGCGCTCCGCGACCCACAGGGCGACGCCGCGCTCGGCCGCCACGGTCGCCTTGCCGACCAGCAGCGCGGCCAGCAGCGGGTCCTGGATCTTCTCGGTGACCTGCTCGGCGGTGACCCGGTGGTCGCCGACCACCTCGCCGACGAACTCCACCGCGTCGTCGTACATGTCCAGTTCCAGCAGCCCGAGCAGGGTGTGCATACGGTTGGCGTGCTCGTGGTCCTGGGCGCGCAGGGCGTCGATCAGCCCGCGCGTGGAGTCGAGTTCCCGTCCGAGCTGCTCCAGTTCGGTACGGTCGCGCAGCGTGGCCACGGCGCCTCCGTCCTCGGTGGGCATGCGGTTGGCGACCAGGACGCGCTGGCCGCGCACCGTCAGCAGGTCGGTGCCGGTGACTCTGCCGGCCAGGACGTCCGTCGTGCGGCCCGCGCCGAGCGCCTCGTCGGGGGTCCGGCCGACGGCCTCGTCGCCGATGCCCAGCAGCCGCCGTGCCTCGTCGTTGAGCAGGCGGACACGGCCGCCCCGGTCGAGGGCTACCACGCCCTCCCGGATGCCGTGCAGCATCGCCTCGCGCTCCGCGAGCAGCGCGGAGATGTCGGAGAAGGCCAGGTCCCGGGTCTGCCTCTGGACCCGGCGGGAGATCAGCCAGGCGGCCAGCGCACCGACCGCGAGAGCGCCGCCGGCGTACGCGAACAGCCCGGGGATCGCGTTGATCAGCCGCGCCCGCACGCTGTCGTAGGCGATGCCCACCGAGACCGCCCCGATGATGCGGTGGTGGGCGTCGTACAGCGGTACCTTGCCCCGCGCCGAGCGGCCGAGGGTGCCCTTGTCGATCTCCATGACCTCCTTGCCGGCCAGGGCGTCGCGGGGGTCGGTGGAGACCACATGGCCGATGTTCGAGGTGGTGGGATGCGACCAGCGCACCTTGTGGGTGTCCAGCACCACGATGTACTCGGCGTGCGTGGCCTTCCGGATCCGCTCGGCCTCCTTCTGCACCGGGCCGCCGGCGGTCGGCGGGGTGTTCAGGAGGCCCTCGGCGATCTGCGGGTCCTGGGCCGTCGTCTGGGCGATGGCCAGTGCGCGGCGCTCCGCCTCCTGGTCCAGCTGCTTGCTCAGCGGCGCCAGGAACAGGCCGGTCGCGAGCACGGCGACCCCCGCGGCGATCGCCACCTGCATCAGCAGCACCTGCGAGAACATCCGCCGGGGCAGACCGAGGCGCAGACGGCGTGCGGGGGGAGTCGGGCTCATACCCACGACGGTACGTGGGACGGCCGGACCCGCCCCAGGAGATGTGGTGTGGATCTCTTGACCCGTTCTTGATCTGCCGATCAATACGTACGGAAGATCAACGTCCGGCGCCGGTACGGCACGAGCGATGCCGGGTCAGCCGGCCATCGCCGTCGGCCGCAGCTCGCGCACGGCCACCACGTCCATCCGTGCGGGCGTCCCGAGGACCGTCGCGCCGCAGCTCTCCGGGCGGGGCGGGAGCGACGCGCCCTGCGCCACGGTGACCCGCCACCGGCGGCCGTCCGCGTGCAGGACGGTGACGTCCCAGCGCGGGGCCCCGCCGTCGGTCCGTACGACGCTCAGCACACCCGCCCGGTACTCGCCCGCGGCCGAGCGGACCGCCAGCTCGGCCGCCTGGCCGGGCCGGTCCCAGGCGGAGCAGCCGCGGCACCCCTCGACGACCACGCGCCCCTCCTGGGTGCCGTGCAGCGCCTCCTTGACGGTGTGCGCCTCGGCGCGGCCGTAGGCGTAGCCGTACGGCAGGACCAGCACGGTCGGTGAGAAACGATGTCCACCCAGATGGGTGACCTCCCAGACGCCGCGCACCCCGGAGGCGGCCAGCTCGGCGGCGAGGGGGCGGCCCAGCAGGGCGCAGCAGCGGTCGCGCTTGGCGTTGGTGCACACGAGCGCCAAGGGGTCGCCGGTGTGCGCGCGTCCGCCGAGCGCCACGCCGAACGTGCGGTGGTCGCCCGCGCCGAGGGCGGCGAAGTCGAGGTCGAGCAGCCGCTCCGGATCTCGTGTGACGGCGCCGTGCAGCCACACGCGCCCCGGGACGGTGTGCGCGGCGTAGACGTGCCGGACCGGGGGCGTGCCGGGGTCGGCGTGCCGCCCCGGGCGCCGGATGAGCGCGACGCGTACGCCGGTTCCCTCGGCAGCGGCCTCCAGCGCCCGGCCGAGTGCGGGGTCCAGATGGCTCGAAGTGAGCGCCTTGGCACCCCAGGGGCCGGGCTGTTCCAGGAGCAGCCACGTCCGCGCCGTGGCCGCCGTACCGGAAACAGGCTCGTCGAGACTCCGGGAGACGGTCGCACACCTACTCACAGAGGTGAGCCTAACCTGACTGCCCTCGAGGTGACTTCCGGCCGTGGTCGTGTCCTACTCGGGCAGGGGTTGCGGCGGTCGCGGACCGACGTAGTGACCGCTGGGACGCATTCGCAGCGGACGCTCGCCGTACTCCTCCAGGGCGTGCGCGATCCAGCCCGCCGTCCGGGCGACGGCGAAGATCGTCTCGCCCGCGGTGGCGGGCATGCGGCACGCGGTGGTGAACACCGCCAGGGCCAGGTCCACGTTGGCGTGCAGCGGGGTGTGCCGGGCGGTCGTGGCGACGATGTCGCGGGCCGCGAGCAGCGCGGACTCCGCCTGCGGGACCTGCTCCAGGAGGTCGAACAGCACGCGCGCGCGGGGGTCTTCGCCCGGGTACAGCCGATGCCCGAGTCCGGGCACACGGCGGCCCTCGCGCAGTTCGGCGGCGATCACCGGGACCGCGGTGCCCTGATCGAGCACGTCGAGCAGCATCCGGTGGGCCAGACCGCTCGCGGCACCGTGCAGCGGGCCCTCCAGGACGCCGAGCCCCGCGGAGACGGCGGCGTAGGGGTGGGCCCGTGCCGAGGCGGCGACGCGGACCGCGAGGGTGGAGGCGGCCAGGTCGTGGTCGGCGAGCAGGGCGAGGGCGGTGTCCAGGACGCGCAGCGAGGCCTCGTCGGCGGAGCGGGCGGTCAGCCTGCCCCACAGACGGTGGGCCAGCGGGCCGTCGTCCTGGGGGCCGTACAGGACGGGCGGCAGGGCGGAGACGAGCGTGGGGATGAGGATCCGTGCGGTGTTCAGCACGGCCTCCTCGGAGAGGTCGAAGCGCAGCGGGTCCTCCGCCGCGGCGGCGATCGCCGCCACCCGCAGCCGGTCGACGGGGGAGGCGTGTTCGGACAGGGCGAGCACCGCGCGGCGGGTGACCTCGACCGTGTTCGCGGGCGCGGAGAAGGTCACCCCCGGGGTCAGCCGGCCCGTCCACAGCCACTCCGCGACCTCCTCGTAGGAGTGCTCGGTGGCCAGCTCGACGGCGTCCGCGCCGCGGAAGAAGTACCGGTCCTTCTCGATCAGCGTGATCCGCGTCCGGACGGACAGCTCCCCGCCGGAGCCCGGACTCCCGGCCGCCTCGCGCCGGTTGCGCCGGGCGAGGGCCTCCACCTCCTTGGCCTCGAAGGTGCTGGACCGGCCGCCGGGTTCGCGTCTGCTGCTGAGCAGGCCGCGGCTCACGTACGCGTACACCGTCTCGGGCTTCACACCGAGCAGTTCGGCGGTCTCCTTGGTGGTCAGCCTTCGCCCGGGACGGTGCGGAGCGGGTTCGTGATCGCGCATGGGGCCACCGTAGCGGCCTGTGCACACCTTGATGCCTACACATTGATTTGATCAATATTGACAAGGATTTAGTCAAGCATGGACAGTCACATCAAGTCCAGGAAGGAGCAACATGACCATCAACAGGACCGCAACCCCGACGCTGATCGACGCCCCGCGCGGCCTCGCCGGCGTCGTCGTCACCGAGACCGAGATCGGTGACGTCCGGGGGCGTGAGGGCTTCTACCACTACCGCCAGTACTCGGCCGTCGAACTCGCGCGCACCCGCGGCTTCGAGGACGTCTGGCACCTCCTGATCCACGGCACGCTCCCCGACGCCGACCGCCGCGCCGCCTTCGCCGCCGAGGCGGCGGCACTGCGCCGGCCGCCCCGGGAGGTCCGCGCCGCGCTGCCCGCCATCGCCGCGGCGCCGCGCCTCTCCGGCCCCCTGGCCGGCCTGCGCACGGCCCTGTCGCTGCTGGGCTCGGCCCAGGCGCTCCGCCCGGTCTACGACGTCGACGCGGACCGGCGCCGGGCCGACACCGTCGCCGTCTGCGCGGTCGTACCCACCCTGCTCACCGCGCTGTACCGGCTCGGGCAGGGGCTCGACCCGGTCGAACCGCGCGACGACCTGCCGTACGCGGCCAACTACCTGTACATGCTCACCGGCGAGGAACCGGACGCCCGGCGGGCCCGGGCGGTCGAGCAGTATCTGATCTCCACCATTGATCACGGATTCAATGCGTCCACCTTCACCGCGCGGGTCATCGCCTCCACCGGCGCCGACGTGGCGGCCTGCCTGATCGGCGCCTTGGGCGCACTGTCGGGGCCGCTGCACGGAGGTGCACCCAGCCGGGCCCTGGACACACTGGACGCGATCGGGACGCCGGACCGGATCGATCCCTGGATCCGGGAGCGGGTGCTCGCCGGGGACCGGATCATGGGCTTCGGGCACGCCGTCTACCGCACCGAGGACCCCCGCTCGCGGATGCTCCGCGAGATCGCCCTCGGCTTCGGCGGACCCAGGGTCGACTTCGCGGTGGAGGTCGAGCGCCGGGTCGAGGCGATCCTCGCCGAGCTGAAGCCCGGCCGCGAACTCCACACCAACGTCGAGTTCTACGCCGGTGTGGTCATGGAACTGTGCGGGCTGCCCCGCGAGATGTTCACGCCCACCTTCGCGGCGGCCCGCGTCGTCGGCTGGAGCGCCAACATCCTGGAACAGGCCACCGACTCGAAGATCATCCGACCGGTGGCGCGCTACGTGGGACCGGAGCCGCCGGTCGCGGTGCCGACCGCCGGCTGACGGGACCCGGCCCCCTCCCGCCGTTCTCCTATCCTGATCCGGCAGCCGGTCCGCAGGACAGAGCACGAGACAGGACAGAGCACGAGAGGGGTCGCCCGTTGGGGAAGAGCTTGGGGAACAGCCCGGGGAACACCGTGGCGAACGGCCGGACACGCCATCCGGTCGGCGCCCGCGGCCCGCAGCAGATCCCGGTCGTCGTGCTCGCCGGATTCCTGGGCTCCGGCAAGACCACACTCCTCAACCACCTCCTGCACCGCAGCGGAGGCAGTCGCATCGGGGCCGTCGTCAACGACTTCGGAGCCATCGAGATCGACGCGATGGCCGTCGCGGGCGCCCTCGGCGACTCGACCGTCTCCCTCGGCAACGGCTGCCTGTGCTGCGCCGTCGACGCGAGCGAACTCGACCTCTACCTGGACCGGCTCGCCGCGCCCGCGGCCGGCATCGACGTGATCGTCATCGAGGCGAGCGGACTGGCCGAGCCGCAGGAGCTCGTGCGGATGGTGCTGGCGAGCGAGCATCCGGGGATCGTCTACGGCGGCCTCGTCGAGGTCGTCGACGCCGCCGAGTTCGACGACACGCGCGCGCGGCACCCCGAGATCGACCGGCACCTCGCCCTCGCCGACCTGGTGGTGGTCAACAAGCTCGACCGGGCCGCGGACGCCGAACGGGTGCTCGGCCTGGTGGGGTCCTTGACCGACCGTGCCGCCGTCGTCCCCGCCACCTACGGCCGCATCGACCCGGAGCTCCTCTTCGACTGCAGGCCGAGCGAGGAGCGCATCGGGCAGCTGTCCTTCGACGACCTGCGCGAAGACGACAGGATCGAAGACGACAGGCACGAAGGCGACCTGCACGAAGGCGGCGGACACGATCACGGCGGGCACGACCCCCACAGGCACGACCACCCCGGCCATCTCCACACCGGCTACGACAGTCTGTCCTTCGCCTCCGACGTCCCCATGGACCCGCGCCGGCTGATGCGGGTCCTGGACAGCCGGCCGGAGGGGCTGTACCGGATCAAGGGGTACGTCGACTTCGGGCCGCACGACACGCTCAACCGGTACGCCGTGCACGCCGTCGGCCGGTTCCTGCGCTTCTACCCCGAACCCTGGCCGCCGGCCGGGGACGCCCGCCTCACCCAGCTCGTACTGATCGGCTCCGGTATCGACACCGAGGCCCTCCGCAAGGAGCTCGAGGGGTGCGGGAACGGCGACGCCCCACACGCCGACGAGCACGGCATGTGGGGCGTCCTGCGCTACGTACAGGGCTCCGAGGAAGAACCCGACGCCGAGGAGGCGTACGAGGCCTAGAACGCGGGCCCGGCGACCACCGCCACCGTCTTGGGCAGCGAGGTGCCCGAGCCGTCGCGGCGCGGGTCCAGCTCCGGCAGCTCCGCCGGGGTGCCGTTCTTCTGCGCGGCACGCGCCGGCGTGGGGCCCGCCCAGGCCAGCGCCAGGCAGTCCTCGCCCTTCAGGAACCGCTGGCAGCGCACGCCACCCGTGGCCCGGCCCTTGCGCGGGTACTGGTCGAAGGGGGTCAGCTTGGCCGTCGTCTGCACCGAGTCGTCCAGCGTGCCGCGCGAGCCCGCCACCGAGAACACCACCGCCTCGGCCGCCGGTTCGACCGCCGTGAAGGAGATGACCTTCGCGCCCTCGGTCAGCTTGATGCCCGCCATACCGCCCGCCGGGCGGCCCTGCGGACGCACGATGGACGCCTGGAAGCGCAGCAGCTGCGCGTCGTCCGTGATGAAGACCAGGTCCTCCTCGCCGGTGCGCAGCTCCACCGCGCCGACGATCCGGTCGCCCTCCTTGAGCGTGATGACCTCCAACTCGCCCTTGTTGGACGGATAGTCGGGCACCACGCGCTTGACGACGCCCTGCTCGGTGCCGAGCGCGAGGCCCGGGGACGACTCGTCCAGCGTCGTCAGGCAGACCACCGTCTCGTCGCCCTCCAGGGAGACGAACTCCGCCAGCGGCGCGCCCCCGGAGAGGTTCGGTGCCGCCGCGGTCGGCGGCAGCTGCGGCAGGTCGACCACGTTGATCCTCAGCAGCCGGCCCGCCGAGGTCACCGCGCCGATCTCGCCGCGCTGGGTCGCCGGGACCGCCGAGACGATCACGTCGTGCTTGACGCGCCTGGCACCGGCCTCGTCCGGCAGCGGCTCGTCGGTCGCCGTACGGGCCAGCAGCCCCGTCGAGGACAGCAGGACCCGACACGGGTCGTCGGCGACCTGCAGCGGCACCGCGGCCACCGGGGCACCCGCCGACTCCAGCAGGACCGTGCGCCGGTCGGTGCCGAACTTCTTGGCCACGGCCGCCAGTTCGTTCGAGACCAGCTTGCGCAGCTCCGCGTCGGACTCCAGGATCCGGGTCAGCTCCGCGATCTCCGCGGTGAGCTTGTCCTTCTCCGCCTCCAGCTCGATGCGGTCGTACTTGGTGAGCCGGCGCAGCGGCGTGTCGAGGATGTACTGCGTCTGCACGTCGCTCAGCGAGAAGCGCTCCATCAGGCGCTCCTTGGCCTGCGCGGAGTTCTCGCTGGACCGGATCAGCCGGATGACCTCGTCGATGTCGACCAGCGCGGTGAGCAGGCCCTCGACCAGGTGCAGGCGGTCGCGGCGCTTGGTGCGGCGGAATTCGCTGCGGCGCCGGACCACGTCGAAGCGGTGGTCGAGGTAGACCTCCAGCAGCTCCTTCAGGCCCAGAGTGAGCGGCTGGCCGTCCACCAGCGCCACGTTGTTGATGCCGAAGGACTCCTCCATCGGGGTCAGCTTGTACAGCTGCTCCAGGATCGCCTCCGGCACGAAGCCGTTCTTGATCTCGATGACCAGGCGCAGGCCGTGCTCGCGGTCCGTGAGGTCCTTGACGTCGGCGATGCCCTGGACCTTCTTCGAGTTGACCAGGTCCTTGATCTTCGCGATGACCTTCTCGGGGCCGACCGCGAAGGGCAGTTCGGTGATGACCAGGCCCTTGCGGCGGGCGGTCACCGTCTCGATCGAGACCGTGGCACGGATCTTGAAGGTGCCACGGCCCGTCGCGTACGCGTCCCGGATGCCCTCCAGACCGACGATCCGGCCGCCGGTGGGCAGGTCCGGGCCGGGGACGTGCCGCATCAGCGCGTCCAGGTCCGCGTTCGGATACCGGATCAGGTGGCGGGCGGCCGCGATCACCTCGCCGAGGTTGTGCGGCGGCATGTTCGTCGCCATACCGACCGCGATGCCCGAGGAGCCGTTCACCAGCAGGTTCGGGAACGCGGCGGGCAGCGCCACCGGCTCCTGCTCCTGGCCGTCGTAGTTCGGCGCGAAGTCGACCGTGTCCTCGTCGATCGACTCGGTCATCAGGCTCGTCGCCTGGGCCTGACGGCACTCGGTGTACCGCATGGCGGCCGGCGGGTCGTCGTTGCCCAGCGAGCCGAAGTTGCCGTGGCCGTCCACCAGCGGCACGCGCATGGAGAAGGGCTGGGCCATGCGCACCAGGGCGTCGTAGATCGACGCGTCGCCGTGCGGGTGCAGCTTGCCCATGACCTCGCCGACGACCCGCGCGCACTTCACGTAGGCGCGGTCGGGGCGCAGGCCCATCTCGTTCATCTGGTAGACGATCCGGCGGTGCACCGGCTTGAGGCCGTCACGGGCGTCCGGCAGGGCGCGTGAGTAGATGACCGAGTACGCGTACTCGAGGTAGGAGCCACGCATCTCGTCCACGACGTCGATGTCGAGGATCTTCTCCTCGTACGAATCGTCGGGCGGCGGGGTCTTCGTGCTGCGGCGGGCCATCGCTGCCGGCTCCTCCTGATCTGGTCGCTCGCCTCCGGGACGCGCACCCTTCGGCTCGCTCTTGCTGAAAGCGTCTGCTCTTGCTCGAAGCGTCTGACGGATCTGACGCGGACCATTGTGGACCGTGGCACTGACAACCCGGGCACGACCCGGTCCGTGCGGTCCGCCCCGGTGCCGAGGAGCCGTTCCGTGGCACGCCTGACGCAGGCTACGCGATCCGCTGTGGGCGTACGCCCCGCGGGAACTCCGCCGGGGTCCGGCGCGCGTTGCATACAGTGGCAGGAACGGCAGGAAAACCGGGGTTTGCACAACCGACTCCGCTCGCGAAGGGACGCACATGCCCATGGGTCACACGACCACAGCCGAGGCAGGCTCCGGGGGCCTGACAGCGACCGAGCACCGCCTGGCCAACGGTCTGCGCGTGGTGCTCTCCGAGGACCACCTGACCCCCGTGGCGGCGGTCTGCCTCTGGTACGACGTCGGTTCCCGCCACGAAGTCAAGGGACGTACCGGTCTGGCTCACCTCTTCGAGCACCTCATGTTCCAGGGCTCGGCCCAGGTGACGGGCAACGGTCACTTCGAGCTGGTGCAGGGTGCCGGCGGCTCGCTCAACGGCACCACCAGCTTCGAGCGCACCAACTACTTCGAGACCATGCCCGCCCACCAGCTGGAGCTCGCCCTCTGGCTGGAGGCCGACCGCATGGGCTCGCTGCTGGCCGCCCTGGACGACGAGTCCATGGAGAACCAGCGGGACGTCGTCAAGAACGAGCGCCGTCAGCGCTACGACAACGTCCCCTACGGCACCGCCTTCGAGAAGCTGACCGCCCTCTCCTACCCGGAGGGCCACCCCTACCACCACACGCCGATCGGTTCGATGGCGGACCTGGACGCGGCCACCCTGGAGGACGCCCGCCGGTTCTTCCGCACCTACTACGCGCCGAACAACGCGGTACTGTCCGTGGTCGGCGACATCGACCCGCAGCAGACGCTCGCCTGGATCGAGAAGTACTTCGGCTCCATCCCGTCCCACGACGGCAAGCCCCAGCCCCGCGACGGCTCCCTGCCGGAGGTCATCGGCGAGCAGAAGCGCGAGGTCGTCGTCGACGAGGTCCCGGCGCGTGCCCTGATGGCCGCCTACCGGCTCCCCGAGGACGGCACGCGCGCGTGCGACGCCGCCGACCTCGCCCTGACCGTCCTCGGCGGCGGCGAGTCCTCCCGCCTGTACAACCGGCTGGTGCGCCGGGACCGTACGGCCGTCGCGGCCGGCTTCGGCCTGCTGCGCCTGGCCGGCGCGCCCTCCATGGGCTGGCTGGACGTGAAGACCTCCGGTGACGTGGAGGTGCCGGTCATCGAGACCGCCATCGACGAGGAGCTGGCCCGGTTCGCCGAGGAGGGCCCCACGCCCGAGGAGATGGAGCGCGCCCAGGCCCAGTTGGAGCGCGAGTGGCTGGACCGGCTCGGCACGGTCGCCGGCCGCGCCGACGAACTGTGCCGGTACGCGGTCCTGTTCGGCGACCCGCAGCTCGCCCTCACCGCCGTCGAGCGCGTCCTGGCGGTCACCCCCGAGGAGGTCCAGGAGGTCGCCAAGGCCCGGCTGCGCCCCGACAACCGCGCGGTCCTCGTCTACGAGCCGAAGTCCCCGGAGACCGTCGAGGACGCCGACGTGCCCGAGGACCCGGAGTCGGAAGCGACCGTAGAGGCCGGAAACGAGAACGAGGAGACGGCCAAGTGACCGAGCTCGCCACCATGGACTTCCACCCCCAGCCGCAGCCCGGCGAGGCCAAGCCGTGGGCGTTTCCCGCCCCCGAGCGCGGCACGCTCGGCAACGGCCTGACCGTCCTGCGCTGCCACCGTCCCGGCCAGCAGGTCGTCGCCGTCGAGGTACTGCTGGACGCGCCCCTGGACGCCGAGCCGACGGGCCTGGACGGCGTCGCCACGATCATGGCGCGGGCCTTCTCCGAGGGCACGGACAAGCACTCCGCGGAGGAGTTCGCCGCCGAGCTGGAGCGCGCGGGCGCCACGCTCGACGCACATGCCGACCACCCCGGCGTGCGGCTCAGCCTGGAGGTCCCGGCCTCGCGCCTGGCCAAGGGCCTCGGCCTGCTCGCCGACGCGCTGCGCGCACCCGCCTTCGCCGAGAGCGAGGTCGAGCGGCTGGTCCGCAACCGTCTGGACGAGATCCCGCACGAGCTGGCCAACCCCTCCCGCCGTGCCGCCAAGGAGCTCTCCAAGGAGCTGTTCCCGGCGGCCTCGCGCATGTCGCGCCCGCGCCAGGGCACCGAGGAGACCGTCGAGAAGATCGACGCCGCCGCCGTACGCGCCTTCTACGACCGGTACGTCCGCCCCGCCACGGGCACGGTGGTCGTGGTCGGCGACCTCACCGGGATCGACCTGGACGAGCTGCTCGGCGACACCCTGGGCGCCTGGACCGGCACCCCGGGCGAGCCCCGTCCCGTGCCGCCGGTGACCGCCGACGACACCGGGCGCGTGGTCGTCGTGGACCGTCCCGGCGCCGTCCAGACGCAGCTGCTCATCGGCCGGGTCGGGCCGGACCGGCACGACCGCGTGTGGCCCGCCCAGGTGCTCGGCACCTACTGTCTCGGCGGCACCCTCACCTCCCGCCTGGACCGCGTGCTGCGCGAGGAGAAGGGCTACACCTACGGCGTGCGCGCGTTCGGGCAGGTCATGCGGTCCGCCCCGGACGGCACCGGCGCCTCGATGCTCGCCATCAGCGGCTCCGTGGACACCCCGAACACCGGCCCCGCGCTGGACGACCTGTGGAAGGTGCTCCGCACCCTCGCGGCGGAGGGACTGACCGACGCCGAGCGGGACGTCGCCGTGCAGAACCTGGTCGGCGTGGCGCCGCTCAAGTACGAGACCGCGGCGGCCGTCGCGAGCACCCTGGCCGACCAGGTCGAGCAGCACCTGCCCGACGACTTCCAGGCGACGCTGTACCAGCAGCTGGCGGCGACGGGCACCGTCGAGGCCACCGCGGCAGTGGTGAACGCCTTCCCGGTGGACCGCCTGGTGACCGTCCTCGTCGGTGACGCAGCCCAGATCAAGGCGCCGGTCGAGGCCCTCGGCATCGGCGAAGTCACCGTCGTGGCCGCCGAGTAGCGTTCGTGACCGCCGGGCAGCGACAGGCACGGCGGCACGCACGCACACGCCGTACGCGCGCGTGGGCCCTGACGACCTACGGGTCGTCAGGGCCCTTGTCGTTCCACTCGCTTCCTCAGATGCCCGATTTGAGGCGGAGGTTGCCTGTCTGTGCTGTGGGATGCGCTACAAAACACCCGTTGCGTTTGAGGTCCGAGAGCCGCCCCGCTTAGCGTCGTCCGGGCTGTTCGTCAGGCAGTGCGCCGCACCCGCGGCACCGGACAGTCATCGCCGAGTCCCCGTACGGCGCGAGCCAGGGGAGCCGGGGACCCACCGTCCCTGGGGTGAATCGGGCGCCCGCGCGGAAGCGGGGGAGCCCGTAGGAGACCTTCCTGCTCCGAACCCGTCAGCTAACCCGGTAGGCGAGAGGGAAGGAAAGGACCAGCCACTTCATGGCGTTCATGTGCGCCACCGGGAAGCACCGCAAGCCCGGTCGGGTCAAGCGCACCACCGCTCAGGCGGCCGGTGTCGCAGCCCTCACCACCACCGGTGTCATCGGCACCCTCGCCGCCTCCCCGGCCCTCGCCGCCGAGAACTCCGCGGAGCAGACCGGCCTCACCCCGGTGCTCACCGTGAGCGACAACATCGCCGAGCACATCGACGCGCAGGCCGCCGCCCAGAAGCAGGCCGCCGAGCAGAAGGCCGCCGAGGAGGCCGCCGCCAAGGCCGCCGCCGAGAAGGCCAAGCAGGAGCGCGAGGCCCGGGTCCGTGCCGCCCGCGAGGCCGAGCGCAAGCGGCTGAACACCTTCGTCCCGCCGATAGCGCACTCCTACGTCTCCACCGGCTACGAGGCCAGCAGCTCCCTGTGGTCCTCCGGCCACCACACGGGCATCGACTTCCACGCCGCCAGCGGCACGGCCGTCCATGCGGTCGGCACCGGCACCGTCGTCTCCACGGGCTGGGGCGGCGCGTACGGCAACCAGATCGTGATCCGGATGGCCGACGGCATGTACACCCAGTACGGCCACCTGTCCTCCATCGGCGTCACGGTGGGCCAGCAGGTCACCCCCGGCCAGCAGATCGGCCTGTCCGGCGCGACCGGCAACGTCACCGGCCCGCACCTGCACTTCGAGGCGCGTACGACGCCCGACTACGGCTCCGACGTCGACCCCGTCGCCTACCTCCGCAAGCACGGTGTGAACGTCTGACCGACCGGACGGCGATCCGCCTGTACCTCTCCGAAGCCCCGGCTCACCGAGCCGGGGCTTCCGCCGTATTTTCGCCCTCTCCGTCAGGCCCGGTGTCCAAAAAATATCCATGGATTACGGCCCGCCGTCGGAAATTCCGGCTCATTGCAATAGAGTCACAGAACACGCGTCCATCGTCGACGTTTCACGGGGATTAAGGCGGAGGTCGGTCATGCGTATTCCGGCGCACTCGGTGTGCACGGCGATCCGGGACGACATCGTCGCCGGTGTCCATGAGCGCGGCAGCCGCCTCACCGAGGAAGTCCTGGCCCGTCGCTACGGCGTCTCACGCGTCCCCGTCCGCGAGGCCCTGCGCACCCTGGAGGCCGAGGGCTTCGTGGTGACCCGCCGGCACGCGGGCGCGTGCGTGGCCGAGCCGACCGAGCACGAGGCCGCCGACCTGATGGAGATGCGCCTGCTCCTGGAGCCGCTCGGTGCCGCCCGGGCCGCGCAACGGCGCACCGAGGCCCATCTGAAGGTGCTGCGCGGACTGGTCCGGCTCGGCCAGGAGCGCGCCAGGAGCGGCAACAGCGCCGATCTGCGGGCGCTGGGCGGCTGGTTCCACGAGACGCTCGCCCAGGCCTCCGGCAGCCCGTCGCTGACAGCGATGCTCACCCAACTGCGTCACAAGATCGCCTGGATGTACGCGGTGGAGGCGCCGCCGAGCCCCGTGGAGTCCTGGGCGGAGCACGGCGCGATCGTGGACGCGGTGGCGCGCGGCGACGGCGAGCGCGCGCGGGCGGTCACGGCCGTGCACACCGAGCGGGCGGCGGCCGCGCACCGGCTGCGCTTCCGCCGGGCCGCGGAGCGTGTGAGGACTTCGCAACACGCCGTAAACACGTCGGGTGGGCGGCATTAACACCGGCACCGTATACAAAGAGAAGGTATTCGGCGGCCGGATATTTCGCCGCCCTTTTCCTGCTGCCGTGAATTCGGTGACCGCAGGCTCTGTCGGCCTGCCCGTCCGTGCTTAATTCACCGACGGGCGTGAATACGCGAAAGCCGCGCCACCCGAAAAGGGTGACGCGGCTTCACGGTGTGACTCAGACGGTCTCGGGCAGTTCCTCGAGGCCCTCGGAGACCAGCTTGGCCAGACGGTCGAGGGCGGCGTCCGCACCCTCGGCGTCGGAGGCGAGGACGATCTCCTCGCCCCCCTGGGCACCCAGGCCCAGGACAGCCAGCATGGACGCCGCGTTGACGGGGTTGCCCCCGGCCTTGGCGATCGTCACCGGGACGCCTGCGGCCGTGGCGGCTCGGACGAAGATGGAGGCGGGACGGGCGTGGAGGCCCTCGGCCCAGCCGACGTTGACGCGGCGCTCAGCCATGTGTTGCTGCCCTTCAGTCTTCAGGGTTGTCTAGACCAGTTTCCCACAACGTGAAGCGTGCCCGATGCGGACCTTCGTCGCGCACCGTCGTGTCGTCGGGGCCGCGGCCTCGGCTCCGACTTCCGTCCTCCACAGACTGCCTCGCGCCGTTGTCGTACGCGAGCCGTACTCTGGGGCCCATGCAGACCTCGGCGGACCGGCAGGACCGGCACCAGTACCCCGCCCACTGGGAGGCGGACGTGGTGCTGCGCGACGGGGGCACCGCACGCATCAGGCCCATCACCATTGATGACGCCGACCGCCTGGTCAGCTTCTACGAGCAGGTCTCGGACGAGTCGAAGTACTACCGCTTCTTCGCGCCGTACCCACGACTCTCCGCCAAGGACGTCCACCGCTTCACGCACCACGACTTTGTGGACCGGGTGGGACTCGCGGCCACCATCGGCGGCGAGTTCATCGCCACCGTACGCTACGACCGCATCGGCACCGACGGCATGCCCGCCTCGTCTCCCGCGGACGAGGCCGAGGTCGCCTTCCTGGTGCAGGACGCCCATCAGGGCCGCGGGGTCGCCTCCGCCCTGCTGGAGCACATCGCGGCCGTCGCGCGCGAGCGTGGCATCCGTCGCTTCGCCGCCGAGGTGCTGCCCGCCAACACCAAGATGATCAAGGTGTTCACGGACGCCGGCTACACCCAGAAACGCAGCTTCGAGGACGGAGTCGTCCGCCTGGAGTTCGACCTCGAGCCCACCGACCGCTCCGTCGCCGTCCAGCGCGCGCGGGAGCAGCGCGCCGAGGGCCGCTCGGTACGGCGGCTCCTCGCCCCCGGCTCGGTGGCGGTCGTCGGCGTCGGCCGCGCCCCCGGCGGGGTCGGCCGCAGCGTCCTCGACAACATCCGCGCCGCCGGCTACGCGGGCCGGCTGCACGCGGTGAACAAGGCCTTCCCCGAGGACCTGAAGGACGTCGACGGGGTGCCCGCCCACCGCTCGGTGCGGCACATCGACGGTCCCGTGGACCTCGCCGTCGTCGCCGTACCGGCCGATCACGTGCCCGCGGTGGTCGCCGAGTGCGGTGAACACGGCGTCCAGGGGCTCGTCGTCCTCGCCGCCGGATACGCCGAGAGCGGGCCCGAGGGGCGGGAGCGGCAGCGGGCCCTCGTCCGGCACGCGCGCACGTACGGGATGCGGATCATCGGCCCGAACGCCTTCGGGATCATCAACACCGCCCCCGACGTCCGGCTGAACGCGTCCCTGGCCCCGGAGATGCCCCGGCCCGGCCGCATCGGGATCTTCGCCCAGTCCGGCGCCATCGGCATCGCCCTGCTGTCCCGGCTGCACCGGCGCGGGGGAGGGGTCACCGGGGTCACCGGCGTGTCCACCTTCGTGTCCGCGGGCAACCGCGCCGACGTCTCCGGCAACGACGTCCTGCAGTACTGGTACGACGACCCCGAGACCGACGTCGCCCTCATGTACCTGGAGTCCATCGGCAACCCCCGCAAGTTCACCCGGCTCGCCCGGCGGACGGCGGCGGCCAAGCCGCTGGTCGTGGTGCAGGGGACCGGGACGACACCGCAGGGGCACGCGGTACGGGCGACGCGGCTGCCGCACGCGACCGTGTCCGCGCTGCTGCGGCAGGCCGGGGTGATCCGGGTCGACACGATCACCGAACTCGTCGACGCGGGGCTGCTGCTCGCCCGCCAGCCGCTGCCGGCCGGGCCGCGCGTGGCGATCCTGGGCAACTCCGAGTCGCTGGGGGTGCTTACGTACGACCGCTGTCTCGCGGAGGGGCTGCGGCCGGTGCATCCGGTGGACCTGACGACCGGGGCGACGGCGGAGGACTTCCACCGGGCCTTGGGGCAGGCCTTGGCCGACGATACGAACGACGCCGTCGTCGTCACGGCGATCCCCGCGATCGGGGAGGCGTCACCGGGCGACGCGGAGCTGGCGGAGGCGCTGCGGTCGGCGGCGGCCGCGGTTCCGGGCAAGCCGGTGCTGGTGGTGCACGTGGAGCTCGGGGGACTGGCGCAGGCGCTGTCGGCCGCGGCGAGTACGGCACCCGCGGCCGTCGAGAGGGCGCCCGGCACCGAGGGCGGTGCCCCGTCCCTCCGCGCCACGGGACGGGTGGGCGGCAGTGGCCCGGCCGCGAGGACTGAGCCTCCCGAGGAGGCCGACGGCGTACGCGTGTCCCCTCCGGAAGGCAGCCGTCTCATCCCCGCCTACCCCGCCGCCGAGCGTGCCGTTCGGGCGCTCGCCGAAGCCGTCAAGTACGGGCAGTGGCGGCGGGAGGCGGTCGATCCCGGGAAGGTGCCCGAGTACGAGGACATCGACGAGAAGGGCGCCGCGCGGCTGATCGCCGAGCTGCTCGCCCGCGGGGAAGGGCTCACGATCTCCGATGCGGAGACCTGCCGGCTGCTCGGCAAGTACGGCATCCACGTCCGCCGCGCGCTGCCCGCACCCACCCCGGACGCCGCTGCGGAGGCCGCCCGCGCCCTCGGCTACCCGGTCGCCCTGAAGGCCACCGCCCCGCACCTCAGGCACCGCGCCGACCTCGGCGGGGTGCGCCTGGACGTGGCGGACGAGGAACAACTGCGGCGCACGTACGCCGAGTTGACGGAGCTGTTCGGCGCGCCGGAGGAGCTGCGGCCGGTGGTGCAGGGCATGGCACCGCGCGGGGTCGACACGGTCGTACGCGCCGTGATCGATCCGGCGGCCGGCGCCGTGCTGTCCTTCGGGCTGGCCGGGGCCGCCTCGCAGTTGCTCGGGGACATGGCGCACCGGCTGATACCGGTCACCGACCGGGAGGCGACCTCGCTGGTGCGGTCGATCCGCACGGCGCCGCTGCTGTTCGGCTGGCGTGGCTCCACGCCCGTGGACACGCCGGCGCTGGAGGAGCTGCTGCTGCGTGTGTCCCGGCTGGTCGACGACCACCCGGAGGTCGTCGCGGTCACCCTGGAGCCGGTCGTCGTCGCCCCGCACGGCGCGAGCGTCCTCGGTGCCACGGTACGGCTCGCGCCCCCGCCGGCCCGGGACGACCTGGGCCCGCGCACGATGCCGGCCTATTGAGCGGGGGAGGGGGAGGGCATGGAGATCGCCGGGCGCCGGCTGCCGGAGGGCAACCGGTGGGACCGGGAAGTGATCGTCCGGGACGCCGGGCCGCCGCGGCCGGCCGCGGGGTACGACCTCACGGGGCATCACGGCCCGGAGGCCGTTTTCGCCGACGCGGGCCTCGTCTCGTGCCCCGCCGCCTTCCAGGAACCCCTCTTCCGGGAGCTCACCGGCGAGGAGACGGGCCGGCTGCGGCGCACCCTGGGTGAGACACCACCCGTCGTGGTCGCGTTCGAAGCGAACGGCGGCGTCACGGAGCCCGTCTCCTGCCTGATCGCCGCGGAGGATCCGGAGAGCCGGCATGGGTTCGTCCCCAGGTCCCCGCGCGCGCGTGCACAGGCCGTCCCCGGTCCCCGTGACTGGCCCGGACCGCCCTTGCCCACGGATTAGGATGGACGCCATGGCCAAGACCAGTACGACGACCCAGGGGCTGCGCGCGGCGATCGAGCGCAGCGGCTACTACCCGGCCCTCGTGGCCGAGGCGGTGGAGGCCGCTGTGGGCGGCGAGCCCATCCGGTCGTACCTGGTCCACCAGGAGACGACGTTCGACCAGAACGAGGTCCGCCGGCACGTGACGGTGCTGGTCCTCACCGGCAACCGCTTCATCGTCAGCCACACCGACGAGCAGGCCGCCGACAGCACCTCTCCGACGCCGTACGCCACCACCTCCACCGAGTCCGTGAAGATCGGTCGCATCTCCTCGGTCGTGGTGAGCCGCGTGGTCGCGAACCCGGAGCAGTACACGCCGGGCACGCTGCCCCGCGAGGTCGTGCTGACCATCGGCTGGGGGGCGGTCAGCCGCATCGACCTGGAGCCCGCCGCCTGCGGCGACCCCAACTGCGACGCCGACCACGGCTACACGGGCAACTCCACGGCGGACGACCTCAGCCTGCGTGTCAGCGAGGCGGGGGACGGCCCGGAGACGGTGCGCCAGGCGCTCGCCTTCGCGCAGGCCATCTCCGAGGCGACCGCGGACCTGACGCGGTGATGTCCCAGCTCTCCGCCTGGGACCACCCGGAACCGCTCGCCCTCGACACCGCGCCGCTGCCCGAGTACGGCACCGGCTCCCTCGCCGACCTGCTGCCCACGCTGGCCGCAGGGATGGGCGTCCCCGGTCTGACCGCCACGATCACGGAACTGACAGCGGCCGACCGGGTCTGTGTCTTCCTGATCGACGGGCTCGGCTGGGAGCAGCTGCGCGCCCATCCCGACGAGGCCCCCTTCCTGACCTCGCTGCTCGGCACGTCGCGCGGCGGCACCGGCCGCCCGCTGACCGCCGGCTATCCGGCGACCACCGCGACCTCCCTCGCCTCCGTCGGCACCGGCCTGCCGCCCGGCGCGCACGGCCTGCCCGGGTACGCCGTGCGGAATCCGGCCACCGGCGAACTGATGAACCAGCTCCGCTGGCAGCCGTACACCGAGCCGCGCCCCTGGCAGCCGTACCCGACCGTCTTCCAGCTGGCCCAGGACGCCGGGGTGTACGCGGCCCAGGTGTCCTCGCCCACCTTCCAGCACACCCCGCTCACCAAGATCGCGCTCAGTGGCGGCACCTTCCACGGCCGGCTCACCGGCGAGGAGCGCATGGACCTCGCGGCCGAGCAACTGGCCGCCGGGGACCGCTCGCTGGTGTACACGTACTACGCCGAGCTGGACGGCGCCGGACACCGGTACGGCGTCGCCTCCGACACGTGGCGCGGCCAGCTGATGAACGTCGACCGGCTCGCCCAGCGCCTCGCCGAGCAGCTGCCGCCGCGCAGCGCCCTCTACATCACCGCCGACCACGGCATGGTCGACGTCCCCTTCGACGAGCAGCACCGCATCGACTTCGACGAGGACTGGGAGCTGCGCGCCGGGGTCGCCCTGCTGGGCGGTGAGGGCCGGGCACGGCACGTGTACGCGGTCCCGGGCGCCGAGAACGACGTCCTGACCTGCTGGCGCGAGGTGCTCGGCGAACAGTTCTGGGTGGCCTCGCGGGACGAGGCGATCGCGGCCGGCTGGTTCGGGCCGCACATCGACGAGCGGGTGTACCCGCGGCTCGGGGACGTCATCGCGGCCGCGTACGACGACGTCCTGATCATCGCGTCGGAGCGGGAGCCCAAGGAGTCGGGGCTGGTCGGCAACCACGGCTCGATGACCCCCGCCGAGCAGCTGGTCCCGCTGCTCGAAGTACGCTCCTGAAGCCCGCCCGTCCCGCTCCCGTCCCCTCCGCCCTGTGCCGAAAGGTGTTCAACTCCTCATGTCCGAGCTGGTGTTCTTCTCCGGAACGATGGACTGCGGGAAGTCCACGCTGGCTCTGCAGATAGAGCACAACCGCTCGGCGCGGGGCCTCGTCGGGATGATCTTCACCCGGAACGACCGCGCGGGCGAGGGCAAGCTCTCCTCCCGGCTGGGCCTGGTCACCGACGCGGTGGAGGTGGCGGACGACCAGGACCTGTACACCTACCTGGTGGACCACCTGTCGCAGGGACGGCGCGCGGACTACGTGATCGCGGACGAGGCGCAGTTCCTCGGGCCCGAGCAGATCGACCAGCTCGCGCGCGTGGTCGACGATCTCGGCCTGGACGTCTACGCCTTCGGTATCACCACCGACTTCCGCTCCAAGCTCTTTCCTGGCTCGCAGCGCCTGGTGGAGCTCGCCGACCGCATCGAGGTGCTGCAGGTCGAGGCGCTGTGCTGGTGCGGCGCCCGGGCCACGCACAACGCCCGCACGATCGGCGGCGAGATGGTGGTCGAGGGCGCCCAGGTGGTCGTGGGGGACGTCAACCACTCCGCGGGAGAGGTCGGCTACGAGGTGCTCTGCCGCCGCCACCACCGCCGCCGGATGACCGCAGCGTCGGCCCACGCGGCGGCCCTCTCCCCGGACGTCCTGCCGGTGTCCCCGGCCTGAGCACACCTTGCCGGTGGGGGCGACCCGGGCGTGTCCCGTCGGCTCTCCGACGCGAGTGCCTCGCGGCGGTGTCCGGCCCGAGTGCGCCCTGCCCACGTGCGCCTTAAAGGTGCCCTCGGCGGAAGGCGTACTGGTGTCTGGGTTGAGCTGTCCCCGGCCCGAGTACGCCCTGCCGGGTCCCGGCCGAGTGCGTTCCACCGGTGTCCTGGCCGAGGTCGCTCCACCGGCTTCCCGAGCCGAGCACGGCCCGCCGGTGATCGCCCGGCCGTGTCCCGTCGGTGTTCCGGTCCTTCCGCGCCCTACCGGTGATCGCCCGATCCGGCCGGGTCCCGCCGGCGCCTACCAGTGCTCCTGCCCGGCCGCGTCCACCGGTGACGGGCCGGCCGCGTCGCGCCCGTGATCGTCCCGCCCGTGATCGTCCCGGCCGCGTCTCGCCGGTAATCCGCCCGGCCGCTCAGTGCGGGTTCTCGATCACCGAGAACATCGCGCCCTCCGGGTCCGCGACCGTGGCGATGCGGCCGTGTGGACTGTCGTGGGTCTGCCTGAGGATTCGTCCGCCGAGGTCCGCGACCTGCCGCAGCGCCGCCTCGACGGAGCCGACCTCGAAGTACGTCTGCCAGTGCGGTCCCCGGTCGCGCAGCGCGTGCCCCACGCCGTGCAGGCCGGCCACCGGTCTGCCCTCCAGGTGCAGGGTGACGTAGTCGAAGTCGGCGGACACCACCGGCTCCTTCTCGTAGCCGAACACGGTCTCGTAGAACTTGGCGACGCTCTCGGTCTCGAACGTGATCAGCTCGTTCCAGGCGGGCGTCCCGGGCACCCCGGTGAGCGTCGTGCCGAGGTGCGCGGCGACCTGCCAGATGCCGAAGACCGCACCGGAAGGGTCGGCGGCGATGGCCATCCGCCCGGCCTCGGCGGCGTCCAGAGGGCCGACCGCGACCGTACCGCCGCACTCCCGCACGGTGTCGGCCGTGTGGTCCACGTCGTCCGCGGCGAGGTACGGGGTCCAGGCGATGGGCAGCCGGTGGTCCGGCGACAGCTGGCCCATGCCCGCCACCTCGTGCCCGTCGAGCAGCGCCCGCACATACGGGCCGAGCTGCTGCGGGCCCGGCCGGAACTCCCAGCCGAACAGCTCACCGTAGAACTCCTCGGTGGCGGCCAGCCCGTGCGCCATCAGGCTCACCCAGCAGGGCGTGCCGGGCACGCGCCGCGCGTGCGGACCGGCCGACTCCCGTGCCTCGGTCATCGATCACTCTCTCCCCGGCCGCCCCTCACGGTGGCCGTGTCGCTTCCGCTCCCCGGAAGGGGTGTCCACGCCGCCGGCGTGTACGCCCGTGCCGGTGCCCGCATCCTCCGCGGTGCCGCGTGCCAGGTCGCGCCGCGGCCCGGCACCGTATCCGGAAGGATGCCCGATCTGACGCCTTTCGCCGCTTCCTGGCGATGTCCGACGGGTGCCTGTCGGTTGTACAGCATGCACTCGATCCCTTACGACGCGTGATCGAGCCTGTCCGGCCGAGCAGAGTAGCCGGACCTGGACGCCGCGGCCACCCCTGGCGTAAGGATGGACGCCATGACAGCCATCATCACCGCAACCGAACTCGCACATGACCTGGCCGGGGAGCGTCCGCCGACGCTGCTGGACGTGCGCTGGCAGCTGAGCCTGGCCAAGGCGGCGGGCGCGCCGGCCTTCGACGGACGGGCCGAGTACGCGGCCGGTCACCTCCCGGGCGCGGTCTTCGTCGACCTGGACCGGGAACTGGCCTCCGCGCCCGGGGAGCACGGCCGGCACCCGCTGCCGGACCTCGCGGAGTTCGGTGCCGCGATGCGCCGTGCGGGCGTGTCGGCCGGCCGGCCGGTCGTCGTGTACGACGGGGGACAGGGCTGGGCGGCCGCGCGCGCGTGGTGGCTGCTGCGCTGGACGGGTCACCCGGACGTGCGGGTTCTCGACGGCGGGTTGCCGTCCTGGGGGGGCGAGTTGTCCACCGACGTGCCCGCCCCGGCCGAGGGCGACTTCGCGCCGGCTCCGGGCGCGGGTCTGCTGGACGCGGACGCGGCGGCGGCGCTGGCCCGTACAGGTGTGCTGCTGGACGCGCGCGCGGGCGAACGCTACCGGGGCGAGGTCGAGCCGATCGACCGGGTCGGCGGGCACATCCCGGGCGCGGTGTCCGCGCCGACGACGGAGAACGTGGGCCCCGACGGCCGTTTCCTGCCCGCGGCGGAGCTGAGGGACCGCTTCAAGGCGCTCGGCGTCTCCGGGGACGCCGAGGTGGGTGTCTACTGCGGTTCGGGCGTGTCCGGCGCCCATGAGGTGCTCGCGCTGGCCGTGGCGGGCGTCCCGGCGGCGCTGTACGTCGGTTCCTGGTCCGAGTGGTCCTCGGACCCGTCCCGCCCGGTGGCGGTGGGCGCGGACCCGCAGTGACGGCAGCGGAGGGCAGGGGCACGCGCGCGTGCCCCTGCCCTCCGCCGTGGCCGTGCTATTCCTGCTTCTTGCGGCGCGTGCCGAACACGATCTCGTCCCAGCTCGGGACGGCGGCGCGGCGGCCCGGGCGGACACCGTCGGCCTCGGCCTGGCGGTCGGTGGCACCGATGAGCCGGTCTCGATGGCTGCCGACGGAGCGCGGCATGAGGACGTCCGCGTAGGCCGAGCCGGCCGATGCGGCGGGCGCCGGAGGCTCTTCCGCGGCCGGTTCCTCGGTGGGCTCCTCCAGGGTCTCCGACGGGCGTTCCGGGACCACGAGGTCGCCCCGGAAGCTAGGGACGGCCTCCAGCAGGCTGGTCAGCGAGTCCCGTTCGCCGGTGCTCTCCTCGGCGGGCTCGGAGGCCTGCGCGGGCAGGCTCGGCCGCTCGCGGTCGCTCCGATCCAGGGCGCGGTCCATCGAACGCTCGCGCGGCAGCCGGGCGATGCGGGGGACGAACGGGAAGCTCGGCTCCGGCACGGCGAGGTCGTCGGACTCGCCGATCAGCGAGCGCGCCTCGTCGTCCACGGCCTGGACGAGCCGCCGGGGCGGGTCGTACGTCCAGCTCGCCGAGTGCGGTTCGCCCGCGACCCGGTAGACGAGCAGCACCTCCCAAGTGCCGTCGTCCCGGCGCCAGGAGTCCCACTGCACGGTGTCCTTCTCGGCACCGCGCAGCAGCAGCCGCTCCTGCACGGCCTCGCCGAGCAACGGCCCGGAGTTCTCGCCGGGGCGGCGGACCGGGGTCTTGCGGGCCCGCTCGGCCATGAAGGCGCGCTCGGCCAGCACGGGACCCTCGAAGCGCCGTACCCGGTCGACGGGGATGCCGGCGAGCTGTGCGACCTCTTCCGCGGTGGCACCCGCGCGTATACGCGCCTGGATGTCGCGGGGGCGCAGATGGCTCTCGACCTCGATCTCGATCTGTCCGAGCCGTGGCCGGTCGCCGCGCACGGCGGCGCGCAGCCGTTCGTCGATCGGAAGGGTGTACTCCGTTGCGTCGGCAGCCTTGAGCACCAGCCGTGTGCCGTCATTCGAGACGGCCACGACACGCAGTTCGGGCATGGGGACCTCCCGGGTGGTGCCTGCCGACGTCACGTGCGTCGCTGCTTCCGCTAGTCGAGTGTGGCCTGCCCGGGTGCAGCCTGCCACAACCTTGCCGAGTTGCCCGGCGTGTCGGGCGCGGGCCCTGGACCGCCGTTATGGCACGGTTACCTGTTCGCAACGCTAAGTGACCAACTCTGTCACCCTGTGCAACTAGCCCCCTCCCGGCGGTCCTGCAAGGCCGCGGGCACCCTGGTGGGAGACCGGACCCAGGGCTCGCAACAGTACTCCATTCGGACCACGTGCGTGGATTGGCGCGCCGCCCAACTTCTGGCAAGGGATGCGACTTGGCCGTCGGCAACCGGTTTTACCGATCATGAACGTGGCGAACTTCACGCAATCCCCAGAAACGGAACTAATGGTTTCGCCTGTACGTCCCTCTCTCGTGCAGTAGGTCGATCCATGTCGGTCGAGCACGGGAAAGGCAGGCAAGTTCCGGGTATGCGTAACACGCCCGATGCGGGTCGGAAGCGGATCGACCTGAACGTCCCCCAGGTCGCGGGCAGCGCGCTGGCAGCCGTGGTCGCGGCCAAACTGGCCTCGTACTTCGGGGTGTACGGCACGATCCTCGGCGCGGGAGTGGTCAGCGTGGTCGCCACCTGCGGGGGCACGCTGTTCCAGCACTTCTTCAAGCGGACCGGCGAACAGTTGCGGGAGCGGACCGCGGTGACCGCACGGCCGCAGGGGCAGGTGCAACCGCCCCGGGTGAGTTCGGCGAGGGCACCGTCTACCGCGCGCGGGTCAGGAGTCGCAGAGGGCCGCTGGTCGCCGCCGCCCTGGTGTTCGGGGTGACCATGGCCGGCATCACCACGTACGAACTGGTGTCGGGCAACAGCTTCAGCGGCGGCCGGGGGACGACGGTCAGCGACGCCGTCACCGGCCGGAGCCCGTCCTCCTCGACGCCGGACCACGCGACACCCCCGTCGCCCTCCGTACCCTCAGCGCCCTCCGCGCCTTCCTCGGATTCGCGCTTGAGCGGCCGGTCCGGATCCGGTGACACCGGTACGGCGCACTCGGCGACGCCCGCGCCGAGCGGCTCCCCGGACGCGGAGCCGAGCGGTGCCCCGGCCACCCCGGCTCCCGCGCCCAGCGGCTCCGCCCCGACGGCTACGCCCCCAGAACCCTCCGCAAGTAGTCGTTCTGGAACAGCCGTTCCGGGTCGAGACGGTCCCGCAGCGCCGTGAACTCGCCGAAGCGCGGGTAGACCCGCGCGAAGTACTCGGCGTCCCGGGTGTGCACCTTGCCCCAGTGCGGCCGTCCCTCGTGCGCGGTGAAGATGCGCTCGGCGGCGGTGAAGTAGGCCTGGTAGGGCGTCCCTTGGAACATGTGCACGGCGACGTAGGCGCTGTCCCGGCCGGAGGCGGTGGACAGGGTGATGTCGTCGGCCGGGGCGGTGCGCACCTCGACGGGGAAGCTGACGCGCAGGCCCGAGCGGTCGACCATGGCCTTCAGCTCACGCAGCGTCTGCGTCAGGGCCGCGCGCGGGACGGCGTACTCCATCTCCACGAAGCGCACCCGGCGCGGCGAGGTGAAGACCTTGTAGGGGATGTCCGTGTACGTCCGCGCGGACAGGGCCTTGCTGGATATCCGCGCGATGGCGGGGACGGTGGCCGGGGCGGCGCGGCCGATCCACTGGGCCACCTGGAAGACGCCGTTGGAGAGGAACTCGTCCTCGATCCAGCCGGCCAGCTGCCCCACGGGCTGCTCGGGGCCGGCGCTGCGATTGTTGCGCTTGGTGTTGGTGTTGCCGGTGTGCGGGAACCAGTAGAACTCGAAGTGCTCGTTCTCCGCCCAGAGTTGATCGAATTCGGCGATCACCCGGTCGAGGGGCATCGGCTCCTCGCGCGCGGTGAGCAGGAAGAGGGGCTCCACGGCGAAGGTGATCGCGGTGACGATGCCGAGTGCGCCGAGGCCTGTTCGGGCCGCGGCGAAGACCTCCGGGTTCTCCTTCTCGGAGCAGGTGAGCACCGAGCCGTCCGCCGTGACGAGTTCGAGCCCCTTGATCTGGGCGGCGATGGAGGCGGACTCGCGGCCCGTGCCGTGCGTACCGGTGCTGGTGGCCCCGGAGACGGTCTGCTCCATGATGTCGCCCATGTTGGTGAGCGACAGGCCCTCGCGCGCGAGAGCCGTGTTGAGTCGCTTGAGCGGGGTGCCCGCCTCCACCGTGACCGTCATGGCGGCCCGGTCGATGGTGCGGATGCCGGTCAACAGTTGAGGGCGGATCAACACACCGTCGGTGGCGGCGATCGACGTGAAGGAGTGGCCGGTCCCGACCGCCTTCACCTTCAGGCCGTCCTCGCGTGCCCGGCGCACCGCCGCCGCCAGCTCCTCCACCGAGGCAGGCGCCACCTGCCGGGCGGGCCGTGCGGCGACGTTCCCGCCCCAGTTACGCCAGGTGCCGTTCTTCCCGCTCGCTGTGCTGCTCAACGGTGCCTCCCCGACCCGCGGCCGGCCTGCTGAGCCGGCGGTACCCGAGGAAACCGACCACGACCGCGACGGCTCCGGACACCGCCGGAACCCCGTACCCGGCGCGCGCCCCGGCTGCGTCGATCACCCAGCCGGCGACGGAGGAGCCGAGCGCGACACCAACCGCGAGGCCGGTGCTCACCCAGGTCATGCCCTCGGTGAGCTGCGCGCGAGGTACGTGCTCTTCGATGAGGGACATCGTCGTGATCATCGTCGGTGCGATGGACAGCCCCGCAACGAACAGCGCCACGGCCAGAAGCGGCAGGTTTCCGACCAGTAGGAGGGGGATCATACTCACGGCCGTCGTCGCCACGCCCAGCAGCCAGCGACGTTCCGGGCGGCCGGCGAAGCGCAGCAGCCCGAAGACCACGCCGGCCACGCAGGAGCCGGCCGCGTACAGCGCGAGGACCACGCTCGCGGCGCCCTTGTGGCCGCGCTCGTCGGCGAAGGCGACGGTGACGACGTCCACCGCCCCGAAGATCGTGCCGGTCGCCACGAAGGTCGCCACCAGCACCTGCAGCCCGGCCGCGCGCAGGGCGCTGCCGCCGCCGTGCTTCTCGCGGGGGTGCGGCTCCGGCTCGGTGGCGCGCTGCGAGGTGAGCCAGAGGACGCCGGCCGCCAGGAAGCAGGCCGCCAGCAGTGGTCCGGCCTCCGGGAACCAGGCCGTCGACAGCCCGATGGAGATGATCGGGCCGAAAATGAAGCACACCTCGTCGACGACCGACTCGAACGAGTACGCGGTGTGCAGCTTCGGGGTGCCCCGGTACAGCGCCGCCCAGCGGGCCCGGATCATCGCGCCGAGGCTGGGCACCGAGCCGATCCCGGCCGCGCACACGAACAGCGCCCAGTCCGGCCACTCGAAGTGCGCCGCGAGCAGCAGACCGGCCGCCGCCGTGAGGGCCACCAGGGTCGCGGGTCGCAGCACCCGGCGCTGCCCGTGCCGGTCGACCAGCCGGGATATCTGCGGCCCGATCGCCGCGGCGGACAGCGCCATGGTGGCCGAGAGCGCGCCCGCGAGCCCGTACCGCCCGGTGAGCTGGGAGATCATCGTGACCACGCCGATGCCCATCATCGACAGCGGCATCCGGCCGAGCAGCCCCGCGGCGGAGAAGGCCTTGGTGCCGGGCATCTCGAACAGGGCTCTGTAAGGGCTGGGCACGTGGTCTCCGGAACGGCTCGGTAAGGCGCGAATGCAGCTGGTACAGATTACGAGTTAGGTGACCCTAAACGCACCTCGCGCGACGGCTGGAAAAACCGCCCTAAACCAACTGGAACCCGACTCTTCACTCGGCGGTTCCCCGGCTGTCAGAGCCGGGTGGCAGGATCGAGGCATGCCAGACGCGCTCGATGCCACCCCGTACGACGCCCTGCTCCTGCTCTCCTTCGGCGGTCCCGAAGGCCCGGACGACGTGGTCCCGTTCCTGGAGAACGTCACGCGCGGGCGCGGCATCCCGAAGGAACGCCTCAAGGAAGTCGGGCAGCACTACTTCCTGTTCGGCGGGGTCAGCCCCATCAACGACCAGAACCGCGCCCTGCTGGACGCCCTGCGCAAGGACTTCGCCGAGCACGGTCTGGACCTGCCGGTCTACTGGGGCAACCGCAACTGGGCGCCGTACCTGACGGACACCCTGCGCGAGATGGCCGCCGACGGCCGCCGCCGCGTCCTGGTGCTCACCACCAGCGCCTACGCCTCGTACTCGGGCTGCCGCCAGTACCGCGAGAACCTCGCCGACGCGCTGGCCGCGCTGCAGGCCGAGGGCGTGGAACCGCCGAGGATCGACAAGCTGCGGCACTACTTCAACCACCCCGGCTTCGTCGATCCCATGATCGACGGTGTGCTGCGCTCCCTCGCCGACCTCCCCGAGGACGTCCGGGCCGGCGCCCACATCGCCTTCACCACCCACTCCGTCCCGACGTCCGCCGCCGACACCTCCGGCCCGGTCGAGGCCCACGGCGAGGGCGGCGCCTACGTGGAGCAGCACCTGGACGTGGCCCAGCTGATCGCCGACGCCGTCCGCGAGCGCACCGGGGTCGCCCACCCCTGGCGGCTCGTCTACCAGTCCCGCTCCGGCGCGCCGCACATCCCCTGGCTGGAGCCGGACATCTGCGACCACCTGGAGGAGCTGCACGGCGCCGGCGCCCCTGCCGTCGTGATGGCCCCCATCGGCTTCGTCTCCGACCACATGGAGGTCCTCTACGACCTCGACACCGAGGCCACGGCCAAGGCGGAGGAGCTGGGCCTGCCGGTGCGCCGCTCGGCGACCGTGGGCGCCGACCCGCGGTTCGCCGCCGCGATCCGCGAGCTGATCACCGAGCGCGCCGCCGTGGAGCGCGGCCAGGAGGTCACTCCCTGCGCCCTGGGCGCCCTGGGCGCGAGCCACGACCTCTGCCCGGTCGGCTGCTGCCCCGCCCGCGCGCCCCGCCCGGCCGCCGCCGGTGCCGACAGCCCCTACGCGTGAGGAGACCCGTGACCGACCCCCTGCACCGGGAACTGCTCGACCTGGCCACCGAGGCCGCCCGCCGCGCCGGCGAGCTGCTGCGGGACGGCCGCCCGGCCGACCTGTCCGTCGCGAGGACCAAGTCCAGCCCGATCGACGTCGTCACCGAGATGGACATCGCGGCGGAGAAACTGATCACCGATCTGATCTCGGGCCGGCGGCCCGAGGACGGTTTCCTCGGCGAGGAGGGCGCCTCCGCTCCGGGCACGAGCGGCGTCCGCTGGGTGATCGACCCGCTCGACGGCACGGTGAACTACCTGTACGGCCTGCCGACCTGGGCGGTGTCCATCGCGGCGGAGCAGGACGGCGAGACGGTCGTCGGGGTCGTCGCGGCTCCGATGCGCGGCGAGACGTACCACGCCGTGCGCGGCGCGGGGGCGTGGGCCACGGGCGCGTGGGAGGGCGAGCGCGCGCTCGCCTGCCGTCCCGCGCCCCCGCTGGACCAGGCGCTGGTCTCCACCGGCTTCAACTACGTCTCCTCGGTCCGCGCCCACCAGGCCGAGGTCGCGGCCCGGCTGATCCCGCTGCTGCGGGACATCCGGCGCAGCGGCTCGGCGGCGGTCGACCTGTGCGACGTGGCCTGCGGACGGCTGGACGGCTACTACGAGCGCGGTCTGCACGCCTGGGACCACGCGGCGGGGGATCTGATCGCCCGGGAGGCGGGCGCGCTGACCGGTGGACGCCCCGGAGAGCGCCCGTCGGGCGATCTGACGGTCGCGGGGACCCCGGGCGTCTTCGAGCCCCTCCAGCGGCTGCTGGAGGATTTCGGCGCCTGGCACGACTGAGACGGGGCCGGGACCCGTCGACGTGACCTGTACGACGCGACCCGTACGACGTGATCCTGACGACGCAAAGGGACCCCGGCGCTGGATTCGCCGGGGTCCCTTCTTGCGCTTCAGAGCCGATCAGACGCGTGACGCGGTGACCTCCACACCATGTTCGGCGGCGAGGCGGCGCAGGTCGTCGAGCTCTGCCTGCTCCACCTCGACGAGGAAGTCGTCGCCCTCGTCACGAGCCCGCGACAGGTCGGACTCGGTCGCCCTTATGCGCTGCAGAAGTCCTGCGGTGAAAGCGTCCATGCTGCGCCCCCTCGTCCAGGGTCGTGGGTCGGTGGCACGGGGGTGTGCCTGGGGAAAAGAGGCGATCACGGCTCTCGCAGGTGCCCAGCGCTGCCCAGCCGGGCGGCGACGGTGCCGGACACCCACGCCCACTCTGCGAAGCGGATCGCGGAGTACCACATGGTGTTGCGGCACATGCAGAGCGTGATCGCGGGGTGTAAAGCCGTCCTCCCCCCGCTCCCTTTCCCGGAAACCTCAACCGCCGGAGAAAATCCCGCATTCCCGCTCCAGGACGCCGATCCGTACGGTCCGCAACCCGCCTTACAGCCGACTTACGGCCGAAAAGGGCAGGATGGAGGTCACACCCCACGAACACCCCTGCCCGCACGCGCTCACGGCGCGCTACGCGGGTGGACATGAGGAAGGACAAGCGACGTGCGCGTACTCGTCGTCGAGGACGAGCAACTGCTCGCGGATGCGGTGGCCACCGGACTGCGCCGGGAGGCCATGGCCGTCGACGTCGTGTACGACGGTGCGGCCGCCCTGGAGCGCATCGGCGTCAACGACTACGACGTGGTCGTCCTCGACCGCGACCTCCCGCTCGTGCACGGAGACGACGTCTGCCGCAAGATCGTGGAGCTCGGCATGCCCACGCGCGTGCTCATGCTCACCGCCTCCGGCGACGTCAGCGACCGGGTCGAGGGTCTGGAGATCGGCGCCGACGACTATCTGCCCAAGCCGTTCGCGTTCAGCGAGCTGATCGCCCGCGTGCGCGCCCTCGGCCGCCGCACCAGCGTGCCCCTGCCGCCGGTCCTGGAGCGGGCCGGAATCAAGCTCGACCCCAACCGCCGCGAGGTCTTCCGCGACGGCAAGGAGGTCCAGCTGGCGCCGAAGGAGTTCGCGGTGCTGGAGGTGCTGATGCGCAGCGAGGGCGCCGTGGTCTCGGCGGAGCAGCTGCTGGAGAAGGCCTGGGACGAGAACACCGATCCGTTCACCAACGTGGTGCGTGTGACGGTGATGACCCTGCGCCGCAAGCTGGGCGAGCCGCCGGTCATCGTGACCGTCCCCGGCTCCGGCTACCGGATCTGATCCCGTGGCCACCACCCCCGCGCCGCCACAGGCGCCACCGAAGCCCACCTGGGACCCCAGGAAGCCGCAGCCCCCCTTCCCGTGGCTGCGCCCCACCATCCGCATACGGCTGACGCTGCTGTACGGCGGCATGTTCCTGATCGCCGGCATCCTGCTGCTGTCGATCATCTACCTGCTCGCCGCCCAGGCGATCAGCACCGGCAACCAGCCGCTGTTCAAGATCGCCGGCGGCACCGACATCAAGGTCACCAGCGACAACTGCCCGGCGATCACCGCGATCAACTCCACCCGGCTGCCGCTGTCCGACTTCAACGACATCATCGCCCACTGCGTGGACCAGCAGCGCCAGGCGGCGCTGGACAACCTGCTCAGCCGCTCGCTGCTGGCCCTGCTCGGCCTCGCCGTGATCGCCTTCGCGTTCGGCTACGCGATGGCCGGCCGGGTGCTGTCCCCGCTCGGCCGGATCACCCGCACCGCCCGCGCGGTGGCCGGTTCCGACCTGTCCCGCCGGATCGAGCTGGACGGCCCGGACGACGAGCTGAAGGAGCTGGCCGACACCTTCGACGACATGCTGGAGCGGCTGCAGCGGGCCTTCACCGCCCAGCAGCGCTTCGTCGGCAACGCCTCCCACGAGCTGCGCACCCCGCTGGCGATCAATCGCACGCTCCTCGAGGTGCACCTGTCCGACCCCGGCGCGCCGGTGGAGCTGCAGCAGCTCGGCAAGACGCTGCTGGCCACCAACGAGCGCAGCGAGCAGCTGGTGGAGGGCCTGTTGCTGCTCGCCCGCAGCGACAACCAGATCGTCGAGCGCAAACCCGTCGACCTGGCCGAGGTGGCCACCCAGGCCGTCGACCAGGTGCACGCCGAGGCCGACGCCAAGGGCGTGAAGATCCGTGGTGAGCGCAAGCCCGCCGTGGTGCAGGGCAACGGCGTGCTGCTGGAGCGCATCGCGCTGAACCTGGTGCAGAACGCGGTGCGCTACAACGTGGCCGAGTCCGGCTGGGTGGAGGTGAACACCGAGGTCCGGCACGGACAGGCGGTGCTGACCGTCACGAACACCGGACCGGTGGTGCCGGCGTACGAGATCGACAACCTGTTCGAGCCCTTCAGGCGTTTGCGTACCGAGCGGACGGGCAGCGACAAGGGCGTCGGCCTCGGCCTGTCCATCGTCCGGTCCGTGGCCCGCGCGCACGGCGGCCACATCGTGGCGCAGCCCCGCGAGGGCGGCGGTCTGGTGATGCGCGTCACCCTGCCGATGTGACACGGACCGACACACGCGGGGCCGTGTTCGCTCCGCGCGGAATTTTCGGACCGCCCGACACGGTTCTTACTGTGTGATCAATCACATGGGCGGATTTTCGGCCATGTACTCTCCGTGATCATGACAGAAGGTGGAAAGCCGGGAAAGTCCTGGTTTTCAGGGCTCATGATCACGGGAAGTACACGGTGAGGCGCCTTTGAGGTGCGACATTCGAACCGTGTACGGTCCTCTCCGCCATCCAAGCCGATCACACTTGAGGGGTCGGGTTGGGTGTCGATTGAGTAACAGACCTTGATGTGAGGCAAAATCTCCGCCTCAGGTCGGGCACAAGTCCGGCCTCTCACGCGTTACGTGCGCTGGAGACACCGCAGACACCCAGAGGGGGAGAGCGATATGGCAACCGATTACGACACTCCACGCAAGACCGACGACGACGTCGACTCGGACAGCCTGGAAGAGCTGAAGGCGCGGCGGAACGACAAGTCCACGTCCGCCGTGGACGTCGACGAGTTCGAGGCCGCAGAGGGCCTCGAGCTGCCCGGGGCGGACCTCTCGAACGAGGAGCTGGCCGTCCGGGTCCTGCCGAAGCAGCAGGACGAGTTCACCTGCATGAGCTGCTTCCTGGTGCACCACCGCAGCCAGCTGGCCCGGGAGAAGAACGGTCAGCCGATCTGCCGCGACTGCGACTGAGGACGGGTCGGCCGTGTCTGGCTCGACCCCTCCTCGGAAGCGCCGCTTCTCCCTCGGGAAGGCGGACGAAGGGCCGTCCGACGGCCCACACGGCGCGCGTGACGACGAGCGGGGCTCACCGGGAGCGGTGGCCCCGCTCGAAGCCGCGGCCGACCGGGCTGACCACCCGGCGCCGCAGCGGCAGCCCGCGCCCGTCGCCAGGCGACGGGCGGCGGTGGTGCGTGACAGAGCCCGGTACATGGCCCGGGAAGGGGCCCGCAGGGGCGGCAGCCGCGCCCGAGAGGGTCTGGCGTACCTCGCGGACCGGATCATCGCGATCGCCCCGCGTATCCCCGTACGCGACCTCGCCACCCTGCGCAAGCAGTTCCCGGGGCTCGGGCCCGAGGGGATCGCCGACAAGCTCGTGGCGGGCGCGGCGGCCGGGACCTCCACGATCGGAGCCGGAGTCGGGGCCGCGGCGATGCTGCCGGTACCGCCGGCCATGCCGACCGAGCTGGCCGCGGAGATCACCGGGGTCGCCGCGATCGAGCTGAAGCTCATCGCCGAACTGCACGAGGTCTACGGCGCACGACCGCGGGGCAACCTCACCACCCGCAGCACCGCGTATCTGTCCTCCTGGTCGGGGGAGCGCGGGATCGACGTGATGAAGCCGTCGACGTACGACGCGGCCCTGGGCGGCCGCATGAAGCGCGAACTGCGCCAGCAGATCATGAAGCGGATGGTCCGCGACCTGCCCAACCTGATGCCGTTCATGGTCGGCGCCGCGGTCGGGGCCGTCATGAACCGCCGGGACACCAAGAGACTCGCCGCCCGGATCCGGACCGACCTGCGCAAGACCCAGGTCCCCTGGGACGAGCTGCCGGAGCTGCCGCCGCTGGAGGAGCCCGCGGAGCCCTTGAAGCTGAGCGATCTTCCCGGAGAGCTCTAGCTTTCCGGAGAGCTCTGGGCGTGCGCCTCCCGGGCCGCCTCGATCGCCGCCGCCAGCCGTTCCGGCTCCCGCGTCGACAGGTACAGGTACGGCGTGGGGTCCTCCGGATCGGTGACCTCCACCTTCAGCGCCCCCGGGATGTAGGCCCGCAGCAGCAGGAAGGCGCGGGTGTCGGCCTTGTACGTCCGCCAGGCGCGGGCCTCCTCCGCGTCCAGCACCTCCGACTCGCCCAGCGCCGCCACCGGGATCCTCGCCTCGCCCGCGATCAGCGAGTCGCCCACCACACGGATGCGCGGGGAGCCGTAGGCGCTGGCCACCACCGCCGCCGCGGCCGTACCGCCGACCAGCCCGCCCAGCAGCGGCAGGGTGCCGAACGGCAGCAGGATGAGGGCGAACGAGACGCCCACGAGAAAGCTGATCAGCCACCACGAGCGGGGGGCGGTGAGGCGTTCTTCGTAGGGGGTGGCGGAGAGCTGCATGCAGCCAAGCTTGGCACGGGATCCGGATGTCCCCGACGCGCGGGTAAGGTCTGCGCCTGTGAGTGGTAGTTCCGCAAGCCTTCAGCCTCCCGCCGACGCGTTGAAACCGGTACGGCACCCCGACGCGCCCGCGCCCGGGGAACTTCTCGGTGCCCACTACGAACACTGTTTCGGATGTGGCCCCGGCCAGTCGCACGGGCTGCACTTGGAGGCCCGGGCCGGTGAGGGCGTCTCCCTGACCGCCGAGTTCACCGTCCAGCCCGCCCACCAGGGCGCCCCGGGCCTCGCACACGGCGGAGTGCTGGCCACCGCCCTGGACGAGACCCTCGGCTCGCTGAACTGGCTGCTGCGCACCATCGCCGTGACGGGACGGCTGGAGACGGACTTCGTGCGGCCCGTGCCCGTCGGCACCACGCTGTACCTGGAGGCCGAGGTCACCGCCGTCGCCGGGCGGAAGATCTACTCCACCGCCACCGGACGCGTCGGCGCCCCCGACGGTCCCGTCGCCGTCCGCGCCGACGCCCTCTTCATCGAGGTGAAGGTCGACCACTTCATCGACCACGGCCGCCAGGAGGAGATCCGGGCCGCCATGAGCGACCCGGACCAGATCCGGCGCGCCCGTGCCTTCGAGGTGAACCCGTGAGTAATCCTCTCGACGTACTGATCCGGCGCGTCGACCCCGACGTCCCGCTTCCGGCGTACGAGCATCCCGGGGACGCCGGGGCCGATCTGCGCACCACCGAGGCGTGCGAGCTGGGGCCCGGAGAGCGGGCCGTGCTGCCCACGGGGGTGTCGATCGCCCTCCCGGAGGGGTATGCGGCCTTCGTGCATCCCCGCTCCGGCCTCGCCGCCCGCTGCGGTGTCGCCCTCGTGAATGCCCCGGGGACGGTTGATGCCGGGTACCGTGGGGAGATCAAGGTGATCGTGGTGAATCTCGACCCGCGCGAGCGCGTGCGGTTCGAGCGCTTCGACCGGATTGCCCAACTGGTCGTCCAGCAGGTCGAGAGGGTCCGCTTCCAGGAGGTCGCGGAACTTCCCGGCTCGGCGCGGGCCGAGGGGGGCTTCGGGTCCACCGGTGGCCATGCCGCGGTGGGCGACGCGAGCGGCACAAGCGGTCGGGCCGCCGATGGGGGCCCGACAGGTGGGAATCGATACGCTTCGGTCGTATCCGACCGGGAAGGACAGTGACGTGTTCGGACGTCGCAACAAGAAGGGTGCCGCCGAGGACGCGGCCGGCGAGGCCGAGCAGGTCGTCGACAGCGTCGACACCGAGGCGGACGAGGAAGTGGAGGCCGAGCGCGAGCGCGTCCGGCTGGAGCCCGAACCGCGGCCCGACGGGCCGTGGGACAGCAGCGAGGTGCGCGACCCGGCCGAGGGCCGTGTCGACCTCGGCGGGCTGTTCATCCCGGGCGTCGACGGCATGGAGTTGCGGGTCGAGGTGGCCGGCGACGCGATCGTCGCCGCGACCGTCGTCCTGCGGGACAGCGCCGTCCAGCTCCAGGCGTTCGCCGCCCCCAAGCGCGAGGGCATCTGGGGCGAGGTCCGCGAGGAGATCGGGGCCGGCATCACGCAGCAGGGTGGCATCGTCGACGAGGTCGAGGGACCGCTCGGCTGGGAACTGCGTGCCCAGGTTCCGGTGCAGCTTCCCGACGGCACCGGCGGCTTCCAGGTCGTCCGGTTCGTCGGCGTGGACGGCCCGCGCTGGTTCCTGCGCGGTGTGATCTCCGGGCAGGGCGCGGTGCAGCCGCAGGCCGCCGGTCTGCTGGAACAGATCTTCCGCGACACGGTCGTGGTCCGCGGCGAGGGCCCGATGGCGCCCCGCGACCCGATCGTCCTCAAGCTGCCCAACGACGCGCAGATGGTCCCCGAAGGGGTCCAGCAGGAGGAGGGCTCGCGCTTCTCCGGGGGTATGGGGCAGTTGCAGCGGGGCCCGGAGATCACGGAAGTCCGCTAGGCGCTCCACCGGGTTCAGCAGGATGTACGGGCCGTGCCTTCGAGGTGCGGCCCGTTTTGCGGTCGCGCCGCCAGGGGGCGTTCCTTGTCGGCCGGGCGCGGTTTCGCCGTTGTTGCCCGCGCAGTTCCCCGCGCCCCTTTCGGCGCGGTGATCCGACCGGTGATACTGACGTCCCGTCGATGGGGGAGGCGTTGTGGCGCAGGTGGTCACCGGCACCATGGTGCGGGTCGAGGGCGTGCACAAGTCGTTCGGGCGGGGGGCCGCGGCCGTGCATGCGCTGCGTGGGGTCTCCCTGGAGGTGGGGCGGGGGGAGCTGGTCGCTCTCAAGGGGCGTTCGGGGTCCGGCAAGACCACCCTGCTGAACATCGTCGGCGGACTCGACACACCTGATCGGGGGCGGGTCGAGGTGGACGGGCTGCAGCTGGGCGAGCTGGGCGAGGGCGAGCTGCTGCGGCTGCGCCGGGACCGGATCGGGTTCGTCTTCCAGTCCTTCGGGCTCATCCCGGTCCTCACCGCCGCCGAGAACGTCGGCGTACCGCTGCGGCTGCGCCGCGCCGACCCGCACGCGCGCGAGGAGCGCGTCGAGCTGCTGCTCGCGCTGGTCGGACTCGCCGGGCACGCGGCCCAGCGGCCGGCCGAGCTGTCCGGTGGCCAGCAGCAGCGGGTCGCCGTCGCGCGCGCCCTCGCCAACCGGCCCGCCCTGCTCATCGCCGACGAACCGACCGGCCAGCTCGACGCCGAGACCGGACACGCCGTCATGGAGCTGCTGCGGGCCGTCGTGCACAGCGAGCAGGTCACCGCCCTGGTCGCCACCCACGACGCGACCCTGCTGGACCTGGCCGACCGAGTGCTGGAGCTGCGCGACGGCGAGATCACCGAGAGGTGAGCCGTCCGGCTCATCAGGGTTGCGTCAAAGTTGCCCGCGCCCCGTCGCCCTGTCCCGTATGCCGCGATTGTTGGCCGTAAGGTCGACGCTGCGTAGGCGGCAGTTACGGGAAGACAATGGGGCCATGGCACGCGGCAAGCTTCGTATCTACCTCGGTGCGGCACCGGGCGTGGGCAAGACCTACGCGATGCTGTCCGAGGCGCACCGCCGGGTGGAACGGGGCACCGACTGCGTCGTGGCCTTCGTCGAGCACCACGGCCGGCCCCGCACCGAGGTGATGCTGCACGGTCTGGAGCAGGTGCCGCGCAAGCAGCTGGAGTACCGGGATGCCACCTTCGGTGAGATGGACGTCGACGCCGTGCTGCGCCGCGCCCCCGCCGTCGCCCTGGTGGACGAACTGGCCCACACGAACATCCCGGGCTCGCGCAACGCCAAGCGCTGGCAGGACGTCGAGGAACTGCTCGCCGCCGGCATCGACGTGATCTCGACCGTCAACATCCAGCACCTGGAGTCACTCGGCGACGTCGTCGAGTCGATCACCGGGGTGCGGCAGCGCGAGACCGTCCCCGACGAGGTGGTACGGCGGGCCGACCAGATCGAGCTGGTCGACATGTCCCCGCAGGCGCTGCGCCGCCGCATGGCGCACGGCAACATCTACCAGCCCGACAAGGTCGACGCGGCCCTGTCCAACTACTTCCGCCCCGGCAACCTCACCGCCCTGCGCGAGCTGGCTCTGCTCTGGGTGGCCGACCGGGTCGACGAGTACCTGAACGAGTACCGCAGCGAACACCGGGTCTCCAAGATCTGGGGTTCACGGGAGCGGATCGTGGTCGGGCTGACCGGCGGCCCCGAGGGGCGCACACTGATCCGCCGGGCCGCGCGGCTGGCCGAGAAGGGCGCCGGCGGGGAAGTGCTCGCCGTCTACATAGCCCGCAGCGACGGGCTGACGTCCGCCTCCCCGAAGGAACTGGCCGTCCAGCGCACCCTCGTGGAGGACCTGGGCGGCACCTTCCACCACGTGGTCGGCGACGACATACCGGCCGCCCTGCTCGACTTCGCGCGGGGCGTCAACGCCACCCAGATCGTGCTCGGCTCCTCGCGCCGCAAGGCCTGGCAGTACGTCTTCGGGCCCGGCGTCGGCGCCACCGTCGCCCGCGAGTCCGGACCCGACCTCGACGTCCACATCGTCACCCACGAGGAGGTCGCCAAGGGCCGGGGACTGCCCGTCGCCCGGGGCGCACGCCTCGGCCGGGCCCGGATCGTCTGGGGCTGGGGCATCGGCCTGGTGGGCCCCGCGGTCCTCGCGGTGCTGCTGAACACCGTCGACCTCGGCCTCGCCAACGACATGCTGCTGTTCCTGGCCGTCACCGTCGCGGCGGCGCTGCTCGGCGGCCTGCTGCCCGCCCTGGCCTCGGCGGCGTTCGGCTCGCTGCTGCTGAACTACTTCTACACCCCGCCGCTGCACCGCCTGACGATCGCCGACCCGAAGAACATCGTCGCCATCGCGATCTTCTTCGGCGTCGGCATGTCGGTGGCCTCGGTGGTGGACCTCGCCGCCCGGCGCACCCACCAGGCCGCCCGGCTGCGCGCCGAGTCCGAGATCCTCTCCTTCCTCGCCGGGAACGTGCTGCGCGGCGAGACCAGCCTGGAGGAGCTGCTGGAACGGGTCCGCGAGACCTTCGGGATGGAGTCGGCCGCGCTGCTGGAGCGGGCGGGCGACGTCGAACCGTGGACCACTGCCGGACGCGCCGGGTTCGGGCCCCCGCTGGAGCGGCCCGAGGACGCCGACGTGGACATGCCGGTCGGCGACCACATCGCGCTAGCGCTCACCGGCCGCGTGCTGCCCGCCGAGGACCGCCGGGTGCTGGCCGCCTTCGCCGCGCAGGCCGCCGTCGCCCTGGACCGCAGGCGGCTGCAGGAGGAGGCGGACCAGGCCCGCGCGCTCGCCGAGGGCAACCGCATCCGCACCGCCCTCCTGGCCGCCGTCAGCCACGACCTGCGCACCCCGCTGGCCGGCATCAAGGCCGCCGTCTCCAGCCTGCGCTCCGACGACGTGGCATGGTCCGAGGAGGACCGGGCGGAGCTGCTGGAGGGCATCGAGGAGGGCGCCGACCGGCTCGACCACCTCGTGGGCAACCTCCTCGACATGTCCCGTCTGCAGACTGGCACCGTCACTCCGCTCATCCGCGAGATAGACGTGGACGAGGTCGTGCCGATGGCACTGGGGGGCGTACCCGAGGACAGCGTCGAGCTGGACGTGCCCGAGAGCCTGCCGATGGCCGCCGTCGACCCGGGGCTGCTGGAGCGTTCCGTGGCCAACCTGGTGGAGAACGCCGTCAAGTACAGTCCGCGCGGCTGCCGGGTGCTGGTCTCCGCCAGCGCCATAGCCGACCGGGTCGAGGTGCGGGTGGTGGACCGCGGGCCGGGCGTGCCGGACGAGGCGAAAGACCGGATCTTCGAGCCCTTCCAGCGGTACGGTGACGCTCCGCGCGGCGCCGGCGTCGGGCTCGGCCTCGCGGTCGCCCGGGGCTTCGCCGAGGCCATGGGCGGCACCCTCAACGCCGAGGACACGCCGGGCGGCGGACTCACCATGGTCCTCAGCCTCCGTGCGGCGGAGTCGCGTCCCGAATCCCTTCCCGCGGGGGAGGACATCGCAGAATCAGAAAGGCAGACCCTATGCTGAGCCCGGATGGGGGGACCCCCCAGACCCCCACGAGGGTGCTCGTGGTCGACGACGAACCGCAGATCGTGCGGGCCCTCGTGATCAACCTCAAGGCGCGCAAGTACGAGGTCGACTCGGCCCCGGACGGCAGGACCGCCCTCGACCTCGCCGCCTCCCGCCATCCCGATGTCGTCGTCCTCGACCTGGGGCTGCCCGACATGGACGGCGTCGAGGTGATCAGGGGCCTGCGCGGCTGGACGCGGGTGCCGATCCTGGTCCTGTCGGCCCGCCACTCCTCCGACGAGAAGGTGGAGGCGCTGGACGCGGGCGCCGACGACTACGTCACCAAGCCCTTCGGCATGGACGAGCTGCTGGCCCGGCTGCGGGCCGCGGTGCGCCGGGCCGAGCCGGTCGGGCCCGGCGAGGACGACGTCACGACCGTGGAGACCGAGGACTTCACCGTCGACCTGGCCGCCAAGAAGGTCAACCGCGCCGGCAAGGACGTCCGGCTCACCCCGACCGAGTGGCACCTGCTGGAGGTGCTGGTCCGCAACACCGGCCGCCTGGTCAGCCAGAAGCAGCTGTTGCAGGAGGTGTGGGGGCCGTCGTACGGCACGGAGACCAACTACCTGCGGGTGTACATGGCCCAGCTGCGCAGGAAGCTGGAGACGGACCCCTCGCATCCCCAGCACTTCATCACGGAGCCGGGGATGGGGTACCGGTTCGAGAAGTGAGCTGCGGGGGTTGCGGCCGGGGGTCCGGGGGTTGTCCCCCGGGGGTTGGGGCATCACGGAGCCGGGGATGGGGTACCGGTTCGAGAAGTGAGCTGCGCTACGGCGCCCTCGGTGCACCCCGGTACGCTTCAGGTATGACTGCTGTTCCTCGTTCGGAAAAGCCGGCGGGCCGGTTCCGGCGCATGCTCGACCGGCTCTCCTCGTCGCAGGAGGACCTGGAGTCCGAGGAATTGCGCGAGGACGCCGAGACCGCGGGCTGCGTCAAGATCGGTGACTGCCATGACCGGCAGATCGTCACCGTAACTGGTACCTTGCGCACGGTCACTCTGCGTCCGCGTGCCGGAGTCCCGGCGCTGGAGGCCGAGCTGTTCGACGGCACGGCCGCGCTGGAGGTGGTGTGGCTCGGCAGGCGTTCCATCGTGGGCATAGAACCGGGGCGCAAGCTGATCGCATCGGGCCGGATCTCGATGAGCCGCGGCCGCCGGGTGCTGTTCAACCCGAAATACGAACTGCGACCCCTCGGACGGGAGTAGCCGGTGACGTCCCTCGACAAGCCGACCCAAGACACCGACAGCAGCCCGTCGGACGATGCCCGTGCGGTGACCGAGGCCGCGCTGTTCGAGGCGTTCGGCGGTGTCCGTGGCATGGTCGAGACGGTCGTGCCGGGCCTGCTGTTCGTCGCGATCTACACGGTCAACAAGAACCTGCACGTGTCGGCGATCGCCGCGCTGGTCGTCTCCCTGCTGCTGGTCGTCGTCCGGCTGGCCATGAAGGACACCGTCAAACACGCCTTCAGCGGTGTGTTCGGCGTGGCCTTCGGCGTCGCGTTCGCGATGTTCACCGGCGACGCCAAGAACTTCTACCTCCCCGGCATGCTCTACACGCTGGGCCTGGCGCTGGCGTACATCGTCACGACCGTCGCCGGGGTGCCCCTGATGGGTCTCATCCTCGGCCCGGTCTTCAAGGAGAACCTCTCCTGGCGCACCCGCAACCCCGGCCGCAAGAGGGCGTACGCGAAGGCCAGTTGGGCCTGGGGTCTGATCCTGCTCGCCAAGTGCGCGATCCTCTTCCCGCTGTACTGGTGGTCCGACACCACCAAGCTGGGCTGGGTCCTGATCGCCCTGAAGATCCCGCCGTTCCTGCTGGCCGTCTGGCTCACCTGGGTCTTCCTCGCGAAGGCGCCCGCGCCGATCGACGTGTTCGCGGAGATGGAGGCCGAGGAGCAGGCCGAGAAGGAGCGCCGGGCCGCGTCGGCCGCGGCGGAAGGCGGCGAGTCCACGGGAGGCCGGCACCGCCGCGAGGCGTAGCCGGCCGTCGTACGACGAGAAGGGGGGGGGGGGGGGGGGGGGGGGGGGGGGCGGGGTGGTTGGGGGGGGGGGGGGGGGGCGGCCGCGCCCCCCCCGCGCGGGGGGGGGGGGGGGGGCGGGGGGGGGGGGGGGGGCGCCGGGCCCCCCGCCCCCGCGCGCCCCCCGGGGGGGGGGGGGGCCCCCCCCCCGTCTCCCCCCCCCGCCCCCCCCCCGCCCCCGTTGTTCTCATGGCGCGATATGGTGCTCTGCGCGGAGCGCGACATCGGGAGTGGGCATGACAAAAACCGGGCGTGGTGGGGGAAACACCGGGGTCGACTGGGGTGGCAGGTTGTCCAGCCTGGCCGTCGCGCTGGGCCTGGTGCTGTTCCTCGGTGGGTTCGGCTGGGCAGCGGTGACCTACCGCCCGTACACCGTGCCCACCAGCTCCATGACCCCCACCATCGACGCCGGCGACCGGGTGCTGGCGCAGAAGGTCGACGGCGGCGAGGTGAAGCGCGGTGACGTCGTCGTCTTCGAGGACAAGACCTGGGTCACGGGCGCCAAGGTGGTCAAGCGCGTGGTCGCGGTCGGCGGCGACACCGTCTCCTGCTGCACCGACGGCAAGCTGACCGTCAACGGCAAGCAGATCGACGAGCCGTACCTGCCCAAGGGCAGCCTCGCCGAGAACCAGAACTTCCCCACGGTGACCGTGCCGAAGGGCCGGCTCTTCCTCCTCGGCGACGAACGCCAGGGCTCCCTGGACTCCACGGCCCACCTCACGGACGCGGCCAAGGGCACCGTCTCGCGCGACGCGGTCACCGCACGCGTGGACGCCGTCGTGTGGCCCTGGAAGGGCACGCTCAAGCGACCCACCGGCTTCGAGGCCCTGGGCACCCTGTCCCAGCCCGGCCCGCTGCGCACGATCGAGCTGCTGATCGTCGTCGGTGCCGTCCTGGTCCTCGCCGGCGGCGCCTACGGCCCCATCGCCAAGCGGCTGGGCGGGTCCCGGGCCCGTGCGGCCCGCCCGGAGGCTGCCGGTGTCCGCTGAGCCCCCGCGGACGGACGGTGCGACGTACGCGTCGCACGCGTCCTGCGAGACCCTCGGGGAGCCGTCGGCGGGGGAGTCGTACGAGGGCGGGCTGCGCAAGGTGGCCCGGGTGGTGCTGCTCGACCCGCAGGACCGCATCCTGCTGCTCCACGGTCATGAACCGGAGGACCCGGCCGACGACTGGTGGTTCACCCCCGGAGGCGGCTTGGAGGGCGCCGAGACGCGCGAGCAGGCCGCCCTCAGGGAACTCGCCGAAGAGACCGGCATCACCGACGTCGAACTCGGCCCCGTGCTCTGGCGGCGCCGGTGCTCCTTCCCGTTCGCGGGCCGCCGCTGGGACCAGGACGAGTGGTACTACCTGGCCCGTACGACGCAGACGGCGACCGCGGCGACCGGGTTGACCGAGCTGGAGCGGCGCAGCGTCGCCGGAGCGCGCTGGTGGACGTGTCAGGAACTGACCCGGGCACATGAGACGGTGTATCCGACCAGACTCGCCGAGCTGCTGCAGAGGCTGCTCGACGAAGGTCCCCCGGCCGGGCCCGTGACCCTCGACACGGAAATCGTCTGAGGACTCCCGGGACTGGCGCACAATGGTGGGATCGCACGGCTGAAGGGGAACATGCCATGAGCGCCGAGGACCTCGAGAAGTACGAGACCGAGATGGAGCTGAAGCTCTACCGGGAGTACCGAGATGTCGTCGGTCTGTTCAAATACGTGATCGAGACCGAGCGTCGCTTCTATCTCACCAACGACTACGAGATGCAGGTGCACTCGGTCCAGGGCGAGGTCTTCTTCGAGGTCTCCATGGCCGACGCCTGGGTCTGGGACATGTACCGGCCGGCCCGCTTCGTGAAGCAGGTCCGGGTGCTGACGTTCAAGGACGTGAACATCGAGGAGCTCAACAAGAGCGACCTGGAGCTTCCGGGCGGGTGACGGACGACTGTGGCGGGTGACGAGGTTTTCCACAACCGCCGAGTAGCTCACCAAGATCAACATCTTGGGGTCTGATGCGTGACGGTTGGCGCCGGAGGTGGTGCCGACATGAGCAAGGCACGCAGTGGACTCGGCAGGTACGGCGAGAATCTGGCCGCCCGGCGGCTCGCCGAGGCCGGTATGACCATCCTGGAGCGCAACTGGCGCTGCGGACGGTCCGGTGAGATCGACATCGTGGCGCGGGACGGGGACGCGCTCGTCGTCTGCGAGGTGAAGACCCGCAGGGGCGGCGGCTTCCAGCACCCGATGGCCGCGATCACCCCCGAGAAGGCGCAGCGCCTGCTGGCCCTCGCCGAACGCTGGATCCAGGCCCATGGAGGCGCCCCGCCGGGCGGCGTCCGCATCGACCTGATCGGCGTCCTGCTGCCCCACCGGGGCGCCCCTTCGGTCGAGCACGCGCGGGGGGTGGCCTGACATGGGATTCGCCCGTACCTGCTCGGTCGCCCTGGTGGGCGTCGAGGGAGTGGTCGTCGAGGTCCAGGCCGACCTCGAACCGGGCGTCTCGGCCTTCACCCTGGTGGGCCTCCCGGACAAGAGCCTGACGGAGAGCCGGGACCGGGTGAGGGCGGCGGTGGTGAACTCGGGCGGCGAGTGGCCGCAGAAGAAGCTCACCGTCGGACTCAGCCCCGCGTCCGTGCCCAAGGCCGGCTCCGGGTTCGACCTGGCTGTCGCCTGCGCGGTGCTCGGCGCCGCCGAGCGGATCGACCCCCGCGTCCTCGCCGACATCGTCATGATCGGGGAACTGGGCCTGGACGGCCGGGTGCGGCCCGTGCGGGGCATCCTCCCCGCGGTACTGGCCGCCGCGGACGCGGGCTACGAGCAGGTGGTCGTCCCGGAGTGCGCCGCCGCGGAGGCCTCACTGGTCCCGGGGGTGTCGGTGCTCGGCGTCCGCAGCCTGCGGCAGCTCGTCGCGGTCCTCACCGAGGAGCCCGTCCCGGAGGAGGAGCCGGACGAGCAGGGACGCCCGGACCCCTTGCTGGCCGGCCTGCGCGTACCCGGCACCGGTGCCGCCACCGGCATGCACACCGTCGGCGCCGCCCGGCACGACCTCGACCACGACCTCGCGGACGTCGTGGGCCAGACCTCGGCCCGCACGGCAGTGGAGGTGGCCGCCGCAGGCGGACACCACCTGTTCCTCGAAGGACCGCCGGGCGCGGGCAAGACCATGCTCGCCGAACGGCTGCCCGCCGTCCTACCCCGGCTGACGAGGGAGGAGTCGCTCGAGGTGACGGCTGTCCACTCGGTGGCCGGGCTGCTGCCGCCCGGCAAGCCGCTCATCGACGTCGCTCCCTACTGCGCCCCGCACCACTCGGCCACGATGCAGTCACTCGTCGGAGGCGGTCCGGGCATCGCACGCCCCGGCGCGGTCTCCCTCGCCCACCGCGGCGTGCTCTTCCTCGACGAGGCACCCGAGTTCCACGGCCAGACCCTCGACGCCCTGCGACAGCCGCTGGAGTCGGGACACATCGTCATCGCCCGCAGTGCCGGCGTGGTCCGGTTCCCGGCGCGCTTCCTGATGGTGCTGGCGGCCAACCCCTGTCCCTGCGGACGCTTCTCGCTGCGCGACTCCCTCTGCGAATGCCCGCCCGCGACGATCCGCCGCTACCAGTCCCGGCTCTCCGGGCCGCTCCTGGACCGGGTGGACCTGCGTGTCGAGGTCGATCCGGTGACCCGGGCCGAGCTCACCGAGCCCGGCGCCCGGGGCGAGTCCACGGCGACCGTGGCCGCCCGGGTGCGGCAGGCCCGCGAGCGCGCGGCGGCCCGCCTCACCGGAACGCCGTGGCGCACCAACAGCGACCTGCCCGGCCGGGAGCTGCGCAGCCGGTACCAGCCCGTGGCCGGTGCCATGGACGAGGCCGAACGCAGTCTGGAGCGCGGCGTGCTCACCGCCCGCGGCATCGACCGGGTGCTGCGGGTCGCCTGGACGGTCGCCGACCTCGTCGGGCACGACCGCCCGGACGCCACCGACGTCGCCCTGGCCCTGCAACTGCGCACGGGGGTGCCCCGAGGGGTGCCGATGGCCATCGGGGCGCTGACGTGACCGGCGGCGCGGAGGCCGGCGACGAGCTGCTCGGACGGGTGTTCCTCGCCCGGGTCATCGAGCCGGGGGACGAGGCCGCGGGCCGGTGGGTGCGGGAGCGGGGGGTCGCGGCGGTGGTACGGCGTCTGTGCGGGGGAGGGGAGCCGTTGCCGGGGGTGAGCGGGGTGCGCTGGGCGGGACTCGTCGAGCGGGCCCGGCGAGCCGTGCCGGAGCGGGACCTCGCCGCCGCCGCGGAGGCCGGCGCCCGCTTCGTCCACCCGGGGGACGCCGAGTGGCCCGGGCAGCTCGACGACCTCGGGGACGCCCGGCCCCTCGGGCTCTGGGTGCGCGGTGGGCCCAGCCTGCGCATGTGGGCGCTCAGATCCGTCGCCGTGGTGGGGGCCCGCGCCTGCACCGAGTACGGCGCCCATGTGGCCGCCACCCTCGCCGCCGGCCTCGCCGAGCGCGGCTGGGTGGTGGTGTCGGGCGGCGCGTACGGCATCGACGGCGCCGCCCACCGAGGTGCCCTCGCCGCGCGTGGAGCCACCGTCGCCGTCCTGGCCTGCGGCGTCGACCGGCCCTACCCACGCGGCCACACCGCCCTGATCGCCAGGATCGCGGAACAGGGACTGGTGATCGGCGAACTGCCGCCGGGCGACCATCCGACCCCGAGCCGGTTCCTCCTCCGCAACCGCGTGATCGCCGCCCTGACCAGGGGAACCGTCGTCGTGGAGGCCGCCTGCCGCAGCGGCTCGCTGTCCACCGCGCGGGCCGCACAGCGCCTCGGCCGCTTCGCCATGGGCGTGCCGGGGCCGGTCACCAGCGCTCTCTCCGCCGGTGTGCACGAACTGCTCCGCGGAGAGGCCGCCCTGGTCACCGACGCGGCGGAAGTCGTCGAACTGGTGGGTGACATCGGTGACCTGGCGCCGGTCCGGCGAGGGCCCGTGCTCCCGCGCGACCTGCTGGAACCCGGGGCCCGGGCCGTTCTCGCCGCCCTGCCCGGCGACTGAGCCGTCCCCGCCGAGGAGCTCGCGCTCGGCGCGCGGACCACCCGGGACGAGGCGATCGCCAGACTGTACGAACTCCGAGCACTTGGTTACGTCGAACGACACGGCGATGGCTGGAAGTTGACACGCCAGGCGGTGATGTCGGTCCGGGAAGGCCGCGGCTCATGCTGACCGAGCGTGTTCGGCCGTCCGGGGGAACCCCCGACGCCCTTGACGTTTCCCGGAGTTGGTGGCCCCGGCCGGTCACACAGAGCGAGCTGCGCAGCGCGGTCACCGGACCGGCCGGAGAGCCCCGCCCAAGGGTGAGGCCACTTCGTTCGCACACCGCGACACCTCAGTCACGCTACGCTCACGAAGGCGCCGACACAGATCGGCCAACTCGACACCGGACCGACAGCTCACCCAGGCAGCCCACTTCCGCCCACGAACCCCACCCGCGCCCACTCCCTCGCACTTCACAGCACCTCGCTGCACTTCATGGCACTTCACAGCAGAACGGCACAAGGCGACGAATGCCCCAGCACACCTCCGGGTCCGACCGGGCGGCGATCCCCCCAGCCGCCCGCGACGGTGGCAGCGTGCGGCCGCCCGCTCCGTCGACGCTCGACGAGCTGTGGCGGTCGTACAAGGCGACGGGGGACGACCGCCTGCGGGAGCAGCTGATCCTGCACTACTCGCCGCTCGTGAAATATGTCGCGGGCCGGGTGAGCGTCGGACTGCCGCCCAACGTGGAGCAGGCCGACTTCGTCTCCTCCGGGGTGTTCGGGCTGATCGACGCCATCGAGAAGTTCGACATCGACCGGGAGATCAAGTTCGAGACGTACGCGATCACCCGGATCCGCGGCGCGATGATCGACGAGCTGCGGGCGCTGGACTGGATCCCCCGCTCGGTACGGCAGAAGGCGCGCAACGTGGAGCGGGCCTACGCCACCCTGGAGGCCAGGCTGCGGCGCACTCCGAGCGAGGTCGAGGTCGCCGCCGAGCTGGGCATGGAGGTCGACGAACTGCACGCCGTGTTCAGCCAGTTGTCGCTGGCCAACGTGGTCGCGCTGGAGGAGCTGCTGCATGTCGGCGGCGAGGGCGGGGACCGGCTCAGCCTCATGGACACGCTGGAGGACACCGCCGCCGACAATCCGGTGGAGGTGGCCGAGGACCGGGAGCTGCGCAGGTTCCTCGCGCGGGCGATCAACACGCTGCCCGAGCGGGAGAAGACCGTGGTCACGCTGTACTACTACGAGGGGCTGACCCTCGCCGAGATCGGCAATGTGCTCGGCGTCACCGAGAGCCGGGTCAGTCAGATCCACACCAAGTCGGTGCTGCAGCTGAGGGCCAAGCTGGCGAGCTTCGGGCGCTGAGTCGCTCCCGTTCGGCCGGGCTCGTCCGTAAAGTGTTTCACGTGCCAAGGATTCGAGCGGCCTCCGTGGCCGAGCACCGGTCGATGCAGCGAGCCGCCCTGCTGGACGCGGCTCGGTCCCTGCTGTCCGAGGGCGGGACGGAAGCGCTGACCTTTCCCGCGCTGGCCGAGCGGACGGGGCTGGCGCGGTCGTCCGTGTACGAGTACTTCCGGTCGCGGGCCGCCGTGGTCGAGGAGCTGTGCGAGGTCGATTTCCCGCTGTGGGTGGCGGAGGTGGCCGCGGCCATGGAGCACGCGGACTCGGCCGAGGGCAAGGTCGAGGCGTATGTGCGGCAGCAGCTGGCGCTGGTCGGGGACCGGCGGCACCGGGCGGTCGTCGCCATCTCCGCGAGCGAGCTGGACGCCGGGGCGCGGGAGAAGATCCGGGCCGCCCACGGGGGCCTTGTCGCGATGATCGTGGAGGCCCTTGGGGAGATGGGGCATGCGCAGCCCCGGCTGGCGGCGATGCTGCTGCAGGGGGTCGTGGACGCGGCGGTGCGGCGCATCGAGCTCGGTGCGGAGGAGCCGGCGGCGGTGACCGAGGCGGCTGTGGGCATGGCTTTGCGGGGTGTGCAGGGCTGAGTTGCGGCTGCGGCTGTGGTTGAGCGGAGGCGGGCCGCGCCTGCCGGGGCCAGGAGAGTGCCCGGTGCCGCGACCGAGCCGGGTCGGCCTGGCTCGCCCGCGTCGGCGGGGTTGCGCGTCTGCCCGCAGCGGCGGAGCGGAGAGCCCGACGGAACCGCGGCTCCGCCAGGAGCGCGAGGGACCCGCGACCTGCCACGACGTGCCCGCGGCCGAAGCATGGCCGGCAGTCGCCCCGCAGCTACGGCAGGACCGGCAGCAGCCTCGACGGCCCCCTCCCCAGCAGCCACGCAGGCAGCAGGGACAGCGGGTCCAGATAGGTCTTCCCTCTCAGCAGCCCCCAGTGGACGCATGTCGTCGTCCCGCAGTGAGACCCCGCCTGCTCCACCACGCCCACCACCCCGCCCGGCCCCACGTCGTCCCCCTTCTGCACCGACGGAGTCACCGGCTCGTACGTCGTGCGCAGGTCCGTGCCCGTCAGGGCGATCGACACCACGCCCCGCCCCGCCACCCGCCCCGCGAAGGTCACCCGGCCGGCCGCCACCGCACGGACGGGCGCGGCGGGCGGTGCGGACAGGTCCACGCCGCGGTGCCCGGGGCCGTACACCGTCGCCGGTGGCTCCCAGCCCCGTAACACCAGGGGCCGCACGCCGACCGGCCAGGCGCGGCCGATCGCCGGGACCGGAGCGCCTGCGGGGCGGGGCGGTGCCGGGGCAGGGGGAGGGGCGCCGGCCCAGGCCAGAGGGGTGAGAGCGGCCAGTAGGGCGACCAGGAGGGCAGCCGGCAGTGCGGTCGGCAGCAGCCCCGGCCGACCCGGCCGTGGAGAGGCACTTCGCAGGAGTCGTCGCATGCGACACACCGTCCCGCACTCGCGCCGGTCACGGCCGAGCCTGTGGACCACTCCCCGGTTGTGGAGAGCGGCGTCACCCGGTGCCCCGCCGGTCCCGTACACTTCTTCTGGCGATCCGGGTCACCGGGTCGACTTCGCACGCCCCGATACCTGGTGATCACAAGCCGGTGTCAGCGCCCCTCGGTCCTTCGTGGCACGGCGCACCACGGGCGTCAGGCGCGGGAGCCGTCCGGCATCCGCGGCACAACCGAGAAACTCAAGGAGATACGGCCATGGCCGTCGTCACGATGCGGGAGCTGCTGGAGAGCGGCGTCCACTTCGGTCACCAGACCCGTCGCTGGAACCCGAAGATGAAGCGCTTCATCTTCACCGAGCGCAACGGCATCTACATCATCGACCTGCTCCAGTCGCTGTCGTACATCGACCGCGCCTACGAGTTCGTCAAGGAGACCGTCGCCCACGGCGGCACGGTCATGTTCGTCGGCACCAAGAAGCAGGCGCAGGAGGCCATCGCCGAGCAGGCCACCCGCGTCGGCATGCCCTACGTCAACCAGCGCTGGCTGGGCGGCATGCTCACCAACTTCTCGACCGTCTACAAGCGTCTGCAGCGCCTCAAGGAGCTCGAGCAGATCGACTTCGAGGACGTCGCGGCCTCCGGTCTGACCAAGAAGGAGCTCCTGGTCCTCTCCCGCGAGAAGGCCAAGCTGGAGAAGACCCTCGGTGGTATCCGCGAGATGCAGAAGGTGCCCAGCGCCGTCTGGATCGTGGACACCAAGAAGGAGCACATCGCCGTCGGTGAGGCCCGGAAGCTCAACATTCCGGTCGTCGCGATCCTCGACACCAACTGCGACCCCGACGAGGTCGACTACAAGATCCCGGGCAACGACGACGCGATCCGCTCCGTCACCCTGCTCACCCGCGTGATCGCCGACGCCGTCGCCGAGGGCCTCATCGCCCGTTCCGGCGTCGCCACCGGCGACAAGGGCGAGAAGGCCGCGGGCGAGCCGCTCGCCGAGTGGGAGCGCGACCTGCTCGAGGGCGAGAAGAAGGCCGAGGAGGCCCCGGCCGCCGAGGCTGCTCCGGCTGCGGAGGCTGCTCCGGCTGCGGAGGCTGCTCCGGCCGCCGAGGGCGAGAAGGCTGCCGAGGGCGAGAAGGCCGCCGAGGGCGAGCAGGCCTGACCTCAGCGTCGACGGCGGGGGCGGCAACCGACAGCGCCTCCGGCGCGGTGAAGTCCGCCCCCGCTGTTCACCCGTAGGTCGGCGCGCCGTACGCGCTCCGCGCTCAGATGTGGAGCGCACACCGTGCTGATCTGAAGATCTTCCAGACTTCGAGAAAGACTCACAGACTCATGGCGAACTACACCGCCGCCGACGTCAAGAAGCTCCGTGAGCTCACCGGCGCCGGCATGATGGACTGCAAGAAGGCGCTGGACGAGGCCGAGGGCAACGTCGAGAAGGCCGTCGAGGCGCTGCGCATCAAGGGCCAGAAGGGCGTCGCCAAGCGCGAGGGCCGCTCCGCCGAGAACGGCGCCGTGGTCTCCATCATCGCCGACGACAACTCCACCGGTGTCCTGGTCGAGCTGAAGTGCGAGACGGACTTCGTCGCCAAGGGCGACAAGTTCCAGGCCGTCGCCAACAAGATCGCCGAGCACGTCGCCGCGACCTCCCCGGCCGACATCGAGGCCCTGCTCGCCTCCGAGATCGAGGCCGGCAAGACCGTCCAGGCGTTCGTGGACGAGGCCAACGCCAACCTCGGTGAGAAGATCGTCCTGGACCGCTTCGCGCAGTTCTCCGACGGCTACGTCACCGCCTACATGCACCGCACCATGCCCGACCTGCCCCCGCAGATCGGTGTCCTGGTCGAGCTGGACAAGCCGAACGCCGAGGTCGCCAAGGGCGTCGCCCAGCACATCGCCGCCTTCGCGCCGAAGTACCTCTCCAAGGACGAGGTCCCGGCCGAGGTCGTCGAGTCCGAGCGCCGCATCGCCGAGGAGACCACCCGCGCCGAGGGCAAGCCCGAGGCCGCGATCGCCAAGATCGTCGAGGGTCGTCTCAACGGCTTCTTCAAGGACGCCACGCTGCTCGGCCAGCCGTACGCGCTGGACAACAAGAAGTCGGTCCAGAAGGTGCTGGACGAGGCCGGTGTCACCCTGAAGCGCTTCTCGCGCATCAAGGTCGGCATCTGAGTCGTCCGTACCGCGATCGACGCGCGACCCGCGGGGAATTCTCGATAGGGTCGACAGCAGTCGTCCGCGCACACCGCCATACCCTGGCGCGTGGCGGACGGCAGCAGATCTGACGAGGAGGCCATTGCCGCGTATGGGAGCGAAAAGCGACCCCACCGGCAATGGCCTTCTTCGTATGTGCAACACGTGAAAGAGGCGGGATCTCCCATGACCACCAAGGCCCAGAAGAGCGACGACGGCAAAGTACACGGGCGGTTTCTGCTGAAGCTGTCCGGAGAGGCCTTCTCCGGTGGTGGGGGCCTGGGCGTGGACCCGGACGTGGTGCACAAGATCGCCCGTGAGATCGCGGCCGTCGTCCGGGACGGCGCGCAGGTCGCGGTCGTCATCGGCGGCGGCAACTTCTTCCGCGGCGCGGAACTCCAGCAGCGCGGCATGGACCGGGCCCGCTCCGACTACATGGGCATGCTCGGCACCGTGATGAACTGCCTCGCCCTCCAGGACTTCCTGGAGAAGGAGGGGATCGACTCGCGGGTGCAGACCGCGATCACCATGGGCCAGGTCGCCGAGCCCTACATCCCGCTGCGCGCCGTGCGCCACCTGGAGAAGGGCCGCGTGGTCATCTTCGGCGCCGGTATGGGCATGCCGTACTTCTCCACCGACACCACCGCCGCCCAGCGCGCCCTGGAGATCGACGCCGAGGCGCTGCTCATGGGCAAGAACGGCGTGGACGGGGTCTACGACTCCGACCCCAAGACCAACCCGGACGCCGTCAAGTTCGACGCCCTCGGCTACGGCGAGGTCATCACCCGTGACCTCAAGGTCGCCGACGCCACCGCGATCACGCTGTGCCGCGACAACAAGCTTCCGATCCTGGTGTTCGAGCTGCTCGCGGAGGGCAATATCGCTCGTGCCGTCAAGGGTGAGAAGATCGGCACGCTGGTGGGTGACCAGGTCGGCCGCGGCTGACCCGGCATCAACCCGGCCGTGGTCTCCGGCCCTGTAACGGGGCCGGACCCGGGCCGGGGGATGGACAATGTCCTGCCGGTCGGGAACCGTGCAGGAAGAAGACGCGACGCAGCCGGCCGCCGCTCCGACTTCAGGAACCGCAGCCGGGCCTCACTCAAGACACGCAGGAGCAAGTGGTGATCGAAGAGACCCTCCTCGAGGCCGAGGAGAAGATGGAGAAGGCCGTCGTGGTCGCCAAGGAGGACTTCGCCGCGATCCGCACCGGCCGTGCGCACCCGGCGATGTTCAACAAGATCGTGGCCGACTATTACGGCGCCCCGACGCCGATCAACCAGCTGGCCTCGTTCTCCGTGCCGGAGCCGCGCATGGCGGTCGTGACGCCGTTCGACAAGAGCGCGCTGCGCAACATCGAGCAGGCCATCCGCGACTCCGACCTGGGCGTCAACCCCAGCAACGACGGCAACATCATCCGTGTGGTGTTCCCCGAGCTCACCGAGGAGCGCCGCCGCGAGTACATCAAGGTCGCCAAGGGCAAGGGTGAGGACGCGAAGGTCTCCATCCGCTCCGTGCGCCGCAAGGCCAAGGACGCCATCGACAAGCTGATCAAGGACGGTGAGGTCGGCGAGGACGAGGGCCGCCGTGCGGAGAAGGAGCTGGACGACCTGACGGCGAAGTACGTCGCCCAGGTCGACGAGCTCCTGAAGCACAAGGAAGCGGAGCTGCTCGAAGTCTGATGAGCGACTCTTCCTGGGGCGCGCCGCCACCGGCGGGGCAGGCCGGCCACTGGGCGCCCGGTGAGGGTGTTCCTGCCCAGCCTGCCCAGGGGGCCGTCCCGGCGGGTCCCGCGTACGATGCGCCTCAGGCGCAGCGGACTCGCCCCATGCCCATCGTGCCCGACGGACCCGCGTACGGCGCGAACGAGTACGGCGCAGGCCAGGACGACGACCGGGGGGCCGCTCGGCTGAGCGGCCCCTTGTTCCGGGACGAGCCGCAGCACTCTTACGAGCCGCAGCACTCTTACGAGCCGCAGCACTCTTACGAGCCGCAGCACTCCTACGCCACGTACGAGCCGCAGCCCCGGTACGAGACGCAGCAGCCGATCCCGCAGCCCGCCCCGCAGCCCACGCAGCAGCCGATCCCGCAGCCGACCCAGAATCCGGAGCCCATGCCCGACGCCCCGCAGCCGGCGCCAGCGCCGCAGAAGAAGAGCGCGGGCCGTGACCTGAGCGCGGCCATAGGAGTCGGCGTCGGGCTCGGTGTGGTGATCGTCGCCTCGCTGTTCATCGTCAAGGCCGTGTTCGTCGGCGTCATCGCGGTCGCCGTGGTCGTCGGCCTGTGGGAGCTGACCAGCAGGCTGCAGGAGCGCAAGGGCATCAAGGCGCCGCTCGTCCCGCTCGCGGTCGGCGGTGCGGCGATGGTCGTCGCCGGCTACGTGCGCGGCGCCGAGGGCGCGTGGGTCGCCATGGCGCTGACGGCTCTCGCGGTCCTGGTCTGGCGTATGACGGAACCACCGGAGGGCTACCTCAAGGACGTCACGGCCGGCGTCTTCGCGGCGTTCTACGTGCCCTTCCTGGCCACGTTCGTCGCGATGATGCTGACGGCCGGCGACGGCCCCTGGCGTGTCCTCACCTTCCTGCTCCTGACGGTGGTCAGCGACACCGGTGCCTACGCGGTCGGCTGGCGGTTCGGCAAGCACAAGCTCGCGCCGCGCATCAGCCCGGGCAAGACCCGCGAGGGGCTGCTGGGCGCGGTGCTGTTCGCGATGGTCGCGGGCGCGCTGTGCATGCAGTTCCTCATCGACGACGGCACCTGGTGGCAGGGCCTGCTGCTGGGCCTCGCGGTCGCGGCGAGCGCCACGCTGGGTGACCTCGGCGAGTCCATGATCAAGCGTGACCTGGGCATCAAGGACATGGGCACCCTGCTCCCCGGCCACGGCGGCATCATGGACCGGCTCGACTCGCTGCTGCCCACGGCGCCGGTGGTGTGGCTGCTGCTGGTGATCTTCGTAGGCTCCGCCTGACCCGCGTGTTCGCACGGCTTCGGGCCCCCGTCCTCGGTGCAGGACGGGGGCCCTTGTCGTGGCCGGCCGGGTAGGGCGGCCTCAGGTGACGCGGATGGCGGCGATGTCGAACTGCAGGCGCACCTTCTCGCTCACCATGGTCCCGCCCTGGGCCAGCCGGGCGTCGTAGGTGAGACCCCAGTCGGTCCGGTTGATGGTGGTGGTGCCGTCGAAGCCGACCCGCTCGTCACCGAAGGCGTCGGTCACATGGCCGATGTAGGTGAGTTCCAGATCGACGGGGCGGGTGGTGTTCTTGATGGTGAGATCGCCGGTCATGCGGTAGACGTCGGTGCCCGCGAGGCCCACGGACGTGCTCGTGAAGGTCATCCGCGGGTAGGTCGCCGCATCGAGGAACTGCCGGCCGACCACATGGGCGTCCCGCTGTTCCACACCGGTGTCGACACTGGCCGTGTACAGCACGATGTCGGCGCGGGAACGGACCGGGTCGCGGCCGTCGAAATAGAGGCGGCTCTCGTACTCCGCGAAGGCACCGCGCACCGTCGTCACCATCGCGTGCCGCACGGAGAACCCGATCCTGCTGTGCGCGGGATCGATCAGCCACTCGCCGGTGAGGTCCGCCAGGCCGGGATCGGGCAGTACGGCGGTACCGGTGCCCGCCGGCGCGGCGGTCGCCACGGGGGCGGCGGACGGCTGCGTGCGTCGGTGGAAGGAGTTGCGGCCGAAAAGGTTCATGGCTCATCTGGTTACGCGAGGGCCGGAGCCCGCGACAAGCCCCGACCAGGAAACCCGACCGTTCGTCAGCAGAACTTCACAGCTCACCGGTGGCGTGAGCGTGTCGCGTGGCATGCCGTCGGGCGCCCTCCGCAGCCCGCGCGGTGCGGGTCCGTGCCGCGGGCATGGGCGAAAAACGATCTCCCGCATCTGCCGAGGCCACGCCAGAATGACCGCATGGGGGAATCCACCGTGCGCACAGCGTTCCGTCTGGCGTTCACCGACTACCAGCAGGATCCGGACGACAGCGACGTCCTTCGCCGAGCGGTCACGGTCCAAGCCGACCGGATCACCTTCGACGACGGCCACCTGAACCTCTGGCTCGCAGGCACCCACGTCGCAGGGTTCCCGCTGGACATCATCGACTCCGTCTGTCCTCAGGGCGAGTCCGGCAGGCGGCGGGAGTCGCCGGAAGAGCTGCGGGCTCGCTACCCGCAGATGGGCAACCCCTGGTCGGCGGAGGACGACGCACGCCTCCTCGTGCTCTACCAGCAGGGCGAGCGCGACTACGACACCCTCGGGAAGCAGTTCGGCCGCAAGCCCAGCGCCATCCGGTCGCGCCTGGCCAAGCTCGGCCTGGAAAGCCTCGCCTGACAGCCGACGCTGTCCCGCTGATCCGCAAGACCGGCAACGATCTGTGGGCCCTGCCCGGTGTGGCACCGAACCGGGCCCCTCGATGCGCATGCGGATCGGGCACGCCGAAAGACCGGCATCCCTGCCATTCACTGGGGCGACGCCCATCTCGAACCCGACCGCACCTTCACGTGGCCTTGCAGGGAACAGCTCCCGGTCGCTCCGGAGCAGGTGGAATGACGGGCGAGAGCGCCGCCACCCGGACACATCCGGCCGACGGCTGACCGAGTCCTGGGCCGTCCCTGGGCCGTGCGAGGCAGACCAACGCTGACAGTAGGCACCCGCGGGTGACCACCCGCACCCCGCTCTGGCCTGGGTCCCCAGAGTTGATCTGCCACACTGGAAGGGTTATGCCTGCACCCGGAGAACTCACTTTCGTCGCCCCGCGCGGAGCCAAGAAGCCGCCGCGGCATCTCGCCGATCTCTCGCCCGCCGAGCGCAAGGACGCCGTGGCCGAGGTCGGGGAGAAGCCGTTCCGTGCCAAGCAGCTCTCGCAGCACTACTTCGCGCGGTACGCGCACGACCCGGAGGAGTGGACCGACATCCCCGCCGGGTCGCGCGGCAGGCTGCAGGAAGCGCTGTTCCCGGAGCTGATGACCGTCGTACGGCATCTGTCCACCGACGAGGGGACGACCCGTAAGACGCTGTGGCGGCTGTTCGACGGGACCCTCGTGGAGTCCGTGCTGATGCGGTACCCGGACCGGGTCACCATGTGCATCAGCTCGCAGGCCGGATGCGGGATGAACTGCCCGTTCTGCGCCACCGGGCAGGCCGGGCTGGACCGGAACCTGTCCACCGCCGAGATCGTCCACCAGATCGTCGACGGGATGCGGGCGCTCAGGGACGGAGAGGTGCCCGGCGGGCCCGCGCGGCTGTCCAACATCGTCTTCATGGGGATGGGTGAGCCGCTCGCCAACTACAAGCGGGTCGTCGGTGCGATCCGGGCGCTCACCGATCCCACGCCGGACGGGCTGGGTCTGTCCCAGCGCGGGATCACCGTGTCCACCGTCGGGCTCGTGCCGGCCATCCACCGGTTCGCCGACGAGGGCTTCAAGTGCCGGCTCGCGATCTCCCTGCACGCCCCCGACGACGAGCTGCGCGACACCCTCGTCCCCGTGAACACGCGGTGGAAGGTGCGCGAGGTGCTGGACGCCGGGTTCGAGTACGTCGAGAAGAGCGGGCGGCGGCTGTCGATCGAGTACGCGCTCATTCGCGACATCAACGACCAGGCGTGGCGCGGTGACCGGCTCGGCCGGCTGCTCAAGGGCAAGCCCGTGCACGTCAATCTCATTCCGCTGAACCCGACGCCGGGCTCGAAGTGGACCGCCTCGCGGCCCGAGGACGAGAAGGCGTTCGTGGAGGCCATCGCGGCCCATGGTGTGCCCGTCACCATCCGGGACACCCGTGGTCAGGAGATCGACGGAGCCTGTGGTCAGCTCGCGGCCACCGAGCGGTAATCTTGCCGGGTCCACACATCTTCATATTCCGACAGGGGAGCGCCACAGCGCTGAGAGTGCGGCGGACAGGGCCGCAGACCCTCTGAACCTCGCCCAGGTCATTCTGGGTAGGGAGTTCGGTCATCACTCAAGCTGTTGCGCCCTGCCCGGCCTCTTCGTTGGGAAGGCCGGGCAGGGCCGCGTCTCTTCCTGGCCAACCCCAGGAGGACATCCAGTGCAGAACAAGACCTTCGTGGCCGTGGCGGTCGGGCTCGGCCTGATCAGCCTGTCCGCGTGCGGTTCCGTCGAGAGCAAGTCGTCCGCGGACTCCAGGACCGTGACCCTGGTCAGCCACAACTCGTGGGCCGTCTCCAAGAACGTGCAGCGCGACTTCGAGAAGCAGTCCGGCTACAAGCTCAGGGTCCTCGACGACGGCGACGCCGGCCAGGCCGTCAACAAGGCCATCCTGACCAAGGACAACCCGCAGGGCGACGTCTTCTTCGGCGTCGACAACACCCTGCTCTCCCGCGCCCTCGACAATGGGCTGTTCCAGCCGTACACGGCCAAGGGCCTCGACAAGGTCGGCGCCCCGTACCAACTGGACAAGGACGAGCACCGGGTCACGCCCGTCGACTACGGCGACATCTGCGTCAACTACGACAAGGCCTGGTTCAGCAAGCACAAGCTGACCCCGCCGCAGACCTTCGCCGACCTGGCCGAGCCGCAGTACAAGAACCTCCTCGTCACCGAGAACGCGGCGACCTCCTCGCCCGGTCTCGGCTTCCTGCTCGGCAGCGCCGCGCAGTTCGGGGACGACGGGTGGCAGGACTACTGGAAGAAGCTCAAGGCCAACGGCGTCAAGGTGGTCGACGGCTGGGAGCAGGCCTACTCCCAGGAGTTCTCCGGCTCCACCGGGGGCAAGAAGGCCGGCGGCGACCGCCCGCTCGTGGTGTCGTACGCCTCCTCGCCGCCCGCCGAGGTGCTCTATGCCAAGAAGCGGCCCGGCACCGCCCCGACCGGCGTCGCCACCGCCACCTGCTTCCGGCAGATCGAGTTCGCCGGACTGCTCGGCAACGCGCGGAACCCCAAGGGTGCCAAGGCGTTCATCGACTTCCTGATCTCCAAGGAGTTCCAGGAGGACATGCCGCTGAACATGTACGTCTACCCGGTGGTGCGGGGCGCCGAGGTGCCCGCCGAGTTCACCGAGTACGGCCCGGCCGCCCGGCACCCCGAGACCATGGCGCCCGGCAGGATCGCCGCCAACCGTGACCAGTGGGTCAAGTCGTGGACCTCGCTCGTACTGAAGTAGCGGACCGGAAGGGCCGTACGGGGAGCGCGGCGCGGCTCGGGCTCATGGCCCTGCCCGTCGCGTTCTTCGCGCTGTTCTTCGCCTGGCCCGTCGCCGCCATCGTCGCCCGCGGGCTGAAGGTCGACGGCGCCTGGCAGTTCGGGCGGATCGCGGACGTGGTCATGCAGCCGGACATCCGGCACGTGCTGTGGTTCACCACCTGGCAGGCGCTCGCCTCCACCGCGCTGACCCTGGTGCTCGCGCTGCCCGCCGCCTACGTGTTCGCCCGCCTCGACTTCCCCGGCAAGCAGCTGCTGCGGGCCGTGGTCACCGTGCCGTTCGTGCTGCCGACCGTCGTCGCGGGCAGCGCCTTCCTGGCCCTGGTCGGGCACGGCGGGCTGCTGGACCAGCTGTGGGGCGTACGGCTGGACACCACGGTGTGGGCGATCCTGACGGCCCACGTCTTCTTCAACTACGCGGTCGTCGTACGGACCGTGGGCGGGCTGTGGGCCCAGCTCGACCCCCGCCAGGAGGAGGCCGCCCGGATGCTGGGCGCCTCGCCGGTACGAGCCTGGCGGAAGGTGACCCTGCCCGCGCTCGCGCCCGCCGTGGCCGCTGCCGCGCTGATGGTGTTCCTGTTCACCTTCACCTCCTTCGGCGTCGTGCAGATCCTCGGCGGCCCCACCTTCTCCACCCTCGAGGTGGAGATCTACCGGCAGACCTCCGAGGTCTTCGATCTGTCGACGGCCGCCGTCCTCACCCTCGTCCAGTTCGTCGCCGTCGGCGCGATCCTCGTCGTGCACGCCTGGACCGTACGGCGGCGGGAGAGCGCCCTGCGGCTCGTCGCCCCGGAGTCGACCGCGCGCCGGCCGCGCGGCGCCGGACAGTGGGTGCTGTTCGCCGGGGTGCTCGTCACCGTCGCGCTGCTCCTCGTCCTGCCGCTCGCCGTCCTCGTCCGGCGCTCCCTCGACGCGCCCGGCCTCGGCTACTACCGGGCGCTGACGAACGCCGACGGCGGTACGTTCCTGGTGGCGCCCGTGCACGCGGTGTGGACCTCGCTCCAGTACGCCGTCGCCGCCACCGCCATCGCCCTGGTGATCGGAGGTCTCGCCGCCGCCGCGCTGGCCCGCCGGGACGCGGGGAGACTGGTGCGGGGCTTCGACGCGCTGCTGATGCTGCCGCTCGGCGTGTCCGCCGTGACCGTCGGCTTCGGCTTTCTGATCGCTCTCGACAAGCCGCCGCTGGACCTGCGCCAGTCCTGGTTCCTGGTACCGCTCGCGCAGGCGCTGGTCGGCGCCCCCTTCGTCGTACGGACCATGCTGCCGGTGCTGCGCGCGGTCGACGGACGGCTGCGTGAGGCCGCCGCCGTGCTCGGGGCTTCGCCCTGGCGGGTGTGGCGCGAGGTGGACCTGCCCCTGGTGCGGCGGGCGCTGCTGGTCGCGGCCGGGTTCGCGTTCGCCGTCTCGCTCGGCGAGTTCGGGGCGACCGTGTTCATCGCCCGGCCCGACAGTCCGACGCTCCCGGTCGCCGTGGCCCGCCTGCTCAGCCGTCCCGGAGACCTCAACTACGGCCAGGCGATGGCCCTTTCGACCATTCTGATGGTGGTGTGCGCCGCCGCGCTGCTGCTGCTGGAGCGGCTGCGCATCGACCGGACGGGGGAGTTCTGATGCTGTTGAGCCTCAAGGCCGCGACCGTGCGCCTCGGCGGCCGGGCCGTGCTCGACGCCGTCGACCTCGACGTCGCCGAGCACCAGGTGGTGTGCGTCCTCGGGCCCAGCGGCAGCGGGAAGTCGACCCTGCTGCGGGCGGTTGCCGGACTGCAGCCCCTCGGCTCCGGGCGGGTCCTGCTGGACGACCGCGACCAGTCCGGCGTGCCCGCGCACAAGCGGGGCGTCGGCCTGATGTTCCAGGACCACCAGCTCTTCCCGCAGCGGGACGTCGGCGCCAACGTGGCCTTCGGGCTGCGGATGCACGGCGTGGCCAAGGGCGAACGGGACGCCGAGGTGGGCCAGTTGCTGGAGCTCGTCGGGCTGCCCGGGGCCGCCCGACGGGCCGTGGCCGGGCTGTCCGGCGGTGAGCAGCAGCGGGTGGCCCTCGCCCGCGCGCTCGCGCCCCGGCCCCGGCTGCTGATGCTGGACGAGCCGCTCGGCCAGCTCGACCGCTCGCTCAGGGAGCGGCTCGTGGTCGAACTGCGCGAGCTGTTCGGCAGGTTGGGGACGACCGTGCTCGCCGTGACGCACGACCAGGGCGAGGCGTTCGCGCTGGCCGACCGGGTGGTGGTGATGCGGGACGGGCGGATCGCGCAGTCAGGGACGCCCCTGGAGGTCTGGCAGCGGCCCGCCGACGCGTTCGTAGCCCGCTTCCTGGGGTTCGACAACGTGGTTCCGGCGACCGTCGTGGGGGCGGCGGCGGTCAGCCCCTGGGGCAAGCTGCCGGTGCCCGACGGCTCCGCGCAGGGGGAGCGCACGCTCCTGGTCCGGCCCGCCGGCGTCCGGCTCGTGCGGGCCGACGAGGGCCTGCCCTGCACGGTGACCGCCCGCACCTTCCAGGGCACCCATGTCGCCGTCCATCTGCAACCCGAGGACGCCCCGCGCCTGGAGGCGGCCTGCGCGCTGCGGGACGCGCCGGAGGTCGGCGCCGCGGTGGGGGTGGAGTTCGACGCGCCGGAAATCGTCGTGCTCGACTGAACACCCTGCCTCTGCTGATCATCCTGCTTCTAGGGTGAGCTCATGACACTCCTCGCGCACGAGCGCTACTGTGACGAAATCTCCCACCAGGTGGACCAGTTGAGGGCCCTGGTGACCTCTGCCGCCGATCTGTCGGCCACCGTGCCGACCTGCCCGGACTGGTCGCTGGAACGGCTTGTGCGGCACATGGGCGGTGCCCTGCGCTGGGCGGCCGCCCTGGTCCGCACCCGGGCCCAGGAGCACCTCCCGACCGAGCAGGTTCCGCTCGGGGGCGGTCCCGAGGCCCAGGGTGACGCCGCGGCCCTGGACGCGTGGCTGGCCGAGACGGGCGAGCTGGTCGTCGGAGCGCTGCGCGAGGCCGGACCGGATGCCAAGGTGTGGTCCTGGACGGGCGCGGCCACGAGCGGGTTCTGGGCCCGCCGGATGGCCTGCGAGATCACCATCCACCGCGCGGACGCCGCGCTCACCGTCGGGGCGCCCTACGAGGTCGCGCCCGACATCGCCGCCGACGCGCTGGACGAGTGGCTGCAGCTCGTGGAGTGGGTGCAGCGCTCGGGGGCGCGCGAGTGGGCCGAGAAGTTGCGCGGGCCCGGTCGCAGCATCCATCTGCACGCCACCGACACCGCCCCGGAGCTGAACGCGGAGTGGTTCGTCGAGCTGGGCGAGGACGGCGTCGGCTGGCGGCGCGGTCACGAGAAGGCCACGGTCGCCCTGCGCGGGCCGCTCACCCCCGTCCTGCTCGCCTTCTACCGCCGGCTTCCGCTGGACACCCCGGGCCTGGAGATCCTCGGCGAGCGCGAGGTGCTGGAGTCCTGGCTGAAGCACACGACCTTCGGCTGAGGCACAGGTCCCTTCGCCGGGACACACGTCCTCAGGCTGAAGCACACGTCCTTCGCCGAGACGCGCGCCCTTCGGCCGAGACACGGCCGCGGCCCGTCCCCTGGGGATAGGAGGACGGGCCGCGGTGGCGTGCGGTGGGTGAGTCGTCAGCCGTTGTCGCGCGACCCACGGCGGCGCATGCCGAAGAAGACCGCGCCACCGCCGACGACGACCAGGGCGGCCGCGACGCCGGCGATCAGACCGGTGTTGGAGTTGGCACCGGTCTCGGCGAGGTTCGAGTCACCGGCCGCCGGGGACGGCGCGTTGCTCGAGGTGCCCGCCGGGGCGGAGCTGGACTCGGAGGCCGACGGGGTCGGGGTCGCAGACTCGGCCGGGGCGGACGTGGACGGGGACGGTTTCGGCGTCGTGGAGGCCGATCCCGTCGGGGTGGGGCTCTCGGTCTTGCAGGCGGTGGACGGGGTCACCAGGTCGGGCTTGATGTCCTCGTCGACGATGTGGCCGGCCGTGACGTGGACGCGGTACGTCGCGCTCGGCTTCCACTCCTCGGGGAAGGTGACCGGGGTGCCCTGGGCGGAGCCCTTGACCTCCTGCTCGCCCACCTTCGTCTCGACGCCGCCCGCGCCCTGCAGGAACACGGTGACGGTGGCGTCCTTGGCGGAGGCGTCGGTGTCGGTGACGACGATGACGCCCTTGTCGCCGTCGCACTTGGCTTCGGCCTTGAAGTCGCGGATGTTGCATGCCAGCGCGGAGCTGGACATACCGAGCACGACCGCGGCCGAGGCGGAGGCGACACCCAGAACGCGCACGGAACGGCGTGCGCTACGACGAGTTATGGACAACGTTTGTCCTTTACAGAGTGCATAACTGCGGGGGGCTATGGGGGATGTGAGGCGTTCGGTGAGGTGAGGCCCCAGCACCCCCAGGAGGCTCACAGGTCTATAAGCGCTCCATAAGGAGTGTCAACGCATATGCCATGCACGGCCGTTGACTTTACCCGCATATTAACCGCCGATACGTTTGATCTCTTCGGTCGCCTGCTCGATCCGGTCAACGAGGGCGATACGGGACTCCATCGCCCGACCCCGTGCCAACGACTGCAACAGGGACCAGGCCGGCAGCTCGCGCGTCCAGTGCTCCCGGTCCACGAGCACCATCGGGGTCGGCTCGCCGCGCGACTCGTAGTAGTTCGGCGTCGCGTTGTCGAAGATCTCCTGTACGGTGCCGGCGGCACCCGGCAGGAAGACCACCCCGGCGGTGGAGCGGGCCAACAGGCCGTCCTCGCGGGTGGCGTTGGCGAAGTACTTCGCGATGTGCGCGGCGAAGGCGTTCGGCGGCTCGTGGCCGTAGAACCAGGTCGGGATGCCCACCGACGCGCCGCCGCCGGGCCAGCGTTCGCGGACCTCGAAGGCGGCCCGCGCCCAGTCCGTCACGGACGGCCGGAACGAGGGCGCCTTGGCGAGGATCCGCAGCGCCTCCTCCAGCATGTCGTCCGCGAACGGGGCGGCGTACGCACCGAGGTTCGCCGCCTCCATCGCGCCCGGCCCGCCACCGGTGGCGACGGTGTACCCGGCGCGGGTCAGCTCGCGGCCGAGCCGGGCGGCACCGGCGTAGGCGGCGGTGCCCCGGGACATCGCGTGACCGCCCATGACCCCCACCACGCGGGCATCCACGAGGAGTTCGTCCAGCGCGTCGGAGACCGCGTCGTCGTGGATCGCGCGGAGCATCGAGGCGAAGACGTCACCGTCGGCCTTCGTGCGCTGGAACCAGGCGTAGGACCGCGCGTCCGGGGTCGCCCCGTAGTCCGCCCGCAGCGACTCGAACAGCTCGTCGGGTGTGTAGACGAAGCCCCGGTACGGGTCGAAGGGGAGGCCGGGCACCGGCGGGAACACCAGGGCGCCGGCCGACCGGACGTGGGCGGCGGCCTCGGGGGCCATCTCGCAGCCGAGGAAGACGGCGTCCGTGGCGTCGAGGCGGAGCAGCACGTCCGTACGGTCGGTCAGGTCGACGGCCTGGACACGGAATCGGCTGAGCGAGCCGTGCTCGGCGACGACCGTGTCGAACTCGGCGAGCGACTCGATCTCGCGGTCGTGGGCGGCGCGGTGGGGCTGGGCGGGTATCGGATGCACCCGCCCATGCTGGCACGTCCGTTCGGCCGGGAGGGTCAGCTTTCGATCGCGGCCGGGTCCATCCAGATCACCTCCCAGGTGTGGCCGTCGAGATCGTCGAAGGAGCGGCCGTACATGAACCCGTGGTCCTGCGTCTCCCCGCTGGCCGAACCGCCCGCCGCGATCGCCTTGTCGACCAGTTCGTCCACCTTCTCGCGGCTCTCCGCGCTCAGCGCGATCAGCACCTCGCTGGTGCTCGTCGCGTCCGCGATCCGCTTCTTGGTGAAGGTCGCGTAGAAGGGCTTGGTGAGGAGCATCGCGACGATGGAGTCGCTGATCACCACGGAAGCGGCCTTCTCGTCGCTGAACTGCGGGTTGATCGTGTAGCCGAGCTCCGTGAAGAACTTCTTCGAGGCGTCGAGGTCGTTCACGGGCAGGTTCACGAAGATCATCTGCTGGTACATGGGGTCGCTCCCGTCGGGCATCGTGCGGCGTTGTCGTGTGCGGTGGGTAGACCGGCGGTCCGCACCGAACTCATCGGTGGCCGCAGATGTTCTTCGCGCCGGCCCGCTCAGTGCTCCAGGGGCAGCGCCGCCAGCGTGGCGACCCCGAGCGTGAGCGGGCCGAACACAGCCAGCAGGGCGGCGGCGCGCAGGGTGGTGGCACCGCGCAGCATCATGGTCGTCGCACCGAGGCGGAGCAGGGCGGCGGTGGTGTCGGCGCGGCACTGGCGGGCCTCGATCGCGGCCGTGAGGAGCGTGGCGACCGTGCAGCCGATGACGAGCAGCGCGCCGAGGGTGCTCAACGGGCCGAAGGACGGGGCGGCGCCGGCGTACAGGGCGGTCATGGCGTACCCGGCGGAGGCGACCGCGCAGACCACACCGAGGGGGCGGCCGATGCGGGGGGCCTCCGCCATCAGGACCCGTCCGGCGAGCAGGCGGAGCGCACCGGGGTGGACGGACTGGAGGAGCCGGCCGCACAGGTGGGTGAGGCCGGGGGAGGCGAGGACCAGGCCGGTGGCGGTGAGGAGCCAGCCGAGGAGGACGGTGACGGCTTCGGCCGGGAGGGTGAGAGCGGGGGCGGTGGAGGCGGTGCGGCCGGTGTAGGCCTGGACGGCGAGCCCCGCGGCGAGGAGGGCGATGCCCCAGGGGAGGCCGGCGGGGGTCGTCGACGCGGTGCCCGGGACCGCGAGCTCGGGGCCGGACGGCGTGTCCGGGACCGGGGGTTCGGGGTCGGTCTCGCCTTCCGGTGCCGGCACGGTGCCGTCCACCTCCGGGACGGGCGCCGCCACAGCGGTACCACCGCCCGCGGGATGCGGAGGGGACTGCGCGCCGTCACCGGGTGTCGCCGCCGGTGCCTGCGCCGCCCGGCGGGGGCCGGAGCGGGCGCCGAATCGTCCGTACGCGCCGAACGTCTCCCGCTGCACCGCCGTGCCGTAGGCGCCGAAGCGGCCGAATCCGCGCAGCCCCTTGGGGGCGGGGCGGGGGTCTCTCGGGCGGAGGGCCAGCGCCACCGTCGTCGAGGCGACGACCGGGAGCAGGGCCAGCAGGGTCAGGGTCCCCGCGACGGGGAGGGGGTGTTCCGGTGCCAGGAAGTCCGCCGCCGCGCCGTCGAAGGGCATGCCCGTGAGGTCGCCCCGCAGGTGCAGGAAGAACAGCAGGGCCAGCAGCGAGCCCAGGGTGCAGGACAGGGCCGTGGTCAGGGAGGAGATCGCCATCAGGCGGCCCGGGCCGAGGCCGACCGCGGACAGGCCGGTGCGCGGCCGGGTGGCGGGGTCCGTGCGGGCCACGGCGAGCGCGAAGTACACCGTCGTGGCCAGCGGCAGCGCGCACCAGGCCAGCCGCAGCGCTGCGGCGTCCGCGGCGTCGGGGTGGTTCAGGGCGTACCCGAGGCAGGACAGCAGGAGGAAGCCGGTGCCCGCCGAGGCCGCGGCCACCAGGAGGCGGCGCAGCTGGACGGCGGGCCGGGCGGCGCGGGTCAGGCGGAGAGCGAGCACGCGGCCCGGCCTTCCGTGTCGGGCGCGTCCGGCAGGTGCACGGTGGCCACGCGCCGGCCGTCCAGCAGGGCCACCGTGCGGTCGGCGAGGGCGGCGGTGTCGGGATCGTGGGTGGCGAGGACCACGGTGATGCCGTGCGAGCGGGCGGCCGTGGTCAGGGTGCGCAGGACGAGGGTGCGGTCGGCGCGGTGCAGGGGCGCCGTGGGCTCGTCCGCGAAGAGGACCGTCGGTGTCGTGGCCAGGGCCCGGGCGATCGACACCCGCTGGCGTTCGGCCTGCTGCAGTTCGTGCGGGCGCCGGCGGGACTTGTCGCCGACGTCCAGCCGCTCCAGCCACTCCAGCGCGGCCACCTTGGCCCGGCGGCGGCCCGTCCCGCGCAGCATCAGGGGGAGTGCGGCGTTCTCCCAGACGTTCAGCTCGGGGACCAGCACCGGCTCGGGGTCGATCCAGCCGAAGCGGTCGCGGCGCAGCCGTTCCCGGCGCATCGGGCCGAGGGTGTGCATGGGCACGCTGTTGAACCACACCTCGCCGTGCCGCACCGGCGCCAGGCCGGACAGACAGCGCAGCAGGGTGGTCTTGCCGCTGCCGCGGGGACCGCTCACGGCGAGGATCTCGCCCTCCCGCACCCCCAGCGAGACCCCGGAGAGTCCGGGGGAGCCGTCGGGGTGGATGAAGTGCAGGGAGCGTGCCCAGAGCACGTCGCTGTCCGGCTGGGCCTCCATGGGCGTACTCCTCGGTTCTGATCCGTTTCCCCGTGCCTGTTCCCTCGTCCGGGGGAACGAAGGCTGGGCCGATCGGTCACTGGAACGCTAGGCAGCCGGTACGCGGAGGCCGGACAGCACACGGCCCCGGGCCGCCGTTCCCACTCGAACGGACGGCACCGGGGCCGGTGGCGATCATCCAGTCGGATGATCAGAGCTTCGTCCACGCCTCCGTGAGGGTGGCGCGCAGGATCTGCTCGATCTCGTCGAAGGTCTCCTGGTTGGAGATCAGCGGCGGGGCGAGCTGGATGACCGGGTCGCCGCGGTCGTCGGCACGGCAGTACAGGCCGTTGTCGAACAGGGCCTTGGAGAGGAAGCCGTACAGGACGCGCTCGGTCTCCTCCTCGTTGAAGGACTCCTTGGTGTTCTTGTCCTTCACCAGCTCGATGCCGTAGAAGAAGCCGTTGCCGCGGACGTCGCCGACGATCGGCAGGTCGTGCAGCTTCTGCAGGGTCTGCAGGAAGGCGCCCTCGTTGTCGAGCACGTGCTGGTTGAGGTTCTCGCGCTCGAACAGGTCGAGGTTGGCGAGACCCACCGCGGCCGACACCGGGTGACCACCGAAGGTGTAGCCGTGCAGGAAGGTGTTGTCGCCCTTGTAGAACGGCTCGGCGAGCCGGTCGGAGACGATGCAGGCGCCGATCGGGGAGTAACCCGAGGTCATGCCCTTGGCGCAGGTGATCATGTCCGGGACGTAGCCGAACTTGTCGCACGCGAACATCGTGCCGAGGCGGCCGAAGGCGCAGATGACCTCGTCCGACACGAGCAGCACGTCGTACTGGTCGCAGATCTCGCGCACGCGCTGGAAGTAGCCGGGCGGCGGCGGGAAGCAGCCACCGGCGTTCTGCACCGGCTCCAGGAAGACCGCGGCGACGGTGTCCGGGCCCTCGAAGAGGATCTGCTGCTCGATCTGGTCGGCGGCCCAGCGGCCGAAGGCCTCCGGGTCGTCACCGAAGATCGGCGCGCGGTATATGTTGGTGTTCGGGACCTTGTGCGCGCCCGGCACCAGCGGCTCGAAGGGGGCCTTCAGGCCCGGCAGACCGGTGATGGACAGGGCACCCTGCGGGGTGCCGTGGTAGGCGACCGCACGCGAGATGACCTTGTACTTGGTCGGCTTGCCCTGCAGCTTGAAGTACTGCTTGGCGAGCTTCCAGGCGGTCTCGACGGCCTCGCCGCCGCCGGTGGTGAAGAAGACCTTGTTCAGGTCGCCCGGGGCGTGGTCGGCGAGACGCTCGGCCAGCTCGACGGCCTTGGGGTGGGCGTAGGACCACACCGGGAAGAAGGCCAGCTCCTGGGCCTGCTTGAACGCGGTCTCGGCGAGTTCCGTACGGCCGTGACCGGCCTGGACCACGAACAGACCGGCGAGACCGTCGAGGTAGCGCTTGCCCTTGTCGTCGTAGATGTAGGTGCCCTCGCCCCGGACGATGGTCGGGACGGGGGAGTTCTCGTACGAGGACATGCGGGTGAAGTGCATCCACAAGTGGTCGTACGCGGTGCGGCTGAGGTCCTTCTGGGTCACGGTTATCGGGTTCCCCACATGTAGGTCTGCTTCTTCAGCTTCAGGTAGACGAAGCTTTCGGTGGAGCGCACGCCGGGCAGCGCCCGGATGCGTTTGTTGATGACGTCCAGCAGGTGGTCGTCGTCCTCGCAGACGATCTCGGCGAGGATGTCGAACGAGCCCGCGGTCATCACCACGTACTCGACTTCCGACATGGCGGTCAGCGCGTCCGCGATCGACTCGACGTCGCCCTCGACGTGGATGCCGACCATCGCCTGCCGGCGGAAGCCCACGGTGAGCGGGTCCGTGACGGCGACGATCTGCATCACGCCCTGGTCCAGCAGCTTCTGGACGCGCTGGCGCACGGCCGCCTCGGAGAGGCCGACGGCCTTGCCGATCGCGGCGTACGGCCGGCGGCCGTCCTCCTGGAGCTGCTGAATGATGGCGAGGGAGACGGCGTCCAGCTGGGGACTGTTGCCGTTCCTGGACTCGCGGGACGAGTCCCTCTGGTCTGCGCTTCGACTGGCCACGACCTCACTCTGCACGACGTCTCGATAGTTTTGCAACCCTCGATCGATGAAATTCGTTGTTTGAAGGGTCGGTGCGTGCGGATTTCGCAGATCCGATCGCGGTGGGGGTGTTGAAAACGTGGGTGTGCCGATTAGGGTGGGGTGTCTCAGCCATCGGACAGCCGCAGCAGGCTGGACGGGCTGGACAGCTTCAACCCTCGAACCAGATCAGGAGGCCGGCAGTGAGCACCGAGCTGCGTCGTCTGCGCAACTACATCGACGGTGAGTTCCGGGACGCCGCCGACGGACGGACCACCGAGGTGGTCAACCCCGCGACGGGCGAGGCGTACGCGACCGCGCCGCTGTCCGGGCAGGCGGACGTGGACGCCGCCATGGAGGCCGCCGCCCGAGCCTTCCCGGCCTGGCGCGACACCACCCCCGCCGAGCGGCAGAAGGCCCTGCTGAAGATCGCGGACGCGTTCGAGGAGCGCGCCGAGGAGCTGATCGCGGCCGAGGTGGAGAACACGGGCAAGCCCACCGGGCTCACCCGCTCCGAGGAGATCCCGCCGATGGTCGACCAGATCCGCTTCTTCGCGGGCGCGGCGCGACTGCTCGAGGGCCGCTCGGCCGGTGAGTACATGGACGGGATGACCTCGATCATCCGCCGCGAGCCGGTCGGCGTCTGCGCCCAGGTCGCGCCGTGGAACTACCCCATGATGATGGCCGTGTGGAAGTTCGCCCCGGCGATCGCCGCGGGCAACACGGTCGTCCTGAAGCCGTCGGACACCACCCCGGCCTCCACCGTCCTGATCGCCGACATCATCGGCTCGATCCTGCCCAAGGGCGTCTTCAACGTCATCTGCGGCGACCGCGACACCGGCCGCGCGATGGTCGAGCACGCGACCCCGGCCATGGCCTCCATCACCGGCTCCGTCCGCGCGGGCATCTCGGTCGCCGAGTCCGCCTCCAAGGACGTCAAGCGGGTCCACCTGGAGCTGGGCGGCAAGGCCCCGGTCGTGGTCTTCGAGGACACCGACATCGCCAAGGCCGTCGAGGACATCTCCGTCGCGGGCTTCTTCAACGCCGGCCAGGACTGCACGGCCGCGACCCGCGTCCTCGTCCAGGAGTCCATCCACGACGAGTTCGTGGCCGCCCTCGCGAAGGCCGCGTCCGAGACGAAGACCGGTCAGCCGGACGACGAGGACGTCCTCTTCGGCCCGCTGAACAACCCGAACCAGCTCAAGCAGGTCTCCGGCTTCATCGACCGTCTCCCGGCCCACGCCAAGGTCGAGGCGGGCGGCCAGCAGGTCGGCGACAAGGGCTACTTCTACGCCCCGACCGTCGTCTCCGGCCTGAGGCAGGACGACGAGATCGTCCAGAACGAGGTCTTCGGCCCGGTCATCACCGTCCAGTCCTTCTCCGACGAGGACCAGGCCGTCGAGTGGGCCAACGGCGTCGAGTACGCCCTCGCCTCCTCGGTGTGGACCAAGGACCACGCCCGCGCGATGCGCATGTCCAAGAAGCTCGACTTCGGCTGCGTGTGGATCAACACCCACATCCCGCTGGTCGCCGAGATGCCGCACGGCGGTTTCAAGAAGTCCGGCTACGGCAAGGACCTGTCGGCGTACGGGTTCGAGGACTACACGCGGATCAAGCACGTGATGACGTCGCTCGACGCGTAAGCAGCGCGCCGGCGGACGCGCGGGCACCGGTAGGCGCGGCAGCGGCCCCGGACGGGTTCACCTCCCCGTCCGGGGCCGCTGCGTCGACGGGACTGATCGACAAGGTGTCGGGGAGGCCGGTACTTGCTCGACGCAGCGTCGATTGTCCGTCCGCCGCGCGGGACGGCATCCTTCCTGGGTGCCCCAGACTTCCTCGCGTCCCTCCGTGACGTCCCGCCGCTCCCTCCTGCGCGCACTCGGCGGCACCGCCGCACTCGGTGCCCTGGCCGGCTGCGGGGTGCCCGCCGCCTACGTCGGGCCCGGCGACCGCTCAGTCGCCGACGAGTCGGCCACCGACAAGAGGCTGACCTGGGCGAACTGGCCGCTGTACATCGACACCGACGATGACAACCCCAACCGGCGGCCCACGCTGGAGGCGTTCGGGAAGCGCACCGGGATCTCCGTGAACTACACCGAGGAGATCAACGACAACGACGAGTTCTTCGGCAAGATCAGCCCCGCGCTGATGAACCACCAGTCGACCGGCCGGGACCTGATCGTCATCAGCGACTGGATGTGCGCCCGGTTCGTCCGGCTGGGCTGGGTGCAGCAGATGGACCGCGCCCGGCAGCCGAACGTCGCGAAGTACCTGGACCCGCTGCTGCGCACGCCGGCCTTCGACAAGGGCCGCCGGTTCACCGTGCCCTGGCAGTCGGGCATCACCGGCATCGCCTACAACCGCAAGAAGCTCGGCCGTGACATCCGGCACGTCAAGGACCTCTGGGCGAGCGACCTCAAGGGCCGCGTGACCCTCCTGTCCGGCCTGGACGAGTCGTTCGCGCTGCTGATGCAGGGCAACGGCGTGGACATCACCCGGTGGACGTCGGACGACTTCCACCGCGTCTGCGACGACGTGGAGCGGCAGATACACCACGGCCAGATCCGCCGCTTCACCGGCAACGACTACACCAAGGACCTGGTCAGCGGGGACGTGCTGGCCTGCCAGGCGTACTCCGGCGACGTCATCCAGCTCCAGGCGGACAACCCCGACATCCGCTTCCTCGTGCCCGAGGAGGGCGCCGAGCTGTGGTCGGACTCCCTGATGATCCCCAACCGGGCCGGCCACAAGGCCAACGCCGAGCGCCTGATCGACTACTACTACGATCCCGAGGTCGCCGCGGACCTCGCCGCCTGGGTCACCTACGTCTGTCCGGTGCCGGCGGCCAAGGAGGTCCTGGCGGCCTCGAAGGACAAGGACACCGCGGCCCTCGCCGACAACCCCCTGATCTTCCCGAACGACACCATGCGCGAGCGCCTCGCGATCGCCCGGGACATCACGTCCACGGAGCGGGTGGAGTTCGCCAAGCGGTGGAACAAGATCGTCGGGTTGTGACCGGCGCGCCGTCAGGTGTGGCGAGGATTTACGGTTGGCACTCAAGGATTTCTAGTTGGCACCGAGATCGGTTCGTTCTGCCTTTCCCGGCAGACAGGCCGTGACACGGTACGGCCCCCGACGCCACCCGTCGTCGAGGGTGGTGCCGAGGAAACAGGCATGGGGAAGGGCTCCGTCGACAACGGAATGCCCTCGGCTGGTAGTGCGCGTCGTCCTCCGGTCTTCGGGCTCTCATCCCAAGCAGGTGAACCACACACCGTCGACGTCGATGGCCAGGCTCGCCGATTCCTCCGAACCCAGCTCGAGTCGGGACCACACGGCAGAGGCGTCCAAGGCGCCGCTCTCCGTCATGCCGGAGAGCGTCCAGGCAAGGACGTGGTGCCCCGGGACCGCGCGCAGCCCGTCGAACATGCGCCGCCAGTCGTCGATCGTGGTGTCGAGGACGCAGACGTCCCGCAGTGCGCCGTCTGCGACGAAGTCCTCTGCCCGATAGGCCGGTTCGGCCTCGTGCTGCCCAACCATTAAAGGAATCCTTCGAAAGTGAGCTGACCCCCACGCCAACTCCATGGGGCGCCCCAGCCTCCGGGAACCCTGAAGTCCCGTGTGATGCCACCGTGTTGAGATGACGCCGCGGTGTTGACCTCCTCGACCACATGTGGGTCGGTGAGTATGTCCTGGATCATCTCATTGGCGATCTCGGTCCGCTCGCTATTGGTGACCTTGCCGAAATTGTGCATATCGACATCAGCTTGACCCCGCTTGGCCAGATTGCCAGGGCTTGGGTCACCGTGTTTCTGCAAAGCTCTGCCGGCCGGCGACAGTTGGCCCTTCTTGACGGTGGTGGCCGCCTGGTACAAGTCGTCGGTGCCATAGTTGCAGGGGGGAAAGACCGAGGGGATCGATCCAGGTCAGCGGAGTGCGCACATAGCCGTGGTGCTTGTCCGCCAGAGGGGCCTCCGTCTGTGTGACTTCGCTCCCGACGACGACGGCCGCGACACGCGAATCCCCCACTCCTCCTCGCTCAGGTGCAGTCGAGTCAAGACCCAGACCCGCGTCGGGCCACTCGCGTACCGTGATGCCGGGAAATGGAGATGTGTCGCGGTGTCCCCGGTTTCGACTCCCGACGTCCCGTCGTCAGGTTGGCATCTGGTACAAGGAGGCGGAAATCAGTGATGGCGTTTTCCCAGTCGAATCTGACCGAGTCCTCCGGAGGAAGGCTGCGGCCAAGATCCTCCGCCGCGTGCAGCACAGTGGAGGTCAGCTCCGGAGCGGTGGTCCGGGCGATGACGCCATTCTTGCCTGCGACCGACATACCCTCTTTGTTTCGTCTCACCACAAGATTGAACGACGTATCGGAGCCGATGTAGCTGAGCACGCGGGCGTCGCCCGCCAGGAATTCGCGCAGGTCGTCCAGCAACTGGACGACCGAGAGGTAGATCATCATGCCCTGATCGGGGACGTGGCCCGCCGAGTCGACCGTGCCGAAATCGCCGGTGACGACCATGTCGCCCATATCGAACCCGTGGGGGGCGCCTTGGTCGGGGCGCACGGTGAACTGGAAAGTGATCAAGGGGTGTAGCCCTTTCCGATGTCTTGATGGCCTTCTCCACCTGATCACGAGTGGTGGACGGAGGCATGAGATCACCGTGGCCTGTCGTTTCGCGCGCTGCGACACCCCTCGTGACCTGCGCTGCACCAAAGTGCCGACCATCTCTTTGATCTGTGCCCGCTGCCGACCAGGCATCCTCGTCGCACCGCTGCGGTCCGCTCACTTCAGACCGCTCAGCATGACCCCCCGGATGTAGTGCTTCTGCAGCAGCAGGAAGAGGACCAGGACCGGGAGGATGCTCAGGACCAGGCCGGCCATGACGATGGGGAGCGTGCGGGTCGGGTCGACGTGGTCCTGCAGGAGCTGGATGCCGACGGGCAGGGTCATCACGTCCGGGTCGGCGGTCGAGACGAGCAGGGCCCAGATGTACTCGTTCCAGGCGTCGACGAAGGTCAGCAGTCCGAGTGTCACCAGGACCGGCTTGGTCTGCGGCAGCACGATCCGCCACCACACGGCGAACTCGCCGGCCCCGTCGATGCGCGCGGCCTCCAGGACCTCGTCCGGGATCGACAGCATGAACTGGCGCGTCAGGAAGATCCCGAAGCTGCTGACGAGGAACGGCACGGCCAGCGCCACGATGCTGACGGTCAGGCCCGCCCCGCCGCGTCCCGACAGGTCGTTGCCGCCCGCCAGCGGCCAGTGCACCAGGATCAGGAAGTGCGGGATGAAGAAGAGGAACGGCGGGAACATCATCGTCGACAGGACGAGGCGGAAGACGAAGTCCCGGCCGGGAAAGCGGAGTTTGGCGAGCGCGTAGCCGGCGAGCGACGACGTCAGCAGCACCGATCCGGTGATCAGGCCCGTGGCGACGACGCTGTTGCGGAAGAGCACCGGCAGATCGAGCTGGTCGATCGCCGCCCGGTAGTTGGACAGGTCGAACGCCTCGGGCAGGAACCGGTACGGCAACGTGCCGGCCTCACCGGGACCCTTGAACGACGTCATCACCATGTCGAGGAACGGCACCAGCGTGATCCCGGCCCCGGTCACGACCAGCAGATACGACAGCCATGGGAAACGGCGGCGGATCATGCGTCCTCCCCCTTGCGCCGGAAGATCCACAACTGCACCAGGGTGACCGTCAGGACCACCACGAACAGCACGAAGGCGGCGGCGCTCGCGGTGCCCCAGTCGCCGTAGGAGAAGGCCTGCCGGTACATCTCCAGCGCGGCCACGTCGGTCGCGTCACCCGGCCCGCCCTGGGTCATCACGACGATCAGCGCGAACGACTGCAGCCCGGTGAGGAACTGGGTGACGCACACGAACAGCAGGGACGGCCGCAGCAGCGGCAGCGTGATCCTCCAGAAGACGGTGACGGGTCCGGCGCCGTCGAGCGCGGCGGCCTCGTAGTACGACTCGGGGATCGACTTCAGACCGGCGGTCAGCACGAGGATCGCCGAGCCGACCGAGGCCCAGGCCTGGACGACCACGACCGAGGGCAGCGCGGTGTCCGGGTCCTGCAGGAACGCCACCGAGCCGAGTCCGACGGCGTTCAGGACACCGTTGACCAGGCCGCCCGGCTCGTACATGTACTTCCACACGTTGCCGACGGCGACGACGGTCGTGACGATCGGCAGGAAGTACAGGGTGCGCCACAGGCCCTGGAAGCGGAGTCTGTCGATGCAGGTCGCGATGAGCAGGGAGCCGGTGAGTGCGAGCGCCACGGTGCCCAGGGCGAAAAGCAGCGTGTTGGTGAGGACAGGTGCCAGGAACGTCGAGCCGTCCGCGAAGAGCCCGGCGAAGTTGTCCCAGCCGACCGGGTCGATGTCGCCGAGGTCGAACCCTGCCCAGCGGGACATCGACAGCAGCAGCGCGAAACCCAGCGGCAGGAACAGGAAGACGGCGAAGAACAGCAGCGTCGGCGCGAGGAAGAGGTAGGCGACGACGGTCTGCCGGCGCCGGGTCCGGCCGCGGTGGCCGACGGCGACTCCGGCGCTCCGCGGGCCGGCCGCCGCCCGGTCGGCAGCCTTCGGCGCCAGGGTGTTCACCATGAGCGCGCCACCTCCTGGTCGACCTGACGGCGGACGGTGCGCAGGGCCTCGTCGACCGACTGCTGACCGGTCCACAGCGCCTCGATGTTCTTGCGCAGCAGCGACTTGGCCTGCTGCGCGCCCGGCCCGTTCGGCTCCGGCACCGCGTAGGACAGCGCGTCCAGGAAGGGGCGCTGGTTCGGATCGCCGCCCGCGCCCAGCAGCGTCCGCATGTCGTCGGCGCGGCCGGTCAGGGAGCCGACCGACACCTGCAGGGCGCTCATCCGGGTCGCCGACGCGCTCTTGCCGCCGCTCTTCACGGCCTGCTTCCCGGAGTTGAGCCAGCGCAGGAACTCCCAGGCCTCGCGCGGGTGCCTGCTGGCCGTGTTGACGCCGAGCATGAAGCCGGTGGAGAGCGTGGCGCGTCTGCCGTCCGCCTCGGGGACGGGTACGGGCGCGACACCGACGTCACGGTAGTCCCCGCCCATCACCTCCTTCAGGCTCCCGGTCCACCAGCCGGCGCTGATCACCATGGCCACCTGCCCGGACGCGAACGCCTTGTAGACGTTGACGCCGGGGGCGCTCGCCCCCTCGGCGACGAGGCGGTGTTCCAGATCGAACACGGCCCGGCCGGCCGGCGAGTCGATCGCGGTGCTCCTGCCGTCCGGGGAGACGAACCGTCCTCCGGCGGCGTTGAGCAGGGCCAGCGTCTGGCCGACGGTGGTGGAGTCGTCGTAGGCCGACAGCCCGAACCCCTGGACCAGCGTGTTGCCGTACCGGTCCCGCCTGGCCGTGCGGTGGGCCGCGTCCTCCAGTTCCCGCCAGGTGCGCGGAGGGCCGTCGATGCCGGCCGCGCGCAGCAGCCGCCTGTTGTAGTACAGGGCGTAGGTCTGCACCTCGGTGGGGTAGCCGTAGACCGTGCCCTTCACCGACGAGGAGCTGACCGCGGCCTCGCTGTAGCCGCGCCTGATCTCCTCGGCGTGCTCGGGCGGGGCGGCCCGCAGCACTCCGGCCCGGACGAGCTGGCCGTTCCACAGGCAGTACGGGTGGAGGAGGTCGGCGCCCTGGCCGGCGGCCTGCCGGACCATGAACGTGGTCAGCAGGTCCGTGAACTCGACCGCTTCCGTCCGCACCTTGACCCGTTCGTGGGTGGCGTTCCACTCGTCGACCGGGCCCTGCAGCGCCTGCTTCAGCTCCCCGCTCGCGTAGTGGGAGAGCAGGGTGAGGACGATCGGGTCCCCGGGCCGCCCGGTGCCCCGGTGCGGCGCGGCGCATCCGGAGACGAGCAGCGCCGAGGGGAGCGCAAGCGCGAAATGACGGCGGGTCAGTCCGCCGGTACGGCGGGACGGGGTCATCGGGCGGCCCCTCGGCCGGCTTCCCGGCGCAGCACGCGGAACACCCGGGTCGTGGTGAAGCCGGCCTTGCGGTACAGATGGCCCGCCGGGGACCGCTCACCGGTCCACAGGAACCACGCCGAGTGCGCACCGCGCGCCCGCATCCGCTCCAGGACCAGATGGAGCAGGACCTTGCCGAGTCCGGTGCCGCGCATCTCCTCCAGCACACCGAACGGGCCGAACCGCTCGTCCACCGACTCGTACGCGCCGTGCATCGCCCAGCCGACCAGGCGGCCCGCAGGGTCCCGGGCGACGACGATCCGGTCGAGCGGCGTGCCCGCGGCCAGGCACTGGCGGATCGCGCGCGCCCAGTCCGGGTTGAAGTGGTTCCCGGCGAGCGCGACCAGGTCCACCAGGTCGTCGTCGGACGGGGTGGCGAACCGGTGTCCCAGCGCCGTCAGTTCCTCCGAGCGGCACGCCACCTCGTCCGGCAGGCGATAGCCGACCAGGCAGCGGTCCATCGCCGCCGCCTCGTACAGCGTGCGAAAGCCCAGGGACGCGAGGAGCCCTGCCGCTTCCGGGTACGCCGCGGCGTCCAGGCCGGGGAGGACGTAGTTCGGGGTGTACGACGAGAAGTCCACCCGGGTGCGGCCGTGGCCGTGCAGCCAGTCGAGGGCGTCGGTCAGCAGCCGGCGGCCGAGGCCGCGTCCGCGGGCGGCCGGGTCGACGAAGAAGAACGGGATCCAGCCCTGCTCCGGCTCCAGGTCGCTGCCCGCCAGCGGCGTCAGCCGGCGCACCGCGTAGGCCGCGCCGACGACACGGTCACCTTCGACGGCCACCCTGAGGCCCGCCGGGTCGAAGTTGGCGTCGAGCAGCACCAGGGAGCGGAAGCGGTCCGCGGTGATCGGGTCGGCCGGGGCGCTGCGCCGCCACGCCCGGACCAGCTGCGGGCCGTCACCCGTGCGGAAGCCGCGTACCCCGGCCCGGGACGGCGTCGTGCGATCGGTCATCGTCGGGGCCGCCGTTCCCCGCACCGTGCGCGCGGTGGGGCAGGACGCTCAGGCATAGAGCAGTGCATCGTCGCCGGCCCACCGCGCGGGTGGCGCCGGTGGGTCGCACAGCGCCGACGGGTCGTCGCCCGCGTCGACGGCGCGCCGCAACCGGTCCGACCCCCACAGCAGGTCGATGAAGTGACGGTGGCCGCTCCCCTCGGCGCCGCCGTCCACGGTGTGCCAGGCGAAGTCGTCCGGGTACAGCCGCCGCAGCGTGGCGAGCATCGCGACGGCGGTGCGCACGGGAGCGAACGCCTCGCGGTCGGTGAGGTGGAGCTGGACCCCGCGCAGCGGCCGTCCGGCGTGTTTGTGGAAGGTCGGTACGTACCGCAGATCACGGAAGTGGACTCCGGGCAGGGCGAGTTCGGTGAGCGCGGGTGCGAGCCGCGCGTCGATGTACGGGGCCCCGACGATCTCGAAGGGCTGCGTGGTGCCGCGGCCCTCGGAGAGATTCGTGCCCTCGAACAGGCAGGTGCCGGGGTAGACGGCGGCGGTGACGGGCGTCGGGATGTTCGGCGAGGGCGCGACCCACGGCAGACCGGTGTCCTCCGCGTGCAGGGCGCGCCGCCAGCCGACGGCCTCGATCACCGTCAGGTCGACCGCGTCGCCCGCCACGCGGGGCACGGCCGTGGCGTTGAGGTGCCGGGCGAGTTCGCCGCAGGTGAGGCCGTGCCGGACGGGGATCGGGGCGCGCCCGACGAAGCCCGCCCACGCCTCCTCCAGCAGCGGGCCCTCGCTGACGAGCCCCCCGAGGGGATTCGGCCGGTCGGCGACGACGAACCGTACGCCCGTCCGTGCCGCCGAGACCATCAGGTCGCACATGGTCCACACGTAGGTGTAGAACCGGGCCCCGATGTCCTGGAGGTCGTACACCAGGGCGTCGACGCCGCTGTCGATCAGCAGTTTGTCGAGGCGTTCGCCGCTGCACCGGTAGGTGTCGTGGACCGGCAGACCGGTGTCGGGGTCCGTCCTGGCGGCCTCGCTCTCGCCGGCCTGGCCGGTTCCGTACAGCCCGTGCTCGGGACCGAACAGGGCGACCAGGCGCGCGCCCGCCTCCAGCAGGGCGGCCGCGGCCGGACGCAGGTCGGGCAGGACACCGGTGTGGTTGGTCACCAGCCCCAGCCGGCCGGGCCCGGCACGTCCGGGCGACGCGTGCAACGCTGCGATGCCGGTCGTCACCGCGGCGCGGTCGTCCGTGCTCATCCTGGGGCCCCGTCCGCCGGTGACATCTCGAAGAGGTGGGCGGCAATTTACTGCTATGTCCGGGAATTTCGTAGTGACTCACCGAGAGATGTGCGGACATCCTCCGTATCGGCCGGATCCGGACGGGCGTGTCGACGCTGTGCACTTCCGGGTCTGTTGCCGGATCCCGCTTTTGAACACGTTCAACTTCGGCGTACGCTGCTGCCATGAGCGACAGAGCCGCCCTGCTCAAGGGCATTCGCGTGTGGCTGGCCCTCTTCGTGGTGTGTCTGGTGCTCAGCGGGGCGACCGCCTTTCCGCTGGTGCACGAACTGCACTGGACCGAGAGCGCGTTGCGCGCGCTGTCCGTGCCGGACCACCTGCCCGGGCTCATGGGATGGATCTCCCGGGTGCGCGACGGGCTCGACACCGTCGACGCCGAGTACCCGTTCGTCCTCTACGGCATGGACTGGCTGGCGTTCGCCCACCTCGTCATCGCGGTCGCCTTCTACGGGCCGTACCGCGACCCCGTCCGCAACATCTGGGTGGTCGAGTTCGGGATGATCGCCTGCGCCGGGATCGTCCCGCTGGCCCTCGTCTGCGGACCGATCCGGGGGATCCCCTTCTGGTGGAGCCTGATCGACATGTCCTTCGGGGTCTTCGGCGTCGTCCCGCTGTACGTCGTCCGCCGGAAGATCAAGCGGCTGGAGGCGCTCGGCGCACCGCCCGCTCCTCCAGCCCTCGCCGTCAGCGGCTGAGTGCCGCGTGCGTCAGCGGTTGAACGCGGGGAACGCGAAACGCTCCGTCGCGGCCTCCTGCCCCGGACCCTTCGCATCGGTCGAGTCGACCGACATCACCAGGGTGCGGGACAGATCGGGGGTTGCGGCGATCACCGTGACATAGCCCGGCCGCGAGCCGGTCTTGCCCCAGATCACCTTGCCGTTCAGCTCGAACCGCTCCAGCCCCGCGCCGTAGCGCGCCCCCGGCACGTCCGGCACGGTGAACATCTCCTTCAGCTGCGGCTGCGGCACCACCTGGCCGCGGAACAAGCCCACCAGCAGCCGCTCCAGGTCGGCGGTCGTGGAGATCAGGTCGCCGGCCGCGAACCGGTCGGACATGTTCCAGTCGGTCACGTCGACCAGCTTGCCGTCGATCCAGTCATAACCCCGGTTGTGCGGACCGTGGATACGGGGATCGGCGCCCACCGGGAACGAGCTGTCCCGCATGCCGAGCGGCCGGAAGACGCGCACCTCGGCCTGGTGCGCGTACGAGTCGCCGGTCACCTTCTCGATGAGCATGCCGAGGACGGTGTAGTGGATGTTGTCGTAGTCCTGGTGCTCCCCGGGCGCGTACGCCGGGCCCTTCGCGACGGAGGCCTCGACGACCTGCCGGGGCGTCAGCGTCTCGAAGCGGTGCGGGTAGCCCTCTTCGACGGTGTCTCCGAGGGAGGCGCCCGACTTCAGGCCGCTGGTGTAGTTGAGCAGTTCGCGTACGGTGATCGGGCCGAAGTCCTTCGTGAGCAGTCCCGGCAGATAGTGCTGCACCGTGCCGTCGAGGTCGATGCGCCCCTCGGCGGCGAGTTGCAGCACGATCGCCGCCGTGACCACCTTCGTCACCGAACCGGCCCGGAAGCGGGCGTTCGCCAGGGCCGGCGCCCCGCTCCGGACGTCCCGCACCCCGGCCGTGCCACGCCAGGTCCCGTCGCCGCCGACGCGGATCAGCGCGGCCGTGGCGTCATGGTCGGGCAGACCGGCGAGCGCGGCGGAGAGCGCCTCCGCGTCCGGACCGGTGGCCGTACGGCCCGGTGCGCCGCCCGGCGTGGTCGTCGTGCCGCCCGCCGCCCTGCTCGCCGTGCCGGCCGCCGTGCTCGTCGCCGGCCGGTCGGCCGCGGCGAAAGCGGGTGCGGCCAGGGGGCCGGCGCCCAGCGCGAGGACGAGACCGGCGGCCAGGAGGGTCGAGCGGCTGTTTCGGCGCATGCGGGGCTCCTTGAGGGGATCGGGGTGAAGAGACGTGATCATCCTCTGGTCCCGCGCAGCCGCCCGGATCGTCGCCGAGGAGGGTGCCCGACCCCGGTGTGTCCCCCAGGAAACCCCCGTGCACATAGGGGAGTTGGTACGGGACGACCCCTACGGGAGCGGGGCGCCCGCAGCGCGCAGCGCGTGCAGCACGTCGACGCGGTTCGTGGTGATCGAGTCGACGCCCAGGTCCAGCAGACGGCGCAGGGAGCGGCGGGTGTCCGGGGTCCAGACGGACACGAGGTAGCCGTCGTGGTGGACGCGGGCGGCGAGATCGTGGTCGACCAGTGAGAAGCGGTAGTTGAGCCAGCGCGGGCGGATCACGTCGAGCAGGGCGGGCCGCGGCGGGGCGAGGCTCGTCCAGGTCAGGGCGATCTCGGCGGCCGGGTCGGCGGCGCGGACGGCGAGCATGGCCTCGGCGCCCGCGGTGTAGTAGACGCGGTCCCGGGCCCCGCTCTGCCGGACCACGTCCACGACCGGGTCGACGAGCCGGCGGTCGACCCGCCCGCACAGGTCCACCATCACCCGGCTGTCCCCGGTCGCGGCCAGCGCCTCCGCCAGCGTCGGCACACCGCCCGCCGTGAGCCCGCGCAACTCCTCGGCGGACAGCGCGCGCAACGGCCGGTCGAGGTCCCACAGCCGCCGCAGCGTCTCGTCGTGCAGCAGTACGGGAACGCCTTCACGAGTGAGCCGTACGTCGACCTCGACGGCGTCCGCGCCCCGGTCGAGCGCGGAACGCAGCGAGTCGATCGTGTTCTCGCGGAGGCGGTAGGGGTCGCCGCGGTGGGCCACGGCGGTCACGGTCTGCATGGCCACCAGTGTGTCAGGGGGCGAGCCACCCGGCGGTGTAGGTGTCGATCTCCCGCGCGATCCTCGCCTTGCCCGCCGCGTCCAGGAAGGACGCCTCCACCGCGTTCCTGGCAAGGTCGGCCAGGCCCCGCTCGTCCAGGTCGAGGAGGCGGGCGGCCACCGCGTACTCGTTGTTCAGGTCGGTGCCGAACATGGGCGGGTCGTCCGAGTTGATCGTGACCAGCACACCCGCCTCGACGAACTCCCTGATCGGGTGCTCGTCCAGGGCGCGCACCGCGCGGGTGGCGATGTTGGAGGTCGGGCAGACCTCCAGCGGGATGCGGTGCTCGGCGAGGTGCGCGAGCAGCTTCGGGTCCTGCGCGGAGCTGGTGCCGTGCCCGATGCGCTCGGCGCGCAGCTCGGTCAGGGCGTCCCACACCGTCTGCGGGCCGGTCGTCTCGCCGGCGTGCGGGACCGAGTGCAGACCGGCGGCGACGGCCCGGTCGAAGTACGGCTTGAACTGCGGCCGGGGCACACCGATCTCGGGCCCGCCGAGCCCGAACGACACCAGGCCCTCCGGGCGGATCCGGTCGTCGGTGGCGAGGCGGGCGGTCTCCTCGGCGGACTCCAGTCCCGCCTCGCCGGGGATGTCGAAGCACCACCGCAGCACGGTGCCGAACTCGGCCTCGGCGGCCTTCCGGGCGTCCTCGATCGCGGCCATGAAGCCCAGTTCGTCGATGCCGCGCCGGGTGGAGGAGAAGGGGGTGATGGTCAACTCGGCGTACCGCACCTGCTGGCGGGCCAGATCGCGGGCGACCTCGTACGTCAGCAGCCGGACGTCCTCCGGGGTGCGGATCAGGTCGACGACGGACAGGTACACGTCGATGAAGTGCGCGAAGTCGGTGAACGTGAAGTAGTCGACCAGGGCCTCGGGGTCGGTGGGCACCTTGGAGTCGGGGTGCCGGGCGGCCAGCTCCGAGACGATCCGGGGGGAGGCGGAGCCGACGTGGTGGACGTGCAGTTCGGCCTTGGGGAGCCCGGCGATGAAGGCACGCAGATCGCGGTCGGCCGTGCCGGCGGCGGGTACGGAGCTGCTGTCGGTCAAGGGGTCCTCCCCGGGCAGGGCGCCGACGGGCCCTGTCGGGCGCGGCGCGGGTGATCGGCTGATCGGTGGCCACGCACATCGTAGGCACGCGGGTGCCGTGGTGCGGGTCGCCGGTGGGAACAGGGGGAGGACCGGGCGGTGATGCCGTACGAGCGAGGTCGTAGCATGGCGGCACGAACGACCGAGGGGGATCCGCACGTGACGGACGAAACGCAGTCGAGTGGCGCCGCCGGAGCCGGTGACCACGACCCGTGGGCGCCGCCCGAGGAGCGGACGTCGCTGGAGAAGAAGCCCCGGGTGCAGGACCAGCCGCCGGGACAGCCCCCGGCCGCGCAGCCGTCCGTGCACGACCAGGCCACGCTGGCCTCCTTCCCGTCCGACGGCTTCGGCGTGCCCGCGCCGCAGCCCGGCTTCGCCCCGCCCGGCCCGGCGGCACCCGGGTACGCCCCGCCCGGTGCCGCCGCCCCCGGCTTCGGCATGCCCGGCGGCGTCCCGGCCGGCGGTGACCCGGTGCCGCCCCCGCCGATCGCGCCCTCCGGCCCGGCCATGGCCGCCCCGCCCGCACCCGGCGGTTACGGCTACCCCGGGGGCTACGGCTGGCCCGGCATGCCGATGGCTCCGCAGAACGGCATGGGCGTCGCGGCGCTGGTGCTCGGCATCCTCTCGATATGCCTGTTCTGCCTGTACGGCGTGGTCTCCGTGATCTGCGGCATCCTCGCGGTGGTCTTCGGCGTCAAGGGCCGCCGGCGGGCCGAGCGCGGTGAGGCCACCAACCACGGCCAGGCCCAGGCGGGTCTGATCATGGGCGTCATCGGCATCGTCATCGGCATCGCCGTGATCGTCCTGCTCGCGATCGGCATCACGGCCGCCATCAAGGACCACGACTCGGAACCCGACCCTTACTACGGCTCCGCGCACACCCTCTCGGCGACCGTCGCGACCGGCCGCTGAGACCGGCGCCGGTCCGGGCCCTTCCGTACCGGCCTGCGAAAACGTGTCCTGCGCTCCTTATCCGGCCATTACGATGCCTTGAGATCACCGGAGGGGAGACCACTTCATGTCCAACACCAATCCCGCACCCGGGTTCGGCCCGCCGAACCAGCCCCCGCAGCAGCCGGCTCCCGGCTACGGCTACCCCCAGTCGGGTCCGTCCTACCCGGCGGCTCCGCCCGTGGGCTACCCGCAGGCCCCCGGCTACGGCATGCCGATGCAGCCGAGCAACGGAATGGGGACCACGGGTCTGGTGCTGGGCATCATCGGCGTGGTCTGCAGCCTCACGGTCTTCCTGTGGTTCTTCGGCGTGATCCTGGGCATCCTCGCGATCATCTTCGGTGCCATCGGCCGGGGCAAGGCCAATCGTGGTGAGGCCACCAACAAGGGCGCGGCCACCGCGGGCCTGGTCTGCGGGATCGTCGCCACGGTGATCCTGCCGGTGCTGGGTCTGACGATCTTCGCCAGCATCATGGGCAGCGCCAGCACGTTCTGACGACCCTGGCGCCCGCCGCACCAGCAGCGTCACAGGGGCCGGCCCCAAGGCCGGCCCTTTCGGGCCTCGGCCCTTGCGAACCCTGACTCTCCCGGGCCCTGATTCTCCCGGGCCCGGGTTTTCGCGGGCCCCCGCTCCGCCGCCTCAGGCCCCCGCCCCCGCCAGCCGTTCGCGGGCCTCCATCAGCGCGAAGCCCAACAGGTTCGGGCCGCGCCACTGCTCCGGGTCCGATGCCGCCTCGTCGTCCGCTGCGAGGCCGATGCCCCACACGCGGTCCACCGGGCTCGCCTCCACCAGGACGCGGTCGCCGGTGTTCAGCAGGAACAGCCGGAGATCGTCGTCCGACGCGAACTTGTGGACGCTGCCCTCGACCACGATCCGGAAGCGCTCCCGCTGCCATATCGCCTCGTCGAAGTCACGGACCAGCCGCCCCGCCTTCTTGGCCTGCGAGGGATGCCCCGCGGCCAGCACCCGGCGCTCCGCCTCCGCGTCCCCGAACAGCCGCGCCTTCTCCGCCATCATCCAGTGCTCCGCCGTGGCGTACTGCACCCCGTCCACCACGAAGGGCGACGGCCACCACTGACTCAGGCAGCTCGTGCCGATCCTGCCGTCGGGCCTGGGCCGGTGCCCCCAGAAGTGCAGGTACTTGACCCGGGCCCCTGCCCGGACCTCGCTGATCAGGGCATCCACCCCGTCGATCTTCCCCATGCACGCCAGTCTGGCAGGCACCACTGACAGTCCGTCCGCCCTTTTCCCTTCCGACTCGACACCTGGTCGACAGATTCCGTCGCGTAACCAAAAGGCAACAACGGAATCACTTGTTGGAGTCCTATTGCTCTGTCAGGATCGGCACTCAAATCGAGCTGGAGCTACGCCACCCGCCCCCCGGGACGGGGCGCACGGCGGAGGAGAGCGACATGCACAACCCGGGTATTGCCACCCCGGAACGATTCCCCGCACAGGACCGTTTCGCCGACGGCGCGCAGTTCATCGCGGGTCGCCTCACCAAGGGCACCTCGGGCCGCACCCACGCCGTGGTCGACCCGGCGAGCGGCGAGGAGGTGTACACGTACGAACTGGCCGGCACCGACGACGTCGACGCGGCCGTCGCCGCCGCCCGGGATGCCTTCCCGGGCTGGTCCTCGGCCACCCCCGGCGAGCGTTCCGACGCGCTGCACCGGTTCGCCGCAGTGCTGGCCGAGCGTGCCGAGGACTTCGCCCGCGCGGAGTCGCTGCAGTGCGGCAAGCCGCTGAAGCTCACCCGCGAGTTCGACGTACCGGGGACCATCGACAACACCGCCTTCTTCGCGGGCGCCGCCCGGCATCTGCAGGGGCAGTCCGCCGGTGAGTACTCCGGGGACCACACCTCCTACGTCCGGCGCGAGCCGATCGGTGTCGTCGGGTCCATCGCGCCCTGGAACTACCCGCTGCAGATGGCCGCCTGGAAGATCCTCCCGGCGATCGCCGCGGGCAACACCATCGTGCTGAAGCCGGCCGAGCTGACCCCGCTGACCTCCCTGCTCTTCGCCCAGGCCGCCACCGACGCCGGCATCCCCGACGGTGTGATCAACATCGTCACCGGGACCGGCAGGGAAGCCGGTGAGCACCTGATCGGGCACACCGACGTCGCCATGACCTCCTTCACCGGCTCCACCGCCGTGGGCAAGCGCGTCGCCGAGATCGCCACCGCCACCGTCAAGCGGCTCCATCTGGAGCTGGGCGGCAAGGCGCCCTTCGTGGTCTTCGACGACGCCGATCTCGAGGCCGCCGTCCACGGTGCCGTCGCCGGTGCGCTCATCAACACCGGGCAGGACTGCACGGCCGCCACGCGCGCGTACGTGCAGCGCCCGCTCTACGACGCCTTCGTGGAGCGGACCGCCGCCCTGATGGAGACCGTGCGGCTGGGCGACCCCTTCGCCCCCGGCACCGACCTCGGGCCGCTCATCTCACACGTCCAGCGGGACCGCGTCGCCGCCTTCGTGGACCGGGCGCGTGCCTACGCGCGTGTGGTGACCGGCGGCGAGGTGCCGAAGGGCGAGCTGGAGAACGGCGCCTACTACCGGCCCACCCTGGTCGCCGACGCGGCGCAGGACAGCGAGATCGTCCAGTCCGAGGTCTTCGGCCCGGTACTGGTCGTGCTGCCCTTCGACGGTGATGATGAGGGGATCCGGCTGGCCAACGACACGCCGTACGGCCTGGCCGCCTCCGCGTGGAGCAGCAACGTCTATCGCGCGAACCGCGCCACCCGCGAGATCAAGGCGGGCTGTGTGTGGATCAACGACCACATCCCGATCATCAGTGAGATGCCGCACGGCGGCTACAAGGCCTCCGGCTTCGGCAAGGACATGTCGGCGTACTCCTTCGAGGAGTACACGCAGGTCAAACACGTAATGTTCGACAACACGGCGGTGGCCAGGAAGGACTGGCACCGCACGATCTTCGGGGACCGGTAGCAGCCGCTTGACCGGCTGCCGCCGGGCGTGACGATGGCCCTCGACCAGGCCGACCGACCCCTCCCTCCCGAAAGGCACCACGCATGGAGCAGTTCGAGCCCGACCGTCTGACGCCGGTCGAAGCCGCCGCGATGCGGCGCAGCCTCCGTACCGGCCGGGCCGCCCTGACGCGTCGGTCGCTGCTGCGCGCCTCTGCGGGCGGTGCGCTCGCGGCCGGCGGACTCGGGGCGCTGAGCGCCTGCGGGATCCCCGCGGCGACCCGGACGCAGGGCGGCGTGTCCGCCGACGACCACTCGGCCAAGGAGAAGGTCGTCAACTTCTCCAACTGGCCCGAGTACATCGACGTCGACGACAAGGGCAAGCGCCATCCCACGCTGGACGCGTTCGCCCGGCGGACCGGGATCCAGGCCAAGTACACCGAGGACATCAACGACAACGACGAGTTCTTCGGCAAGATCCAGCCGCAGCTCGCCGCCGGCCAGGACACCGGCCGCGACCTCATCGTCCTCACCGACTGGCTGGCCGCCCGCATGATCCGGCTGGGGTACGTCCAGAAACTGGACGCCTCGAACCTGCCGCACGCCTTCGCCAACCTGTCGGAACAGTTCCGTGACCCCGACTGGGACCCGGGCCGGGCCTACTCGTACCCGTGGCAGGGCATCTCGACCGTCATCGCGTTCAACAAGCAGGCGCTCGACGGTGTCGAGGTGAAGTCGATCTCCGACCTGCTCGACAACCCGAAGCTCAAGGGGCGTGTCGGCTTCCTGACGGAGATGCGCGACAGCGTCGGCATGACCATGCTCGACATGGGCATCGACCCGGCGAGGTTCACCGACGACGACTACGACAAGGTGATCGCCCGCCTCCAGAAGGCCGTCGACAAAGGCCAGATCCGCCGCTTCACCGGCAACGACTACACCTCGGACCTCGCCAAGGGCGACCTCGCCGCGTGCGTGGCCTGGGGCGGCGACATCGTCCAGCTCCAGTCGGACAACCCGCGCGTCGGCTACATCATCCCGGACGCCGGTTACATGACGTCGACCGACAACATGCTGATCCCCAACAAGGCGCGCCACAAGACGAACGCCGAGCGGCTCATCGACTACTACTACGAGCCCGATCCGGCCGCCGAGCTCGCCGCGTACATCAACTACGTGAGCCCCGTCGCGGGGGTGCAGCCGTACCTTGCGAAGATCGACAAAACGGCGGCGAGCAACCCGTTGATCGTTCCCGACAAGGCCATGCAGGCGAGGTCCCACGCCTTCCGCGCGCTGACGCAGAAGGAAGAGACGGCCTACCAGACCAAGTTCTCGAAGCTCACAGGGGCGTGACGACGATGACGACACCAGACAACAGCGGCGACGTCCGCCTCTCCGGTATCAGCAAGACCTACGACAACGGCTTCACCGCCGTGCAGCCGCTCGACCTGACCGTGCCGCAGGGCTCCTTCTTCGCCCTGCTCGGCGCCTCCGGCTGCGGCAAGACGACCACCCTGCGCATGATCGCCGGCCTGGAGGAACCTTCCTCCGGGACCGTGCGCCTCGGCGACCAGGACGTCACCCACTTGCCGCCGTACAAGCGGCCGGTGAACACGGTCTTCCAGTCGTACGCCCTCTTCCCGCACCTCGACATCTTCGAGAACGTCGCCTTCGGCCTGCGCCGACGGGGCATCAAGAGTGTGAAGAAGCAGGTCGAGGAGATGCTGGAGCTGGTCCAGCTCGGCGAGCAGGCGCGCAAGAAGCCGCACCAGCTCTCCGGTGGCCAGCAGCAGCGCGTCGCCGTCGCCCGCGCCCTGATCAACCACCCGAAGGTGCTCCTCCTCGACGAGCCGCTCGGCGCCCTCGACCTCAAGCTGCGCCGCCAGATGCAGCTGGAGCTCAAGCGCATCCAGACCGAGGTCGGGATCACCTTCGTGCACGTCACGCACGACCAGGAGGAGGCCATGACCATGGCCGACACGGTCGCCGTGATGAACGCGGGCCGCGTCGAGCAGCTGGGCTCGCCGAGCGACCTGTACGAGAACCCGCAGACGACGTTCGTCGCGAACTTCCTCGGCACCTCCAACCTGATCGAGGCCGAGGTCGACACGAAGAACGGCGACGACATCGTGCTCAAGGCGGGCGGCGGCAAGCTGGTGCTGCCCGAGGCGCGATGTGCCGCCCCGACGACGGCCGGCGGCAAGGTGCTGCTCGGCATCCGCCCCGAGAAGATCTCCCTCACGCACGCCGACGACGCGGGCGAGATCCCCGAGGGCCGCAACCGCCTCACCGGCACGATCGCCGACGCGAGCTTCATCGGCGTCTCCACGCAGTACGTGATCGACAGCCCCGTCTGCGACGAGTTGTCGGTGTACGTCCAGAACGTCGAGCGCGACGGCCGGCTCGTCCCCGGCGCCGACGTCGTCCTGCACTGGAGCCCGGCACACACCTTCGGCCTGGACGCGGCCCAGGACATCGACGCGGGCACCGAGGAAGAGGCAGCCGCCTGATGTCGACGCTCACCGAGGCGCCCCCGCCTCTCGCCCCCGCCGCCGAGGAGAACAAGCCTCCGCGCAAGCGCGGCCGGTTCACCCCGTACTGGCTGCTGCTGCCGGGCCTGCTCTGGCTGGTCGTCTTCTTCGCACTGCCGATGATCTACCAGGCCTCCACGTCCGTGCAGACGGGCTCCCTGGAGAGCGGCTACAAGGTCACCTGGCACTTCGCGACCTACTGGGACGCGCTCAGCGAGTACTGGCCACAGTTCCTGCGCTCGGTCTTCTACGCGGCCGCCGCGACGGTCCTGTGCCTGCTGCTCGGCTACCCGCTGGCCTATCTCATAGCCTTCCGCGCGGGCCGCTGGAAGAACCTGCTCATGGTCCTGGTGATCGCGCCGTTCTTCACCAGCTTCCTGATCCGCACCCTGGCCTGGAAGACGATCCTCGCGGACAACGGCCCGGTCGTGCACACCCTGAACTCGCTGCACGTCCTGGACCTCACCGACTTCCTCGGCTGGACGGCCGGCGACCGCGTGCTCGCCACGCCGCTCGCGGTCGTCTGCGGTCTGACGTACAACTTCCTGCCGTTCATGATCCTTCCGCTCTACACCTCGCTGGAGCGGATCGACGGACGGCTGCACGAGGCGGCCGGCGACCTGTACGCCAAGCCCTGGACCACCTTCCGCAAGGTCACCTTCCCGCTGTCGATGCCGGGCGTCGTCTCCGGCACGCTGCTGACCTTCATCCCCGCGGCCGGTGACTACGTCAACGCCGAACTGCTCGGCTCCACCGACACCCGCATGATCGGCAACGTCATCCAGACGCAGTTCCTGCGCATCCTGGACTACCCGACCGCCGCGGCCCTCTCGTTCATCCTCATGGCCGCGATCCTGGCCATGGTCACGATCTACATTCGCCGCTCCGGGACGGAGGATCTGGTCTGATGCCCGCCGTCACCTGGCTCAAGCGCCGTCTCGTCGTCATCGCCGGTCTGTTGACGCTCGCGTACCTGCTGCTGCCCAACGTCATCGTCACGGTGTTCTCCTTCAACAAGCCGAAGGGGCGCTTCAACTACGAGTGGCAGCACTTCTCCCTGGACGCCTGGAAGCAGCCGTGCGGCGTCGCCGACCTGTGCGGCTCGCTCTCCATCAGCCTGCAGATCGCCGTCTGGGCGACGATCGGCGCGACCGTCCTCGGCACGATGATCGCCTTCGCGCTGGTCCGCTACCGCTTCCGGGCCCGCGGCGCCGTGAACTCGCTGATCTTCCTGCCGATGGCGATGCCCGAGGTCGTCATGGCCGCCTCGCTGCTCACCCTGTTCCTCAACATGGGCGCACAGCTCGGCTTCATGACGATCCTCATCGCCCACATCATGTTCTGTCTCAGCTTCGTCGTTACCGCGGTCAAGGCACGCGTGATGTCGATGGACCCGCGCCTGGAGGAGGCCGCCCGGGACCTGTACGCCGGCCCCGTGCAGACCTTCCTGCGGGTCACCCTGCCGATCGCGGCACCCGGAATCGCCGCGGGCGCGCTGCTGTCCTTCGCGCTCTCCTTCGACGATTTCATCATCACCAACTTCAACGCGGGCTCGACCGTCACGTTCCCCATGTTCGTCTGGGGCTCGGCCCAGCGCGGCACGCCCGTCCAGATCAACGTGATCGGGACGGCCATGTTCCTCGTCGCCGTGCTGTTCGTCCTGACCTCGATGCTCATCAGCAATCGCCGGAACAAGCAAAAGGCGTAGGCCTTTCCGGCAGTCCTCTGTAGGGAGTTGAAATCATGGCCCCAAGCGCCATGAGCCGTGGCAAAGACAACTGGATCGCCTCTCTTTCCGAAGCCCAGCCGGTCCCGTACTGGCTGGAAGACCCCGGCAAGCCGGCCGCCGAGCCCGCCCTGACCGGCACCGAGACCTGTGACCTGCTGGTCGTCGGCGGCGGCTACAGCGGCCTGTGGACCGCGCTCAATGCCAAGGAGCGCGACCCGCAGCGCGATGTGGTCCTGCTGGAAGGCCGCGAGGTGGGCTGGGCCGCCTCCGGCCGCAACGGTGGCTTCTGCGCCTCCTCCCTCACCCACGGCCTGCCCAACGGCATGGCCCGCTGGCCCGACGAGATCCGGAAGCTGGAGGAGCTGGGCCGGCGCAACCTCGACGAGATCGAGGCCGCGGTCACCCGGCACGGCATCGACTGCGAGTTCGAGCGCACCGGCGAGATCGACGTGGCCACCGAGACCTACCAGGCCTGGGGGCTGCGCGACTGGCACCGGGAGCTGGAGGAGAAGGGCCTCGCCGACGGCTTCGAGTTCCTGGACGCCGACGCCGTGCGCGAGCAGGTGAACTCGCCCACCTTCGAGGCGGGCCTGTGGGACCGCAGGGGCGTGGCCATGCTGCACCCCGCGAAGCTGGCCTGGGGCCTGAAGAAGGCCTGCCTGGAGCTGGGCGTGCGGGTGTACGAGCACACGCCCGCGCTGACGCTGAAGAGTTACGGCGCCGGGATGGCCGTACGCACCCCCTACGGCGCGATCCGCGCCCGCAAGGTCGCGCTCGGCACCAACATCTTCCCGAGCCTGCTGCGCCGCGTGCGCTCCTACACCGTCCCGGTCTACGACTACGCGCTCATGACCGAGCCGCTGACCGCCGACCAACTGGCGGAGATCGGCTGGAAGAACCGGCAGGGGCTGGGGGACAGCGCCAACCAGTTCCACTACTTCCGGCTGTCCGCCGACAACCGCATCCTGTGGGGCGGCTACGACGCGATCCACCACTACGGCGGCCGGGTCCGCGCCGAGTACGACGACCGGCCGGAGACGTACGCCAAGCTCGCGGGCCACTTCTTCACCTGCTTCCCGCAGTTGGAGGGCGTCCGCTTCACCCACGCCTGGGGCGGCGCGATCGACACCTGCTCGCGCTTCTCGGCGTTCTTCGGCACCGCGCACCAGGGGAACGTCGCGTACGCGGCCGGCTACACCGGGCTGGGCGTGGGCGCGACCCGCTTCGGCGCGGACGTGATGCTGGACCTGCTCGACGGCGAGCGGACCGAGCGGACCGAGCTGGAGATGGTCCGTAAGAAGCCGCTGCCGTTCCCGCCGGAGCCGTTCGCCTGGACCGGCATCGCCCTCACCAAGTGGTCCCTGGCCCGCGCGGACGCGCACGGCGGCCGCCGCAACCTGTGGCTGCGGACGATGGACCGGCTGGGGCTGGGCTTCGACAGCTGAGGGTGACCCGGTTCACTCCAAAGGGAGCCTGGAACCCGCGTAATGCCCCCGGAAGACCTCCCTCTCTCCTCCTGACGCGACCGCGTCGCACGGAGAAGAGAGAGGGAGGCCTTGCGATGACCGGGGCGAAGACGGCGGTCGAATGGCTCGCATCCGTGGCACCGGACCCCGACGCCTGCCGCTGGGAGTGGGAGCGCAGCCCCCTGGGGGTCACCCTGCTGCCCGCCGGCAAGGCGTGGGACGTCCTGATCCTGCCGGGGGACCTCGGCTACCCGACCCTGGACGTGCTCACCCGCGTCCTCGACCGGCCCGGCCCGGTGCTCGTCGACTTCGGCGACAACCGCGTCGGGTTCTTCGTGCCGCCCGGCACCGCGGCCCGCTGGCTCGGCACCGGCATCCGCACCGCCGGGGCCGGCACCTGGATCGTCGTGCCGTACCCGGGCCGGCCCACCCGGGGTGTGCGCTGGCTGGTGCCGCCGGACGGGGCGGCCACGCTGACCGACCCGGCCCTGCTGGAGCTGGCGATGCACGAGGCCGCCGCCGGCCCGGCCAGGGGCGGGAGCGAGGACGGATAGCGCCGCGACACCTTGACAACAGGATTGGTCTGGACCAAGTTGTGTGCGCTCCGCTCCTCCAACTCCCCTGCCCCCGGAGGCCCTTGTGGACCGCGCCAGACGTACCCCACGCGCCCCGCGCGTACGACGTCCCGGATCCGTCCTCGCCGTGCTCACGGCCGCCCTGCTGGCCGTGCCCGGCATCACCGCGCTCTCGTCGGCCGCCCGGGCGGCCGACGCGGACGTCGCGACCAACGGCGGCTTCGAGTCCGGCCTGACCGGCTGGACCTGCACGGCCGGCACGACGGTCGGCTCGCCCGTGCACACCGGGAGCACCGCGCTCCGGGCGACCCCGGCCGGCAGCGACGACGCCCAGTGCAGCCAGACGGTGACCGTCCGGCCCGACGCCCAGTACACCCTGTCCGGCTACGTCCGCGGTTCCTACGTCTACCTGGGTGCGAACGGCACCGGCACCACCGACGTCTCCACCTGGACCCAGTCCGCCCCCGACTGGCAGCGTCTTAGCACCACCTTCCGCACCGGACCCGCCACCACCAAGGTCACGATCTACACCCACGGCTGGTACGGCACCGGCACCTACTACGCCGACGACATCTCCCTGGTCGGCCCGGACGGCGGCACCACCGCACAGCCGCCCGCCGCACCCACCGGAGTGAAGACCACCGGAGTCACCTCGTCCTCCGTCGCCCTGTCCTGGTCGGCGGTCACCGGCGCCACCGGCTACGCGGTCTACCGCGACGGGGTGAAGGTCCAGACGGTGACCGGCACATCGGCCACCGTCACCGGGCTGTCCGCCTCGACGGCGTACGGCTTCCAGGTCACCGCGAGCAACGACGCCGGCGAATCCGCGAGATCCGCGGTCGTGACGGCGACGACCAGCGCCGGCAGCGGCGGCGGAGGCGGCTCGGCCGACCTGCCGGCGCACGCCCTCGTCGGCTACCTGCACGCGAGCTTCGCCAACGGCTCCGGCTACACCCGTCTCGCCGACGTCCCCGACAGCTGGGACGTCATCGACCTGGCCTTCGGCGAACCCACCTCGGCCACCTCCGGCGACATCCGCTTCACCCGCTGCCCGGTCACCGAGTGCCCGAACGCGGAGAGCGACGCCGACTTCAAGGCCGCGATCAAGGCCAAGCAGGCCGCCGGCAAGAAGGTGCTGATCTCGATCGGCGGCCAGAACGGCCAGGTCCAGCTGACCACCACGGCGGCCCGCGACGCCTTCGTCTCCTCCGTCTCGAAGATCATCGACACCTGGGGCCTCGACGGCCTCGACATCGACTTCGAGGGCCACTCCCTGTCCCTGGACACGAACGACACGGACTTCAAGAACCCGACGACGCCCGTGATCGTCAACCTCATCTCGGCCCTGAAGACCCTGAAGGCCGAGTACGGCTCCAAGTTCGTGCTGAGCATGGCCCCGGAGACGTTCTTCGTGCAGAACGGCTACCAGTACTACGGCACCGGCAAGTGGGGCGGCCAGGACCCGCGCTGCGGCGCGTACCTCCCGGTGATCCACGCCCTGCGCGACGACCTCACGCTCCTGCACGTCCAGGACTACAACTCGGGCCCGATCATGGGCCTGGACAACCAGTACCACTCCATGGGCGGCGCCGACTTCCACATCGCCATGACCGACATGCTGCTCACCGGCTTCCCGGTCGCCGGCGATCAGAACAACGTCTTCCCGCCGCTGCGCCCCGACCAGGTCGCCATCGGCATGCCGGCGTCCATCAACGCGGGCAACGGCTACGTCTCCCCGTCCGAGGTCACCAAGACCCTGGACTGTCTGACGAAGAGGACGAACTGCGGCTCGTACACGACCCACGGGACCTGGCCGGCGCTGCGGGGCCTGATGACGTGGTCGGTGAACTGGGACCGCTACGCGAACTGGGAGTTCCAGAGGAATTTCGACGCGTACTTCGGCTGACGCCGAGGCCGTCACCGAGGCCGAGACCGAGGCGGAGGACGAGCGCGAGGACGGTCAGCAGTACCGTGCACAGGCACCAGCTGGCCACCACGTCCAGCGGCCAGTGATAGCCGTGCCGGACCAGCCCGAAGCCGACGCCGGCATTGAGGACAGCGCAGCCGATGACCAGCTCCCGCCGGGCGTAGGCCGTCCGGAGCCAGGGGAGCAGCAGCAGGGTGGCGGCGCCGTAGGCGACGGCGGCCGTCGCCGTGTGGCCGGACGGGAAGTAGCCGACGGCCGGTGGCACCACGGGGGTCCCCGGCCGGGCGGTCCAGTCCTTCAGCGGGACGACGATCGCCGGGAGCAGCGCCATCAGCAGGGCCGCGGCGAGCGGCGGCAGCCACCACCGGTCCACACCGGCGGTGCGGCCCCGCCAGGCCGCGTGGAGCACGGCCGCGGCGAGCACGGGGACGGCGACCTGGATGTCGCCGAGGTCGGAGAGCAGCCCGGAGAACCGGTCCGGACGGACGAGGGCCGCGCTGACGCGGGCGTCCAGACGCAGCAGCGGACCGTGGGACACCACCTGCGAGGTGATCAGCGCGAAGAGGACGGCCGGGACCCCGAGGAGGGGCAGCGCGCGGCGGGCTGGGGTCGACACGGCACTCAGCTTGGCAGGTCCGGTGTCGGAATCGGAGAAGGAGGTCGGCCGCCCCGGAACAGGGGGGGGCGTTCCGAGGCGGCCGTCCGGATCGGAACGTCGCGCGCCCCGGGGGGTTTGGGGCGGCGACCGTCCGATCGGTGAGGAGATCCCGGAGCCGTCAGGCGCCGGTTGTGTGCGCGAGGGCACGACCAGGTCGAAGCTGGGGAGGCCCCGTCCTGAGATCGCCCACAGTCCCCTGTGGGCGGGGTGTATCTCTCATCTGGGTAGAACCTACGGCAGGCCGAGTCGGTTGGGCAGACGGAATCGCGTCCCGTCATCCACCTCGCACACGTTCTTCACACGGCCTGCCGCAGGCGCCCTTCAGAGGTGCAGACCTGCTGCTCAGATGCGCGCGAACGCCTGCTCGATGATGTCGAGGCCCTCGTTCAGCAGGTCCTCGCCGATGACCAGCGGGGGCAGGAAGCGCAGCACGTTTCCGTAGGTGCCGCAGGTCAGGACGAGCAGACCCTCGGCGTGGCAGGCCTTGGCCAGCGCGGCGGTGGCCTCGGGGTTCGGCTCCTTGGTGGCGCGGTCCTTGACCAGCTCGATGGCGATCATCGCGCCGCGGCCACGGACGTCACCGATGATGTCGAACTTCTCGGCCATGGCGCCCAGGCGGGACTTCATGACCGCCTCGATGTTCTTCGCCTTGGCGTTGAGGTCCAGCTCCTTCATCGTCTCGATGGCGCCGAGCGCACCGGCGCAGGCCACCGGGTTGCCGCCGTAGGTGCCGCCCAGGCCGCCGGCGTGCGCGGCGTCCATGATCTCGGCGCGGCCGGTGACGGCGGCCAGCGGCAGACCGCCGGCGATGCCCTTGGCGGTGGTGATCAGGTCCGGGACGATGCCCTCGTCCTCGCACGCGAACCACTGGCCGGTGCGGCAGAAGCCGGACTGGATCTCGTCGGCGACGAAGACGATGCCGTTGTCCTTGGCGAACTGGCTGATCGCCGGCAGGAAGCCCTTGGCCGGCTCGATGAAGCCGCCCTCACCCAGGACCGGCTCGATGATGATCGCGGCCACGTTGTCCGGGCCGACCTGCTTGGTGATCTGGTCGATGGCCTGCTTGGCGGCCTCGGGGCCCGCGTTCTCCGGGCCGGTCGGCCAGCGGTAGCCGTAGGCGACCGGGACGCGGTAGACCTCGGGGGCGAACGGACCGAAGCCGTGCTTGTACGGCATGTTCTTGGCCGTCAGCGCCATGGTCAGGTTGGTCCGGCCGTGGTAGCCGTGGTCGAACACGACGACCGCCTGGCGCTTGGTGTACGCACGGGCGATCTTCACGGCGTTCTCGACGGCCTCGGCGCCCGAGTTGAACAGCGCGGACTTCTTGGCGTGGTCGCCCGGGGTGAGCTCCGCGAGGGCCTCGGCGACCGCCACGTAGCCCTCGTACGGGGTGACCATGAAACAGGTGTGGGTGAAGTCGGCCAGCTGGGCGGAGGCACGGCGCACGACGGCCTCGGCGGAGGCGCCCACGGAGGTCACGGCGATACCGGAACCGAAGTCGATCAGGCGGTTGCCGTCGACGTCCTCGATGATGCCGCCGCCCGCGCGCGTGGTGAAGACCGGCAGCACGGAGCCCACGCCCTGGGCGACCACGGCGGTACGACGGGCCTGCAGCTCCTGCGACTTCGGGCCGGGGATGGCGGTGACGACGCGGCGCTCCTGCGGAAGTGCGGTCATGGGGGCTCCCTGATGATCTTGCGTACCGGGCGGTCCCGGGCGGTCCGGGTAGGTCCCGGGCGGTTCCGGTGAGGCGTTTTTCGGACGCTTACCTATCTTTCTTCGCAGGCTAGGGCCGGGCGCGGAGGGTGGGCATGCTCCATGTGGGCGTTGTCGGCGCCCCGCATTGTCCTTGGTGGACATAGCCGTCCGGGTCGGGTGCGCACGGTCGGGCCGGGTTCTCGGCCGCGTAAGCGGTGAACTCGCCCTGCAGGGGCGTTAGATTGGCTCGCTGACGGTGGACGGAACGGCTGGTCAGGGGGCAAGACCGATGGACAGCGACGGGACGCGGGACGTGCGCGGTACGCATGCGAATCCGGTGCCACGCCCAGCGGCTCCGGTCGAGGGCTCCGCCGTGCCGCCCATGCCCCCGGTGCCCCCCGGCGCACCGCCGAAACCGGACGGCTCCGCCTTCCTGACCTGGCTGCGCACCCCCCGCCCCGAGGCGGCCCCCGGTGTGTGGCGCCTCGGGCACCGGCCGCGGCCCGCCCAGGAACCCGCCCAGACCCCCGCCCGGCAGCTGATCAGCGGCGCGCTGATCGCGTTCCTCGTCGGCTGGCTGGTGTGGTCGCTGCTGTGGAACGGCTATCTCGGCAGCTGGTGGGTGCTCCCCCTCGACCTGCTCGTCCCGGACTCCTGGCGCAACAGCGACAGCAGCGTCTCCCAGGCCTTCCTCTGGTACGGCTACTACAGCCTCATCGGCCTCGCGATCCTGCTCGTCGTCGGCCGCCTCGGCCGCTGGGGCGAGGTCTGGCGCCGCTACGGCCCGCCCGCCTGGCGTCCCGCCCTGCCGGTCGCCGAGCGTCCGCCCGCGCCCGAGCAGGACCCCGCCGAATGGCCGCAGCTGCGCCACGCCGGCGCCCACGACGCCGCCGAGCGGCTGGCCGCCGAGGCCAGGGCCGGGCTGATGCGGGACGTCGACCACGCCCGGATCCAGCGGGCCTGGCAGGGCGTACGGTCCGGCCGGCACAGCCTCGCCACCTTCACCGGCGCCGTGCTGAAGGACGGCTCCGCCGCCTGTCTGCACCCCTCCGGCGAACGCGACCTGCCCGCCCGGCACGCCCGGCACGACCTGCTCACCGGCCAGGTCCGGCTCGGCACCGCCGCCGACGACCCCCGCAACCCGTACCACTACCGCGGCGCCGGCCTCGGCCTCGGGCCCGACCTGCTCGGCACCTCGCTGCTCGCCGTCGGCCCGGCCGGCTCGGGCAAGACCGGCTCGGTGGTACGGCCGCTCGCCGAGTCCCTGTGCCTGCACGCCCTCGCCGGCCGCGCGTCCGTGGTGGTGGTCGGCGCGGCGGGCGCCGGCCTCGGCCCGGCCGAGGCCTACGACGTCGTCGTACGCATCGGCCACCCGGAGTCCGTCCACGACCTCGACCTGTACGGCGGCACCACCGATCCCGACGAGGCCGCCGCCATACTGGCCGAGGCCCTCGTCGGCGACCTCGCCGACCCGCACCCGGGCAGCGACAGCCGCCGCTCCACCACCGTCCTCGCCCAGCTGCTCGGCCCCTACAAGGCCGTCCACGGCCGCTTCCCCTCCGTCCCCGAGCTCCGCCAGCTCCTCGACGGCACGCCCGGCCCGCTGGCCGCGCTGCGCAAGGCGCTGGCGGACACCGGGCACGAATCACTCCTGCGCGAACTCGACGCCCGCGAGCGGCAGATGGCCCACCCCGGGGACGTCGGCAGCGTGCTCGCCGACCGGATCGCGCTGCTCGACCGGCCCGCCTTCGCGTCCTTCTTCGACACCTCCGGGCAGACCCGGCCGTTCTCCCTCAAGGCCCTCGACCACCCGGTCCGGGTCCGCATCGACCTGCCCCAGCGCGGCCACGCCGACGCCTCCCGGATCCTCGCCCGGCTGGTGCTCGCCCAGTTCACGGCGAGCGTGGCGGTACGGGAGGACCGCTCGCTGTTCGCCTGCCTGCTGCTGGACGACGCCACCGGAGTCGTCACCCCGGAGTCGGTCCGCGCCGTCCAGCGACTGCGCTCGGCCCACGCCGGGGTGGTGCTCACCCTGCGCACCCTGGACGACGCCCCCCGGCCGCTGCGCGGTCCGCTGCTCGGCGCCACCGGCTGCCGGATGGCGCTGTCGGGGCTCACCCCCTGGGACGGGCAGGACTTCGCCGAGGTGTGGGGCAAGGAGTGGACGGAGACCCGGGACGTCACCGACCGGCAGATCATCGCCGAGACCCCGGCCGGCAAGGCCGTGCACATGCTGCGCCGGGTCATCACGGGCCAGGCGCCGACGGCACGGGCCGTCACCGTCCGCCAGGTGGAGCGGGAGCGCTGGTCGGCGTCCGAGCTGGCGCACGGGGTGCCGCCGGGCCACGCGGTGCTGTCGCTGACGACCGTGCAGGGGGAGCACGCTCCGCCGCTGCTGGTGGATCTGCGGGGCTGAGAAGCGGGCGGCGGAGCATGCGGAGGGAGCGGGCGGAGGTCCAGCGGCTGACCGTACGGTGAGGCAGAATCGGCGTAGGCCGTTCATACGCGGCGGCCAAGAGATCACCGCGATCCCCGGATCCCTCGGACCCGGGAACCTGGCACCCCGCTCCGTGTCCCCTCACCGTGAAGGCCTCATGCCCCCGACGCTTGCCTCGCTCGTCCACCACTCCGCGCTGAAGCTGACCGTGCGCGCGGGCGAGGACCGCCTCGACGTGCCCGTGCGCTGGGCCCACGTCAGCGAACTGGCGGACCCCGTGCCCTACATGGAGGGCGGCGAGCTGCTGCTCGTCACCGCCCTCAAGCTGGACGCCGAGGACCCCGAGGCGATGCGCCGCTATGTACGGCGGCTGGTCGGGGCGGGCGTCGTGGGGCTCGGCTTCGCCGTCGGGGTCAACTACGAGGAGACGCCGGGACCCCTCGTCGACGCCTGCGCCGAGGAGGGGCTCCCGCTGCTGGAGGTGCCCCGGCGCACCCCCTTCCTCGCGATCAGCAAGGCCGTGTCCGCGGCGATCGCCGCCGACCAGTACCGGGCGGTCACGGCGGGCTTCGCCGCCCAGCGCGAACTGACCAAACAGGCCCTGAACTCCGGCCCCGAGGGGGTGCTCACCGTGCTCGCCGGGCAGGTCGACGGCTGGGCCGCGCTGTACGACGCCTCCGGCGCCGTCGTCGCCGCCGCGCCGGAGTGGGCCGGCCGGCGGGCCGGGCGGCTCACCGCGGAGGTCGAGCGGCTGCGGGAGCGGCCCGCCCCCGCGTCCTCGGTGGTCGGCGGACCGGAGCACGAGGACCGGGTGGAGCTGCACTCGCTGGGCACGGGCCGGCGCCCGCGCGCGGCCCTCGCCGTCGGTACGGCCGCCGCCCTCGGCACCGCCGAGCGGTACGCCGTCCACTCCGCCATCGCCCTGCTCACCCTGACCACGGAACGCTCCCGCTCGCTGCACGCGGCCGAGCAGCGCGTGGGTACGGCGGTGCTGCGCATGCTGCTCGCCGGGGAGCCGGACCACGCCCGGGCCGTCGCCGGGGATCTGTACGGCGGGCTGCTCGACGCGCCGTTCCGGATGATCGTCGCCGAGTCGGCGTCCGGCACGGCCGCACGGGCGCACGCGGAGGCCCGGGGGCGCGTGCCCGCGCCCGCCGTGGCCGGCGCCAGGCCGAGCGCCGCCGCAGCGCTCGCCGCCGACGCGGGCGGTGATCTGCTGGGCGGGCTCGCGGAGGGCGTGGAGTCCGCCGCGGCGCGTTCCGGCGAGGCCGTGCTGGTCGTGCCCGAGGGGGAGCGGCTGGTGGTGCTGGCCGCGGACGGCGGAGCGGCGGTGGCCGCGTGCACGGAGTACGCGGCGGCGCTGGAGGCGGCGCGGGCGGTGCCCGAGCCGGCGGGTGCCGACGAGGAGGAGCTGGTCGTCGGCCTGTCCGCGCCGACCGGCCCGATCGCCGCGGCGGCCGCCTACAAACAGGCCGAGCAGGCGCTGTCCGTGGCACGGCGGCGGGGGCGGGTGCTGGTGGAGCACGAGCAGCTGGCCGCGGGCTCGGTGCTGCCGCTGCTGGCCGACGACGCGGTGAAGGCCTTCGCCGACGGGCTGCTGCGGGCGCTGCACGAGCACGACGCGACGGGGCGGGGGGACCTGGTGGCCTCGCTGCGGGCGTGGCTGTCCCGGCACGGGCAGTGGGACGCGGCCGCGGCGGACCTCGGGGTGCACCGGCACACCCTGCGGTACCGGATGCGCAGGGTCGAGGAGATCCTGGGACGGTCGCTGGACGATCCCGACGTCCGCATGGAGCTGTGGCTGGCCCTGAAGGCGACCTCGCCGGAGTGACCACCGGCGCCGGTCATCCCGCCATTCCGTAGTGCCCCTCGCCCCGACTGCTACGACTCGGACAAACGACCTCGGGCCGCCCCGCCCCTACCGTGGAGCACGAAAGCCAAGCACACCCCTCAACGCGGAAAGGCCGGGACGCGCACATGACTTCCACCGCCTTCTGGCTCGCCGGCCGCCAGGTCACCGGCGAGGACACCTTCGACGTCACCTCCCCGTGGGACGGCCGGCTCGTCGGCACGGTCGGCGTGCCGAACGACGCCCAGGTCGAGGAGGCCGTGGCCGCCGCGTACGCCGTCCGGGACGAGTTCGCCGCCACCCCGGCGCACGTGCGCGCCGCCGCCCTCGACCACGTCAGCAAGCGGCTGGCCGAGCGCACCGAGGAGATCGCCCAGCTGATCTCCGCCGAGAACGGCAAGCCCATCAAGTGGGCCCGCGGTGAGGTCGGCCGTGCCGTCTCCGTGTTCCGGTTCGCCGCCGAGGAGGCCCGCCGGTTCAACGGCGGCGAGGCCCAGCGCCTCGACACCGACGCCGGCGGCCAGGGCCGCCTGGCGCTGACCCGTCACTTCCCCAAGGGTGTCGTGCTCGGCATCGCGCCGTTCAACTTCCCGCTGAACCTGTGCGCCCACAAGGTCGCCCCGGCCATCGCCGTCGGTGCCCCGATCATCCTGAAGCCGGCCCCGGCCACCCCGCTCTCCGGCCTGATCCTCGGTGAGCTGCTCGCCGAGACCGACCTGCCGGCCGGTTCCTGGTCGATCCTCCCGGTGCCGAACGACCGGATGCCCGCCCTCGTCCAGGACGAGCGCCTGCCGGTCATCTCCTTCACCGGCTCCGACAAGGTCGGCTACGCGATCATGGACTCGGCGCCGCGCAAGCACTGCACCCTGGAGCTGGGCGGCAACGGCGCGGCCGTCGTCCTCGGCGACTGGGCGAGCGACGCCGACCTGGACTGGGCCGCGACCCGCATCGCGACCTTCTCCAACTACCAGGGCGGCCAGTCCTGCATCTCCGTGCAGCGCGTGATCGCCGACGCCTCCGTCTACGACCGGCTGCTGCCGCGCGTCGTCGCCGCCGTCGAGGCCCAGGTCACCGGTGACCCGAGCGACGACGCGACGGACGTCGGCCCGCTGGTGAGCGAGGACGCCGCCAAGCGCGTGGAGTCCTGGGTGGACGAGGCGATCGCCGCGGGCGCCTCCCTGCTCGCCGGTGGCAAGCGCGACGGCGCCTCCTACGCGCCGACCGTCCTCACCGACGTACCGGCCGGCGTGACGCTGGCCTGCGAGGAGGTCTTCGGACCGGTCCTCACCGTGCAGAAGGTGGACGGCGAGGCCGAGGCGTTCGCCGCGGTCAACGACTCCAAGTACGGCCTTCAGACGGGTGTGTTCACCCACGACCTGCAGGTCGCCTTCCGCGCCCACCGTGCCCTGGAGGTCGGTGGCGTGGTGATCGGCGACGTCCCGTCCTACCGCGCCGACCAGATGCCGTACGGCGGCGCCAAGCAGTCCGGTGTGGGCCGTGAAGGCGTGCGGTTCGCGATGGAGGACTACACCTACGAGCGCGTGCTGGTTCTCACCGGTCTCGCGCTCTGACCTGCCACGGACAGGTCAGAACGGAACGGCCGGAGCCTACTGTGCGGGGGCTCCGGCCGTTTCCCTCTTTCCCCGCCGCTTCCCCGGCCTTCGGCCGGGATTTACTCTTGCCGGGTAAAGGATTCGGCATCGACCGGTCAATAGTCTTGTTCTGTGCATGACTCACTCGATGGGATGCGTCTCGACCATCACGTCCGACTCCGGACCACTCAGGGGATTTCATGCACATAGCCCGTACCGGGCGCGGCGTCGCGGCCTCCGCGGTCGCTACCGCCGCACTCGTGGCCGCCGCGCTGGCGACCACCTCCTCGGCCGGCGCCACCAGCGCCGCGCCCGTCGGCGTACCGCACACCTTCGCGGCACCGGCCGTCGCGGGGCACACCCTGGTCCACGGTGTGGCCAGCCCGCTGCCCATCGCGCAGTGCCAGAGCAAGTGGCACATCAACTGCTACACCCCGCTGCAGTACCGCACCGCGTACCACCTGAACCCGCTGTACAAGAAGGGCATCACGGGCAAGGGGCGCACGATCGTCATCGTCGACTCCTTCGGTTCCCCGACCGTCCAGCACGACCTCGACGTCTACAGCAAGCAGTTCGGCCTGCCCAGCACCAAGGTGAAGGTCGTCAAGTGGGGCCACCTCCCCAAGTGGGACCCCAAGGACGCCGACATGACCGGCTGGGCCGGCGAGACCACGCTGGACGTCGAGATGGCGCACGCCGTGGCGCCGGGCGCGAAGATCGTGCTCGTGGAGACGGCGGTCGCGGAGACCGAGGGCACCACCGGTCTGCCGGAGATGATGAGCGCCGAGAAGCACCTCATCGACCAGGGCGTCGGTGACGTCATCAGCCAGAGCTTCGGCGCCACGGAGAACACCTTCCCGGGCTTCGGCAAGGGCGACTTCTCCAGCCTCAAGAACCTGCGCTACGCCTTCCAGGACGCGAACCGCAAGCACGTCACGGTCCTCGCCTCCTCCGGCGACGGCGGCGCCACCGACATGCAGCTGGACGGCAAGACCTACTACAAGAAGCGGGTCAACTCCTGGCCCTCCTCCGACCCGTTGGTCACCTCCATCGGCGGCACGCAGCTCCACCTGGACGACAAGGGTGAGCGGGTCAAGCCGGACAGCGTGTACAACGACTACGGCGCGAGCGGCGGCGGCCAGTCCCACGTGTTCACGCGGCCGTCCTTCCAGGACGGCGTGAAGAAGGTCGTCGGCACCCGCCGCGGCACCCCGGACATCTCGATGGCCGCCGCGGTCAACGGCGGTGCCTGGGTGTACTCCAGCTACGACCCGACCGCCACCGGCTGGGACGTCAGCGGCGGCACCAGCGAGGCGAGCCCGCTCTTCTCGGGCATCGTCGCCCTCGCCGACCAGGCCGCCGGCCACCGCCTGGGCAACATCAACCAGGCGCTCTACACCCTCGCCCAGCACAAGGCCCCGGGCGTCGTCGACGTCAACGACGGCACCGACAACACCTACCAGGGCGTCAAGGGCTACAAGGCCGTCAAGGGCTACGACATGGCCACGGGCGTGGGCACGCTCGACGCCCTCCGTTTCGTACCCGCCCTGGCGAAGGCAGCCCGTCACAGCTGACGCCGGATCGGTTCTGAGAACGTCGGGCGGCTGACCCAGGGGCCCGGCACCGCTGTCCCGCGGTGCCGGGCCCCTTCCTTCGCCGGCCCCTTCCGGACCCTCAACCGGAGAACCCGACGTGCGCGAGCCGCAGGGCTCCGCGCAGCCCGAGGCGGACGTCGTGCACGCCCTCGGCGGCGAAGCGGGCCGTGAGGGTGGTGGAGGCGTAGGCGTCCGCCGTGGGCGTGCCGAGGGTGCGGGGCGCCAGGACCGGGCCGTCGTCCAGGGAGAGGTCCAGGGTGCCCTCGCCCGCGAGCTGTGCGGTCAGTCCGGTCACCCCTGTGCCGAAGTCGCACCCGCGGTGGATCAGTTCGCCCGTGCCGCTCCCCGCCGGTGTCACCGCGTCGCCCGCCGCCTTCGTCCGGTCCACGATCGCGATGCCCGTCTGCTCGTCGAAGTCCGCGCCCGCCAGGCCGCGTCGGACCACCGGGCGCGGAGCCGGCGGCTCCCCGTCGTGGACGAGGGTCGTCCGCAGGCGGATGTCGTCGCTCGACGCGCCGACCAGCACGTCGTACGCGCCCTGTTCGAGGCGTCGGCCGCCCCGGGCCACGTCCCAGAACTCCAGCGCCGCGAGCGGGACTTCGAGGAGACCTCGGTCCGCTCGCCGGGGATGAGAGTGACACGGCGGTGGGCCAGGAGTTCGCGGCGCGGGCGGGGCGCCGAGGGGGCCACGGCGCGTGCGTAGAGCTGGGCCACCTCGTCCGCGGGACGGTCACCGGAGTTGGTGATCGTGCAGGACACCCGCAGCGTGCCGCCCTCGGCCGCGCCGTCAGGCCGGCACAGGCGAAGGACGCGTGGGAGGCCGTGGCCGAAGGGGAAGAGGGGCGCGCCCTCGAACTACAGGTACGTCTGACGGCTGCCGATCACGTCGTAGTCCAGCAGGCTCGGCAGGTCCGCGTCCGACGCGTACCAGGTCGGCGTGCGCCGTCGGACCGTACCGGGTGCCGATGAACCACCCGCGCTGCTCCATCAGCTGGTGGTTCTCCGACACCGGGGACACCGACGGCCACACGGACACCACCAGCTTGATGCCCGGCCCCTCCAGCTCGCGGACCACCCGGACCGCGCCCGGACCCCACGGCTCGATCCGCAGCGTCTCCTGACGGCCGCTCCACTCCGGCGCGCCGTCCCGTTCCCGGAAGGTGCCCACGGTGGGGGAGGAGTGGGCGAGGCTGACCTCGGGCTGTGCGACGGCATGCTGGTTCAGGGCGTGCTCCTGAAGCGAGGAGTGCAGACAGGGGAAGCAGGCAGAGGTGTGCCCCGCCGGATCGGGGACCGCAGTGCGGAGCGGGTCAGGACGCGGCCGGCGCCGGTCCCGACCTCGCCCGTACCGTCAGCTCGGGCGCCGGCAGCACGACCTCGTCGCTGCCCCGCGCGTCCAGCTTGGCCATCAGGTGCTCCACGGCATGCCGGCCCATCTTCTGCGCGGGCACGGCGACCGAGGTCGGCCGCACCGAGGCCTGGACGGCGACCTGGTCCGGGCAGATCGCCACCACCGACACGTCCTCGGGCGCGGCCCGGCCCTGCTGGCGCAGCGGCGCGAGCAGCGGCTCCACCGCCGACTCGTTCCGCACCACGAACCCGGTGGCCCCGGGCCGCTCGTCGAAGACCCGGGCCAGGGTGAGGGCCCTCGCGTCGTACCCGCCCTCGCACGGCCGGTGCAGCACCCGGACACCCGACGCGCGGGCCCGGGAGCGGAGTCCGTCCCGGGTGCGCTCGGCGAACCCGGTGTGCCGCTCGTGGACGGCCGGGGCCTCGCCGATGACAGCGATGTCACGGTGCCCGAGCCCCGCGAGATGCTCCACACACAGTGCGCCCGTCGCGCTCCAGTCCACGTCCACGCAGGTCAGTCCGGTGGTGTCGGCGTGCAGACCGATGAGGACGGAGGGCTGGTCAGTATCCCGCAGCAGCGGCAGCCGCTCGTCCTCCAGCTCGACGTCCATCAGGATCATGGCGTCGGCCAGACCGCTGCCGGTCACCCGCCGCACCGCGTCGGGCCCCTCCTCGCCGGTGAGCAGCAGGACGTCGTAGCCGTGCGTCCGGGCCGTGGGGGTCACCGCGATGGCGATCTCCATCATCACCGGCACGTACATGTCGGTGCGCAGCGGGGTCATCAGCGCGATGATGTTCGACCGTTTGCCGGCCAGGGCGCGGGCGCCGGCGTTCGGGTGGTAGCCCACCTCCCGGATGCTCTGCTCGACCCGCTGCCGGGTGGTGGTGGAGACGGACCGCTTGCCGCTGAGGACCTGGCTCACCGTGCTCGCCGAGACTCCGGCGGGCTGGGCGGCCTCGGCGAGGGTGACCATCCAGCTCTCGAAGCTTTCTGAAGCGCTTCGACAGCTTCTTTCCGTGGCGCGCCGGACACACCGCATCGGCCGATCGGACGCGCCAGGGGTGGTGGGGTCGGCCCGTTTCGGGTACCAACGATCCAGTAGCACTGGTCGGTAGTGAACCATCCCAGTCGTCCCTCTCAGCGGTGAGGTGAGCCCCCATGTCCGCCACCACCACCCCACGTACCACCGTCAGCGAGCGTGAAGCCCGCCAGGTGGCGGAGGCCGCCCGGGAACAGGACTGGCGCAAGCCCAGCTTCGCCAAGGAACTGTTCCTCGGCCGCTTCCGGCTCGACCTCATCCACCCCCATCCGCTCCCGGACCCCGAATCCGTCCGGCGCGGCGAGGAGTTTCTCGCCAAGCTGCGCGCCTTCTGCGAGTCCACGATCGACGGCGCCCGCATCGAGCGCGAGGCCCGCATCCCCGACGAGGTCGTGGCCGGGCTGAAGGAGCTCGGCGCCCTCGGCATGAAGATCGACCCCAAGTACGGCGGCCTCGGCCTCACCCAGCTGTACTACAACAAGGCCCTCGCCCTGGCCGGCTCCGCCAGCCCCGCCGTCGGCGCGCTGCTCTCCGCCCATCAGTCGATCGGCGTACCGCAGCCGCTGAAGATGTTCGGCACCCAGGAGCAGAAGGACGCCTTCCTGCCCCGCTGCGCCCGCACCGACATCTCCGCCTTCCTGCTCACCGAGCCGGACGTCGGCTCCGACCCGGCCCGCCTCGCCACCACGGCGGTGCCCGACGGCGACGACTACGTCCTCGACGGAGTGAAGCTGTGGACCACCAACGGGGTGGTCGCCGACCTGCTCGTCGTCATGGCACGCGTGCCGAAGTCCGAGGGCCACAAGGGCGGCATCACCGCCTTCGTGGTGGAGGCCACGGCGGAGGGCATCACGGTCGAGAACCGCAACGCCTTCATGGGCCTGCGCGGCATCGAGAACGGCGTCACCCGCTTCCACCAGGTCCGGGTGCCGGCCGCCCACCGCATCGGCCCCGAGGGCGCCGGCCTGAAGATCGCCCTCACCACCCTCAACACGGGCCGGCTCTCCCTGCCCGCGATGTGCGCCGGCGCCGGCAAGTGGTGTCTGAAGATCGCCCGCGAGTGGTCGGCGGAGCGCGAGCAGTGGGGCAAGCCGGTCGCGCTGCACGAGGCCGTCGGCGCCAAGATCAGCTTCATCGCGGCCACCACCTTCGCCCTCGAAGCCGTCCTCGACCTGTCCTCGCAGATGGCCGACGAGGACCGCAACGACATCCGCATCGAGGCCGCCCTCGCCAAGCTCTACGGCTCCGAGATGGCCTGGAAGATGGCCGACGAACTGGTCCAGATCCGCGGCGGCCGCGGCTACGAGACGGCGGAGTCCCTGAAGGCGCGCGGCGAACGGGCCGTCCCCGCCGAACAGATGCTGCGCGACCTGCGCATCAACCGCATCTTCGAGGGCTCGACGGAGATCATGCACCTGTTGATCGCCCGCGAGGCCGTCGACGCCCACCTCTCCGTCGCCGGGGACCTCATCGACCCCGACAAGTCCCTGACGGACAAGGCGAAGGCCGGCGCGAACGCGGGCGTCTTCTACGCCAAGTGGCTTCCCAAGCTGGTCGCCGGCCCCGGTCAGCTTCCCACGTCGTACAGCGACTTCAAACACGGCGTCGATCTCTCCGGGCACATGCGCTACGTCGAACGCACCGCCCGCAAACTCGCCCGCTCCACCTTCTACGCCATGTCCCGCTGGCAGGGCCGGATGGAGACCAAGCAGGGCTTCCTCGGCCGGATCGTGGACATCGGCGCCGAACTGTTCGCGATGAGCGCCGCCTGCGTCCGCGCCGAGCGGCTGCGCCGGCAGGGCGAGCACGGCCGCGAGGCCTACCAGCTCGCCGACGCCTTCTGCCGCCAGTCCCGCATCCGGGTCGAGGAGCTCTTCGGCCGCCTGTGGACCAACACCGACGAACTGGACCGCAACGTGGTCAGGGGCGTCCTCGGCGGGGCCTACACCTGGCTGGAGGACGGGATCGTCGACCCGTCCGAGGACGGCCCGTGGATCGCCGACGCGACCCCCGGACCGGCCACCCGTGACAACGCGCGCCGCCCCTTCGGCGCCTAGTCCCCTCGACGGGACCAGGACACCTGGGGTCAGGCTCCCCAGGTGCCCTGGTCCACGGAGCAGGTCCAGCCCGAGCCGTGCAGGGTGAACTTCACCCGGTAGGTGCGGAAGTTGAGCAGGTGCGTGCGCACCTTGATCCCGAGGCTCGCCTTCTTCTTCAGCGTCGAGGTGTACACGGAGACGGTCTTCGACGTCTTGTGGGTGACCTTGCCGCCCGTGGGCGTGGCCGCGCCGAAGCGGATGTTCTTCACGTCCGTGACGGTGAACGTGACCTTCGAGAAGCTCTTGGCCGTGCTCTTGTTCCTGATGCCGAAGTACAGGCCGCCGTTCGTCACCCAGCCGTGCGAGTCGACGGAGAACCGGCTCGGGTAGACCAGGTCGACCGGGCAGCCGCTGCTCGCCGGCGCGGCGGTCGCGGCCGACGCCGCTCCCGCCAGACCGAGTTGGGCGGCGGTGACGAGTCCGACCGTGGTGAGGGCGGTCGCGGCCGTGCGCATGCGGTTCATCGTGATGGGTCCTCCCCGTTCTGGCCCGCTCGACGGGCCGCACCGGGCAGGATGCCATCTCCGCCGTGCGCGGGTGCGTGATTTCGCAACGGCCTCCCCTGAATTCAGTACGGCGGTTTCGTCACTGGATGGGAGGGTTCCTCCGATGTGAAATTGCCCCGAGGACTCACGTTCCCGTGCGGCCCGCCACCCGGGTCGCACGGGCGGTCACCGCTTGCGGCAACAATGGGGGGATGACCGACAGCCCTGCCCGTCCGGCACCCCTCGCCGATCCGCACCTCGTCTACGACCCCGCCGCCGGGGACGGCCCCAAGGACGTGGTGATCCTCGGTTCCACCGGATCCATCGGCACCCAGGCCATCGACCTCGTGCTGCGCCACCCGGACCGCTTCCGGGTCACCGCCCTGTCCGCGAACGGCGGCCGCGTCGCCCTCCTCGCCGAGCAGGCGTACCGGCTGCGGGTGCGGACCGTCGCTGTCGCCCGCGAGGACGTCGTACCCGCCCTGCGCGAGGCGCTCGCCGCGCAGTACGGCGCCGGGGAGCCGGTTCCCGAGATCCTCGCCGGACCGGACGCGGCCACCCAGGTCGCCGGCTCCGCCTGCCACACCGTGCTGAACGGCATCACCGGCTCCATCGGCCTCGCGCCGACGCTCGCCGCCCTGGAGGCGGGCCGCACCCTCGCGCTCGCCAACAAGGAGTCGCTGATCGTCGGCGGCCCGCTGGTCAAGGCGCTGGCCAAGCCCGGCCAGATCATCCCGGTCGACTCCGAGCACGCCGCCCTCTTCCAGGCCCTCGCCTCCGGCACCCGCGCCGACGTCCGCAAGCTGGTCGTCACCGCCTCCGGCGGCCCCTTCCGCGGCCGGACCAGGGCCGAGCTGGCGAACGTCACCGTCGAGGACGCCCTCGCCCACCCCACATGGGCGATGGGCCCGGTGATCACGATCAACTCCGCGACCCTCGTCAACAAGGGCCTGGAGGTCATCGAGGCGCACCTCCTCTACGACATTCCCTTCGACCGCATTGAGGTGGTCGTGCATCCCCAGTCGTATGTCCACTCGATGGTCGAGTTCACCGACGGATCCACGATCGCCCAGGCGACGCCCCCCGACATGCGCGGGCCCATCGCCATCGGTCTTGGCTGGCCCGAGCGCGTCCCCGACGCGGCTCCCGCCTTCGACTGGAGCAAGGCCTCCACCTGGGAATTCTTCCCGCTGGACAACGAGGCCTTCCCCTCGGTGAACCTCGCCCGGCACGTGGGGCAGCTCGCGGGCACGGCCCCGGCGGTGTTCAATGCGGCCAACGAGGAGTGCGTCGAGGCCTTCCGCCGCGGCGCGCTGCCCTTCAACGGGATCATGGAGACCGTCACCCGGGTGGTCGAAGAGCACGGCACCCCGGCCCGGGGAACTTCACTCACCGTGTCGGACGTCCTCGAAGCGGAGACCTGGGCGCGGGCCCGGGCCCGCGAACTCACAGCCACGACGGCGACCGCGGAGGCGCGTGCATGACGACCTTGATGTTCATCCTCGGCATAGTGGTCTTCGCGGTCGGCCTGCTCGTCTCGATCGCCTGGCACGAGCTGGGGCACCTGTCCACGGCCAAACTGTTCGGCATCCGTGTGCCGCAGTACATGGTCGGCTTCGGCCCGACCGTCTGGTCGCGGAGGAAGGGCGACACCGAGTACGGCATCAAGGCCATCCCCCTCGGCGGCTACATCCGCATGATCGGCATGTTCCCGCCCGACGAGGAGGGCCGGGTCTCCGCCCGCTCCACCTCGCCGTGGCGCGGCATGATCGAGGACGCCCGCTCGGCGGCCTTCGAGGAGCTGCAGCCGGGTGACGAGACGCGCATGTTCTACACGCGCAAGCCGTGGAAACGCGTCATCGTCATGTTCGCGGGCCCCTTCATGAACCTGATCCTCGCGATCGGCCTGTTCTTCACCGTGCTCATGGGCTTCGGCATCCAGCAGCAGACCACCACCGTCGCCGCCGTCTCGCCCTGCTCCATCGCGCAGAGCGAGCACCGCGACAGCTGCAAGAAGTCCGACCCGGCGTCCCCGGCGGCCCGGGCGGGCATGAAGGCCGGCGACAAGATCGTCTCCTTCGACGGCGTGCCGACGAAGGACTGGAACACGCTCTCGGACCTCATCCGCGACAGCGCCGGCAAGAACGTGGTGATCGTCGTCGACCGCAAGGGCCACCAGGAGACCCTGCACGCGAAGATCACCACGAACCTGGTCACCGAGAAGGACTCGAGCGGCAGCTACGTCGAGGGCAAGTACGTCAAGGCCGGCTTCCTCGGCTTCAGCGCGGCCACCGGCGTCGTCCACCAGAACTTCGGCGAGTCCGTGACCTGGATGACCGACCGGGTCGGCGACGCCGTCGACTCCCTCGCCGCCATCCCCGGCAAGATCCCGGCCCTGTGGAACGCCGCCTTCGGCGACGGCCCGCGCGAGCCGGACTCCCCGGTGGGCATCGTCGGCGCGGCCCGCATCACCGGCGACATCGCCACCCTGGACATCCCCGCCTCCCAGCAGGTGGCGATGTTCGTGATGCTGCTCGCCGGCTTCAACCTCTCCCTGTTCCTGTTCAACATGCTCCCGCTGCTCCCGCTCGACGGCGGGCACATCGCGGGCGCCCTGTGGGAGGCCCTGCGGCGGAACGTGGCCCGGGTGCTGCGCCGCCCGGACCCCGGCCCGTTCGACGTGGCCAAGCTCATGCCGGTGGCCTACGTGGTGGCCGGGATCTTCGTCTGCTTCACGATCCTGGTCCTCATTGCGGACGTCGTTAACCCGGTCAAAATCTCGTAGCCGTCGGCCGTTCGCGGCGGCCCGGAACCCCACGGTTCCGGGCCGCCCCCCATCGGGTGTGTTTGCCGGGTGGGATGTGCCCGCGCAGAGACCCGTGCCGTAATCTCGAAGCCTGGAGCCCGCTGTTCACGGGACCGGACCTTGATCCACGACTTGGGGTTGCACAGCAGATGACTGCGATTTCTCTCGGCATGCCGTCCGTTCCGACCAAGCTCGCCGAGCGCCGGAAGAGCCGGCAGATCCAGGTCGGAAGCGTGGCGGTCGGCGGAGACGCGCCGGTCTCGGTCCAGTCGATGACCACGACCCGTACGTCCGACATCGGTGCCACCCTGCAGCAGATCGCGGAACTCACCGCGTCCGGCTGCCAGATCGTCCGTGTCGCCTGCCCCACCCAGGACGACGCCGACGCCCTCGCCACCATCGCCCGCAAGTCGCAGATCCCGGTCATCGCGGACATCCACTTCCAGCCCAAGTACGTCTTCGCGGCCATCGAGGCCGGCTGCGCGGCGGTCCGGGTGAACCCGGGCAACATCAAGCAGTTCGACGACAAGGTCAAGGAGATCGCGCGGGCCGCCAAGGAGCACGGCACCCCGATCCGCATCGGCGTCAACGCCGGCTCCCTCGACCGGCGCCTGCTGCAGAAGTACGGCAAGGCCACCCCGGAGGCGCTGGTCGAGTCCGCGCTGTGGGAGGCGTCCCTCTTCGAGGAGCACGACTTCCGGGACATCAAGATCTCCGTCAAGCACAACGACCCCGTCGTGATGATCGAGGCCTACCGGCAGCTCGCCGAGAGCTGCGAGTACCCGCTCCACCTCGGCGTCACGGAGGCCGGCCCGGCGTTCCAGGGCACCATCAAGTCGGCCGTGGCCTTCGGCGCCCTGCTGAGCCAGGGCATCGGCGACACGATCCGCGTCTCCCTGTCGGCCCCGCCCGCCGAGGAGGTCAAGGTCGGCCTCCAGATCCTCCAGTCGCTCGGCCTGCGCCAGCGCGGCCTGGAGATCGTCTCCTGCCCGTCCTGCGGCCGCGCCCAGGTCGACGTCTACAAGCTCGCCGAAGAGGTCACCGCCGGCCTGACCGGCATGGACGTCCCGCTCCGCGTCGCCGTCATGGGCTGCGTGGTGAACGGCCCGGGCGAGGCCCGCGAGGCCGACCTCGGCGTCGCCTCCGGCAACGGCAAGGGCCAGATCTTCGTCAAGGGCGAGGTCATCAAGACCGTCCCCGAGTCCAAGATCGTGGAGACCCTCATCGAAGAGGCCATGAAGCTGGCCGAGCAGATGCAGGACGAGGGCGTGGAGTCGGGCGAGCCGTCCGTCTCGGTCGCGGGCTGACGCCGTACGCACCGACCGGGAGCCCCGCGGGCCGGCGCCCGCACCCACTCGCCGTGAGTCCCGTCACCCCTGGTGGCGGGACTCGGCCGTCCCCGCGCCCGGGGGGAAAGGATCTCGTCCCGCACCGCGGAGCAGGTCATCATCCTGCGAGGTAAAGTGCCGGGACCAGCAGAACCCCAGGGTGAGGCGCCATACGTGTTGACCCAGACCACCTCCCGGGTGCTCGAACCGAGCGACCTCGACGCCGCGCTCGCCGTCCTCGACCGCGAGCCGGTCGCCAACGCCTTCGTCTCCGCCCGGGTCCAGGTCGCGGGTCTCGACCCCTGGCGCCTCGGCGGCGAGATGTGGGGCTGGTACGAGGACGGCATGCTGACGTCCCTGTGCTACGCCGGCGCCAACCTCGTCCCCATCTGCGCCACCCCGCGCGCCGTACGCGCCTTCGCCGACCGCGCCCGGCGGGCCGGCCGCCGCTGCTCCTCCATCGTCGGCCCCGCCGAATCCACCGGCGCGCTGTGGCGCCTGCTGGAGCCCCACTGGGGCCCGGCCCGCGAGGTCCGCGCGCACCAGCCGTTGATGGTCACCGACCGCATGCCCGCCGACATCGCCCCGGATCCCTACGTCCGCCGCGTCCGCAAGGACGAGATGGAGACGATCATGCCGGCGTGCGTGGCGATGTTCACCGAGGAGGTCGGCGTCTCGCCGCTGGCGGGCGACGGGGGCCTGCTCTACCAGGCCCGGGTCGCCGAACTCGTGGGCTCCGGGCGCTCGTTCGCCCGTCTCGACGACCACGGCCGCGTCGTGTTCAAGGCCGAGATCGGCGCGGCGACCCGCCACGCCTGCCAGATCCAGGGCGTCTGGGTCGCCCCCGAGTACCGGGGGGTCGGCCTCGCGGCGCCCGGCATGGCGGCGGTGCTGCGCCACGCCCTCACGGACGTGGCCCCCGTGGTGAGCCTGTACGTGAACGACTTCAACACCGCGGCGCGGCGGACGTACCGGCGCGTCGGCTTCCAGGAGGTCGGCGCGTTCATGAGCGTGCTGTTCTAGCGGGCGGCTCGGACGGCCGGTTCCTCGACCAGCCGGCCGGGTTCGGGGTGGTCCTCCAGGGGTCGGGCCTTTCGGGGGGTGGGCCCGGTCGCGGGCGCCCGGTCGCGGGCGTGCTGCTCCGGCGGACGGTTCAGCCGGCCGGTTCCCCGACCAGGGCCGCCGCGCGCGCCACCGCGGCCAGCGCCTCCGGGTGACCGGTGCGGGCGTGCACGTCCAGGCAGGTGTCGGCGAGCTTGATGACGTGCTCGTCCCCGTGCCGGGCGGCCAGGTCGAACACCTCGTCCGCCGTCCCGGGAGCGGCGGGCAGACTCCCGGCCGGCGCGGGCTCGGCAGGGGCGTACGCCGCGGTCACGGCGGCGCTCGCGGCCCACGCCGCGCCCAGGCTCGGCACCCACAGGGCGCGGGGGAGCGCGGGCAGGGTGCGCAGCACGGCCGTCGGAGCGGTCGCCGCGTGCACCAGCATCACCGGTGAGCCGTGTGCGTTCGGGAGGTAGTGCAGCACCGCTGCCGTGGTCACCTCCGCCAGCAGCTCGCGGGCCTGCCCGGCGTCGGCGGCCGGGCGCAGGGCGGCGAGCGCGGTCGGCCATCCGGCCAGGCCGGAGAGCTGGCCCAGCCGGTGGTTGATGCCGGCGCTCTGGTCGGGGACCCGGGGCACAGCGGCCAGGGCGGCGGCGGGCCCGGCGGCTCCGGACGGGGCGGTGAGCGGGACCGGCTGCCAGCGCGCCGCCCAGTAGCCGAGCGCCTGGCCGAGCTCGGCGAGCCGGGGAGCGTCCTCGTGCGCGAGCAGGGCGTGGACGGCGTGGCCGGTCCGGATCACCCCATGGGTGGCGCCGGCCGCGACACCGGGCAGCAGCCGCGGCCACCAGGTCTCCAGCACGGCGCGCCAGGGGCGTTCGACGACCTCCCGCGCGAAGAACGCGAGCCAGTCACCGAGCCGGTGGGGGTCGCCGAGCGCCGTGCGCCAGTCGTCGGCGGTGACCGGCGACAGACCGCGCGGCAGCTCGTCCAGCCGGTCCATGTAGTGGTCCAGCCAGCGGTGGACCTGATGCGCGTACCCGTGCCGGACCATCGCCTCCACGGCCATGGGGCCGTGATTGCTCAGCCACCCTTCGAACTCCGGCCCGGTCCGGTGCAGTCGGCCGTAGGCCTCGTCCAGGGTGCCGTCGGTGCCAGGGCTGTCGCCGCCCATGCTGTCCGTGTTCATGACACAGGACGCTAGGTGGCCGCGGCGGCGGGTTCATCGGCCGGGAGGTCGAACCGCCTTTCGTCCGCGGGACCTAGGACCGTGGCCGGACCGGTCGGGCCCGGCCTCCGCACGCCCGCCCGGCCGTGCGCGGCCCCCTGTACGCTCCCCGCATGGACCTCGTGATCGGCACACTGGACCTCGCAGCCCACGTGGACGAGGCCTTGGCCGTCCAGGCCGTGGCCTTCGGGCTGGGTCCGGACGAAGTCGCCGTACGCCGCCAGATCGTGCAGCGCCACATGCAGTACCGCGGCGCACGGGCCCTCGGTGCGACGGCCGGGGGCCACCTCGTCGGCTTCGTGTACGGCATGCCGAACTCGCGCACCCACTGGTGGTCGACGGTCGTGGAGCCCTACCTCCGTGCGGGCGGCAACGACTTCTGGCTGGACGACTCCTTCGTGATCACGGAACTCCACGTCCACCCCGACCACCAGAACCGCGGCATCGGCCGGCGTCTGATCACCAGGATCACCGACACCGCCGCCGAACCCCGCTCGATCCTCTCGGCGATCGACACCGACAGCCCGGCCCGCGGCCTCTACCACTCGCTCGGCTATGTGGACCTCGCCCGTCAGGTGCACTTCCCGAGCGCGCCGCGGCCGTACGCGGTGATGGGCGCCCCCCTGCCGCTGCGCAGGCGTTAACCGATTTCCACCGGCCCAGGCAGCCCGGCTAACCTCCTGCCAACACCTCCCCCACTCTCGGCTTCGCTCGAGCGGGGGACCCCCACCCGGCAGGAGTACGAGAACCATGGCCAACGCACCGGTCCAGCGCATGTCCCAGTTGATGGCGAAGACGCTGCGCGACGACCCGGCGGACGCCGAGGTCCTCAGCCACAAGCTCCTCGTCCGCGCCGGCTACGTGCGCCGCACGGCCGCCGGCATCTGGAGCTGGCTGCCCCTCGGCAAGAAGGTCCTCTCCAACGTGGAGCGGATCGTCCGCGAGGAGATGGACGCCATCGGCGCCCAGGAGGTCATGCTCCCCGCCCTGCTGCCGCGCGAGCCCTACGAGGCGACCGGCCGCTGGGACGAGTACGGCCAGGAGCTGTTCCGGCTCAAGGACCGCAAGGGCGGCGACTACCTCCTCGGCCCGACCCACGAGGAGATCTTCACCCTCCTGGTCAAGGACCAGTGCACGTCCTACAAGGACCTGCCGGTGATCCTCTACCAGATCCAGACCAAGTTCCGGGACGAGGCCCGCCCCCGCGCCGGCATCCTGCGCGGCCGTGAGTTCCTGATGAAGGACTCGTACTCCTTCGACACCGACGACGAGGGCCTCGCCCAGTCCTACGCCCTGCACCGCCAGGCCTACCAGCGTGTCTTCGAGCGCCTCGGCCTGGACTACCGCATCTGCGCGGCCACCGCCGGTGCCATGGGCGGCTCGAAGTCCGAGGAGTTCCTGGCCCCCGCCGAGGCCGGCGAGGACACCTTCGCGGACTGCCCGAACTGCGACTTCGCCGCCAACACGGAGGCGATCACCTACGCGCTGCGGCCCGTCGACGCCTCGGACGTGCCCGCGCTGGAGGAGATCCCCACCCCGGACACCCCGACGATCGAGACCCTGGCCGCCTCCCTCGGCGTCCCGGCCTCCGCCACGCTGAAGAACCTCCTGGTCAAGGTGGACGGCGAGATCGTCGCCGTCGGCGTGCCCGGGGACCGCGAGGTCGACCTGGACAAGGTCGAGGCGCACTTCGCGCCGGCCGTCGTCGAGATGGTCACCGAGGCGGACTTCGCCGGCCGCCCCGACCTGGTCCGCGGCTACGTGGGCCCCCAGGGCCTCGGCGAGAAGGTGAAGTACATCGCCGACCCGCGCGTGGCCCCCGGCACCGCCTGGATCACCGGCGCCAACAAGGAGCACACGCACGCCAAGAACGTCGTGGCCGGTCGTGACTTCGAGGCCGACGCGTACGTGGACGTCGTCGTCGTACAGGAGGGCGACCCCTGCCCGAAGTGCGGCACCGGCCTGAAGCTGGACCGCGCCATCGAGATCGGCCACATCTTCCAGCTGGGCCGCAAGTACGCCGACGCCCTCAAGCTCGACGTCCTCGGCCAGAACGGCAAGCCGGTCCGCGTCACCATGGGCTCCTACGGCATCGGCGTCTCCCGTGCCGTCGCCGCGCTCGCCGAGCAGAACGCGGACGACAAGGGTCTGGTGTGGGCCAAGGAGGTCGCCCCGGCCGACGTGCACGTGGTCGCCGCAGGCAAGGCCCTGCAGACCGAGCTGGCCCTCGACGTCGCCGAGAAGCTGGCCGCCGCGGGCGTCCGCGTCCTGGTCGACGACCGGGCCGGCGTCTCCCCGGGCGTGAAGTTCACCGACGCCGAGCTGATCGGCGTCCCGCAGATCCTGGTCGCCGGCCGCCGCTCCGCCGAGGGCGTCCTGGAGCTGAAGGACCGCAAGACCGGTGAGCGCGAGGAGCTGTCGGTCGAGGACGCGATCGCCCGCCTGACGGCCTAGCCGAGAAAAGCCCGCGGCGAGGAGAGCCCCCTGTGACCAGTGGAGGTCTCAGGGGGCTTCTCGTGCGGCCCTCAGAGCCACCCGGCGAACTCCAGCAACAGCTCCGCGTCCTTCGGCCGCCCCACCCGCAGCGCCCGCACCCCGGACTCCACCGCCCGGAACAGCGTCCAGCCCCGCAGCCGTTCCTGGTCCACCTCCAGCGACTCCGCGAGCCGCTTGATCCGGCGCCGGACGACGGCCGGGCCGGACGGTGCGGCGATCAGGTCCTCCACCCGGTCCCGCACCAGCCGGGCCAGATCGAAGGCGCTCTCGCCGACCACCGGGTCCGGGCCCACCGCCAGCCACGGCATCCGTTCGCCGGCGAGCACCTTGCTCTGCCGGAACGTGCCGTGCAGCAAACGGTGTTCGGGCGGCTCCGCCAGCAGCACCTCGCGGGCCGCGAGCGCCGCGTCGACCAGCGGTGCCACCTCCGGGGCGGCCTCCGCGCCCGCCCGCATCGCCGTCGCCTGCCGCCCGGTGCGCTCCGCGACGCTCTCGAAGGCGTGGCCGGCCGGTGGCTCGACCCATAGCCGGCGCAGCGTGCCCGCCGCTTCCAGCAGCGCCTTCGCCTCCGGCAGTGACCGCACCGACACGTCCGGGTGCAGCCGCTCCAGCAGCAGCACCCCTTCCTCCGACTGCTCCGTGCCGGCTTCGAGAAGCTGTACGGCACCCAGGCCGCCCCAGTGCGCCAGGGCCGCCCGCTCGCTCTCCGGGCGGGCGCGCGGCGGGGCCAGCTTCAGCACGGCGGGGGTGCCGTCGGCCCGCCGCACCAGCACCACCAGGCTGCTGCGGCCACCCGGCACCTGCACCCGCTCCACGGTCAACTCGCGCCCGGCCACGGCTCGTTCGGCCGTCCGGGGCAGCTTCGCCAGCCAGTCGTCCCCGGCCGGTGCCGTCTCACCGAGCGCCCGTACGAGGCGCTGCGGCGGTTCGAAAGCCATGCGCGAGTCGTTCCCTTCGGTCCGGGTCCTGTCGTACGGACATCTGCGCGGTCACGGGGTGACCGAGGCGGAGGCCGACGGCGTCGCACCGGCCGCGCCGGTCTCCTCGCCGGAGGACCGCTCGGCGAGCCCAGGGAAGGCTACGCTCTCCCCGCTCCAGCGCACCGCCCGCACCGCGGCCTCCCGCAGCGCGCCGGCGGCCGAGCCGCGCCGCTCGCCGGTCGCCGCCCGCACCAGGTCGGCGTACACCCCGGCCACCCGCTCCTCCAGCCGGGCGGCCAGCCGCACCGCGGCCGCCGCGTCCGGCACCGGGAACGGCAGCGCGTACGCGGCGCTCGCCGCCACCGGCTGACCGCCCAGGTCACGGACGTCGCGGGTCAGGGCGTCCCGGCGCGCCCGGTGGGCGTCGTACGCGGTCCGGGCCTCGCTCTGCCGCCGCCGGTCGATCCGCCCGCCGACGACGCCGTACCCGTACACCGCCGCGTGCTCCGCCGCCAGCGCGGCCTGCAGCGCGGTCAGCTCGGCGGTCTTCGCCTCGTCGCTCATCGGGGCCCCTCCGCCAGGAGGTACGCGTGCGCGGCCCCGGCCGCCGCCACCGACGCCAGCAGCCGGGCCGTCTCGTCCGGCGCCTCCAGCAGGTCCTTCGCCCGCTGGTCGGCGAGGCTCCGCTCGGCCGCGGCGAGCCCGGCGAGGGCGCCCTTCTCGGTGGCCGGCACAGAGACGGGGGAGGCCGACGGCGTGGCCGACGTGGGCTTCGTGCCGCCGCCGAACGCGCGGGCGTGGGCCGCGACCTGAGCCCGCAGCGGGCGCAGCCGCTGCGCCAGGCCCGGATGGGCGGCCAGCACGGCGTCGTAGTGCTCCAGCAGCTCCCCGCTGTCCCGCGCCGCACGCGCGCGTGCCCGCGCGGTCGCCGACGGGCCGCCGGTGCCGGAGTCCGGACCGGCGGAGCAGCCCACCAGCAGAGCGGCACCGGCGGCCGAGGCGAGCAGGGATCTTCTGCGCGGCCCCGAGGGGGTGCGCGGCGGCGGTGGGTACGGCACTGCAGACGTCCTCGGGGCACTCGTACGGAGGGTGATTCGAATGGGTGGGCGGCACGCCCGTGATCACCGTACCCGCGCACCCGTCGTACGCCACTCACCGGCACCGTCCGGGCACAGGTGGACGGCAACACTCCCCGCGACCGGATACCCTTTGACCAGACACGCGACCCATCCCACAACAGCACACGCGGCCGAGGAGTCACCCGGATGAGCACCACCCAGAGCGAGAGGCTGCGAGAGCTGCTGGAACCGCTCGTCACCTCTCAGGGGCTGGATCTCGAAGAGATCGCTGTGGACTCCGTCGGACGCAAGCGGGTGCTGCGTGTGGTCGTCGACTCCGACTCCGGAGCTGATCTGGACGCCATCGCCGATGTGAGCCGTGCGCTCTCGGCGAAGCTCGACGAGACCAACGCGATGGGTGACGCCGCGTACGACCTGGAGGTCGGAACTCCCGGCGCGGAGCGCCTCCTCACCGAGCACCGGCACTTCGTGCGCGCCACCGACCGGCTCGTGAAGTTCCAGCTGACCGAGGGCGGTGAACTGGTCGCCAGGATCCTGACGGTCGACGAGGACGGTCTCGACGTCGAGGTCCCCGGGGTCAAGGGCCGCAAGGCGACCACCCGCAGACTGGGCTTCCCGGAGATCGACAAGGCGCGCGTGCAGGTCGAGTTCAACCGCAAGGACAGCAAGAAGGACATGAAGGAAGAGGAGGAGGCGTAGCCGTGGACATCGACATGAGCGCCCTGCGGGGCTTGGTTCGGGAGAAGGAGATCTCCTTCGACCTGCTGGTCGAGGCGATCGAGTCGGCCCTCCTCATCGCCTACCACCGCACCGAGGGAAGCCGCCGACACGCGCGCGTGGAGCTCAACCGGGAGACCGGGCATGTGACCGTGTGGGCGAAGGAGGACCCCGAGGACCTGGAGGAGGGGCAGGAGGCGCGCGAGTTCGACGACACCCCGTCGGGCTTCGGGCGTATCGCCGCCACCACCGCCAAGCAGGTGATCCTGCAGCGGCTGCGCGACGCCGAGGACGACGCCACGCTCGGTGAGTACGCCGGCCGCGAGGGCGACATCGTCACCGGTGTGGTCCAGCAGGGCCGCGACCCGAAGAACGTGCTCGTCGACATCGGCAAGCTGGAGGCCATCCTGCCGGTGCAGGAGCAGGTGCCCGGCGAGACCTACCCGCACGGCATGCGCCTCAGGTCGTACGTCGTCCGGGTGGCCAAGGGCGTCCGCGGACCGTCGGTCACCCTCTCCCGTACGCACCCCAACCTGGTGAAGAAGCTCTTCGCCCTGGAGGTGCCGGAGATCGCCGACGGGTCGGTCGAGATCGCGGCGATCGCCCGTGAGGCCGGTCACCGCACCAAGATCGCCGTACGGTCCACCCGTACGGGCCTGAACGCCAAGGGCGCGTGCATCGGCCCGATGGGCGGCCGGGTGCGCAACGTGATGGGCGAACTGAACGGCGAGAAGATCGACATCGTCGACTGGTCGGACGACCCGGCGGAGATGGTGGCGAACGCCCTGTCACCCGCTCGGGTGAGCAAGGTGGAGGTCGTCGACATGGCCGCCCGCTCCGCCCGGGTGACCGTGCCGGACTACCAGCTGTCGCTGGCGATCGGCAAGGAGGGGCAGAACGCCCGCCTCGCCGCCCGCCTCACCGGCTGGCGCATCGACATCCGGCCCGACACCGAGCAGCAGGCCGCGGAGTAGTCCCCGGCGCCGGAAGCGGAGCCGGGGAATAGATCCGGGCCATACATCGCTCGGATGAGGACAACAACCGTTCGATCTTTGCCCCGAAGGGGTGAGGTCGCTACGGGGAGGTAGACTTAGCTGTGTCTGGCCGGACGCACGCCCGAGCATGCCCTGAACGCACCTGTGTGGGGTGTCGGGAGCGGGCGGCCAAGAACGATCTCCTGCGGATCGTGAAGATCGAGGACGCATGCGTCCCCGATCCTCGCGGTACGCTGCCCGGCCGGGGTGCCTATGTGCACCCCGCCCTGGTCTGTCTCGACCAGGCGGTACGCCGCCGGGCGTTCCCGCGGGCACTGCGCGCCCCGGGAGCGCTCGACACAAAGGCGTTGCGCCAACACGTCGAGCAGACAACAGTTGCCAAGCAGGCAACACCGTAAGACGTGTCGTACGGAACCCCGTGCGGCCTGGTACCTCGCGAGTCGAAAGCAGGTCGAGATTGCGATGAGCACTCGATGAGTACGCGATGAGTACGCCCATGAACTAGCGACGGTCCGGCTTCAACCCGGACCTCAAAGGAGCGAAGTGGCTAAGGTCCGGGTATACGAACTCGCCAAGGAGTTCGGTGTCGAGAGCAAGGTCGTCATGGCCAAGCTCCAGGAACTCGGTGAATTCGTCCGTTCGGCGTCTTCGACGATCGAAGCGCCTGTCGTACGCAAGCTGACCGACGCCTTCCAGGGCGGTGGCAACGGCAAGTCCGCCGGCAAGCCCGCCCCGCGCAAGGCCTCCCCCAAGCCCGCCGCGCCCTCTCCGGCGCAGGCGGCGCGTCCGGCTGCCCCGGCCCCGAGGCCGGCAGCCCCCAAGCCTCCGACGGCGCCTGCTGCCCCGCAGCCCGCCGCGTCGTCGGCCCCCTCCGCACCCGCGCCGGCCCCCGGCCCGCGTCCGGTGCCGGGTCCCAAGCCCGCGCCGCGCCCGGCCCCGGCCGCCCCGGAGTTCACCGCTCCGCCGGCCGCTCCGGCCGCGCAGACCCCGCAGGCCCCGGCCGCGCAGGGTCAGACCGGGCAGGGTCCGCGTCCCGGCGGCGCCCGTCCCGGTGCGCCGCGTCCCGGTGGTCGTCCCGCCGGTCCCGGCCAGGGTCAGGGTCAGGCCCGTCCGGGCCAGGGTGCCCCGCGCCCCGGTGGCCAGGGCCAGCGTCCCGGTGCTCGTCCGGCCGGTCCGCGCCCGGGCAACAACCCCTTCACCTCCGGTGGCTCCACCGGCATGGCCCGTCCGCAGGCTCCGCGCCCGCAGGGCGGTCCGCGTCCGGGTGGTCCCGGTGCCCCCGGCGCCGGTCCCCGTCCGCAGGCGCCCGGCGCCCAGGGCGGCGGTCCGCGTCCGCAGGCTCCCGGCGGTCCCCGTCCGACCCCGTCCGGCATGCCCCGCCCGCAGGGCGGTCCGCGTCCCGGCGGTCCGCGTCCGAACCCCGGCATGATGCCGCAGCGTCCCGCTGCCGGCCCGCGTCCGGGCGGCGGTGGCCCCGGCGGCCGCGGTCCCGGTGCCGGCGGTCGTCCCGGTGGCGGCGGCGGTCGTCCCGGTGGCGGCGGCTTCGCCGGCCGTCCCGGTGGCGGTGGCGGCGGCTTCGCCGGTCGTCCCGCCGGTCCCGGTGGCGGTGGCGGTGGCTTCGCCGGCCGTCCGGGTGGTCCCGGTGGCGGCGGCGGTCGTCCCGGCTTCGGTGGCCGTCCCGGCGGTCCCGGTGGCCGTGGTGGCACGCAGGGTGCCTTCGGCCGTCCCGGCGGTCCCGCGCGTCGCGGTCGCAAGTCGAAGCGGCAGAGGCGCCAGGAGTACGAGGCCATGCAGGCCCCGAGCGTCGGCGGCGTGATGCTGCCGCGCGGCAACGGCGAGACCATCCGTCTCTCCCGCGGCGCGTCGCTCACCGACTTCGCGGAGAAGATCAACGCCAACCCGGCGTCCCTCGTCGCGGTCATGATGAACCTCGGCGAGATGGTCACCGCGACGCAGTCCGTCTCCGACGAGACGCTGCAGCTCCTCGCCGACGAGATGAACTACACGGTTCAGATCGTCAGCCCGGAGGAGGAGGACCGCGAGCTGCTCGAGTCCTTCGACATCGAGTTCGGCGAGGACGAGGGCTCCGAGGAGGACCTGGTCGTCCGTCCGCCGGTGGTGACCGTCATGGGTCACGTCGACCACGGTAAGACCCGACTGCTCGACGCGATCCGCAAGACGAACGTCATCGCGGGCGAGGCCGGCGGCATCACCCAGCACATCGGTGCCTACCAGGTCGCGACCGAGGTCAACGACGAAGAGCGCAAGATCACCTTCATCGACACCCCGGGTCACGAGGCGTTCACCGCCATGCGTGCCCGTGGTGCGAAGTCGACCGACATCGCGATCCTGGTCGTCGCGGCCAACGACGGCGTCATGCCGCAGACGGTCGAGGCGCTCAACCACGCCAAGGCGGCCGACGTGCCGATCGTGGTCGCGGTCAACAAGATCGACGTCGAGGGTGCCGACCCGACCAAGGTGCGCGGTCAGCTGACCGAGTACGGCCTGGTGGCCGAGGAGTACGGCGGCGACACCATGTTCGTCGACATCTCCGCCAAGCAGGGTCTGCACATCGACTCGCTGCTGGAGGCCGTGGTCCTCACGGCCGACGCCTCGCTCGACCTGCGGGCCAACCCGGCCCAGGACGCGCAGGGCATCTCGATCGAGTCCCGTCTCGACCGCGGCCGTGGTGCCGTGGCGACGGTCCTCGTCCAGCGAGGCACGCTGCGGGTCGGCGACACGATGGTGGTGGGCGACGCCTACGGCCGCGTCCGCGCCATGCTCGACGACAACGGCAACAACGTCGCCGAGGCCGGCCCGTCGACGCCGGTCCAGGTCCTGGGCCTGACCAACGTCCCGGGTGCGGGCGACAACTTCCTGGTGGTGGACGAGGACCGTACGGCCCGTCAGATCGCCGAGAAGCGCGCCGCCCGTGAGCGCAACGCCGCGTTCGCCAAGCGCACGCGCCGCGTGTCGCTGGAGGACCTGGACAAGGTGCTCAAGGCCGGTGAGGTCCAGCAGCTGAACCTGATCATCAAGGGTGACGCTTCCGGTTCGGTCGAGGCCCTCGAGTCCTCGCTGCTCCAGCTGGACGTCGGCGAAGAGGTCGACATCCGCGTCCTGCACCGCGGCGTCGGTGCGGTCACGGAGTCCGACATCGACCTGGCGATGGGCTCCGACGCCATCGTGATCGGCTTCAACGTCCGTGCGGCCGGCCGCGCGGCGCAGATGGCCGAGCGCGAGGGCGTGGACGTCCGTTACTACTCGGTCATCTACCAGGCGATCGAGGAGATCGAGGCGGCCCTCAAGGGCATGCTCAAGCCGGAGTACGAAGAGGTCGAGCTGGGTACGGCGGAGATCCGCGAGGTCTTCAAGTCGTCCAAGCTGGGCAACATCGCCGGTGTCCTCATCCGCTCGGGCGAGGTCAAGCGCAACACCAAGGCACGCCTCGTCCGCGACGGCAAGGTCATCGCCGAGAACCTCAACATCGAGGGTCTGCGTCGCTTCAAGGACGACGTCACCGAGATCCGCGAAGGCTACGAGGGTGGTATCAACCTCGGAAACTTCAACGACATCAAGGTCGACGACGTCATCGCGACGTACGAGATGCGGGAGAAGCCGCGGGTGTAAGGCCTACGGTTTCTGAAGCTGGCCGGCGGGACCTCGGTCCTGTCGGCCAGCTTGCCGTTGCGGGGGCCACGGAAACTCCGTCGAGCCACCGCGCGGGTTCGCGTAACCTTTTGGTGTCCCCGGCCCACACGGGCCCGGGGCCATCGATCCCGTACCGGCGGGTGAACCGGTTACACACATGTACGTGGGGACTCTGTCCTTCGACCTGCTCCTCGGCGACGTCCACTCGCTGAAGGAGAAGCGCTCCGTCGTCCGCCCGATCGTCGCCGAGCTCCAGCGGAAGTACGCGGTGAGCGCGGCCGAGGTGGACCACATGGACCTCCACCGGCGGGCGATCATCGGCCTCGCCATGGTCTCCGGCGACGCGGCGCACCTCACCGACGTACTGGACCGGTGCGAACGGCTGGTCGCCGGCCGCCCCGAGGTCGAGCTGCTGTCCGTGCGACGGCGCTTCCACGGCGAAGACGACTGACCACAGAACGCAAGAAGAAACAAGGAACGGGAGACGGACCAGTGGCCGACAACGCGCGGGCGAAAAGGCTGGCGGACCTCATCCGGGAGGTGGTGGCCCAGAAGCTGCAGCGCGGGATCAAGGACCCGCGGCTCGGCTCGCACGTCACCATCACGGACACCCGGGTCACGGGTGACCTGCGGGAGGCGACCGTCTTCTACACGGTCTACGGCGACGACGAGGAGCGGAAGGCCGCGGCAGCGGGCCTGGAGAGCGCCAAGGGCATCCTGCGCTCCGAGGTGGGCCGCGCGGCCGGTGTGAAGTTCACGCCGACCCTGACCTTCGTCGCGGACGCCCTGCCGGACACCGCCCGGACCATCGAGGACCTGCTCGACAAGGCGCGGCAGTCCGACGCCGCGGTCCGCGAGGCCTCCGCGGGCGCCAGCTACGCGGGCGGCGCGGACCCGTACCGCAAGCCGGCGGACGACGAGGCGATCGAGACGGACGGCGACGCCGCGGAATGACCCAGAAGCACACCACGCCCGACGGCCTCGTCATCGTCGACAAGCCGTCGGGCTTCACTTCGCACGACGTGGTCGCCAAGATGCGCGGGATCGCCCGGACCCGCCGCGTCGGCCACGCCGGCACCCTCGACCCGATGGCGACCGGCGTCCTGGTCCTCGGCGTCGAGCGCGCCACCAAGCTCCTCGGCCACCTCGCCCTGACCGAGAAGGAGTACCTGGGCACCGTCCGCCTGGGCCAGAACACCCTCACCGACGACGCCGAGGGCGAGATCACCTCGTCCACCGACGCGTCCAAGGTGACCCGGGACGCCATCGACGCCGGCATCGCCAAGCTGACCGGCGACATCATGCAGGTGCCGTCCAAGGTCAGCGCCATCAAGATCGACGGCGTGCGGTCGTACAAGCGGGCCCGGGAGGGCGAGGAATTCGAGATCCCCGCCCGGCCGGTGACGATCTCCTCCTTCACCGTGTACGACGTCCGGGACGCCGTCGCCGACGACGGCACCCCGGTCCTCGACCTGGTGGTCTCCGTCGTCTGCTCCTCGGGCACCTACATCCGCGCCCTCGCCCGTGACCTGGGTGCCGACCTGGGCGTCGGCGGCCACCTCACCGCGCTGCGCCGGACCCGCGTCGGGCCGTACAAGATCGACACGGCGAAGACGCTGGACCAGCTCCAGCAGGAGCTGACCGTGATGCCGATCGCGGACGCCGCCGCGGCCGCGTTCCCCCGCTGGCAGGTGGACGCCCGGCGCGCCCGGCTGCTGCTGAACGGCGTCCGGCTGGAGATGCCCGACGAGTACGCGGGCGCCGGTCCCGTCGCCGTGTTCGGCCCCGAGGACCGCTTCCTCGCGCTGGTCGAGCAGCACAAGGGCAAGGCGAAGAGCCTGGCCGTCTTCGGCTGAGCGTGGCCGAGCCGCTCCACGCGACGCCCCGCGCGATCGCCCGTGGAGCGGCGGCCGGCCACGGGGTGGCCTGCCGCCGCTCCACGGTCCCCCCTCGGTTCCCCCACCCCTAGGGTGTATCCAACCGCCCCCGGCTATTCACCCGACCGGGCAGGCGCTCGGAGTGAACCGGGGGAGCGGAAGGGGGCGCGTTCACCACGGGATCTGTCCCGCCGATCATCGCGCGCCTACCGTCGGGAAACAGGCACGCGGGTTCGGGCGGGGAGGTACGGCGATGACAGGACGGGGCCCCCGCGCCGGGAGCGGCAGCGGTCGCCGACCGGCGGCGGACGGCAGGGGTGAGACGGCGGACGGGGCGTGCGCGGCGGCCGACGGCACCCGGTCGGGAGACGACGGGCCGCGCACGGACCACACCACCCACCGTCCCGAGCCCGCCCTGGTGCAGATCCGTGACCTGGCGGGTCGCCCCCGCGGGATCGGCTTCCTCGCCGACCACGAAGGCACCCTGCTCACCAGCCACGAGGCCGTCGACGGCCTGCCCCGGCTCGTGCTCCACACGGCCGGCGACCGGACCTGCGTGGTGCCGGCCGACGCCGTCACCCCGCTGCCCGAGCGGGACCTGGCGCTGGTGCGCACCGAGGGCCTCGGGGTGGCGCCGCTGCCGCTGACCGTGCGCGACCGGATCGACGCCGGCACCTATGTGCGGGTCCCCGCCGGCTGCTGGCGCGAGGCCCGGGTGCTGGCCACGACCCAGGTGACGTACACCGCCACGGACCGCTTCCACCTCCTCGAGGACGTGCTGGAGCTGGCGATCGGCACGGCGGGCCGGGACGCGCTCCGCCTCGGCGGCGGGGCGGCCGGCGGCCCGGTGCTCGACGCCCGCACCGGCGCGGTCGTCGGGGTGATCGGCACCGCCCTGCACACCGCCGAGCGCGACGCGGGCTTCGCCGTACCGCTCAGCCCCGCCGACGGCCCCCTCGGCGACCTGTTCGCCCGCAACGCGGCGACCGTGCCCGGATACGGCGCCGACCTCAACCTGGCCGGCATCCAGGAGCTGACCGCCACCTCGATGGCCCAGGACGGCCCACCGGGCACGCTCACGGGCCCCCTCGCCGCCGTGGGTCCGGTCGAACGGGCCGACATCGCCCAGGAGTTGGCCGCCTTCTCGGCCGGTGACCGGGCCGTGCTCGGCCTCGTCGGCGCCCCGGGCAGCGGACGTACGACGGAACTCGCCGCCCTCGCCGCCCGCCGGAGCCGGGGCGAGCGGCCGGCGCCCACGCTGTGGTTGCGCGGCGCCGACCTGGAGGAAGCCGACAGCTCCGTGGCCGACGCGGCCCGCCGCACCCTGCAGCGCGCCGCCCGGATCATCGCCGCCGCCCGCTCGGCCCACCCCGAGGACCTGGGCGACCTCACCCCGGACCGCCTGGCCCGGCTCGCCGCCCGGTCCGGCAGCCCCCTGCTGCTCCTTCTCGACGGCCCCGAGGAGATGCCCCCCGTCCTCGCCCACCGCCTGCCCGCCTGGACCGAGGGCACGGCCGCCTGGCTCCGGGAGACCGGGGCGAGGCTGGTGGTGGCCTGTCGTGAGGAGTACTGGGAGCGCGCCGCCACCACCTTCCCCACCACCGTGCTCCACACCCCCACCACCCCGGGAGACCCGCTCCCCTCGGCCCTCCAGCCGTTCCCGCCCTGCGTGGCGGTCGGCGGCCTCAGCGCCGGTGAGGCCCGCCGAGCCCGGGCCGCGTACGGGATCCCCGACGGCGTGCTCGGCGAACGCGACGCCCGGCACCCGCTCACCCTCCGGCTGCTGTCCGAGGTCCGGGCCGCCGTCCCGGACGCCCCCGCCGCCCCGCCGCTCGACCGGCACGAGGTGTTCGCCGCCCACCTCGACCTGATGTGCCTGCGCATCGCCGTACGTCTCGCCGCCGCGAGCGGGCTGCGCGGCACGGCCGTACGGCGGCTCGCGGCACGCGTGGCCGGGCAGGTGCACGAGGCCGCCCGGCGCAGCCTGGGTCCGGGACAGGGCGAGCTGGACCGCGAGTCCTTCGAGTCGGTGTTCCCCTGGGGGCCCGCCCCGGCACGGCTCGGCGGTGCCACCGGCTGGGCCTCCGCCGTGCTCACCGAGGGCCTCCTCGTCCCGGCCGGCGGCGGCTACCGCTTCGCGCACGAGGAGCTGGCCGACTGGATCCAGGGCATGCACCTCGACCTGGACGAGGCCCTGCACGCCCTGGTGCACCGCCCCCGCGAGACCCGCAGGACGCCGCCCGTCCCCGTGCCGCACCACCGCCTCGGCCCCGTCGTCCAGGCCCTTCTGCTGCTCGGCCGCCAGTACGGCCACCGCCGGCTCGCTGCGCGACTGCGGGAGTTGACCGACGCCCTGGAGCGCGACCCCGGCTCCTGGTGGGCCGCCCGGCTGCTCGCCCGTACTCTGCACCAGGTCCCGGACGCGGCGCCGTACACCGAGGTGCTGCGGCTGCTCGCCGATCGCGTCGTGGCCTGGCGGCGCCAAGGCCGGCCGGTGCCCGCCGAGTTCGGCCCCGGCTTCTGGACCTCCCTGCCCCTGGGCGAGACCGAGCGCCTCGATCTGCTGCGCCGGCTCGTGCTCGCCGACGAGGCGCCGCCGGGGTCCGCGGACCAGGCGCCGCCCGCGCCCGGCGAGCGGTACCTCGACGCCGTCGCCCGGCTGCTCGCCGCCGCCCCCGCCGTCGTCCAGCCGCAGCTGACGAGGTGGTTCGACGACGAGCGGCTGCTGCCCGCGACCCCGCACGCCACCGTGGCGACCGCCGCGCAGGCACTGCTGCACACCCACCGGCACGGCACTGTGGACGACCTCATCGAGGTGCTCGTGGCGAGCGCGCACCGGCGCGCCGACGAACTGCTCGCCACCCTCGCCGAGGACGAGCCGTCCGCCGTCTGCCGGGCCGTCGACCGCTGGGCGCACGACGAGCGGCCCGCCCGCCGGGTCGCCGCGGTGGCGCTCGGGCTGCGGGCGGCCCCGCACGTCCGCCGCGAGGCCGACCGCGCGCTGCTGCGCCTCTCCGCCCTCGCCCTGCTCGCCCGCCCCGCCGACTGCACCCTGCACGGTGGCGCCCTCGCCCTGCTGGTCCGCGACCCGGACACCCGGGACCAGCACCTGCCCGCGGCCCTGCGCCACTTCGCCGACGGCGACCCCCACCTGCCGCCGACCGCCCTGCTCCCGGCCCTCGCCACGCACCCCGGACAAGTCCTGGACGCCTTCCGCACCCGCCTGCGCGACCCCGACGCAGCAGACGCCCTGCGCACCCTCCTCCTCGATGCCGCCACCCCGGCCCTCGCCGACCGCGTGGCCGCCCTCGTCCGGGAGGCGGTGTCGCTGCGCCCGGAGACCGCCGGACACGTCGCCGCCTGCGTCGACCGCCGCCTCGAACAGGGCTCCACCGCCCGCCCGGCCCTGCTGCCGCTGGTCACGGGTCTGCTCGACACCGGTCCCGAACAGCTCCGGGCCGCCCTCGCCACCGTCCTCGCCGCCGCCGGCGCTCCCGCCTGCCGGCCCCTGCGCCGCGAACTCCTCGAGGTCCTCCTCGCCCAGGAGCGGGAGCCGTCCGTCCTGGACGCCGTCCTGCACGCGGCGGCGGAGCACGGCCGCCGGGAGGAGGAGGTGCGCGAACTCGTCCACCGCACCGGCCTGCTCCTCGTCCGCACCCCCGAGGGCGCCACCCGCTTCGACCGCGGCCTGGTCGACCTGGGCCGGCACGTCCCCGGCTTCGCCGCCCGCATGGCCCGCTGGCTGACCGAGACACCGGACGACTGGGTCGCCGTGGTGGGCCCCAGCGCCCGCCGCATGCTGGAGAACCTGGCGGGGGTGCGGGTACCGGCATGAAGCGTGCCGAGCGGTACCGGGAACGTGCGCCCGGTCACAGCGTCCATGCCGATGCCGGGCCGGGGCACCCGGCATGGCACCCTTAGACCTGCACAAGAGGTCAGAAGACACGGACACGGGTTCGAGGAGCGGTCACAGTGCAGCGCTGGCGTGGCTTGGAGGACATCCCCCAGGACTGGGGGCGCAGCGTCGTCACCATCGGTTCCTACGACGGCGTCCACCGAGGCCACCAGCTGATCATCCAGCATGCCGTCGACCGCGCCCGCGAGCTGGGCGTCCCGGCCGTCGTCGTCACCTTCGACCCGCACCCCAGCGAGGTCGTCCGCCCCGGCAGCCACCCGCCGCTGCTCGCTCCGCACCACCGCCGCGCCGAACTGATGGCCGAACTGGGTGTGGACGCGCTCCTGATCCTCCCCTTCACGACCGAGTTCTCGAAGCTCTCGCCCGCCGAGTTCGTCGTGAAGGTCCTGGTGGACAAGCTGCACGCCAAGGCGGTCGTGGAAGGCCCGAACTTCCGCTTCGGCCACAAGGCGGCCGGCAACGTGGAGTTCCTCGTCGAGCAGGGCAAGATCTACGACTTCGAGGTCGAGATCGTCGACCTGTACGTCACCGGTGAGGCGGGCGGCGGCGAGCCGTTCTCCTCGACCCTGACCCGCCGCCTGGTCGCCGAGGGCGATGTCACGGGTGCCCGCGAGATCCTCGGCCGCCCGCACCGCGTGGAGGGTGTCGTCGTGCGCGGCGCCCAGCGAGGCCGCGAGATGGGCTTCCCGACGGCCAACGTCGAGACCCTCCCGCACACCGCCATCCCCGCCGACGGCGTGTACGCCGGCTATCTGCACGTCCAGGGCGAGGCCATGCCGGCCGCGATCTCCGTCGGCACGAACCCGCAGTTCGACGGCACCGAGCGCACGGTGGAGGCGTACGCGATCGACCGCGTCGGCCTCGACCTGTACGGCCTGCACGTCGCCGTCGACTTCCTCGCCTACGTGCGCGGCCAGGCGAAGTTCGAGTCCCTGGAGGCCCTGCTGGAGCAGATCGCCGCCGACGTGAAGCGGTGCCGCGAGATCGTGGCGGCGGAGCGGTAGACCCCCCGCGTAGCGAGAAGGGCGGCCGGTGCGCTGAGCACCGGCCGCCCTTCGTCGTGCGGTCCCACCGCCTCGCGGCGAGCTACTGCTGGGGCGGCTGAGGCGGGGCCTGCGGGGGCTGCTGCTGTCCCTGCTGCTGGTCCTGATGCGGCTGGGGGTAGCCGTACGGGGGCATGGGCTGCTGGGGCTGCCCCTGGGGCGGCTGTCCCGGCTGCTGTCCCTGCGGCTGCTGTCCTTGCTGGGGTGGGTACGGCTGCTGGTCCGGCTGCGGGTACTGCTGTCCCGGCGCGGCCTGCGGGTAGGGCTGACCCGGTGCCTGCGGGTACGGCTGACCCGGTGCCTGCGGGTACGGCTGACCGGGGGCGGCCTGCGGGTACGGCTGGGCCGGATAGGGCTGCGGCGGACCGGTGTACAGTTCCTGGCCTGGTGCCTGGGGGTACGGCTGTCCGGGCATCGGCTGGCCCGGCATGGGCTGTCCGGGCATGGGCTGGCCCGGCATCGGCGGGGCGGCCACCGGGGGCGGGTTGCCGTCGGACGTCCACAGCCCGTGCGACTGCTGGTGTCGTACGAAGTCCTCGGCGACCAGCGCGGCGAGGTTGAAGTACGCCTCGCGGGTCCTCGGCCGCATCATGTCGAGGTCGACCTCGGCACCGGCGGCCAGATGCTCGTCGAAGGGCACGACCACGACGCCGCGGGTCCGGCTCTCGAAGTGCTGCACGATGTCCTCGACCTTGATCATCTTGCCGGTCTCACGGACCCCGGAGATCACGGTGAGGGACCGGGAGACCAGGTCGGCGTACCCGTGCGCGGACAGCCAGTCCAGCGTCGTACTGGCACTGCTCGCACCGTCCACGGACGGCGTCGAGATGATGATCAGCTGATCGGCGAGGTCGAGCACGCCGCGCATGGCGCTGTACAGCAGACCCGTGCCCGAGTCGGTCAGGATGACCGGGTACTGCCGGCCGAGCACGTCGATCGCGCGCCGGTAGTCCTCGTCGTTGAACGTGGTCGAGACGGCCGGGTCGACGTCGTTGGCGATGATCTCCAGACCGGAGGGCGCCTGGGACGTGAAGCGGCGGATGTCCATGTACGAGTTGAGGTACGGGATCGCCTGGACCAGGTCACGGATGGTGGCCCCGGTCTCCCGGCGCACCCGGCGGCCGAGCGTACCGGCGTCCGGGTTCGCGTCGATGGCGAGGATCTTGTCCTGCCGCTCGGTGGCGAGGGTGGAGCCGAGCGCGGTGGTCGTGGTCGTCTTGCCGACGCCGCCCTTGAGGCTGATGACCGCTATCCGGTAGCAGGACAGCACCGGCGTGCGGATCAGCTCCAGCTTGCGCTGCCGCTCGGCCTCTTCCTTCTTGCCGCCGAGCTTGAACCGGCCGGCCGCCGCCGCGGGTCGCCCGCTCCTCGCCTTCTGCTTCTTGTTGTTGAGCAGCCGGTCCGCGGACAGTTCGACCGCGGCCGTGTAACCGAGGGGCGCGGCGCCCGGGTTGGTGGGCTGCCGCTGGTCGTGCTGGATCGGCTGCGGCCAGGCGGCCCCGGACCGCGGATCGACCGGCGCCTGAGCACCTCCTGCCTGCCCCTGCGCGGCCCCCGGGGTGTGGGCTTGCGGCGGCTGCGGGAAGCCGTAACCGCCCGCCTGTGCCGGTGGGTTGGGCGCGTCCGGCTGCGGGAAGCCGTACCCGCCGGGCTGCGGCTGCGGCTGCGGCTGGGGAGTGGGGGCACCGGGCTGGGGGAAGCCGTAGCCGGTGGGAGGGGTGGGAGGGATGGGGCCGTTGGGCGGGGTCGGGTTGTCGGGGGCCGGACGGGGCGCCGGGGGCTGCGGGAAGCCGTAACCGCCGGGGGCCTCGGGACCCGCCGGGTTCGGCTGGGGAGCCGGGCCGGGTGCCGGTGCCGCGGGCTGACCGGTCGCATAGGGCTGACCGGGCTGCGGTGCGGTGGGCGTGCCGGGCTGGTGCGGGCCGGGCTGGTTCGGCTGGTTCCACGCGGCGGGCGCGGGCTGCGGGGCCTGCGGCTGGAAGGGCGGCTGCGGGCCGGGCACGGCACCGGGACCCTGGGCGGCCTGCGGGTGCGGCTGCGGCTGACCGGGCATCGGGCCCGGCTGCTGCGGCGCGGCCTGCGCCGGCCACTGAGCGGCCGGAGCCGGGGCGGCGGGCTGGTAGGAGGGCGGCAGCGGCGGAACCCCGCTCTGCGGCGCCGGCGGGGGAGTCCACGCGGGCGCGGAGTCCTGGGCGGCGGAGGGTACGGGGGCCTGCGGGGTGGTGCCCTGCGGCGCTCCCGGCTCCGTCGTGGCAGGGGTGTCCGAGGTGTTCGTGGTCTCCGGCGTCTCCGCCTGGGCCGGCTGGGAGGTGCTGTCCTGTGCCACCGCGTCGGACGCGGCGGCCTCGGGGGCGACATCGGTGGGGCCCGGAGTGTCCGCGCTGTGCGCGGTGTCCGGGGACTGCGGCGCGTCGGACGTCCCGTCGGCCGAACCCTCCTGAGCGGCAGCCGTCTCGTCGGCCTCCGCCTCGCCTTCTCCCTGCTGGTCCTGCTCCTGCTCCTGGTCCTGCTCCTGCTCGGGGCCCGGGTCCTCGTCGGCCTCGCCTCCGGCGGTCCCCGGGGCAGCCGCGTCCGCCACCGGCTCGCCCTGCGTGGACTCGCCGTCGCCGGACTCCGCGGCCTCGCCGCTCTCGGCGGAGTCCTCCGCGCTCGCAGCCGCCTGCACCGCCTCGGACTCGGCCTCCCCGACCTCAGCGCCCTCGGCCTGCTCGTCGGCGGCCGCCGCGCGCTCGGCGATCTCGGCCATCTCGCGCTTCAGGGCGACGGCGGAGAACCGCATGGTGGCTCCGCTCTCCAGATCCCCGTTGCTCGTCTCCGGCACGACGGCGTCAGAAGCAGCACCCTGCTGCGACGGGACCTGCTGCGAAGGGAGCTGCTGCGGCGGGACCTGCTGCGCCTGCTGCGGCTCGAAGCCCTCCGGCAGCCCCGGCATCGGCACCGGGCTCCCGGCCGGCGGGGGCGGGGCGTACGGAGCGCCTTGCGCCGACGCGGGCGGAGCGTAGGGAGCCTCGGGTGCCGGGGCGGCCGGCGGCGGGGCGTACGGGGTCCCCTGGGGCGGAGTGCCGGTGGCGGCCGGCGGGGCGTACGGAGTCCCCTGCGGCGGCGTACCGGTGACGAGCGGCGGCGGGGCGTACGGCGTCCCCTGTGGCGGCGTACCCGCGGCGGGCGGCGGGGGAGTCGGTCCGGCAACCGGCGAGCCGGGCGGGAACTGCGGCATCCCGGAAGCGCCAGGCATCCCGGAGTCGTTCGACCCCGTGACACCGCCCGCGCCCACCCCCGCCGGGCCGGCCGGGGCAGGGCCCGTCGCCGTACCGGAGCCGCCCGCCGTACCCGACGCGTTCTGCGTGTACCAGGCCGGGGGAGCGTAATCGATGGTGAACTCGCCGGTGGTCTCGACGGCCTCCGCGTCGGGCTGGTCATCGCCGGGTGTGGCCCAGCCCCCGCGCATCCCGTCCCGATCGCTGCTCACAGTTCCTCCTGGTGTGGTCGAGCACCCTCATGCCGTGCCGGGGCGACCATGTCGTGTCGTTCCGAGTCGTCCGTAGTCGTTCGAGGCAGTCCGGTCCATCCGGTCCTCCCCCTGGGACACCGACGCGCGGTACACGGGTCCTGCCATCGCGCCCGCTCCCAGCCTAATCACCACGAGCCACACCTCGGCAGGCCCGCCCACCTCTCGAGCCGGGCCCACCAGGTCACACAGCGCCCGCAAGTGCCCTGTCCGCCAGGCGCCTTGCCGAACGGAACAGGGAGCAAACGGCGGACAAGTGACGAATCACTGAACGCACCGACCACCCGAGCAGTGAACAAAACGGACGAGCAAGGGCAGTTCAGTCCATGCGTCGTGGTGTGCCCAACAATCCGATCTCGGCATCGGTCGGTTGGGTCATCACGTACTGCCGGTCACGGTCGGTGCACCAGAGCGTGACGCCGTCGGGCAGTGCCGGCAGCGACTCCATCTCGGTGCGCGACAGGCCCATGGTGCGCCCGAGTTCGGCCGCCTCGTCCGGCGAGACCCGCTGGATGCCGGCGAGCCGCGCCTGCCGCAGCAGCCGGGGCGCGACCGGGCTGAGGTACGGCAGCAGGGTCAGTACCGACTGCCAGGGCCCGGACACCACACGCCCGCGCGGCGGCCGCATGCCGCAGTCCCGCACCACCAGCACCGGCGTACCGGCCGACGCGCCCTGCGGCGGCACGCGCCCGACGTCGTACACGGACAGGCCGTTCTGCCCGCCGCCCATCGCGTGCACCATCTGCATCCAGGCCTGCGGCCTGCCGGTCTCCACGGCGACCCGGGCACCCGTGGCCGCCGACCGCAACGCCAGCACCTGGGCGGTCCACAGACCACCGATCAACACGACGTCGTACGGCGTGGGCCGGTTGATCCCCAGCACCGCCGGCTGCCCCTCGGCGTCGACACCGGCCACCACCCCGTCGTCACCGATGGGCAGCGCGAGTGTCTCCAACTGCTGCACCGGCACCCCGTGCCGGCCGTGCCGGGGCCCGACCAGGCCGAGGCCGTGCCGCAGCCGCTCACCCATCCGCCGCAGCCCGGAGGCCTCCGGAGTCCGCTGCGCGTCCGGGCCCACGGAAGTCGTCGGAATCGTCGTCACCGGGCACCTCCGAGGGGCAGCGTGGCCAGCATGCCGGGCAGTTGCTCACGGTCGAGGCGCGCCAGGCCGGCACCGGCCTGCCGGGCCGCGTCCTCCAACGCGCGCCGAGCCGCCACGAGTTCGTCGTCGCTGCGCCCGGTCACCCGCAGATGCCCGCACAGCGACACCTCCTGCCGGTCCCCGGGCGCCAGGGTCAGGCTGAAGGTCGTCGCCAGCGCCGGTATCGCCGTGACCCGGGCGACGAACTGCGGCAGCGACTCGCCGCGGTCACCGCCGAGTTGGGGCCACCGGCGGACCCAGTACGTGGTGTGCCGCCGGTTGTCGCAGCGCCAGCTGCGCCCGGACTCCTCGGTCCGCCGCTCACGCGTCTCGCTGCGCCCCGCCTCCGCGGTGACCAGCGGGTTGGCGCACGCCGAGGTGGCCAGCGCGGCGACCAGCTCCTCCTCGTCCAGCACCCGGGCGCGGAACCCGGCACCGGTCAGCCGGCTCGCCAGATGGTCCGCGGCCCGTACGACACACTTCTGCGCCCCGAGCAGCCCGCCCCCGCGCGCGGCCACCGCCTCCGCGCACAGCTCCGGGTCGAGCTTCAGCGCGATCCACGTGATTCGCACGGCCGGGGCGCCCGTCTGCTCCTGCAACGGAACGTAGTTGGCGACGGCGACGGACTGCTGCGGCAGGTGCAGCGCGGGCGCCGGCTGCGTGTGCAGCACGATCTGCGCCGACTCCAGCCGGATCCCGTCCACCTCCAGCGCGTCCCGCACCAGCCCCACCGGCAGCGGCTGGCGGCTCCGCTCGGCCCGCAGCGCGGTCGCGTCGGCCTCCACCTGGAGCACCGCCGTGACGAACGTCCCGTCACCGACGACGCCGACCGGCCGCCGGTCACGCGCGCCGTAGGAGTACGTCCGCAGTGCGGGCTCGCACTCCACCGCCGGGACCAGCCCGGGCTCCGTGCCCGGAGGTATCGGGGTGTTCTCGGCCCGCTTCCGGCGGGCCCGCAACTCCCGCGCGGTGGCCAGCCACTCGGGCAGGGAGCGGCCCCGCCGCCGTACGAACGCCAGCAGCACCAGCGCCACCGCGACGACAGCTGCCGGCACCAGCGCCATCATCCCGATCGCCCAGCCGACGACCAGCACGGCCGCCGCCAGCTCGACCAGCACCAGCCGTTGCAAACGGAACGAACCGGCCTGGCCCGGCCGGGGCCGCAGCCCGAGCGTGACCGACTGCTGCGCCGCGCCGCGCTGAGCGGAGGCGCCGCGCGCCGACGCCGCGGACCCGGTCGCACGGCCGCGCGCCGCCGACCGGCCGCGCGCTCGCGTCCGCGTTCCGGAAGCCATCACTCCATCCCCCCGATTTGCTCACAACTCGCTGGAACCAGGCCACTGAACAAGGCCCTTGAGGGCCCAGGTACCCTACCCGCTCCACGAGACCCGCTCCGTACCAGGCATAGTAGGGGCCGGGTCCGACAACGGAGGGCGGGGGAGCTGTTCCCCGGGCGCGCTCCGCGTGAGACACGGGGAGAAACGGGCACAGATGGCATCTCGGCGGGATCAACTCAACGCCTACACCTTCGCGAAGCGCCGCATGCTCGCGTCGTTCGTGCAGTCGTCACCGGATGCCTCCGACGAGGGGGCACCGCGGCCACTGCGCGCCGTCCTGCCCGGCGCGATCGTCGGCGTGGTCGTCCTGGCCGCCTTCGGCGCCTGGGGCATGTTCAAGCCGACGGCCCCGCAGGGCTGGGACACACCGGCGACGAAGGTGATCATCGCCAGCAAGTCCACGACCCGGTACGTGGTGCTGAAGACGAACGGCAAGGCCGAGCTGCACCCGGTCCTCAACATGGCCTCGGCCAAGCTCGTCCTCGACGGCCAGAGCGACGTCGACGTCGTCACCGTCGACGAGTCGATCCTCGACAACGGCAAGATCCCGCACGGCGTCACCATCGGCATCCCCTACGCCCCCGACCGGCTGCCCTCCGCGTCGGAGGCCGGCGCGGACCACACGTGGGCCGTCTGCGAACGCCCGAGCGGCAGCGGCAGCTCCATCCAGAAGGCCGCGTTCGTCCTGGCCGAGCGTGACCGGAAGAAGACCGAGAAGGCCGGTCAGAAGCTGCACGGCGGTGAACTCCTCTACGTCACCACCCCGTCGGACAAGAAGCAGTACGTGGTCGACGCCCAGGGCACGGCGTACCCGGTGGACGGCTCCAACAGCAACCTGGTGGAGACCCTCGTGGGCCTGAACCGCAAGCCCCAGCAGGTGACCAGCCAGTGGATCGACACCCTGCACCAGGGTGACCCGATCACGTTCCCGCAGATCGACGGTGTCGCGAACGCCGCCGCGAACGCACCGGGTGAGCTGGGCGACGCCAACCGCGTCGGCATGGTCCTCCGGGCGCCGGTCAACGGCCAGGAGCAGTACTTCGTGGTACTGCCCCACCGGGTCGCTCCGGTGTCCGACTTCGTCGCCCGGCTGCTGCTGGCCGACACCGACCTCGTGAAGCTCGGCCAGGCCGGGCACTACAAGGAGGTCAGCGCGGGCGCCATCACCCGGGGCGAGCCGTTCGCCGCCCAGAAGCACTGGCCGACCGAGGAGCCCAGCGCCGTCAACGACGCCTCCACCGCCGCCGGCAGCAGGAACACGGTCTGCAACGTCCTGCACCACGTCGACCCCGACGACGGGGGCACCACGCTGACCACCTGGGCGGGCAAGGACTTCCCCGCCGAGCTGGCCACCGACTCGTCCAGCGCCTACGTCACCCCGGGCTCCGGCCAGCTGTACCGGCAGTTCCAGGGCAAGGAGACCAAGGTGGGCCCGGTCTTCCTGGTCACCGACACCGGTCTGCGCTACGCCCTGCAGTCCAACGCCGACAACGCCAGCGAGAACAACGGCATCGGCATGACCGCCCAGCAGCGCAAACAGCTGCAGACGCAGGCCAAGCTGGCGCAGACCCGCCTCGGCTACGCCGACGTGAAGACGACGCCCATTCCCGCCCCCTGGTCGAAGTTCCTGCCGACGGGGCCGCGTCTGTCGACGGCGGGCGCGAGCCAGCCGCAGGGTTCGTGAGGGGTACGCCGATGCCGTCCACCCTGCGCACCCGTACGAGCCTGGCGTCGGCGCTGGCCGTCACCGCGTGTCTGCTGGCGGCTCCCGCGGCCGCGGCGGACTCGGTCACCGACCAGTGCACCTTCTCCAAGCAGAACCACAAGTACACCGGCACGCCCTGGTCGTTGCAGCGCGTCAACCTCGACGAACTGTGGACCCAGTCGAAGGGCAAGGGCGTGAAGGTGGCCGTGATCGACACCGGCGTCGACACGGCCAACCCACAGCTGACCCACGCGGTCGACGCCTCCCGGGGCGCCAACTACCTCCCCACGAAGGACGGCAAGGGGGAGAAGATCGACGTCGGGAAGAAGGACGGCACCACCGACACCGTCGGCCACGGCACCCGCGTCGCCGGCATCATCGCGGCCCGCCCCATGAAGGGCACCGGCTTCGTCGGCCTCGCTCCCGAGGCCACCATCATCCCGATCAAGCAGAACGACGCCGAGGGCCACGGCACGTCGGGGACCCTCGCCACGGCGATCAACCACGCCGTCGCGGCGGGGGCCCAGGTCATCAACATCTCCCAGGACACGACGAACGCCGTGGCGCCGGGCGACGCCCTGCAGACCGCGGTCGACGAGGCGCTGAAGCACAAGATCGTCGTGGTCGCCTCGGCGGGCAACGACGGCATCGACGGCAACTCCAAGCGGACGTACCCCGCTTCCTACCAGGGCGTCCTCGCCGTCGCCGCCTCCGACCGCAACAACGAGAAGGCGGCCTTCTCCCAGGCCGGCGACTGGGTGGGCGTCGCCGCGCCGGGCGTCGACATGATCTCGACGGTGCCCAAGGGCGGCCACTGCTCCGACAACGGTACGAGCTTCTCCGCGCCGTACGTGGCCGGAGTGGCCGCGCTGATCAAGGCCAAGCACCCCGAGTGGACGGCCCAGGAGGTGGTCGCCCAGATCGAGCAGACGGCGGAACGCTCCATCAACGGCCACGACCGCCTGGTCGGCTGGGGCGTGGTGGACCCGGTCCGCGCCCTGACGGAGGACGACCACCCGATCGAGACCCCCCACCCCGACGCCGGCCTCACCCATGTGCAGGCCCCGACCCCGGCCAAGCTCACCCTCGGCGAAACCCCCCAGGAACGCACCGCCCGCATCGCCACCTACGTGGCCGTGGGCGTGGCGGTGCTGGTGGCGGGGCTGAGTGGAGGAGCGGTGGCATTGCGGGACGCGCGGCGCAGGCGCGGCGGCCGGATGGGAGCGGGGTCATGGACGCGCTGACCAAGCTGAATGTGCTGGGCCTGGTTCTGTCCGCCGTACTCGTGGCCATGGCCTGCGTGAAGGCGGACCGGGTGCGTGCCTGGCGCAGGAACGTCAATCCGTCGGGTCCGGAACTGCCCGACTCCGCCTTCGTCGCCGCCCGCCTTCTCTTCCTCGGCCTGGCCGGCCTCGGCGTCTACGCGGCCGTCCAGGGCTTCGGTGTCTCCGACCGCGCGTCCTGGAGCGACGACGAACTGACCAGCGCGGTACGGCAAGCGGCCGATGACCTGGACGGTTTCACGTTCCAGGCCGACGACGCGGGTCACCCTCTGGCCTTCACCGACTACGCGTCGCTGATCGAGGAGAAGGTGTACGAGTACGGCGGAGGCGACGCACCGGAGTACGGGGTGACGGTCGACTCCGCCGGAGGAAACACGGCCGGCGACTCGTCCTTCACGGTCACCGCGGACGGCGCGGACGGCGCGTTCTGCACGCGTGTCCAGCGCACTCGCTCGACGAAGGACGATTACACGCCGCCGGGCATCACCGGGGGAGAGGGGACCCTGACGTATCCGGGGTACCGGCTTGCCGTGTCGGTGCGAGACGGGGAGTGCTGAGCGGCCCCTTGGGGCACTGTCGTTCCGCGACAGCGGCGGCGTAGTTTTCGATGAAACGCCGCACGTCCGCCGCTTCCCCCTCGCGCGAGGTCCGCACCGTGGCCCACAGGGAACCGCCCCGCGAGCCCGAACGGGGACACGGGACAAGCCCCACGGCCCCCGTCGGCGAGTAGAGGACACGACCGCCGTCCGCCGACGCATCGGCCGGCTCCACCCCGAAGGCCGACATGGCCACGTCCTGCGCGGAAGCGTCCGGCCCGCGCTTCTGCACGCTGCTGGAGAACACGACGTCCCCGTCGACGAGAAACCGGCACCGCTCGACCCCGACCGCGGACGTCGGCTGCACGCTGACCTTGTCTCCGGGGGGCAACAACGCCCCCAGCACGGAGCGGCCGACCTCGACCCCGCACACATCCGCGGGCACCGCGTAGCCGCGCCCGCGCGCCGAGGAGGAACAGCCGACCACCCCACCGACCAGCGAAACCCCCACGACAAGACCGACGGCCCCCCTGCGAAGACCACTCACCAGCCGGGCTCCGCTCACCGCGTCACGCCGGCCGGCACGTCGCACTTCGCCCTCTGGTGAGCGGAGAGGGCGGCGTTCCGGGCGAGCGAGATCAGCCCCTCCCGCAACTGATCGCCGTCGGCAGTGCCAAGCTGTTTGAGCTCTACGACGACGCTCAGGTGCCGCTCGAAGCCGCGGGAGACGCAAGGAAGATAGATGGCGGCGACCCTGTCAGAAGCGACGGCCTTGTCGCCGGCAGCGAACGGCTTCACCGAGGCATGCGACACGGAGTTCGCGACCACGTCCTTCACCCACTCGTCCGCCTTGTCGTACTGCATCATCTCGGCCGTGGCCGCAAGGAGCTGCTTCCCGTCGCCGTCGACGAAGCAGGAGGCGAAGAAGCTGTCGTCCATGTCGTCGGTACGCCCATCGGTGACGGCGCCGTCGAACGTGTACGAGGACTTGTCCGGCAGGACGCGTTTCAGCGCGGCGGCACTGTCCGACGAGGAGCCCAGCGTCCTGCACACTTCGGATGCCTTGATCTCGCCCTTCTTCTCGAAGGGGGGAAGTCCGAGTGCGTAGAGGACGCCTCCGACAAGGCAGAGCAACAGTGCTGCTCCCCCGGCGAGCAGGGACCTTGTACGAGTGGATGCCAACGTCTCAGTCTTCCGTGTCGAGCTGTCGGGGGATACCCTCCCCGTCCAGGTATTTGTGCACCTTCGTCCCGGCCGTGTTGAATCCGTCTTCCGCAGCCGTGGCCACGGAAGCCTCGATCAACGGGTAGCGATGACCGGAATTCTCGCCCGCCTTCCTGGCGGCGAGTTCCACCACCTTGTACGTCGAATCGGAAGTGTCCTCGAAGCTCTCACCGTTGCGGTAGATGATCTCGCCGGAGCTGTCTCGCATCGCTCCTTCGGTGATCTTGCCGATGATCTCATCGGCCGTCGCACCAGCCACGTCACCGATGATGGCACCGCCGGGACCGGTCATCGGTTCCGTGGCCATGCCGATGCCGATGCCTACGGCCGTGCCTCCCCAGCTTCCTGCGCTCTCGATGGCGGCGTTGTAATCGGCGTCCTTCGCGCCACCCTCCAGTTCTGCCTGGTAGGCCCGGCCGGCGCCGATGATTCCCTCGATCTCGCCCGCCTTGCGTGCGATTTGTTCGGTTCCCTGTTTCAGGTTGTCGGCCTCGGAGAAGGCAGGGTCCCCGGTATATGCCGACGGATGCTCGAAGTGATACTGCATCAGCTGAGTCGTGTAGCTGGTCTGACCGAGGTTGACCGCAGCGTAGCCCTCAGGGTTCTGGCCGACCGCGTACAGGAACCTGGTGATATCCCGTTCGTTGAGCGCGGCCGCTGTGCCTGCCACCGGAAACAGCGCCTTCTCGCTGGAACTGCCCGCATGCAGTTCCCGGTGGATATCGGGCATGTACTCCGCAGCGATCTGCCCCATGCTGTCCGACATGTAGCTGTGGCCGGTCAGTCGCTTCGGATCCTCGGACACCGAATGGAACAGGTCCTCCACGAGCTTCGCCTGTCCCGCGTTGTGAGGGGGAGTGTCCAGCGTCGGCATCTCGCCGGCCGGATGCCCGGTCGTGGCGGCCTCCAGGGCCAGCGCCAGGTTGTTCTGGCCCGTGACGATGTCGTCCCCGTGGAGGTCCGCCTCCTTGGGCCAGTCCCGCTCCTCGAACAGGTACTGGAAGTTCGACAGCGACACCTTGCCCTTCTTGCCGTTGCCGTCCGTGTCCCGCTCGAAGGGGTCGTCCGGGTCGTCCTTGGAGATGTACTGCTGGTTGAGGAAGTCGGTGGCCGCATCGGGGCTGTTGGACAGGCCCTTGAGATAGCCGGTGAGCGGGTCGTTGCCGCTGTCGTCGCCGATCCGGTTCAGCCAGGAACTCATGCCTGTGCGCTGCCAGATGGGGTTTCCGTGCTCTCCGTTGCCGGTCATCTTCCGTTCGGTGGCCATGAGCTTGGTCCCGTAGTCCTTCAGGAACTGGTCGTCATAGTCACCGGTCCGCATGAGGTTGCTCATGACCTGGAAGCCCATGGGGCCACCCCGGTCGCCGTAGAGCGGCTTGTCCCCGATGTCGATCATCTTGCGCTTCCACTCGGCCATGTCCGTGGAATCGCTCTGCGTGGCGTGGGCCAGGGTCAGTCCCAGATTTCGCTGCAGGTCGTCGAACTGGTCGAGACGCTTGTGCCCCAGCTCGTAGTTGCCCCTGTTGGGATCGCTGATCCCGGTCCAGAACTCCAAGGTCTTCTGCGGCCCGAGGCCGGTGGCGAAGCGCTCGGAGAACAGCGGATCGTTCGCATACTTCTTCAGTCCCGCGTTGAGCCGGTCGAAGTCCTCGACGGACAGGTCGTCGGGGTTCTTCTTCGCGAGCTTCGCCAGCTCATCGGCCTCCTTGACCGCATCCGCCGCCGCGTCGCGGTCCTTGTAGCTGGCGTCGGAGAAGCCCATCGTGGTCTGGTCGACGAGCGCCATGAGAACGGTCTTGGCCGTGTTGTCGCTCTCGCTGGCCTTGCTGAGGATGCCCTGGATCTCGTCGCGGAGGTCGTCGACGTCCTTCTGGTCGGTCGCGCCGGTCTTGCCGCTGGGATCGGAACTCCAGTCGGGCCGCGTGTTGCCCATGACCGTGAACTTGCCGTCACCGGCGTCGACGACGGTGAGGTTCTTCTTCTGCCCGCGCGAGACGGCGTCCGTCAGCTGCTGGTGGAACGTCTTCAGCTCGTTCCGGGTGTCACTCAGGATGTTGTGGATGGTGGTCGCCTGCGTGTGGGCGTCCCCGAACTCGCCGGCGGTCTTGCCGACGAACTCCCTGGAGACCTGCGCGTTCACCCCGGCCCAGTCGGCCTTGAGCGCGGCCTTGTGCAGATCGTCCTCGGCGTCCTTCTTCAGGTCCGCGAGGTGCTTCACGAGCGTCGACCAGTCGGTGACGGCGTCGTCGAGCAGCTTGAAGTTGGCGTGGTACAGAGCGTGGAAGTCCATGCGGGTCGTCGTCCTCTGGGAGTAGCGGTGTCAGCTGGTACGGAGGGAGGTCTCGCCGGCTCCTCCCCGTGCCGCTACTCCTTCTTCTTGTCCTTCTCGCCGTAGATGGAGTTCTTCTTGCCCGGCGCCCCGACCCGTTCGTCGAACCCGTCGTCCAGGGCGTCGATGCTGCTCATCTGCCGCTGGATGTAGTTCTCGTCGTTCGCGTGCACGGCCTTGGTGGTCTGCATGTGGTTGGAGATCTGGGCGCAGGCGTCCATCAGGGACTTCAGCTGCTCCTCCCAGCGGTTCGAGACGTGCTGGAGACCGGCACCGAGAGCGAAGCCCTGCTTGGAGAGGTCACCGGCCGCGGAATCGCTGCTCGGGGTCGCCACGCGGGCCTTGTCCCAGAGCTGGTCGTAGAGGTGATGGGCGGCGCCGCCGATCTTCTCCAGGTCCTTGTGGCCCACCTTGAGGTCACCGGTCTTGCTGGGGACGACGTACGGGCCGTAGGTCCCCCCACCACCGTCCACATGGTTGAGCTGCATGTGCGCCGACTGCCCCGAAGCGGCGTGCGCCTTGAGCTGCTCCCACTCGTCCCATGCCATGGAAGGCCCCTTCCCCGTGTGAACGCTCCAACGACGGGCAAAATAGCAACCCCACTAGAGAAAAATCCGCGCCATGTCTGGCATGTGTGGATTGTCGAGCGTGAAGATTCACGGGAGGTGGCTGATCGCGTGGCGTGGCGGGTATGCACGCCCTTGTTGTGGTGCTGATGGCGGCCAAGTGGGTGCGGGCCGTGCACTCTGACGCACCATGGAGTGGTTTTGGGTCTGCAAAGTCCTTGCGCTCGCGGTGCGTAGAGGCGGCGAGGCTGGGCGCATGTGAAGTTTCTGCGCAGATGCAGGGACGCTTCTGTCCTTATTGACCACGTTGTCGGCCTTGGGTGGCTCCGGAGTCGGTCACTTCGGGACACCTTTGCAACTGAACCGTCGCAGAGTTCAGTTGGCCGCGATTTCCGCAGTGACTACAGTGGTTGGCGATGGATCCGGGGGTGGGTCGCCCGCTGCCCCGGTCTGTTGAGAGCTGTACGAACGGGGAAACGGGGAAGGGGTCGCGGTGAGCGGCGGTAGCGGCTCGGGCATGAGGCGCGGCATTGATGCGCTGAAGGACTTCAAGGGCAAACTCGACAAAGTGCTGCACGAGTTCGACGACGGAGACGGCGGGCCGTCCAAGATCGCGCAACAGCAGCTCAGTCGCTCGTCCTTCGGCGGTACGAACGCGAAGTTCGATGAGGCAGGTGACCTGCACACCGCGTACGAGACCGTCCACGCGCGCCTCATCCATCTTTCGCAGACGCTCGGTCTGCACATCGAGGCTCTGCAGCTCGCATCGCATGCGGCCGATGCCACCTACGACCTGAGCGAGGACGAGGTTCGGCGCCGGTTCTACCAGATCCGAGCCAAGATCGACGCGCAGTACCAGGAGGACATGAAGAAGGCCGCCGCCGCTGACAAGGCGAAGGCAAGCCACGAGCACACCAAGCCGGCGGCACCACATCCCGGACGCAGCCACGGCACGTCGATGGGGACGGACCTCTCATGAGCGACGACTGGAAGAAGCAGCAGAAATACAAGTCGGATGTGCAGCAGGTCGACACGTCGGTCAACACAGAGGTCAAGCCCGTCACGACCGCGCAGGACATGTTGGCGAACATGCCGTTCTTCGGCGGTGTGCGAGTCAACCTCGTCGGATCGACGAACTTCGAGGACCACGGCCTCAACGACATGATCGACCTGGTCGAGCATTCCAACCCCGAGCACCTCGAACTGACCAGCAAGGCCCTGTTCGATGCCGGTGCGGGGATCCGTAAGGCTGCGGGGGGCCTGGAGGAGCACCTCAAGGTCGACTGGGAGGGCGAGGGCGCCGGAGCCTTCCAGGAGTGGACGCGGGACCTGCTCAAGTACACCCAGCACCTCGCTCACTATGCCGACCGAGCCGGCACTCACCTCTCCGTGGCGGCCACAGGCCTGGCCTCCGCCCGCGTTTCCATGCCGCCCAGGGATACACGCCCGGCCGACGAGCAGAAGAAGCCCACCGAACTGCCGAAGGCCAAGCAAGTAGACAGCAACCCGGACTACGCGGCCGCGGTGAAGGCCGAGAAGAACCGGCAAGAGGCCATCAACCAGATGAACCGGTTGGCCTCGTACTACAAGATTGCGGCGTCGGACCTGACCAAGGAGCCGGAGCCGCAGCCGCTCAAGCCCATTACGAATGTCGGAGTCCCGAAACCGCAGGGTATGAGAGACGATGGTCTCTCGAGGTACGGCTCTGGGGCTTCGTCGGCGCCGACACCTGCTGTTCGAGGCGGTTCAGGAGCGGGCCACCACTCAGCGGCAGAACCGACCGGCACGGTCACTGGCGGCCACGTCGCACCTGTCAAGGAGGTACACGAGCCGGTCACGAGTCACGGTCACGACGTCGGTACGGAAATCAACACCGTCGGCACTCTGCCTCCTGCGCCCGCACCGCACGACACTCCGACCCCGACGCTTCCGACCGCGGGTGGAGGCGGGCAGACGCCTCCGCTGCCCACCGGCCCCGTGGCGCCTCCCATCGCGCCGACCGTCGGACGTTCCACAGGCTACGGCCCAGCACCTCGACTGCCCCTGTCTGCGCAAGGCCGGACCGGCCCGTCAGGTACCTCAGGCGGTCGGCTCCCGCAGGGGGCTGGCCGAGTTCCGCAGGAGCCCGAGGGACAGACAGGGCGTGCCACTGCCGGCGGTCGGGTGCCGCAGGGTCCATTGGGGCAGGCGGCCCGTGCTGCTGGACGCGCGACTCCGACCGGTCAGTCGGGCATGAGGGGGGCGACGCAGTCGGGGCGCTCGCCTCTCGGCCGTGGTGTCACCGGTGGCACTCCGAGGCCGGTCAACACGACGACCGGGCGTACCGGAGCCGCCGGTCCCAGCGGTCCCGTGCGCAACGGAGTCGTGGGTGGCAAGCCCGTCAGCGGTCGTCCGAGCGGTGCTGGCTCCAATCCGCGAATGCCGCGCGGTACGGTCGTCGGCGCCGAGGAGCCGGGGTCTTCCACGCCGGTGAAGGGAACCGTCGGCCAGCGAGGGGTCGTCGGTGCACCTGCCGCCAAGCTGGAACGGGGCGATGCGCAGGAGGTGCTGCGCTCTGCGTCCAACCCCCAAGGCGTGATCGGCGCCCCGCGCAACGCTGCGGCCTCGTCCGCCAAGGGCTCTGCTGGCCACGGTGACGACTCCGGAATCACCCGTGGCGTTGTCGGTGACCGGCGAGGCGCGGAGGGTGGGTCCGCTCGTGTCGGTGAGTCGGCCGAGAAGGAACACCACCGGAAGACCCAGAAGCAGCGGCGCGACACGCCACAGAAGAGCGACTGAACCCGAACGAGGACGTACAGAGGCATGAAGCCAGGGAGCCGCCGGCGCGGCACGAAGACTGCCCTCCTCTCGAGATGCAGTGCGAGACGGCTGTCCGCTGTGTGTTCGGCACTCGGCGCGCTGGTCATCATGTCTGCAGCGCTGGCTCCTGGGGCTGCCGCCGTCGACGTGCAGTCGAAAGAGTGGTACCTGGATGCGATGCGTGCCCAGGACATGTGGAAGATCAGCACGGGCAAGGGGGTGAAGGTTGCCGTGATCGACAGTGGGGTCAATCCGGAAACCACCTCCCTCAAAGGCCAAGTGCTGATCGACGACGTGCCCAAGTCGGTGGCCTATCACGTCACACAGGACTACGCCGGGCACGGCACTTCCATGGCCGAAATCATCGCGGGTACGGGTGCAGGAGGCGGCATCAAGGGCCTTGCGCCCGGTGCGAAGATCATCCCCATCCGCGTTGATCTGGAGGGGCTGAATGACGCGGACGGTCTGACGGGCGAAGAAGAGAGGAACGCGCCCGACGATGCTGCGGCGATCCGCGCGGCCGCCGACAGCGACGCCAAAATCATCAACATGTCGTTCGGCGGACCGTACTCGGATGATGAGACCCAAGCCGCCATCAAGTACGCGGCGTCCAAGGGCAAGTTGGTCTTCGCCGCCATTGGCAACAGTGGAGACAAGGGTAATGGCCAGGAGTATCCGGCCAACTACCCCTACACGATCGGCGTCTCCGCCATCGACAAATCCGGCACGGTGACCAAGTTCTCCACCCACGGCGACTATGTGGACTTCGCAGCCCCGGGTCTGCACATCCCCTCTTGGTGCGACAACAAGTTCACCGAGTACTGCGACAGCCGGGGTACCAGCCCCGCTGCTGCCATAGCCTCAGCGTCCGCAGCGCTGGTCTGGTCCGCTCACCCGAGCTGGACGGGCAACCAGGTTCTGCGCACACTGATCGACACCGCCGGCCGCTCCTGGCCGAAGGACAAGCCCAGCACGTACCTCGGCTACGGCGGCATCCGGCCTCGGCGAGTGCTGATCAACAAGAACATCGATCCGGGGCCGGCCAACGTCGACCCGCTTGCCGCCGAGAACGGAGGCGGCGCATCGGCCACCGACACCTCTTCGGCCAAAGCCCCGTCCACCAAGCCGACAAAGGACACCGGCTCCTCCAGCGGCCCCACCTCCGCCGCCGCCAAGGACTCCGGCTCCGGTGGCAGCACCCAGACCTGGGTGATCATCGGCGCCGCAGCAGCCGTACTAGTCATCGGAGGCGCAGGTTTCGCCGTGCTGCGAGCACGCCGTAACGCCTGAGTGCGCTCCCGAACCCCTGCTCCTCGCCGAGTGAGCAGAAGCCCGCTTGCCTTCAGCTGACGCCAGAAATCAGCGCAGGGCAAGGTCAGTTCACAACGAAAGGCATCGCAATGGCGACTGGGCGTCAGAAGGTAAGTGACAAGGACATCATCGTCCTCGAAAAGGAGCTCGCGCACCGTTTCGAGGGCATCAAGGGTCAGCTCAAGGAACTGCAGAGCCTCATCGACAGCCTCGAGGGCCACTGGAAGGGCATCGGCGCCGGCGCGTTCAACGCCAAGCAGACCGAGATCAACGAGCGCATGGTGAAGATCGGCAACATCCTCGCCAAGTTCATCGAGGGCATGAGCGCCACCCGGAAGATCAAGGACAGCACCGAAGACGAGGTCCGCTCGCAGGTGCAGGGCATCGACGTGAACTACGGCGGCTCGACCTCCGCGCTGTCCAGCCTCTGATCCCGCCCGCCCACCACTTCTCGACAACGGAGTAATCATGAGCGCCAACAACATCGGCGACCTCGAAGTCTCGTACCACAACCTCGACCACACCGCCACGCAGCTGGCCAACCACGCCAAGCGACTCGAGGAGAGCCTCGAGGCCATCAAGCAGAAGGTCGCCGGCGTCGCCAGCATGTGGGAGGGCGAGGCCCACCACACGTACACCGAGCAGCAGGCCGCGTGGGACCGTGAGGCCCAGGGCATCCACGAGGCCCTGATGGCGATCGGCCGCGTCGTGCACGCCGCCGGCGGTGACTACCAGGGTGGCGACAAGAAGGCTGCCAGCTACTTCATGTAAGGCTCGAACCGGAGCCGAACGTGCAGGATGCAGCACCGGGGTGGGCACGCACGGGAGGTGCCCACCCCCCTGCCATGTCCGGATCCTGAACGGATGACCGGCACAGGAGACCGGCAGAGGTCAGCAGAGACAAGACAGGCAACAGGACAGGGAATCGTGCACACCACGGGTGGCGCCACAGACGTGGTGGGCGCAGGAGGGCAGGACCGCGCCGGACGATCCCGGCACGTCGGCCCGTACGTTCTCATCACGCCTCTGGACGACACCCGCACCAAAACCCCCGTCCCCGAACGCCGTTACATCGCCCGCAGCGCCGACGGCCGGCACACCGTCCTGCTCTCCCTCCCGCTGCCCGGAGCCGACGCTCAGCGCTTCCTGACCGAAGCCGAAGCCTCCCGCTACCTCCTCGGCCCCTGCGCGGCCCCCGCCACCGCCCTCGCCGGTCCCGGCGAACCCGCCTGGTACGCCTGCCCGTACAGGCCCGCCCTGCCGCTACCCACCGCCCTGGCCGTGCACGGCGGACCACTGCCCGAGCGAACCGTACGCGCCCTGGGCGTGGCCCTCGCCGAGACCCTGGCCGTCCTCCACGGGCAGGGGCTGACCTTCGCCGGCCTCTCACCGTCGGCCGTCCTCCTCGCCGCTGACGGCCCCCGCCTCTCCTGTTTCGGCGCGGTGCGCGCGGCCGCCCCGGACGGTACGTCCCGCTCCGGGCTGCCGGGGCTGGAAGCGGGCAGTCTGCCTCCGGAGCAGGCATCCGGCGGGCGCCCGCGTCCTCTCGGGGACGTGTACGCACTCGGCGCGACGCTCGCCTACGCGGCCACCGGCTACACGACACCCGAACGGGACGAACTCCCGGCGCCCTTCCGCTCGGTCGTCGCCCGGTGCCTCTCCCGCGACCCGAGCACCCGCCCGCAGCTCGCCGAGCTGATCGACGCCCTGTCCGGCGCCACCGGGACCGAGACCGAGACCGGGAAGGAAGACCGCTCCAGCTCCCTCCTCACCCCCGGCTGGCTCCCCGGCCGACTGATCGCCGCCCTGGCCCACCAGTCGGCGGCCGTCCTCATGGCGGAGATCCCCGTCGAGGCCGGGCCGACTCCGCCCACGAACCCCATATCTCATTCGGACTGACGACGGTCTCATGCCCTCCCCCCTCACCCACGACGACCCCCGGGCTTTCGGCCCGTACCGTCCCATCGCCCGCCTCGGCAGCGGCGGCATGGGCACCGTCTACCTGGCCCGCACGGCCGGCGGCCGTACCGTCGCGCTCAAGACGATGCACGCCCGCATCGCCACCGACCCGGCCTTCCGTACCCGGTTCCGGCTGGAGACCGACGCGGCCCGGGTCGTGGGGGAGCGGTTCGGCGCCGGGGTCGTGGACGCGGACCCGCGGGCGGAGACGCCCTGGCTGGCCACCGAGTACGTGCTCGGACCGCCCCTCGACGAGGCCGTGGAGCTGTGCGGTCCGCTGCCCGAGACCTCGGTACGGGCCCTCGGAGCGGCGCTGTGCGGGGCACTGGGGCAGCTGCACGCGTCCGACGTCGTGCACCGCGACCTCAAGCCGTCGAACATCCTCGTCACCGCGTACGGTCCGAAGGTCATCGACTTCGGTATCGCGCGTGCGGCCGGCGACGACCGTCTCACCCGGGTCGGGGTCGCGGTCGGCACCCCCGCCTTCATGTCGCCGGAGCAGGCGAGCGGGCAGGAGCACACCGCGGCCGGCGACGTCTTCGCACTCGCCGGTCTGCTCGTCTTCGCCGCCACCGGGCACCCGCCCTTCGGGCACGGCCAGGCGGCGGATCTGCTGTACCGCGTGCAGTACACCGAGCCCGACCTGAGCGGGGTGCCCGGCAGCCTCGTACCGGTGCTCGCGCAGTGCCTGGACAAGAACCCCTTCCGGCGGCCGACGACCAGTTGGCTCGCCTCACAACTTCATGACGGGAGCGGGGAGTTCGCCGACCATCTGCCGGACGGCCTCTTGGCCGACATCGGGAGACGGGCTTCCGAGGTCTGGCAGATCACCCCGCAGCGGCTGCCGGCCCCGATCGACGAGCCCGAGATCGTGTCGACGGCGGTGCGGACGCGGTGGTCCCGCCGGCGGTTGCTGTTCACCGCTGGGGGCGCGGCCGCGGCCGTTGCGGCCGGGACGGCGGGAGCGTTGACCTGGGGCGGGTGGCCCGGCGGCCGGAAGGCACAGCCGGCGCCGGGGCCCAGCAACAGCCTGCTGCCGAAGAAGCAGCTGGACTCCCTCTGGCAGATCCAGGTCGCCGACCCCGACAACCCGTATTTCACGGACGACATGGCCTCGCTTCCGTCGCAACTGCACGTCGTCGGTGACCTCGTGGTGCTGATGGCGGGGATGAACCTGAACGGTGTCGCTGCGGGCACGGGAAAGATCGACTGGCAGTCGGACGACACGGAGTGGACCTGGCAGACCACGTCCGACGCGGAGCGCATCCTCCTGGTGACGTCGGGGGACGACCACTCCTCGGGGCTCGACACCTCCAAGGCGAAGCCACTGGCCCTGGCCTGGATCGATCCCCTCACCGGCACGGCGAGGGATCCCTTCGTCCAGTTCACCGACCTCGATTACCTTCCGCTGAACCAGGCACTGTGCATCGCGGACGGGGTGGCCTATGTGGTCGCGGGGCGGGGCAAGTATTCCCTCAGCTTCCTCGCCTCCCAGTCCTGGTACGTGGTCGCGGTCGACATCGGCACGGGCAGGCGTTTGTGGACGGCACCGTTGTCTCCGCGGCGCCAAGATCCCCCGAAGTTGTACGTCCTCGCCGCCGATGTCGTGGGCGGCCGTCTCGTGGCGTTGCAGGAAGCGACCGACGGCAGTGTGCATGCAGTCGCACGCGACACCCGTACGGGCACCGTCCTGTGGGACCGCAAGCTGGACGGTGTCGATCCGGACAGCGTCAGGCAGCCCTTGGTCACCGACGCGCATCACCTGTACGTGGGCGCCGGCCGGCTCAAGGCTCTACGGCTCGGCGACGGCAGCGTGGTTTGGGACTCCGGCTCCGAGCGCCCGGGCCGTCTCCACAGCCTCCCCGCGCTCGGCAACGGCACCGTGTACGCCGTCGAACAGGACCTCGGGGTCGTCGCGTTCGACGCAGCGAGCGGGCGCGTCAAGTGGCAGGAGAGGGGCGGGGAGGCCACGAAAGCGGACCTGAAGACCGCGCCGATGGTCGGCTCCGGCTACGTGTACAGCAAGCGAGGGGCACGGCTGTGGGCCACCGGTCTCTCCTCCCACGCCCCGGCCCACTCCTACCGGACCACCGGTGACCAGTTCGTGATCCATGAGAAGGCAGGGGAGATCATCGCGCTGGGTGGCCACTTCCTCGCAGCTTTCCCCTTGCGATGAGCCGACCGGTGCAGAGAAGAGAAAGCGACAAGCGATGAGACCCCTGGGGACCGGCGACCCGATCCGCCTCGGCCCGTACCGGCTGCTCGGCGTGCTGGGCGAGGGTGGCATGGGCAAGGTGTACGTGGGACAGGACCACGCGCGCACCGTCGCCGCCGTCAAGGTGCTCCGACCCGAACTCGCCCACGACACCGGGCTCGCCCAGCGGTTCGTGCGCGAGGCGCTGGCGGCCCAGGCCGTGCGGAGTCCGGGCGTGGCGGCCGTGCTGGGTGCACAGACCGAGGGCGGGCGCCCGTGGATCGCCACCGAGTTCCTCGCCGGACCGACCCTGGACCAGATCGTGGACCGGCGCGGCCCGCTGGACGATGCGGAACTGCGCGCCCTGGCCGTGTCCGTCGCCCGCACCCTCCGCGACATCCATGCCGCCGGCTTCGTCCACCGCGATCTCAAGCCGCCGAACATCGTGCTCACTTCCACCGGCCCGCGGGTCATCGACTTCGGCATCGCTCGCCCGGAGCACGGTCTCACCCTGACGACCACCGGTCAGATCCCGGTGACCCCGGGATACGGTGCCCCCGAGCAGGTGCTCGGCCGACGCGTCACCCCCGCCGCCGACGTCTTCTCCCTCGGCGCCGTCCTCGTGTACGCGGCTACCGGTAAGCGGGCGTTCGAGGGCACGCACGTGGCTGCCGTCCAGTACGAGGTCGTGCACGGCGAACCGCATTGGCACGGCCTCTCACCCGAGCTGCACGCCCTGATCGCCCCGTGCCTGGCCAAGGAGGCGGCGGCGCGGCCCACGCCCGAGCAGATCAGTGGGGCCTTCACGCTGCCCAAGGGGCACGACAGGGTGTGGAAGCGTGGTTCTGTGGGCGATGCGATCAGGGAGCGGGAGCGTGAGGTTCGGGAACTGACCGCGCCACTGCTGACGACGCAGGCCGGTACACCGCCGAGTCGGCGAAGACTGCTGACCGGGTTCGCTGCGGGCGGCGCACTGCTGGCGGCGACCGGTGGCACGGGGTGGTGGCTGCTGCGTGACGGTGGCCCGAGCCGCAAGGACCTGTTCGCCATTCCCCCCGCGGTGAAGACACCGTCGGCACGCGTCCTGTCCGCCGACGCCGGCGACTACATCGTCGGTGACCAGGTGAAACCGCTCTGGCACCACAAAGGGGTCGTCGGATCCGATGCCCTGGCTCCGCTTCCGGTCCGGGACGTCGTCATCGCCGCCGCTGCGGCCGGTGGCATCGCGGCGTTCAACGTCGTCGACGGCAAACGTCGCTGGCAGACCTCGACCGTGGAGGCTACGGGCCGCTGCCTCTCACTCTCCGACCGTCTGCTCGTGGCCGCTGACAAGGAAGGCACGCTGCGCACCTTCGTCCCTGCCACGGGCGAACCCAAGTGGACGGCGCGGGCCGATGCTGCGGTGCTGCTGGCCGCCGATGAGGAGGCCGTGTACGTCGTGACCAAGGACCACCGGCTGCGCTCGGTGGGTCGTTCCGATGCGAGAATCCGCTGGACCGTGTCCATCCCGGCCCCGTTTCGGACTCATGTGCTCCCTCAAGGGGCGGTCGACAGCGGAACACTGGTCGTCTCGACGACGAACGGGCACGCCTTGGCGCTCAGCACGAAGACCGGCCGCTCCCTGTGGACGCTGTACAACCAGGCGAGGAAGAAACAACTCGTCCCGGTGGCACGCAACGGCGTCGTATACCTCAACGGCAAGTCGCTCTCCGCGCGAAGGATCTCGGACGGCAAGGAGATCTGGCAGGCGACAAACGAGTACGTGACCCCGCCGGAATGGGGTCCTGCCGAAATCCATGGCGACTTCGTTTATTCGATTGTCGGCACCATGCTCACACGGTGCCATAGAGACAAAGGTCAAGACTACCGGTGGGCGTCATACGGCTCGGCCGAGGGATCGGTGGTGGTACAGGGAAGTGGCGTCTGGAGGGTCCACCAGGAGTATGACGTCACGACGATACGCACCGCGAGCATCGAGGACGGTGCGGAGGTATGGAAATACGACTTGTATCACTTCTTGGGTAACAAGATCGCCGTCAGCCTCGGAGCCGACGGCAACCGAGCCTTCGCCACGGCCAACAGCGATCTGATCGGGTTCCCGGTTTTCTGACCCATCCCCTCGGCCGAGGCACCTGCCAAGGAAGCCGGTCAGTGCGCCTCGTAACGGGGCAGCTCTGCTGGGAATGCCCGCGGCGTCTGACACTCTCCCGCCCTGTAAGCATGCTTGGTGAGCTGGTACGCGAAGTCTGTCACGGCTTGACGCAACGAGGTTCCGGTGGACCTGGTGTCTCCGATCGCGCGCGCTTCCGTGACGAGCGCGTAGGACTCGGAAGCCGCACCGGCCCTCACTCCCCGGGGGACGCACGAGACGTAGACGGAAGCAGTGCCGTGGTGGTTGTCGAGCTGCGCCAGAGCTTCCACGCCGTCGGCGGATGAGCGGAGAAGAGCGGTGCCGGAGTGACTCCCGTAAAAGTCGATCCATGTCCGCTCAGACGTGTCCTGGACCTTCACTTCTCCGGACAAAATCGAATCACCGCTTGTGGCTACGCGGCACGAGAAGGTGTAACTCGTGCCTGAGCCGTTTTGTTTTGCGGCTTGCTCTGCCGACCTCGAGTCGGGAAGTGCCCGGATCACGGTCTCGCGCGCGACAGCGTCGTCGCACACCTTCTCGGAGAGCCTGTCGAGGCCTTTTGTGAATACCTGCTGGTAGCCGAACCACCCTCCGCCTGCCAGCAGGCAGAGAGCGACGGCACCGAAGGTGAACTGTCTCGTGTTCTTTCTCATCGGGACTGCTTTCAGAAATGGCTTTCAGATCAGGCGCTGGGGCGCTTCTCGACGTCTTCCATGATGCCGTCACTGTCACGCCAGCCGTCGTTAGCGGCATTGCGCACCAGATCAAGAGTGCCATCCGCTGGGAGGGTAGAGTGGTGCTTTTTCATGGCCTCTTGCACCGCCCATTGTGCCTGCTGATTGACTGAATCCTGCATCGCGTTGAGGTCTTTGCCGGTTCGGTACAGCGAGGAGTCCAGTGCGCCCTCCTGCTGTTTTCCGTCGTACATGGCGTCAACTGCGATACTCGCGACCTGACCGAAGAAGCCGCCCCCTGCTCCGGCGCCCATTTCTGCGAACTTGCCCTCCGGGCACAGTGCCACAGCTCCCATGCCAACGCCTCCCGCGAGGACCGCTTTGAAGAACTCTCCTTGCTGAGCCATTGCGTCGTTTTCCTGCTTCTCCATTTCGACAGAAGAGGCGACGTCGGAATCGGCAACCGCACGGCCCACGATTCCTTCAATCATCCCGGAATTGTATGCAATGTCATGAATGACTTGCGTCTGGCTTCCATGGAACAGTGAAGGATCGGCCATATGGGCCTCCAGGAGGCTGTCCGTGTAGATGCTCTCGCCATAGCGGATCGCGGCTCGGCCGCCAGCGTCGTTCGATACCTGCGTCAAAAATCGAACCACGTCGGTTTTGTCAAGGCCGGCCGGGCTGTCGCTGGTCGTGAGGAAGACCTTCTCCGAGTTGGGTCCACCCAGCTCGCGGCTTATTTCGGGCATGTAAGCCGCAGCCATGTGTCCGAAGCTCGCGCCCATGGCCTTGGTCACGAGACTTCCGCCGTTGTCCGGGTCGGCAACTGCCGCCATGATGTTGGCCATGATCTTGACTTGGGTGCTGCTGTGCGGAGGAGTCGAGTTCAGTTCCCCGGCCCCGAGTCCGGTCACGGCCGCTTCCAAGGCATGCCCCAGGGATGCGCCTCGATCCGTGTAGCGCGTCGTGTTCAGCATGTGGTCCAGGTCCGCCTTCGACTCGAAGGCGTGCGTGGCGGCCTCGGGGTTGTGGGAGAGGGCGTCGAAGAGCCCGTCCAGCGGGTCGCGTCCGTTCCCGCTGCCGAAGACCAGGTCGATGTGGTCGTAGCCCTTCACCCAGAGCGCGTCGGTGTCGGAGTCGCCCGCACCCCTGTCCTGCTTGAACAGCCTGGTCCGGTAGTCGTCGAGGAACTCGGTGTCGAACTCCCCCTGCCGCATCAGGCTGCTGATCACCTGAGATCCGAGCGCGCCGACGGGATTCAGCTGGGACGGAACCTTGGAATCGGGATGGAAGCTTGTGTTCATCTCCTTGAGGAGATCCGACTTCCAGGCCTTCATGGCGTCCGAATCGGAGAACGATGCCGTTGCCAGCGTCATACTCAGGTTCTTCTGCAACTCCTCCATGCTCTTGAGTTCCGAACCCCGGGCGCCGGCGTGGGCGTCCACCATGTCCGTCCAGAACTGGATCGTTCCCTTGCCGCCCAGACCCTCGGCGAATCGCTCGGAAAACAGCGGATCGTTGTGGTACTTCTCCAGGTACCGGTTGAATTCTGCAATGTCCTTGGCGGACATCTTGTCCGGGTGCTTGGCCATCTTCGCCAGCTTGTCCGCGGCCTCGACGGCGTCGGCGGCGGTGTCGCGGTCCTTATAGGCGGCGTCGGAGAAGCCGTACTTGGTCTGGTCGACGAGGAGCCTGAGCACCTTGGCGGCACTGTTGTCGCTCTCGGTGGCCTTGCTGAGGATGCGCTGGATCTCGTCCCGCAGGTCGTCCACGTCCTGCTGGTTGGTGGCGCTCGTCTTGCCGCTGGGGTCGGAGGCCCAGTCCGGGCGTGTGTTCCCGGTGACGGAGAACGTGCCGTGGCCGGTGTCGATGACGGTGAGGTTCTTCTTGTCGCCGCGCGAGATGGCTTCGGTCAACTGGGTGTGATAGCCGACAAGTTCGCCGCGCGTGTCCTTGAGGATGTTGGTGATCGTGTCCGCCTGGGTGTGCGCGTCCGCGAACTCCTGGGCGGTCTTGTCGATGAACTCGCGGCTCACCTGGGCGTTGACGCCGTTCCAGCTCGCCCTGTCCGCCTTGCCCTTGAGGTTCTTCTGCGCGTCCTCTTTCAGGGTCGCCAGTTTCTTGGTCATCTCCTCCCAGTCGGTGATGGCCTCACCGAGCTGCGAGAAGTTGCCGTGGCGCAGTGCGTCGAGATCCACCGTCGTCAGCCGTCCTTCCGCTCGTCGAAGCCCTTGTCGAGCTGGGAGATGCTGCTGAGGGTTCCGCCGATGTAGGAATCGTCGGCCGCGTGCTGGTTCTTGGTGTAGCGCATGTGGTTGGAGATGTGAGCGCAGGCGTCGAGAAGGGTCTGCACCTGGTCGACCCAGTGCTCGGCGACATGGTCGAGGGCGGAGCCCAGAGCGAAGCCCTGGCTCTTCAGCCCTCCGGCTGCCTTCATGGAGGCGATCCGTGCGTGATCGCTGTACCGGCCGAATTCCTGGAACAGGTCATGCGCCGCAGACCCGATCGCGGCCAGGTCCGTCTGGTGCACGGTGAGGTCACCGCGCGTGCTCTCACCGCCCCCGCCGCCTGCCGGGGCCAGCTGGTTCAACTGCATGTGTGCCGACGGGCCCTTTGCGGCCTCTGATTTCAACTGCTCCCACTCGTCCCAGGCCATGCGCGGTCCCTCCCCGTTTTCCCCGTGCCCCGTCCGCGGACGGGAGTTTCGTCAATACTGGAAAGACGTACCTCAGTACTCCACATCCACCAACCCCGTCTGAACCAACGGCTTCCCCCGCTTCCGGGAGACGAAGATGCCTCGTCCCGCCGGCATAGGCCGGGGCCGGACCCCGTTCAGGATGTCACCCTCCGCCGGGTCGCCCGCCAGGACGATTCCCTGGGCGCCGAGTTCCTTCATGCGTTGCATGAACGGCTCGTAGGAGGCGCGGCCCGCGCCCGCCGAGGAGCGGGCGATGATGAAGCGGACGCCGACGTCGCGGGCGAACGGCAGCATCTCCGTCAGGCCGCTGAGCGGGTTGCCGCTGGACGTGGAGACGAGGTCGTAGTCGTCGATGACGACGTAGACCTGCGGACCCCGCCACCAGCTCCGGTCCCGCAGCTGCTGCGGGGTGACGTCGGCCGTGGGGGTGCGGCGCTGCATGAGGTCGGCCAGGGCCGTCATGTGGTGGTCCATCTGGCTGGACATCGGGATGTACTCCGCCAAGTGGCCGGCGGGCGTGATGTCCAGCAGCGAGCGCCGGTTGTCGACGACGAAGAACTTCGCCTCGTCGCCGCTGTAGCGCAGCGTCAGCTGCTTGATGAGCAGTCGCAGCAGGTTGGACTTGCCGGACTCGCTCTCGCCGAAGATGAGGAAGAACGGGTCCTGGTCGAAGTCCAGGAACACCGGCTCCAGGGCCTCCTCGTCCAGCGCGAAGGCGATGCCCCGCTGCGGGAAGCGGTCGCCCGGCGGGAGTTGCACGGCCTCCAGCTGGCGCGGCAGCAGGCGGACCTTCGGGGCACCCGGTGCCTGCCAGTGGCGGCCGACCTCGGTGGTGAGCGCCGCCGTGGCCTCGGCCAGGTCGGTGTCGGACGTGAGGCCGTCGATGCGCGGGACCGCCGCCATGAAGTGCAGCTTCTGCGGGGACAGGCCGCGGCCCGGGACGCCCGCGGGGACGTTCGCCGCCACCCTGCGGTCGATCTCGGAGTCCATGACGTCGCCGAGGCGCAGCTCGAGACGGTTCATGAGGTGGTCCTTGAGGTTGGCACGGACCTCCATCGAGCGCGACGCCGTGATGATCACGTGGATGCCGTAGCCGAGGCCGCGTGCGGCGATGTCCAGGACCGCCGGTTCCAGGGCCTCGTAGTCCGTACGGAAGTTGCCCCAGCCGTCGATGACGAGGAAGACGTCGCCCCACGGCTGGTCCGTCACCGAGATGTCGCCGCGGGCGCGGCGGGTGCGGAAGTCGGCGATCGAGGCGATGCCGGCCGTGCGGAAGTACTCCTCGCGGCGGGTCAGGACGCCGTACACCTCGGAGACCGTGCGGCGGACGCGTTCGGGGTCGAGGCGGGAGGCGATGCCACCGACGTGCGGCAGGCCGTCCACCGCCGCCATACCGCCGCCACCGAAGTCCAGCCCGTAGAACTGCACCTCGTGCGGGGTGTGGGTGAGGGCGAAGGAACAGATCAGCGACCGCAGCAGCGTCGACTTGCCGGACTGGGGGCCGCCGATGATCTGCATGTGGCCCGCCGCGCCCGAGAAGTCGAGCATCAGGCGGTCACGGCGCTGCTCGTACGGCTTGTCGACCAGGCCGGCCGGGACGATCAGGCGGCCGGCGCCCTCGTAGTTCGGCTGAGTCAGGCCGCGGCCCTGCACCGCCGCGAGGCCGGGCAGCAGCGCGTCCAGCGACGGCGGGCTCTCCAGCGGCGGCAGCCACACCTGGTGCGCCGCGGGACCCTGCGCCTCCAGCCGGCGCACGATCACGTCGAGGACGGTGTCGGCCAGCGCCTCGTCGACCTCGGGGGCCGACTCTGTGCGCTGCTGCGGGATGGCCGCGTACCGCACCGGCACCTCGGTGGCCGTGAACAGCACCGGGCACCTGTCCACCGGCAGCTTGCCGCCGGTCAGGGCCGTGCGCGGGCCGCCCGTGCGGTAGACGCCGGAGACGTACGCCGCCTTGAAGCGGACCATCTCGTCGGTGCCGTACTTCAGGAAGCCGGAGCCGGGGACGTTCGGCAGCTCGTAGGCGTCCGGGACACCGAGGGCCGCGCGGGACTCCGCCGCCGAGAAGGTCCGCAGACCGATGCGGTACGACAGATACGTCTCCAGGCCGCGCAGCCGGCCCTCCTCCAGGCGCTGCGAGGCCAGCAGGAGGTGCACGCCCAGCGAACGGCCGATACGGCCGATCTGCACGAACATCTCGATGAAGTCCGGCTTCGCGGTCAGCAGCTCGCTGAACTCGTCGATCACCAGGACGAGGGAGGGGATCGGCTGGAGCGGGGCGCCGGCCGCGCGCGCCTTCTCGTAGTCGTGGATGTTGGCGTAGTTGCCCGCGTCGCGCAGCAGTTCCTGGCGGCGGTTGAGTTCACCGCGGATCGAGTCGCCCATGCGGTCGACCAGGGTGAGGTCGTCGGCGAGGTTGGTGATGACCGCCGCCACGTGCGGCATCTGCGCCATGCCGGCGAAGGTCGCGCCGCCCTTGAAGTCCGCGAGGACGAAGTTCAGGGTCTCCGAGGAGTGCGTGACCGCGAGGCCCAGCACCAGGGTGCGCAGCAGTTCCGACTTGCCGGAACCGGTGGCGCCGACGCACAGGCCGTGCGGGCCCATGCCCTCCTGCGCGGCCTCCTTCAGGTCCAGCATCACGGGCCGGCCGTCCTCGCCGAGACCGATCGGTACCCGCAGCCGTTCGGCGAGCGCGCGCGGGCGCCAGGTCCGCTTGGTGTCGACCGAGGCCGCGTCACCGAGACCGAGGAGGTCGGTGAACTCCAGGTTTGCCAGCAGCGGTTCGTCGTCGTCGCCGCCGGACGCCATGCGCAGCGGCGCCAGCTGCCGGGCCAGCGCCTCGGCGGACTCGTACGACAGGACGTCCGGGGTGCCCTCGTAGACCTCGCCGTGTCCGGACTCCAGGCGCAGCAGGCGCGGTTGTACGACGACGGACAGGTCGCCGGCGCTCGTCGTGAGCTCGCCGGGCACGACCTCGACGACGGTGACGCCCTGCAGGCCCTCGGGGTTGGCGAGCACCGAGTCCGGCAGCAGGGAGATGTCGTCCAGGACGAGCACGATGTGCGGTGCGTCCAGTACCGGCGCGCCACCCGGGTGGAAGCGCGGGCGGCCGGTCAGCCGGACGGACAGCAGGTCCTCCAGCTCGCGCGGGTCGGTGCCGATCAGCCGGCGGCTGCCCGCGCCGTCCATGTCACCGGACGCCTGTACGTGCGGCAGCCACTTCGCCCAGTCCCAGTGCGGCAGCGCCTCCCGGCCCGCGGCCACCGCGATGACCAGGTCCTCGGGGGAGTGCAGCGAGGCCAGCGAGCCGACGAGGGCGCGGGCGGAGGACCGTACGGACTGCGGCTCACCGCTGACCGTGACGTGGTAGAAGGCGCGCAGCGACACCGCCATCGGCAGATCGCCGACGGTGTTGTGCGAGGCGACGAATCGCTGCATCGCGCCCGCGGTCAGCGGTTCCAGTTGCTCAACCGGCCCCGTCTCCGGGGCGACCAGCGGGGTCGCCAGCGGCTGCGGGCCCAGGCCGACGCGCACGTGCGCGAAGTCCTCGTCGCCCGGCCGCCGTTCCCACACCCGGCTGCCCTCGGCGACGAGCGCCCACAGCTGCTCGGGGGCGGGGTGCAGGTAGTACTGCGCGTCCCGCTGCGTGCGGGCCGTGTCCACGGCCGCCTTGCGCGTCTGCGACAGATAGCTGAGGTAGTCGCGGCGCATGTCGGCCAGTTGGCCCTGCGAGCCCCGGCGGAAACGGACCACCATCGCGATGGACATGCCCACCGTCGAGGCGATCATGATCATGCCCATGATCTTCATGAACGGCTGACCGTTCGTGAAGAAGAACACCACCGAGCCGCCCATGCCCAGCGTGGGCAGGAGCTGCATCAGCACGCTCTCCTGATGCCCCCGCGGCAGTTCGGGCGGTGCCTCGACAACGACCTCTTGTGTGGGCACTTCGGACGGCAGCGCCCTCGGAGGGCGCTTGACGACAATCTGGCTCACCGCTCACCAATTCCCTTGCCCGACCCAGGCTTTCCGCCCACCGCCCCGTGTCCGGCGGGCGCAGGCCGCCGCGTGATCCTACTGAGTTCACCCGACACGGGTGAGCGGTAGGGTGCCGGGTGTTCGCGTGAGCACATGCCCAGCAGGCCGGAAAAACCAGGACACCCCGCCCGAATTCGGAGGGGTGCGCCCCAGGAATCCGGCCACGTGGCGCCCGTGCCGCCGCGCACGCGGCGAACCGGCACGAGACCTTCACGAAGTAGACGCACCACCACCACTGAGGGGGAGCAGCAGGTGAGCATGACGGCCGCCGCCACCGGCGGACCCGGGACGGGAGCCCCTTCCGCGTCCGGCACCGGACTCGGCTTCTGCCGGGTCACCATCGTCGCACCGGACAGCCGCATCGACGTGGCGCTGCCCGACGACGTCCCGGTCGCCGACCTCTACCCGGAGATCCTCCGGCTGTCCCAGCAGAGCCCCGAGACGGGCGCCCCGGTCGGGTACCACCTCGTCCGTACCGACGGCACCGTGCTGGACAGCGCCCGCTCCTTCGCCGCCCAGCGCATTCTCGACGGCGAACTCCTCACGCTGCGTCCGTTCGCGGAGTCGCTGCCGCCGGCCGTCTTCGACGACGTCGCCGAGGCCGTCGCCACCGCCGTCACCAAGCAGCACAAGCTGTGGAGCGGCGAACTGACCCGGGCCGCGGGCCTCGTCGGCGGCGGAGTGCTGCCGGCACTCCTCGCCTTCGTCGCCTGGACCGCCGACCCGCGCCACGACATGAACGGACTGGCCGGCATCCTCGCCGCCGTCACCGGCATCCTGCTCGTCGTGCTCTCCGCGGTCCGCGCCCGTGTCTATGACGACCGCGGCTCGGCCGTCGCCCTCGGCCTCGGTGCGCTGCCCAACATCGGCGTCGCCGGCAGTGGACTGCTGCCGCTCACCCACGGCGAGGGCATCGGCAGACTGCAGTTCCTGCTGGCGTGCGCGGCCGTCCTCGTCGCCGCCCTCGTCCTCGCCCTGTGCTCCCCGCACGGCGACGGCCCGTTCGTGTCCTTCGTGTTCGCCTCGGCGGTCGCCCTCGTCGTGGTGTTCGTCGCGACCCTCACCCACTGGTCCGCGACCGAGATGGCCGGCCTGTGCGCGCCCGTCGCCGTGGGTGCCCTCGCCTTCCTGCCCGGCATGTCCATGCGCTTCGCCCGGCTCCCGATCGGCTTCGAGAACCCGAGCAGCGGCACCCCCCGATCCGCCTACGGCACCGAGTCCGCCGCGCCGGAGCCCGTGGACACCGAGCGCATCGAGGCCCAGGCCCGGCGCGGCCACGAACTTCTCGTCGGCCTGGTCGGCGGCTGCGCGCTGCTCGCCGTCGGCGCCTCGTCCGTCCTGGGCTTCTCCGACGACATCTGGGCCCAGCTGCTCGCGCTCGCCACCGGCGTCGCGATGCTCATGCGCGCCGGCCTCTTCCGCTACACCGCCCAGGTCGCCCCCGTCCTGGCCGCGGGCCTCGGCGCCCTGGTCCTGCTCGGCCTCGGTCTCGCCCTCAACCCGCCGCGGCACGTGATGCTCGAGGCGCTCGCCGGCAACCGCACCGACCTCGACATCCGCACCATCTGGCTGATCGCGGTCATCGCCGCGGCCACCGCCCTGGTCACGACGCTCGGCCTGGTCCTCTCGCGCGGCGGGCTCACCCCGTTCTGGGGCCGCTTCCTGGAGATCTGCGAGGGCTTCGTCCTGCTGACCCTGATCCCGCTCACCCTGGCGGTCTTCGACGTGTACGCGGCCGCGCGGGCGATGACCAGCAAATAACCCGTCACGTACCACGGCACCGGGGCACTGGCCCCTGCGGTACGGCACGGCGACACACACCCCGCGGTACGGCACCGGGCCCCGGCTCCTCATCAGGAGCCGGGGCCCGGCCGTCGTCCGTGCGCGCCGCTCACTGCGCGGCCGGCCCCCCGTTGTGCGGCATCGGCTCCAGATCGAACTCCCCGTCCCGCGCCCCCAGCACGAACGCCCGCCACTCCGCCTCGGTGTAGCGCAGCACGGTCGCGGGGTCCAGCGAGGAACGCATGGCCACCGCCCCGGCGGGGAGGTACGCGATCTCGACGCGCTCCTCGTGCTCCTCCGTACCCGGCGCGCAGTGCCACGCGACGCCCGAGATGTCGAGCGCGTACAGTTCGTCCCGCTCCCGCTCCTTGCGCGCCTTGATCTCCGCTTCCGTCTCCGTCATCGTTGCAGCGATCCCTTCCCGGGGTGCGTACGGGTGCCGGCGCTCACCCTAGTGGCCGGTGACGGCCCGCCCGGGTGGTTCGAGAACCGGGGGAAAGAAGCCGGCCACCTCCTGGTACCCTGGCTGACGGCCGTTTGTGTACGCGCCCCCGGAGCCCAGCGCCCTGGAGGCCGCGCCCAGCGGATCCCCGCCTCCCGAGTAACGGAAGCTCCCCCGAGACGTAGACCGGGGGCACTCGGTGGCACTCGACAGACTAATGAGGAGTACGCGTGTCGCTCGACGCCGCTACGAAGAAGCAGATCATCGGCGAGTTCGGTACCAAGGAGGGTGACACCGGCTCCCCCGAGGTCCAGGTCGCTCTGCTCTCCCGTCGGATCTCCGACCTGACGGAGCACCTCAAGACCCACAAGCACGACCACCACTCCCGCCGTGGCCTGCTGATCCTCGTCGGTCAGCGCCGCCGGCTGCTGCAGTACCTGGCGAAGAAGGACATCCAGCGCTTCCGTGCGCTGGTCGACCGCCTCGGCATCCGCCGCGGTGCGGCGGGCGCCAAGTAAGACGCCGTGAAGGGAGCGGTTCCCCGTAGCACTCGGGGACCGCTCCCTTCGTCGTACGTGCGGAAACGTGCGCAGTGTCACACGCGCTTTGTAGTGTGGTAGCACATCGCAGTACGCACGACACGCAACGCAGAACAGAACGCAGGACAGAACGAGGAGAAGCGCACCTCGCCGCCGCCGGTCCTCGGTAGTGGCCCCCGGGGGGAAGCGAGCCCCGGGTGCTTCGATCGAAGACCGGCCCGCACCAGACGGCGCGCTTCTCCGCCGCAGTCCCCCTGCCACACGGGCAGCCAAGGGACGAAAGACGATACGTAACGGAGAAAACGCTAGTGGAGAACGAGACCCACTACGCCGAGGCAGTCATCGACAATGGCGCCTTCGGTACCCGAACCATCCGCTTCGAGACGGGCCGCCTGGCCAAGCAGGCCGCCGGCTCCGCCGTGGCGTACCTGGACGACGACACCATGGTGCTGTCGGCCACCACCGCCTCCAAGAACCCCAAGGACCAGCTCGACTTCTTCCCCCTCACGGTGGACGTCGAGGAGCGGATGTACGCCGCCGGCAAGATCCCCGGCAGCTTCTTCCGCCGCGAGGGCCGTCCCTCCGAGGACGCCATCCTCACCTGCCGTCTGATCGACCGCCCGCTGCGCCCGTCCTTCAAGAAGGGCCTGCGCAACGAGATCCAGGTCGTCTGCACGGTCATGGCGCTCAACCCCGACCACCTGTACGACGTCGTGGCGATCAACGCCGCGTCCGCGTCCACGCAGCTGGCCGGCCTGCCCTTCTCCGGCCCGATCGGCGGCGTCCGCGTCGCGCTGATCCGCGGCCAGTGGGTCGCCTTCCCGACGCACACCGAGCTCGAGGACGCCGTCTTCGACATGGTCGTCGCGGGCCGCGTCCTGGAGGACGGCGACGTCGCGATCATGATGGTCGAGGCCGAGGCCACCGAGAAGACCATCAAGCTGGTCGAGGGCGGTTCCGAGGCGCCGACCGAGGAGGTCGTCGCCGCCGGTCTGGAGGCCGCGAAGCCCTTCATCAAGGTGCTCTGCCGCGCCCAGTCCGACCTCGCCGCCAAGGCCGCCAAGCCGGTCGGCGAGTTCCCGATCTTCCTGGACTACCAGGACGACGTCCTCGAGGCCTTGACCGCCGCCGTCAAGCCCGAGCTCGCCCAGGCGCTCACCATCGCCGGCAAGCAGGAGCGCGAGGCCGAGCTGGACCGCGTCAAGGGTCTGGCCGCCGAGAAGCTGCTCCCGGAGTTCGAGGGCCGCGAGAAGGAGATCTCCGCCGCGTACCGCTCGCTGACCAAGACCCTGGTCCGTGAGCGCGTCATCAAGGAGAAGAAGCGCATCGACGGCCGCGGTGTCACCGACATCCGCACCCTGGCCGCCGAGGTCGAGGCCATCCCGCGCGTGCACGGCTCCGCGGTGTTCGAGCGTGGCGAGACCCAGATCCTGGGCGTCACCACCCTCAACATGCTCCGCATGGAGCAGCAGCTGGACACCCTCTCCCCGGTGACCCGCAAGCGCTACATGCACAACTACAACTTCCCGCCGTACTCCACCGGTGAGACCGGCCGCGTCGGCTCCCCGAAGCGCCGCGAGATCGGCCACGGCGCCCTCGCCGAGCGCGCCCTCGTGCCGGTCCTGCCGACGCGCGAGGAGTTCCCCTACGCGATCCGCCAGGTCTCCGAGGCGCTGAGCTCCAACGGCTCGACGTCCATGGGCTCGGTGTGCGCCTCCACCATGTCGCTGCTGAACGCCGGTGTGCCGCTGAAGGCCCCCGTCGCCGGTATCGCCATGGGCCTCATCTCCCAGGAGATCGAGGGCGAGACGCACTACGTCACCCTCACCGACATCCTCGGTGCCGAGGACGCCTTCGGCGACATGGACTTCAAGGTCGCCGGCACCAAGGAGTTCGTGACCGCCCTCCAGCTCGACACCAAGCTGGACGGCATCCCGGCCTCCGTCCTGGCCGCGGCCCTCAAGCAGGCCCGCGACGCCCGCCTGCACATCCTCGACGTGATGATGGAGGCCATCGACCGTCCGGACGAGATGTCCCCGAACGCTCCGCGGATCATCACCGTCAAGATCCCGGTCGACAAGATCGGTGAGGTCATCGGCCCCAAGGGCAAGATGATCAACCAGATCCAGGAGGACACCGGCGCCGAGATCACGATCGAGGACGACGGCACGATCTACATCGGCGCCTCCGACGGCCCGGCCGCCGAGGCCGCCCGCGCCACGATCAACGGCATCGCCAACCCGACGATGCCCGAGGTCGGCGAGCGCTACCTGGGCACGGTCGTCAAGACGACCACCTTCGGTGCGTTCGTCTCCCTGCTGCCCGGCAAGGACGGTCTGCTGCACATCTCGCAGATCCGCAAGCTCGCCGGCGGCAAGCGCGTGGAGAACGTCGAGGACGTCCTCGGCGTGGGCCAGAAGGTCCAGGTCGAGATCGCCGAGATCGACTCCCGCGGCAAGCTCTCCCTCGTTCCGGTGATCGAGGGCGAGGAAGGCACCGACGAGACCTCGAAGGACGACGCCGAGCAGTGACGTCCCGTAGCTCCAAGGTGACGGCCCGCCCCTCTTCGGAGGCGCGGGCCGTCGCCCGTACCCAAACCCTGATCAAGGGCCAGAACGGCATCGGCACGGTCCGCAAGACCACCCTCCCGGGCGGCCTGCGCATCGTCACCGAGACCCTGCCCTCGGTCCGCTCCGCCACCTTCGGCATCTGGGCGCACGTCGGCTCCCGCGACGAGACCCCGGCCCTGAACGGCGCCACGCACTACCTGGAGCACCTGCTCTTCAAGGGCACCTCCCGGCGCAGCGCGCTGGACATCTCCGCCGCCCTCGACGCCGTCGGCGGCGAGATGAACGCCTTCACGGCCAAGGAGTACACGTGCTACTACGCACGCGTGCTCGACACCGACCTGCCGCTCGCCATCGACGTCGTCTGCGACATGCTGACCGGATCGCTGATCCTCGAGGAGGACGTCGACGTCGAGCGCGGCGCGATCCTCGAAGAGATCGCCATGACCGAGGACGACCCGGGCGACTGTGTGCACGACCTCTTCGCGCACACCATGTTCGGCAGCAACGCCCTCGGCCGCCCGGTCCTCGGCACGGTCGACACGGTCAACGCCCTCACCGCCGACCGCATCCGCCGCTTCTACAAGAAGCACTACGACCCGACCCACCTCGTGGTCGCCTGCGCCGGCAACATCGACCACAACAAGGTCGTACGACAGGTCCGCGCGGCCTTCGAGAAGGCGGGCGCCTTCACGAGCTCGGACGTGACGCCCATCGGCCCGCGCCAGGGCAGCCGTACGATCCGCACCGCCGGCAAGGTCGAGCTGCTCGGCCGCAAGACCGAGCAGGCGCACGTGGTGCTGGGCATGCCCGGCATCGCCCGCACCGACGACCGCCGCTGGGCCATGGGCGTGCTCAACACCGCCCTCGGCGGCGGCATGTCCTCCCGCCTCTTCCAGGAGGTCCGGGAGAAGCGGGGCCTCGCCTACAGCGTGTACTCGTACACCTCGGGCTTCGCCGACTGCGGCCTGTTCGGCGTCTACGCCGGCTGCCGGCCGAGCCAGGTGCACGACGTGCTGAGGATCTGCCGGGACGAACTCGACCACGTCGCGGCCAACGGCCTGACCGACGACGAGATCGGCCGCGCCATCGGTCAGCTCCAGGGCTCCACCGTCCTCGGCCTGGAGGACACCGGCGCGCTGATGAACCGTATCGGCAAGAGCGAGCTGTGCTGGGGCGAGCAGATGTCCGTCGACGACCTGCTGGCGAAGATAGCCGCGGTCACCCCGGACGAGGTCCGCTCGGTCGCCCGCGACATCCTGGGACAGCGCCCGTCGCTGTCGGTCATCGGCCCGCTGAAGGACAAGCAGGCCGGGCGGCTGCACGACGCCGTCGCCTAACCCCTCCGTCTTCGGTAAGGAAGCACAAAAGATGAGCAAGCTGCGCGTGGCGGTCCTCGGTGCCAAGGGCCGGATCGGGTCCGCGGCGGTCCGGGCGGTCGAGGCCGCCGAGGACATGGAGCTGGTCGCCGCCCTCGGCCGGGGCGACACGCTGGAGACGCTGACGGCGGCCGGTGCCCAGGTCGCCGTCGAGCTGACCACACCCGACTCGGTCATGGACAACCTGGACTTCTGCGTCCGCCACGGCATCCACGCGGTCGTCGGGACGACGGGCTGGACCGAGGAGCGCCTCGCGCAGCTGAAGGGCTGGCTCGCCGAGTCCCCGGAGACCGGCGTGCTCATCGCGCCGAACTTCTCCATCGGGGCCGTACTGACCATGAAGTTCGCGCAGATCGCCGCGCCGTACTTCGAGTCCGTCGAGGTCGTCGAGCTGCACCACCCGAACAAGGTGGATGCGCCCAGCGGCACCGCCACGCGCACGGCCCAGCTCATCGCCGAGGCCCGCCGGGCGGCCGGCACCGCCCCGGCACCGGACGCCACGGTGACGGCCCTGGACGGGGCGCGCGGCGCGAACGTCGACGGGATCCCGGTCCACGCCGTCCGCCTGCGCGGTCTCCTGGCTCACCAGGAGGTGCTGCTCGGCGGCGAGGGCGAGACCCTCACCGTCCGCCACGACTCCCTGCACCACAGCAGCTTCATGCCGGGCATCCTGCTCGGCGCCCGCCGCGTGGTGACCACTCCGGGCCTGACCTTCGGCCTGGAACACTTCCTCGACCTGAGCTGAGCCCCCTCGTCATGCGCGCGAAGATCACCTACCTCGTCACGGCCGCCGTCCTCGTCTTCTACTTCGTCCTGGTCGGCAGCCGCGGCGTGATGCTCATCCAGTCCGGCACGGTCGTCACCGTCACCTTCGGGGTGGCGGTGCTGATCCTGCCGGTCATCGGCCTGTGGTTCCTGTGGAAGAACACCCAGTTCGTCCGCCGGGCCAACGCCCTCGCCACCGAACTCGACGCCGAGGGCGGCCTGCCCGTGGACGAGCTACGGCGTCTCCCGAGCGGCCGGATCGACCGCGACTCGGCCGACGAGGTGTTCACCAAGCGCAAGGCCGAGACCGAGGCGTCCCCCGACGACTGGCGCTGCTGGTTCCGCCTGGCCGTGGCCTACCACGACGCCCGCGACACCCCACGCGCCCGCAAGGCGATGCAGAGGGCCATCGCCCTGCACGACGGAAAGCCTGTCCAGGCCTGACACCCGCCGACGGCACAGGGTCGACGGCTCGGTCGGCTCCGTGGCACCGCTTCCGCGTGGCCGGAGAGAGCCAAAGGCTCAGCCGCGCCCGCACTCCGCCGCCCACGCCTCCACCACGTCCGCCGCCCGGTCGAAGGCCGACGGACGCCCCAGGAAGTCCAGCGTGTGCGTGGTCAGCAGCGGCGGCGCATCACCGGCGCCCGGATCCTTGCGGACGAGCACCAGGGCCTGCCCCTGCACCGTCCGCGGCAACCCCACCCACCGCACCGGCTGCTGCACCGTCCGCAGGGACGCCACCCGAGCCCAGGGCACCGTCCGCGTCACCAGGAAGCGAACCTGCCGCAGTCCTCGCCCGCTCACCCACACCCCCATGCGCAGCAACCGCAGCGCACCGGCGATGAGCGCCAGACCCGCGCCCAGGACCGCGCCGGCGGAGGAGACCGAGCCGGTCAGGGCGATGAGGACCGCACCGAACAGCACGAACGAGGCCAGCAGCAACCCCAGCGCGGCCATGGCCACCCGCCAGGGACCGGGGCGGTAAGGCCGCCGCCAGCGGTCGGGATCGTCGTACGGCAGCGCGCTCTCGGAGGCCGCCTCGAAGGTGCGGTCGGCCGTCAGGAAGGGCAGGGGCACGGCTGGTCCTCACTCGGTCCTCGCGTGGGCTGTGCCCGGTGAGGCTATCCGGCCGTGTTCCCGCCCACCAGCCTGGAGCGTCCGGAAGGGTCAGCGGGACGGGTCAGTGCCCCTGGGACGCCTGGGACTGCTGCACCGGCGTACCGGACGGGGTGGACAGCGCCGGCATGCCGAGCATCAGAGCGCCCACGAGCCCGGCGACGAGGGTGAGACCCAGCAGCCAGCGCCCGGCTATCTCACCGAAGGACGCCCGCGGACGGGGCGGGGGAGTGACATTGCTGCGGAACCGGTCAGCCTCTGCCAGGAAGGCGAAGGGTACGGGCTCGCGCCGACGGAACATCGCGGTTGCCTCTCCTCTCGGGAGTCGGGGTCGAACGTGCAGGCCTCACCGATACAGACGCTCGAGTGACACAAAAGGTGCCCATGTCGGAAAAAATCCGTGGTGGGATTTTTGAGGCCATGCACTGCCGTGGCCGGGGCGGGTGCCCCGTAAGGTGGGCGCGAACCTAAGAAGTGATGGGAAGGACCCCAACCCCCGTGACCACCCCCGAGTCGCTCACGTTCCGCAGCGACGTCACCGTCGAGCTGGTGAAGTCCAGCGCTTCGGACGCCGACGTCCTCTTCGCCGCCCGTGTCTCGACCGCCGGCGAGCAGTCCCTGGACGAGCTGAAGAAGGACCCCGAGCGCTCCAAGGGCCTGATCAACTACCTGATGCGCGACCGGCACGGCAGTCCGTTCGAGCACAACTCGATGACCTTCTTCGTCAGCGCCCCGATCTTCGTGTTCCGCGAGTTCATGCGGCACCGGGTCGGCTGGTCGTACAACGAGGAGTCGGGTCGCTACCGGGAGCTCGAGCCCGTCTTCTACGTCCCCGACGCCTCCCGCAAGCTCGTCCAGGAGGGCCGCCCCGGCAAGTACGTCTTCGTCGAGGGCACCCCGGCCCAGCACGAGGCGGTCAGCGACACCCTGCGGGAGTCGTACGAGCAGGCGTACGCCGCCTACCAGAAGATGCTCGCCGAGGGAGTCGCCCGCGAGGTCGCCCGCGCGGCCCTGCCCGTCGGGCTCTTCTCCTCGATGTACGCCACCTGCAACGCCCGCTCCTTGATGCACTTCCTCGGCCTGCGCACCCAGCACGAGCTGGCCAAGGTGCCGTCCTTCCCGCAGCGGGAGATCGAGATGGTCGGCGAGAAGATGGAGGCGGAATGGGCCAAGCTCATGCCGCTGACGTACGCCGCCTTCAACGCGAACGGACGGGTGGCCCCGTAACGAAGCCCTGTTCCCACGCCCGGAACGGATGTACGGGTCAGCCTGGTGAAGTGTCCGTATTGCGGCATTTAGAGAAGTTCATCTAGCCTGATCAAACGGACCCGGCACTGCTTGAACCCCCGAGCAGGCAGTGCCGGGCTCCGCATTTGTCCGGACTTACCCGACCCCCCGAGGGCAGACCACGCAGGGAGCACCGAGTAGCGTGTTACCCATGGCTCCGACCTCGACTCCGCAGACCCCCTTCGGGCGGGTCCTCACCGCCATGGTCACGCCCTTCACGGCGGACGGCGCACTCGACCTCGACGGCGCGCAGCGGCTCGCCGCCCACCTGGTGGACGCAGGCAACGACGGCCTGATCATCAACGGCACCACCGGCGAGTCCCCCACCACCAGCGACGCGGAGAAATCGGACCTGGTACGAGCCGTCCTGGAGGCCGTCGGCGACCGCGCCCACGTCGTCGCAGGCGTCGGAACCAACGACACCCACCACAGCATCGAGCTGGCCCGCGAGGCCGAGCGGATCGGCGCACACGGCCTCCTGGTCGTCACGCCGTACTACAACAAGCCCCCGCAGGAGGGCCTGTACCGCCACTTCACGGCCGTCGCCGACGCCACCGGCCTGCCGGTCATGCTCTACGACATCCCCGGCCGCAGTGGCGTCCCGATCAACACCGAGACCCTCGTCCGGCTCGCCGAGCACCCCCGCATCGTCGCCAACAAGGACGCCAAGGGCGACCTCGGCCGGGCCAGCTGGGCCATCGCCCAGTCCGGCCTCGCCTGGTACTCCGGCGACGACATGCTGAACCTCCCGCTGCTCTCCGTGGGCGCGGTCGGCTTCGTCTCGGTCGTCGGCCACCTGGTCACCCCCGACCTGCGCGCCCTCGTGGACGCCCACGTCTCCGGTGACGTCGTCAAGGCCACCGAGATCCATCAGAAGCTGCTCCCGGTCTACACCGGCATGTTCCGCACCCAGGGCGTCATGACCACCAAGGCCGCCCTCGCCCTGCAGGGTCTTCCCGCCGGCCCGCTGCGCTCGCCCATGGTCGAGTGCTCGCCCGAGGAGATCGCCCAGCTCAAGATCGATCTTGCCGCAGGCGGGGTACAGCTCTAGCAACAGACTTCGCACCACCCGGCCTCTCAGGGCCTCACCTGCTTCACAACTGAAGAACAACCGCATATGCAGGCCACCGGTGCCTGCACACGACAACGACAACTGCTTCTGCACGAACGTCATGCGCGCCACGTGCCCGACCGGTACGTGGCGCGCGTGGTGAGGAGAGTCTTTTGAGTCATCCGCATCCTGAACTCGGCCCGCCTCCGCCGCTCCCCGAGGGGGGTCTGCGGGTCACCCCGCTCGGCGGCCTCGGTGAGATCGGCCGAAACATGACGGTCTTCGAGTACGGCGGCCGTCTGCTGATCGTCGACTGCGGAGTGCTCTTCCCCGAGGAGGAGCAGCCCGGAATCGACCTGATCCTGCCGGACTTCTCGTCCGTCCGGGACCGCCTCGACGACATCGAGGGCATCGTCCTCACGCACGGCCACGAGGACCACATCGGCGGCGTCCCGTTCCTGCTCCGCGAGAAGCCGGACATCCCTCTGATCGGCTCCAAGCTGACCCTCGCGCTGATCGAGGCCAAGCTCCAGGAGCACCGGATCCGCCCGTACACGCTCGAGGTGGCCGAGGGCAACCGCGAGCGCATCGGCCCCTTCGACTGCGAGTTCGTCGCCGTCAACCACTCCATCCCGGACGCCCTCGCGGTCGCCATCCGCACCCCCGCCGGCATGGTCGTCCACACCGGCGACTTCAAGATGGACCAGCTCCCGCTGGACAACCGCCTCACCGACCTGCACGCCTTCGCACGGCTGAGCGAAGAGGGCATCGACCTTCTCCTCTCCGACTCCACGAACGCCGAGGTCCCGGGCTTCACCCCGCACGAGCGCGACATCTCCAACGTCCTGCGGCAGGTCTTCGCAAGCGCCCGCAAGCGGATCATCGTGGCGAGCTTCGCCAGCCACGTCCACCGCATCCAGCAGATCCTGGACGCCGCCCACGAGTACGGCCGCCGGGTCGCCTTCGTCGGCCGCTCCATGGTCCGCAACATGGGCATCGCCCGCGACCTCGGCTACCTGAAGGTCCCGCCGGGCCTGGTGGTCGACGTCAGGACACTGGACGACCTGCCCGACCACGAGGTGGTCCTGGTCTGCACGGGCTCCCAGGGCGAACCGATGGCGGCGCTGTCGAGGATGGCCAACAGGGACCACCAGATCCGGATCGTCGACGGCGACACGGTCATCCTCGCGTCCTCCCTCATCCCCGGGAACGAGAACGCGGTCTACCGCGTGATCAACGGCCTGACCCGCTGGGGCGCCAACGTCGTCCACAAGGGCAACGCCAAGGTGCACGTCTCCGGCCACGCGTCCGCGGGCGAGCTGCTGTACTTCTACAACATCTGCCGCCCGAAGAACCTCATGCCTGTCCACGGCGAATGGCGCCACCTGCGCGCCAACGCCGAGCTGGGCGCCCTCACGGGTGTCCCGCACGACCGGATCGTCATCGCCGAGGACGGCGTGGCGGTCGACCTGGTCGAGGGCAAGGCAAAGATCTCCGGCAAGGTCCAGGCGGGTTACGTCTACGTCGACGGCCTCTCCGTCGGTGACGTCGGCGAGCCGGCCCTCAAGGACCGCAAGATCCTCGGCGACGAGGGCATCATCTCGGTCTTCGTGGTGGTGGACTCCTCCACCGGCAAGATCACCGGCGGCCCGCACGTCCAGGCCCGCGGCTCCGGCATCGAGGACTCGGCCTTCGCCGACGTCCTCCCGAAGATCACGGAAACGCTGGAGCGCTCCGCGCAGGACGGTGTGGTGGAGCCCCACCAGCTCCAGCAGCTCATCCGCCGCACCCTCGGCAAGTGGGTCTCGGACACCTATCGCCGCAGGCCGATGATCCTGCCGGTGGTCGTGGAGGTCTGACGACCCGTCGGGTTGTGACCCGAGCGGGGCACCTCGATTTGCATCGGGGCGCCCCGCTCCAGTACGTTTACGGCTCCGCCCAACCGGGAACCCCAGCACTTCACGCGCTGGACACATGTGCCCGGACGGGGCGGGAAAACCGACTCAGAACTTCTGATAAAGTCGGAACCGCCGGAAAGGAAGCCGCGAGAGCGGTAACCTGGAAAGCACCGAGGAAATCGGATCGAGAAAAGATCTGATAGAGTCGGAAACACCGAAGGGAAGCCCGGAGGAAAGCCCGAGAGGGTGAGTACAAAGGAAGCGACCGTTCCTTGAGAACTCAACAGCGTGCCAAAAATCAACGCCAGATATGTTGATACCCCGTCTACGGTCATCACGACCGTGACGAGGTTCCTTTGAAAAACACAGCGAGGACGCTGTGAACCGAGAGGACTATTCCTCCTCTTGGTTCCGCTCTCGTGTGTGTGCACCGGATTACCGGTAAACATTCACGGAGAGTTTGATCCTGGCTCAGGACGAACGCTGGCGGCGTGCTTAACACATGCAAGTCGAACGATGAAGCCCTTCGGGG